>JAQGOG010000165.1 GCA_028293765.1 Gammaproteobacteria bacterium
TCGCTTCCCAGAAGAAGTAGAACAGCAGCGCATCCGTCGCCGAGAACACGCCGATCATCAGCCCTTCCATGATCAGGAAGGCAGCGAAGTACTGCGCGGCCCGGACCTCGATGACGGTCCACGCCGCGATGACGACGGGGATGGTGATGAACGCCGTGAGCACGACGAGCGGGAGCGAGATGCCGTCCAGTCCCAGCGCGTAGTTCGCATTGAAGCGTGGAATCCACGACACGCTCTCGACGAACTGGAAAGCGGACGTGCTGGTGTCGAAATGAGCGACCAGCGGCAGCGACAGGAGCAGCGTCGCGATCGTCGCGAGAAGTGCTACCCAGCGTGCCGCAACGATGTTGCGCTCGCCGAGCAGCAATACCACGACGCCCGCACCGATGGGCAGCCAGACCAGAACCGACAGAAGAGGACCTTGCATTCTTATGACCGCCGCAGGCTTACATGCGCTCGAGGAACCAACCCAGCATCACCGCCAGGCCGATCACCATCCAGAACGCGTACGAGTAAAGGTAACCGCTCTGCACCCGTCGCAGGACGCTGCCGAACCAACGCACCGTCGCCGCCGAGCCGTTGACCAGGGCGCCGTCGATCAACGCCTCATCGCCGCCCTTCCACAGTCCGGTGCCGATGAGCCGCGTGAGCGCCGCGATGACGTTCTGGTTGAACCAGTCGAAGTAGTACTTCTCGATCAGCAGCTTGCGCAGCCAGCTGAACGACTGCGCCACGCGGTTCGCCAGCGAAGGCTTCCACAGGAAGAACGCCCACGCCGTAACGACGCCCGCCAATGCGAACCAGAACGGCAGTGACACGAAGCCATGCAACGCGAATTCCACCGGTCCATGGAACTCGCGGCCAATCTCGGCGATCACGCTGTTGCGTTCCAGAACCTGGATCGAATCGCCAAAATAGTTGCCGAACAGCACGTAGCCGACCGTCACGAAGCCGATCAGCAGCGAGGGGATCGCGAGGGCGATCAGAGGGATCGTGACGACAGCCGGGCTCTCGTGCGGCTCGGCGCCATGATGACTGTGGTCATGGCCATGCGGCTGAGCTCCGTGTGCACTCGGCTTCGCGTCCTCTTCCTCATGGCTCACCGTCTTATCGGAAGACGCATGACCATGCACGTGCCGGAACCGCTCCGGCCCATGGAACGTCATGAAAATCATCCGAAACGTGTACAGCGCGGTAACGAAGACGCCGCCCAACACGCACCAGTAGGCGTATTGCGCACCCCAGCGGTGTGACACACCCACGGCCTCGATGATCGCGTCCTTCGAGTAGAAGCCGGAAAAGAACGGCGTGCCGATCAGCGCCAGCGCGCCGATCCAGCTCGTGATCGCCGTGATCGGCATGTACTTCGCAAGTCCGCCCATCTTGCGCATGTCCTGCTCGTGGTGCATGCCGATGATGACGGAGCCCGCGGCGAGGAACAGCAGCGCCTTGAAGAACGCATGCGTCATCAGGTGGAAGATCGCGGCGCTATAAGCAGACACACCCAGCGCCACGGTCATGTAGCCCAGCTGCGAGAGCGTGGAATACGCGATGACCCGCTTGATGTCGTTGTTCACGACACCCAGAAGACCCATGAAGAATGCCGTCGTTGCCCCGATGACGAGCACGAAGGACAGCGCGGCCTCCGAATGCTCGAACAGCGGCGACATGCGGGCGACCATGAAGATGCCCGCGGTCACCATCGTCGCCGCGTGGATGAGCGCGGAGATCGGGGTCGGGCCTTCCATCGAATCCGGCAGCCACACGTGCAGGGGGACCTGCGCGGATTTACCCATCGCGCCGATGAAGAGGCAGATGCAGATCAGCGTCAGGGCCTCCACGCTCGACGTGGATGTCATCGGCAGCAGCGCCGCCGCCATCTTCGGCGCCGCGGCGAACGCATCCGTGTAGCTGAGCGAGTTCGTGTAGTAGGCGACGCCGGCGATACCGAGAATGAACCCGAAGTCACCGATGCGGTTGACGATGAATGCCTTCATGTTCGCGAAGATCGCGCTCGGCCGCGTGTACCAGAACCCGATCAGCAGGTACGAGACGACGCCGACCGCTTCCCAGCCGAAGAACAGCTGCATGAAGTTGTTCGCCATCACGAGCATGAGCATCGAGAACGTGAACAGCGAGATGTAGCTGAAGAAGCGCTGGTAGCCCGGATCGTCGTGCATGTAGCCGATCGTGTACACGTGCACGCACAAGGAGACGAATGTGACGACGACCATCATGAGCGCCGTCAGGCGATCGACCAGGAAGCCGACATCCATGTGCATGCCGTCGCTGATGAGCCAGCTATAGACAGGCGCGTTGTACGTCGGCACGCCGTCCAGGAGCTGCTTCAGGACATGGATCGACAGCCCGCAGGCGATGGCCACGCCCGCGATGGTGACGGTGTGCGCACCGGCGCGCCCGATCACCCGCCCGAAGAGCCCGGCGAGGATGGCCGCCAGCAGCGGCAACAGGGGAATTGCGATAAGCAGGGTCGGATTCATGTGCGCGCTCAGCCCCGCAAGGTATTCAGGTCTTCGACGTTGATGCTGCGTCGTTCACGGAACAACACCACGAGGATCGCGAGCCCGATCGCCGACTCCGCGGCCGCCACGGTCAGTACGAAGAACACGAAGACCTGGCCGTTGATGTCCCCCAGGTACCGGGAGAACGCGATGAAATTGAAGTTCGCGGCGAGCAGCAGCAGTTCGACGCACATCAGCAGCAGAATGACGTTCTTCCGGTTGAGGAAGATGCCCGCGACGGACAGCGCGAACAGGATGCCCGACAGCGTCAGCAGGTGCGCGAGCGTAATCATGAGCGCTTCTCCGACTCCATCTTAACGATGCGCACGCGGTCCCTGGCCCGCACGGCGACTTGCTTGGAGATGTCCTGCACCTTGTGACCGGGGCGCTTGCGCATCGTCAGAGCGATGGCGGCCACGATCGCAACGAGCAGGAGTACGGCGGCAAGCTCGAACGGGTAAACGTACTTCGTGTACAGCACCTGGCCGAGTTCCAGGGTGTTGCTGTAATTGGCCGGCAGGTCGGCCCCGCCTTTCGAGGCGTCGATGCCAAGACCGCCACCCGCCCAGACGACTCCGGCGATCTCGACAATAACCGCGAGAGCCGTGAGCCAGCCCAACCACGCGAAACGCGTGAAGCCCTCGCGCAGCTTCTCGACATTGATATCCAACATCATCACGACGAACAGGAAGAGCACCATGACCGCGCCCACGTAGACCAGCACGAGCACCACCGCGAGAAATTCCGCTTGGAGGAGCAGCCAGATCGCCGCCGACGTGACGAAACACAGCACGAGCGCCAACGCGGAATACACCGCGTTGCGCGAGACGATCACGCCAAGCGCCCCGGCGATCAGGATGGTCCCGAACACATAAAACAGAACTTCGACTAACACACTCTATTCCTCCGGCGCGCTTCGCGCCGCTAAGCCTACGGGCTGCGCCGCTTTGGGCGCTGCCGTAAGTCCTGCGCGCAGCGCATGAGAAAGACTCCCCTCGTATGCACGGCCCTACTTCTTACCGGTACGGCGCGTCAGCGGCTTTATCGGTCGCGATCATGGCCTCGTAGCGCTCCCCCACTGCGAGCAGCTTGTCCTTGCTCATGATGTTCTCGCCACGGTGCTCCATGTGGTACTCGTGGATGCGCGTCAGCACGATCGCATCCACAGGGCAGGCTTCCTCGCAGAAGCCGCAGTAGATGCACTTGAACAGGTCGATGTCGTAGCGCGTCGTGCGGCGCGTGCCGTCCGCCGCCACTTCGGAATCGATCGTGATGCAAACGGCGGGGCACACAGCCTCACACAGCTTGCACGCGATGCAACGCTCCTCTCCGTTCGCATACCGGCGCAGCGCGTGCAATCCGCGGAAGCGCGGCGATTGAGGAGTCTTCTCCTCAGGATAATTCAGTGTGTACTTGCGGCTGAAGAAGGTGCGCGCGGTGACACTCATGCCCTTGAGCAACTCGGGCAGGAGGAAGGTCTTGAACGGATTGACAGCCATTGTCTCGCCTCTTCAATGCGACCAGGGGCCGATCTTGTACACGGAGAGCACCATTTCCACCCCGATCCACACGAGGGTCACGGGAATGAGTGCCTTCCAGCCCAGTCGCATGATCTGGTCATAGCGGTAGCGCGGGAACGTCGCCCGGAACCAGAGGAACATGAACAGCCCGACGCTGATCTTGATACCCAGCCACAGGAAGCTCGGCGCTCCCAGGAGCGTGTCGCCGATGACCGGGTAGCCCTGAAACGGCGAGAGCCAGCCACCGAAGAAGAACACCGCGGTCAGGGCCGCGATCAAGATCATGTTCGCGTATTCGGCGAGGAAGAACAGTGCGAAGGCCATGCCGGAATACTCGACATGGAAGCCGGCGACGATTTCAGACTCACCCTCCGCCACGTCGAACGGCGCACGATTCGTCTCCGCCACACCGGAGATGAAGTACACGATGAACAGTGGAAACAGCCAGAACCAGTTCCAGGCGCCCACGCCGCCACTCTGCGACAGCACGATCGTGCCCAGATTCATGCTGCGCGTGGCCATGAGGACGCCCACGAGCGCAAAACCCATCGCGATCTCGTACGCGACCATCTGTGCCGCGGACCGCATGGCGCCCAGGAAGGCGTACTTCGAGTTGGTCGCCCAGCCGGCGATGATGACGCCGTACACGCCCATCGAAGTGAGCGATAACAGGTACAACAGCCCGGCGTCCGCCTTGGAAACGACCACCTCCGGCGACAACGGGATCACGGCCCAGGCGGCGAATGCCGGGATGAGCGTGATCATCGGCGCCAGCCGGAACAGGAACTTGTTGGCTTTCGCCGGGATGATCACTTCCTTCATCAGAAGTTTCACGACATCGGCGAACGGTTGACCCAGGCCCGGGAACAGCCCGAAGATGCTGACGCGGTTCGGACCGCGGCGCAGCTGCATCCAGCCAATCACCTTGCGCTCGACCAATGTAAGCAGCGCCACCGAGATGATGAGCGCGACGGTGATCACGAGAATCCAGGCCGTGGCGCGGCCATAGTCCGGCAGGGAGAACCACGCGGTTGAGAGAGTTTGCAGCACTCGATCTCGTCCTTCTCGTCAGTACGTCGCCGCGGGCGTACGGCCTTCGCGGGTCTTCTGAAGTGACGGCGCCCGGCGCACGAGCGCGTCTATCTGGTACATCGGTAAATCCACCAATCTCGCCTCACCCGTCCCCCGCGCCACGCGGTGGCTGCCCTTGTAGCTCGACGCCACAGGCTCGCCGCAGAGCTTGCGCAACTCTTCGCGGACATCCTCCGACGACTGGTACTCGAAGCCGGTGAGGTTCAGCAGATTGCCCAGGACACGCAACACCTTCCAGCCCGGGCGCGCCTCGCCAACCGGAGCGGCCGCTCCGGTCTGGCTCTGCCACACGCCTTCCATGTTGACGTAGGTTCCGGAAGTCTCCGCGAACGTGCCCATCGGAAGAATGACGTGCGCCAGTTTGCGCAACGAGTCGTTGGCAAACGGAGTGATGGCGACCACAAACTCGGCTTTGGACAGCGAACGAGCGGCCTCCGCGTCCAGCGCATCGACCCAGGGCTCGACACCGCCGCAGAGCAAATAGGCCTTCAGTGAACGGTGGAGCATTTCGGTTGCCGCCAGGCCCGGGGTCTGCACAGCCTTGCCGCCAGCCTCACGATGAGGAACGGCACCGGCAAGATAGGCGCCGGCAGCATTGCCACCTTCGGCAAGCAGCCCGAACGCTGCGCCGGTGATGTCCGCAAGCGCGGATGCCAACGCGCGCAGATCCGCAAACGCCGGATGACGAATGGCCAACGCGCCGAGCCACACCGCCCGCTTCTCACCCGAAGCCAACGCCGCTGCAACGGCTCGATGCGAATCATCAACTTTCGCGTCCCGCACGAACGCAGCCAGGTGCTCCGGCACAGGCTTACCGGCCGTCTGCGCAGAGACCGCCAAAATCGCGGCCAGATCGGCGACCTGCTGCACGGGAGCGGACGCCAGGTAAGCCGCGATAGGAAACTTATAGTCGAACCGTACCGGATTCAGCAGCGCGATGTTTGCCCCGCGCCGCGCCGCTTTGCGGATCCGGTGAGCCAGGACCGGCACTTCGCGGCGCAAGTTGGCGCCGATCACCAGCAGCGCCGTCAGCGAATCGATCGCCGCGATGCTCATCCCGAGGCTTGGAAATACAGGGTCCGCGCTCTGGTCGCGCAGATCGCGCTGACGCAACCGATGATCGATGTTGTTCGTGCCCAGGCCTCGCGCAAGACGCGCGGTGAGATAAAGCTCTTCGAGGGTACTGGAGGCACTGGCGAGCACACCGAGTTCCGCCGCGCGCGAGCGCAGACCTTCGACAGTCTTCGCGAGCGCGGTCTCCCAGTCCGTCTCGACCCACTCCGCGCCCTTGCGAATCATCGGACGCTGCACCCGATCGGCGCTGTACACACCCTCGTAGCTGAAGCGGTCGCGGTCGGCAATCCAGATCTCATTGATCGCCTCGTTCTCCCGGGGAACGACGCGCATCAGCTTTCCACGCAGTACGTGGCCAAACAGGTTCGTGCCCACGCCATCGTGCGGCGAGACGAGCGGAACCGAAGTCATTTCCCAGGCGCGGGCGCTGAAGCGATACGGCTTGGAGACGAGCGCACCGACCGGGCACAGGTCGATCACGTTGCCCGACATCTCGTGGTGAACGGTCGTCTCTATGTAAGTCCGCACCTTCATCTGCTCGCCGCGGCCGATCATGCCGAGCTCCTGGATGCCGGCGATCTCTTCCGTAAACCGGATGCAGCGCGTGCACTGAATGCAGCGGGTCATGTCAGTCGCGATGAGCGGTCCGAGATTCTCGTCGGGCACGACGCGCTTGCGCTCGTTGAAACGGGAGATGTCGCGGCCAAAACCTACGGCCAGGTCCTGCAGCTCGCATTCGCCGCCCTGATCGCAGATCGGACAGTCGAGCGGATGATTGATGAGGAGGAATTCCATCGTCGCCCGCTGCGCACCGATGGCGCGCGGGGACTTCGTGAAGACCTTCATGCCCTCGGCGACCGGCGTCGCACACGCAGGCAAAGGCTTCGGAGCCTTTTCCACCTCGACGAGACACATGCGGCAATTGGCCGCAATCGACAGCTTTTCGTGGTAGCAGAAGCGCGGCACATAGGCGCCCTGCGCGTCGGTGGCGCGGATGAGCATCTCGCCCTTGCGCGCCTTGACGGCCACGCCGTCGATCTCGATGTTGACGAATTCGTCAGCCATGTCAGCAAACCACCTTGAGCGTCATGCGGCCTGCGCCCCCAACTGGTCGGTCACGATGCTGCGGCCGCCGTGATCGATCATGTATTCGAACTCATGCCGGTAATGCTTCAGGAAGCTCTGCACCGGCCACGCGGACGCATCACCCAGCGCGCAGATCGTGTGCCCCTCGATACGGTTCGCGACGTCGAGCAGCAACCCGAGCTCTTCGCGACGGGCCTGACCGGCCAGCACGCGCTTCAGGAGTCGATTCATCCAGCCGGTCCCTTCACGACACGGAGTGCACTGTCCGCACGACTCCGACATGAAGAAACGCGAGATACGCTCGAGTACACGGACCATGCAGGTGGTCTCGTCCATCACCATGACCGCCGCGGAACCGATAGCCGAACCGGCCGCTTTCAGCGAGTCGTAGTCCATGTTGAGCTGCATCATGGTCTCGCCCGGCACCACCGGGACGGACGCGCCGCCGGGGATCACGGCCTTCAGCTTGCGGCCGCCTTTCATGCCGCCCGCCAGTTCCAGCAGATCCTTGAACGGAATGCCCATCGGCACTTCGAAGTTAGCGGCCTTCGCGACGTGACCGGAGACCGAGAAAATCATCGTTCCGGCCGAGTTCGCCGGCCCGAGAGCGGCGAACCACGCCGGGCCCTTGCGCAGGATCGTCGGTACGGAAGCGAAGCTCTGCGTGTTGTTGATCGTAGTCGGTTGACCGTACAGGCCGAAGTTGGCCGGAAACGGCGGCTTGAAGCGCGGCTTGCCGGGCTTGCCTTCGAGCGAATCGAGCAGCGCGGTTTCTTCGCCGCAAATGTAGGCGCCTGCGCCGACGAAAGTGTACAGGTCGAAATCGATGCCGCTGCCCATGATGTTCTTGCCGAGCAGACCGGCCGCATAGGCTTCCGCGAGCGCCGCTTCGAAGCGCGGGACCGGCTCGCCGAGGAATTCACCGCGGATGTAGTTGTACGCCACCGTTGAATTGGTCGCGTACGCGGCAATCGCCAGGCCCTCGATCAGGGCATGCGGGTTGAAGCGCAGGATGTCGCGATCGTGGCAGGTGCCGGGCTCGCTCTCATCCGAATTGCAGACCAGATACTTCTGGATCGGCGAGTTGCGCGGCATGAAGCTCCACTTCGTGCCAGTGGGGAAAGCGGCACCGCCACGGCCGCGCAGGCCGGAGGCCTTCACCGCATCGATGATCGACTCGCGAGTGGGCTTCTCCCGGACGTACTTTTCCCAGACGTCGTAGCCGCCGATGCTGCGGTACGTGTCGAGAGTCCATGGGCGCTCGAGCTTCAGCGGCTCGAACAACAGCAGATTCATCTTGTCGTCGTAAGCGCCCATGATCACTTCAAGTCATCCAGTATCTTGTCGACCTTCTCGGGGGTCAGATGCTCGTGGAACACATGGTCCACCATCATCATCGGCGCGCCCGTGCAGGCGGCGAGGCACTCTTCTTCCCGCTTGAGGAAGATCCGCCCATCCGGCGTGCTCTCGTTGAGCTTGATGCCGAGTTTCTTCTCGGCGTGCGCGACCAACTCTTCGCCGCCGTTGAGCATGCAGGAGACGTTCGTGCAGATGCTGACATGATGACGGCCGCAGGGATGCGTCTCGAACATCGAATAGAACGCGGCGACCTCGTACACCTGGATAGGCGGCAGCCGCAGATATTCGGCCACCGCATCCATCAACTCCGGCGTGAGGAAGCCGTTGTTCTGCTCCTGCGTCGCGCGCAGCGCCGAAATGCAGGCAGAACGTTGCCGGTCCACCGGAAACTTCGCGACCCAGTGGTCGATTTCCTTGCGGGTGTGCTCGGACAGCAGTTTCAGCTTGCTGTTGTCGGTGCCGACTTTCGCGTCGGCGGAGGCGTGCGTTTCTGTGCTCAACGGTCGATTTCCCCGAACACGATGTCCTGAGTGCCGATCACGGCGACGACGTCCGCCAGCATGTGGCCGCGGCTCATTTCCTCGAGCGCGGCGAGATGCGGGAAGCCGGGTGCGCGGCATTTGAGACGGTACGGCTTATTCGCGCCGTCCGAGATGAGATAGATACCGAACTCGCCCTTCGGCGCCTCGACGGCGGCGTACGTCTCGCCCTCGGGCACTTCGTAGCCTTCGGTGAAGAACTTGAAGTGATGGATGAGGGATTCCATGTCTTCCTTCATCCGCTCGCGGCTCGGCGGTCGCACCTTGCGGTCATCGACCATCACCGGGCCCGGATTCTTCCGCAGCCACTCCACGCACTGCCGGACGATGCGGTTCGACTGGCGCATCTCTTCCATGCGTACGAGATAGCGGTCGTAGCAATCGCCGTGCACGCCCACCGGAATGTCGAAATCCATGCGGTCGTAGACTTCGTACGGCTGCTTCTTACGCAGATCCCACTCGACGCCGGAGCCACGCAGCATCGGGCCGGAAAAGCCCAGCTGCATCGCGCGCTCAGGAGTAACCACGCCGATGTTGACCGTGCGCTGTTTCCAGATGCGGTTATCGGTGAGCAGCGTTTCGTAGTCGTCGATCGAACTCGGAAAGCGCTCGGTGAATGCCCAGATGAAATCGAGCATCGAACCGGAGCGGGCCTCGTTGAGCCGCTCGACGTCTTTCTGCGAGCGCCACTTCGACACCTGGTACTTCGGCATCGTGTCGGGAAGATCGCGATAGACGCCGCCCGGCCGGTAGTACGTAGCGTGCATGCGTGTGCCGGACACCGCTTCGTACAGGTCCATCAACTCCTCGCGCTCCTTGAAGCACAGGAGAAAGACCGTCATCGCGCCGATGTCGAGTCCATGCGCGCCGAGCCACATGAGGTGGTTCAGGATGCGCGTGATCTCATCGAACATGACGCGGATGTACTGCGCACGCTCCGGGGCCTTGATCCCGAGCAGCTGCTCGATCGCGAGCACGTAGGCGTGCTCGTTGCACATCATCGAAACGTAGTCGAGCCGATCCATGTACCCGATGGACTGGTTGAACGGCTTCGACTCGGCGAGCTTCTCCGTCCCACGATGCAGGAGGCCGATGTGGGGGTCCGCCTTCTGGATGACTTCGCCATCCATCTCGAGCACGAGCCGCAGCACGCCGTGGGCCGCAGGATGCTGCGGACCGAAATTCATCGTGTAGTTGCGGATTTCGGACAGAGCCGCGGAAGCAGGAATGTTAGCCATCAGCGCGGCAACTGCGGTTCGGCGAGCGCGGGCTCGTAGCGATGGTCATGACGAATCACCTTAGGCACCAACACACGCGGGGTGATGCTGACGGGCTGGTACACGACGCGTTTCTTCTCGTTGTCGTACTTCACTTCGACGTTACCGATCAGCGGGAAGTCCTTACGGAACGGATGCCCGATGAACCCATAGTCCGTCAAAATGCGGCGCAGATCGGGATGCCCTCTGAAGAGAATGCCGAACAGGTCGAACGCCTCGCGCTCGAACCAGTTCGCGCCGGCCCACACGTCGACTACGGAGTCGACCACAGGCTCCTGTGTGTCGGGGCACTTCACGCGCAGCCGCAGGCGCTGGTTGTTAGTGATCGACAGAAGGTTGTAAGTGACGCCGAAGCGGCCCGCCATGTCGGGATCCGGCGTATCCAGGCGCGCGACCCTGCCGCGGCTGAAGCCCGAACGGGTGGCGCTGGAGGTCTGCCATTCATCGCGGCCATAGTGCAGGTAGTCGACACCCGCCAGGTCCATGAGCATCTCGAACTTCAGCTCAGGAGCGTCCCGCAAAGTGCGGCCGACGGTAAGAAGATTGGCCGCATCGACCTCGTAGGCGACTTCCGCGGCAAGCGACGGCAAGCGCCGCACGCCATCCTTGAATTGCGCCTCAACTATGAGCGCCAGGGCCTCGACCCGCTCGTTCACTGTGGGTATCTCCTACCTGGAAATCGTGCTGGTGCGCTCGATTTTCTTCTGCAGCTGGATGATGCCGTAGACGAGCGCTTCCGCTGTCGGAGGACAGCCGGGGACATAGATATCGACGGGCACGATGCGGTCGCACCCGCGCACCACCGCGTAAGAGTAATGGTAGTAGCCGCCGCCATTAGCACAGGAACCCATCGAAATGACCCAGCGCGGCTCGGCCATCTGGTCGTACACCTTGCGCAGCGCCGGAGCCATCTTATTGACCAGGGTGCCAGCGACGATCATCACATCCGACTGCCGCGGGCTCGGACGAAACACGACGCCGAACCGGTCGAGGTCATACCTCGAAGCCCCGGCGTGCATCATTTCCACAGCGCAGCACGCAAGTCCGAAGGTCATCGGCCAAAGCGAGCCCGTACGGGCCCAGTTCGAGAGACTGTCGAATTGTGTTGTGACGAAGCCCCGCTGCGCGAACGTATCCGCCGCCGCGTTCTCAGCCGACCTTGCATCCGCCGTTGAGCGCTCGGTGACTCCAACGGTCTGCGCCCCAGCATCAGGCGTATTCAATCCCACTCGAGCGCTCCTTTCTTCCACTCGTAGATGAACCCCACGATGAGGATGCCGAGGAAGATTGCCATCGCAACGAGACCGAAAGACCCAAGCTTGCCGAGCGCCACGGCCCACGGAAACAGGAAGGCGATCTCCAGATCGAACACGATGAAGAGGATCGCGACGAGGTAGTACCGCACGTCGAATTTCATGCGGCTGTCTTCGAAGGCCTCGAAGCCGCACTCATACGGTGAGAGCTTCGCGGGATCGTTGCGATTCCGCGAGGAAAAGCGGCCCAGCACGCTGCCCAACGTGAGCAGCAGCCCCGCCAGCGCCGTGGCGATGACGAGAAAGATCAGGATCGGCAGGTAGTTCGATAACATCGATTAGCGTTTCCGAAACGGGGACACGCACAGCAAAAGGGACAGATCGTCTCACGACCTGCCCCCTTATCAATTTGGCTGAAAGTCCCTTGTCGGCGCTTCCAGCTACAGATCACTCGCTTCCAATCCAGCGATTGTAGCAGCGCTGATCACGATTTGGTGCGGACGGGGAGACTCGAACTCCCACACCTTTCGGCGCTAGCCCCTCAAGCTAGTGTGTCTACCAATTCCACCACGTCCGCAGCGTTCAAATTTTGAGTTTTCTCGAGGTCGCTACTTCTGCGGCTCCGGCGCCGGCTGCGGCGGAGTAGAGGCAGGAGCAGCGGGCGGGGGAGCCGGAACCGGCGCGGTCGTCGGCGCCGGAGAAGGCACACCCGGACGCGCGTTGCTCGGAGCCGGCGGCGTCTTGCTCTCACTCACCTCATCGAGAATCGTCTTCGGCGGCGCCGCTACGCGCGTGCCCATATAGGCGAGCGCCAGGCTGTTGAGCATGAAGATCGCCGCAAAAATCGCCGTGGCGCGCGACAGCGCCGTGCTGGCACCCCGCGCTCCGAAAACAGTGCCCGAAGCGCCCGCGCCGAAGCCGGCTCCGGCATCGGCCCCCTTGCCGCGCTGAAGCAGCACAAGGGCGATGATCGCCAGCGACGAGAACACCTGAACTATGGTCAATATCACGCGCAACATAAAAGAGGTCCGCTCATCCCGGGCCGGCCGCGGCCAGGATCGCCAGAAATTCATCCGCCTTGAGTGAGGCGCCCCCGATGAGGCCACCGTCGACGTCGGGCATCGCAAACAGCTCGGCCGCATTCCCGGCCTTCACGCTGCCGCCGTATAGGATCCGCGTATCGGCCGCGATTCTACCATCCCGAGCCGCGATACGGGCACGGATGAGCGCGTGCACCTCCTGAGCCTGCTCAGGGGTCGCAACGCGTCCCGTTCCGATGGCCCATACCGGCTCATAGGCCACCACACCCTGCCCCAGTGCCTCGGGTCCACAAAGCTCCAGCACCACGTCCAGCTGCCGGGTGATCACTTCTGCCGTGCGGCCCGCTTCACGATCCGACAGCTGCTCACCGACGCAGAGCACCGGAATCAGTGCCTTGGCATGAGCCGCCGCGAACTTCCGGGCGACCTGCTGATCGCTTTCGCGATAGAGCAGCCGACGCTCCGAGTGTCCGACGAGCACGTACTCGCAACCGACATCTTTCAGCATCGCCGCCGAGACTTCTCCCGTGAAGGCGCCATGCGTGTCGGCACAGACATCCTGCCCGCCGAGGCCGATTGCCGTATCCCGCAACATCCGCCCCACTTCCTGCAGGTACACGAACGGCGGACACACGACGCAGTCGGCGCCCGCGTCGGCCGGATACCGGCTCACGAGCTCCTCGATGAGCCGCGCATTATCGGCGCGCGACCCGTGCATTTTCCAATTTCCCGCAACAATGGGACGGCGCATGGACCGACCTCGAACGGCTCCTCGAGAGCCGCGTGGGCGAAGGGCGGCGGATGATAACGATGCACCCAGGTTGGTGCAACGGGATCGTCAGGTGGCGGCTGCCTTCACCACTTCCGCAAGCTCGGTCGCGGCCGATCGGGTGACCTCTTCGCTCCGACCTTCCACCATCACTCGAATCACCGGCTCGGTGCCCGAGGCTCGCAACACGACCCGGCCGTCGTCGCCCATCCGCTTCTCGATGCGTCGAACCGCGTCCTGTACCGCGGGCACCTTCGAAGGATCGAACCGCTTCGCCACCTTCACGTTCAGCAGCACTTGCGGAAATTTCAACATTCCCGAGGCGAGCTCGGCAAGCGTGAGCCCCGTCTTTTTCATGACGGCGAGTACCTGCAGGGCGCTCACGAGCCCGTCGCCCGTCGTCGTCTTGTCGAGACACAGGATATGCCCCGATGTCTCGCCACCGAGGATGCCGCCCGTTTCGCGCAGGAGGCCGAGAACATAGCGGTCGCCGACCGCCGCCCGCTGGAACTCGATACCGCTTTCGCGCAGCGCTACCTCGAGGCCGAGATTGCTCATCACCGTGCCTACCACGGGTCCGCGCAGCGTCCCTGCCTGTTTGTGCGCTTTGGCGATGACATACAGAAGCTGATCGCCGTCGACCAGGCGACCGAGGTGATCGACCATGACGAGCCGGTCGCCGTCGCCGTCGAGGGCCAACCCTACGTTGGCGCGAACGCCGGGAACCGTGAGTTGCAGCAGGTCCGGCGCCATCGAGCCGCACCCGTCGTTGATGTTGCGGCCGTTCGGTGAGCAGCCGATCGGGACGATCTCGGCTCCCAGGTCCGCCAGTACTCGTGGCGCCACCTTGTAGGCCGCACCGTTGGCGCAGTCGACAACAATCTTCAGCCCCGTCAGATCCATGCCGTGGGGGACGGTGGAAGCGCAGAACTCCTGGTAATGCGTCCGCGACCTGTCGACTCGCGTTGCGCGGCCGAGGTTGCGCGATGTGCGTGTCACTGGCGGCTGCGCGAGCTCGGCCTCGATACGCTCTTCGAGGTCATCAGAGAGCTTGGCGCCCGTGGCGTCGAAGAACTTGATGCCGTTGTCGTCGTAGAGGTTGTGCGAGGCGCTGATGACTACGCCGAAATCGCATTCGAAGCGGCGAGTCATGTAGGCGATGCCGGGGGTGGGCAGCGGGCCGATGAGCATCGCGTTCACGCCGGCCGCCACGAAGCCGGCTTCGAGGGCCGACTCGAACATATAACCCGACACGCGCGTGTCCTTGCCGATGAGCACCGTGCCGCCGTTAGGAGCGAGCACGCGCGCCACTGCGCTTGCGAGATTCAAAGCGAAGTCCACGGTCATGGGGAGCTCGCCTACGCGACCCCGCACGCCATCCGTCCCGAAAAACTTGCGTCCCATTTTTTTCCTCGTTTGCGCAGGCATCCGCCTGCTCATCTTCGGCTCTGGGCGTCCCCTATCGGGGCTGCCCGTGCGACGCGTGCGTCGCGCCCCCCGTTACCGCGGCAACCGCTCTCAACGCATCGACTGTCGCCGCCACGTCGTGCGCCCGAATGATCCGGGCGCCATTCAGCGCCGCAATGACTGCCAGTGCAACACTGCCGTACACCCGCTCCCCGGCTCCGCGGCCGGTCAGCTTGCCCACGATCGACTTGCGCGATAAGCCGACCAACAGCGGCAGCCCGCCCGCCGTGAGCTCGCCGAGACGGCGCAACAGCTCGAGATTGTGCTCCAGGGTCTTGCCGAAACCGAACCCCGGGTCGATGACGATACGATCGGACGACATCCCGGCGGTGCGGCAACTTTGCGCGCGCTCCTCGAGGAATGACTTGACCTCGTTCACGACATCGACATAACTGGGTGCCTGCTGCATGGTGCGCGGATCACCCTGCATATGCATGAGACACACGGCGCATTCGCTGGCGGCAGCGGCTTCGAGTGCTCCCGGCTCCCTCAATGCCCGCACGTCATTGATGAGGCCGGCGCCGGCAGCCGCGGCTCCGCGGATGACCTCCGGCTTACTCGTGTCGACCGAAATGACGACCGGGGTCGCCCGGCGAAGCTGTTCGATGACCGGCAGGACCCGGCGCAATTCTTCGGCCGCCGGGACCGGAACCGCTCCCGGGCGGGTGGACTCGCCACCGATATCGATGATCGCCGCCCCCTCCTCGACCAGCCGCAGCGCATGCTCGACCGCGGCCTGCGCGGCCAGGAAGCGCCCCCCATCGGAGAATGAATCGGGCGTGACGTTGAGCACGCCCATGACAACAGGAGTGGAGAGATCGAGTGTTTTATCGCCGCAGCGGAGCGTCGCGATCGGCATCAGGCGCCCCCCTTCCGCGAACGAGCTCTCGCCACGGCAACAGGCCCGCATTTCGCAGGCTGAGGCGCGCTCGCTGACAGCGCCACAGACTGCGCGGCCCGGGCGGCTTTCAGCCAATCAACTTTAGTGTTGTCCGGCCGGGGAGCCGATCGTTCCGCCGGCCGCGGGGCCTTCCGTGGGCGACTTCGGCGGCTTGTTGGACAGCGTGTCATCCCATCCGGCCGGGGGCTTAGGCGCCTTGCCCGACATGATGTCTTTCAGCTGTTCCTCATCGATGGTCTCGTACTTGATGAGCGCATCGGACATGAGGTGCAGCTTGTCGAGCGAGCTGGTCAGGATCTGACGCGCGCGCTGATAGTTGCTCTCGATGACCCGGCGCACCTCTTCGTCGATGGCGTGCGCGGTGACGTCCGACACCTGCTTGTGTTGCGTGACGCTGCGGCCGAGGAAAACCTCACCCGAATCCTCGGAATACGTGAGAGGTCCGAGTTTGTCCGACAGGCCCCACTTCGTGACCATGTTGCGCGCCAGATCCGTCGCACGCTCGATGTCGTTCGAGGCACCGGTGGTGACCGACTCCGGCCCGAAGATCAGCTCTTCGGCGATACGGCCGCCAAACAGAGTCGCGATGGCGCTTTCGAGACGGCGCTTCGAGAAGCTGTAGCGGTCCTGCTCCGGCAGGAACTGCGTAACACCCAACGCGCGGCCGCGGGGGATGATCGTGACCTTGTAGACGGGATCGTGCTCGGGGACGGTCATGCCGACGATGGCGTGGCCGGCCTCGTGATAGGCCGTCATGCGCTTCTCAGCCTCGCTCATCACCATGGAGCGCCGCTCGGCGCCCATCATGATCTTGTCCTTCGCGCGCTCGAACTCGTCCATGCCGACCATGCGCTTGTTGGCGCGGGCGGCGAACAAAGCGGCCTCGTTCACGAGGTTCGCGAGATCGGCGCCGGAGAAGCCAGGCGTGCCGCGGGCGATGTATCCCGGCTTCACGTCATCGTTCAGCGGTACGCGCCGCATGTGGACACGCAGGATCTGCTCACGGCCGCGCACATCGGGGAGTGGGACGACGACCTGGCGGTCGAAGCGGCCCGGGCGCAGCAGTGCCGGGTCGAGCACGTCCGGCCGGTTCGTGGCGGCGATGACGATGATGCCCTCGTTGCCTTCGAAGCCGTCCATCTCGACCAGCAGCTGATTCAGGGTCTGCTCACGCTCATCGTGACCGCCACCGAGACCGGCGCCGCGATGGCGGCCGACAGCATCGATTTCGTCGATGAAGATGATGCAGGGGGCGTGCTTCTTCGCCTGCTCGAACATGTCGCGCACGCGGGAGGCGCCGACACCGACGAACATCTCGACGAAGTCCGAGCCCGAGATAGTGAAGAAGGGCACTTTCGCTTCGCCCGCGATGGCGCGCGCGAGCAGGGTCTTGCCCGTGCCGGGCGAGCCCACCATGAGGACCCCCTTGGGGATCTTGCCGCCGAGCTTCTGGAACTTGCCCGGGTCTTTCAGGAAGTCGACGATCTCGGACACTTCCTGCTTGGCTTCATCGACACCGGCGACGTCCGCAAAAGTGACGTTCACCTGGTCCTCGCCGAGCAGCCTTGCCCGGCTCTTACCGAAGGACATAGCCCCCCGGCCACCGGAGGCGCCCTGCATCTGCCGCAACATGTAGACGAATACGAGGATCAGCAGCAGCGCCGGCGCGAGTTGCAGCAGCAGCTGCGCGAGGAAGTTCGGCTGCTTCGGCGGGCGGCCCTCGATGGCGACATTCGCTTTCTGCAGCGCCCCGATCAGGGCCGTGTAATCCGTTTCCGGATTGAAGGCCTTGAATTGGGTCTTGTCCTTGCGGGAGCCGTAGATCATCTCCCCCTGGAGCACGACGGAATCCACTCGATTCGCTTTCACGTCATCGAGGAAGGTGGAGTAACGCACCTCTTCCGGCTGGCCCACGGTCGGCATGTAGCGGCTGAAGACCGCCAACAGCACGAGCACGATGACCACCCAGAGTAAGATGTTTTTTGTCAAATCGTTCAAAGCGTCAGACCTCTATAGAGGACGGTGAGGCGTGCTTAAAAGCAACCTACACCAGAAGAAAGTCCATGGCCAGCAAATACATCTCGGCGCTCCGGGCCCGGGAAGCCTCAGGTTTCAGCAGCTTCACCCGGGTGAACTTGCTGCGCGCCGCCTTGACCAGCTCCTGGAAGCCGGCCCCCTGGAAGACCTTGATCAGGGCGTTGCCGTGGTGCTTCAAGACCCGTGCGGACATATCGAGCGCCAGCTCCCCGAGAAAGGCGGACTTTGGATGGTCGATCACGTCCATCCCGCTCATATTCGGCGCCATATCCGACAGCACCACGTCCACCGTCCGGTCCGGCAGGAGCGCCAGGATCCGGTTGAAGACCTCTTCCTCGCGGAAGTCCCCCTGAATGAACTCCACCCCGGTGATTCCCGGCATCTCGAGGATGTCCGTCGCAAGCACCCGCCCCTTGTGGCCGACCTTACGGCGGGCGTACTGGCTCCACGCGCCGGGAGCCGAGCCCAGGTCCAGGCAAAACTGCCCGGGCTTGAGCAGACGCTCACGCTGGTCGATCTCCTCGAGCTTGAAGACCGCCCGCGAGCGCCAGCCCCCGGCCCAGGCGCGCTTCACGAAGGGATCCGAGAAATGCTCGTGAAGCCACTGACGGCTGCTTTTCGAACGCCGAGTCATGGGCTTTGTTCCCTTCCCGCTGGGCTGAACGGCGCCCGGGCCGCGCAGGCTGCGGCGCTTTCAGCGAGCACGCCTGGAGCCGTTGCGACACGCGGGCTGGGCGCCCCCAGCAAAAGGCGCGGCCTTTGCGCGCGAAAAGCGGGCCGGTTCGCGTGGTGGACAAGCGTTCATTTACACTCTCTCAATGGATAAAAAACCTGCCATTACCGCACCCGCCGGCGCGCAGAGCCCGGCCGCTCCTGAGCTCTCCGAAAAGCAGCGCCGGCATCTTCGGGGCCTCGCCCACCCCCTGAGCCCGGTCATCCGTCTCGGCAAGGACGGCCTGACCGAGGCCGTGGCCAAGGAGACCGTTCGTGCACTACACGATCACGAGCTCATCAAGGTGAAAGCCCCGGGTGGCGGCGGCGATCGCGAAACCCGGGACACCCTGTTCACCGAGCTTGCGCAACGCACCAGCAGCGCGCTGGTGCACCGTATCGGCAATGTCGCCGTTCTTTATCGTCCGCGCACGGGCCTGCCGCGCATTCTTATCCCGGACTGAGTGCGCCGGCGCGCGCTGGGTGGGGCGCTATTCGTACTTCACGGCCACGATCTCGTACGACCGGATGCCACCCGGCGCAGTCACATCCACCACATCGCCCTCGGACTTCCCGACCAAGGCCCGGGCGATGGGAGAAGTGATCGAGATCCGGCCGGCGCGGATGTCTGCCTCGTCCTCGCCTACTACCTGGTAGACGACGCGGTGGACATCATCCTGGTCTTCGAGCTCGACCACGGCGCCGAATACGACTTTGCCGGTGTTCGTGAGCTTCGACGTGTCGATGACCTCCGCGGTGGAAAGCTTCGCTTCGATTTCCCCGATACGGCCTTCGATGAAGCCCTGCTGCTCGCGCGCGGCGTGGTATTCCGCGTTCTCGGACAAGTCGCCGTGCGCGCGGGCTTCGGCGATCGCCTTGATGACGTTGGGCCGCGCTTCGGTCTTGAGCCGTTTGAGCTCAGCGCGCAGCGCCTCGGCGCCACGCATTGTCATGGGGGTGCGTTTCATGCACGTAGCGCCTCTTTATGCAGATCCTGCAGGCGATTGACTTCAACCTCGTCGAGATGATCGAGCGCCTCGCAAGTAGCGAGGCCCGCGGCGAGCGTCGTGTAATACGTTACACGGCGATACACCGCCTCCCGGCGGATCGAGTTCGACTCCCGGATGGCCTGCTTGCCTTCGGTAGTGTTGACGATGAGATCGATCTCGTCGTTCTTGATCATGTCCACGATATGCGGCCGTCCCTCGCGAACCTTGTTGACGCGGCGACAGGCAACGCCGGCCTCAGCCAGCGCCTGTGCCGTCCCCTCCGTGGCGAGCACCTCGAAGCCGCGCTCGATGAGCTTGCGCGCAAGCCCAACCGCCCCGGCCTTATCCCGGTCGCGCACACTGATGAAGCATACGCCGTTACGCGGCAGGATCACGCCCGAAGCCGTCTGCGCCTTGGCGTAGGCCTCGCCGAAGGTCCGGCCCGTCCCCATGACTTCGCCGGTCGATTTCATTTCCGGGCCCAGGATCGGGTCGGCTTCCGGGAATTTGTTGAACGGGAAGACTGCCTCTTTCACCGAGTAGAAGGCCGGCACCCGCTCCACCGTCGCACCCAGGTCCTTCAACTTGCGCCCTGTCATGACACGCGCCGCGATCTTCGCGAGCGGTGAGCCGGTTGCCTTCGAGACGAACGGCACGGTGCGCGAGGCTCGTGGGTTCACCTCGAGGACGTAAATCACGCCGTTTTGAATGGCGAACTGAATATTCATGAGCCCGACGACGTTGAGTGCCTTGGCGAGCTTGCGCGTCTGCTCACGCAGCTCCATCTGCACTTCCGCACTGAGGCTGTTAGGTGGCAATGAGCACCCCGAATCGCCCGAGTGCACGCCGGCCTGCTCCACGTGCTCCATGATGCCGCCGATCAGAACGTCTTCGCCGTCACAGACGGCGTCCACGTCAACCTCGATTGCAACATCGAGGAACCGGTCGAGCAACACGGGGCTGTCGTTCGACACCTGCACCGCGTGGGTCATGTACGTGCGCAGATCGTCCTCGTTGAAGACGATCTCCATAGCCCGCCCGCCGAGTACATACGATGGGCGCACGACGAGCGGAAAGCCGACTTCACGCGCGAGCTGCACCGCCTGGTCTTCGGTCCGCGCGGTCGCGTTGGCGGGTTGCTTCAGCCCGAGGTTGCGCACCAGTACCTGGAAGCGCTCGCGATCCTCCGCGACGTCGATCGAATCCGGCGACGTGCCGATGATCGGCGCTCCGGCTGCTTCCAGTGCGCGGGACAGTTTGAGCGGCGTCTGGCCGCCGAACTGCACGATGACCCCTTCCGGTTTTTCTTTCGCGAGGACCTCGAGCACGTCCTCGAGCGTCAACGGCTCGAAGTACAAGCGGTCGGACGTGTCGTAGTCGGTCGAGACGGTCTCCGGGTTGCAGTTGACCATGATGGTCTCGAAGCCGTCCTCACGCAGCTGCAAGGCCGCGTGCACGCAGCAGTAGTCGAACTCGATGCCCTGGCCGATGCGGTTCGGCCCGCCGCCCAGGATCATGATCTTGCGGCGGTTCGTCGGATTCGCCTCGCATTCCTCCTCGTAGGTGGAATACAGGTATGCCGTCGAGGTCGCGAACTCTGCCGCGCACGTGTCGACGCGCTTGTAGACCGGGACGATGCCGAGCTCGTGGCGCTTCGAGCGAATCCCCTTTTCGGGCAGGTCGACGAGCTTGCCCAGCCGGCTGTCGGAAAAGCCCTTGCGCTTGAGCACACGCAGACGGTCGGCCGTGAGTGCACTCAGGCCTGCTGCGCGAACCCGCGCCTCTTCCTTGATCAGATCCTCGATCTGCGCCAGGAACCAGGGATCGATGTGCGTAAGGTCAGCGATGCGCTCGAGCGTCCAGCCCGCACGGAAGGCATCAGCCGTATACAACAGGCGGTCGGCACCCGGCGCCCGCAGCTCGTAGGCCAGTTTGTCCTGCGCTTCGTCCGTGAGGGGCAGCGTCAGCTGCGGAGTCAGGCCATCCAACCCCGTCTCCAGCCCACGCAGCGCTTTCTGCAGCGACTCCTGGAACGTGCGGCCGATCGCCATCACCTCGCCTACCGACTTCATCTGGGTCGTCAGGCGATCGTTGGCGGCGGGGAATTTCTCGAACGTGAAACGCGGGATTTTCGTGACCACGTAATCGATCGAGGGCTCGAACGATGCGGGCGTCGCGCCACCGGTGATGTCGTTCTTGAGCTCATCGAGCGTATAGCCGACAGCGAGCTTCGCGGCGATCTTGGCGATCGGGAACCCCGTTGCCTTCGACGCCAGTGCCGAAGAACGCGACACGCGGGGATTCATCTCGATGACGATCATGCGTCCATCGCGGGGATTCACGGCGAACTGCACATTCGAGCCGCCCGTGTCCACACCGATCTTGCGCAGTACCGCGATGGAGGCATCGCGCATGCGCTGGTATTCCTTGTCGGTGAGTGTCAGGGCCGGCGCCACGGTGATGGAGTCGCCCGTGTGCACGCCCATGGCATCGAAGTTCTCGATGGAGCAGATGATGATGCAGTTGTCCTTGTGATCGCGCACTACCTCCATCTCGTACTCTTTCCAACCGATGACCGACTCTTCGATCAGCACTTCACCCGTCGGGGACGCCTCCACGCCGCGGGTCACGATCGCTTCGAGCTCTTCCCGGTTGTAGGCGATACCGCCACCGGTGCCGCCCATCGTAAACGACGGACGGATGACGACCGGGTAGCCGCTCTCGGCCGCAATCGCGTCCGCTTCCTCGACGCTACGGGCGATCTGCGATTTGGGAGTCTCGAGGCCGATCTCGCGCATCGCGTTACGGAACAACTCGCGGTCTTCCGCCATATCGATGGCAGCGCGCGAGGCGGCGATCAGCTGTACTTCGTATTTCTCGAGCACGCCCTCGCGCACGAGATCGAGAGCGGTGTTGAGCGCCGTCTGTCCGCCCATGGTGGGCAACAGGGCATCGGGCCGCTCCTTCTCGATGATGCGGGCGATGGTCTTCCAGTTGATGGGCTCGATGTAGATGGCATCCGCCATCTCCGGGTCCGTCATGATCGTCGCGGGATTCGAGTTGACGAGAATGACTCGATAGCCTTCCTCGCGCAGCGCCTTGCACGCCTGGGCGCCGGCATAATCGAACTCGCAGGCCTGGCCGATGATGATCGGGCCGGCGCCGATGATGAGGATGCTCTTGATGTCGGTTCGTTTGGGCATTTTTCAGTCAGGCATGATCTAAGCGGACAGGGTCGAATCGTGACGCCGCGCAACTGGGCGTGCGAAGCTCGCGCTCACACCACCGCCACAGTCCTTTGCGACGCGAACCGAAGCATCTCGAGCTCCGGCCAGCGCTTGTCGTAAAATCGCGCGCTACCGGCCGCCGGTCGCCATCTTCAGCTGCATCTGCAAGCGGCGCAGCATGAGATGATTGAAGCGTTCGAACAGAGACTTCAGGTCGTGAGGGCCCGGGCTTGCTTCCGGGTGTCCCTGGAAGCCGAATGCGGGCCGGTCTTTGAATGCGAGGCCCTGCAGCGAGCCGTCGAACAGTGAACGGTGAGTCGCCTTCACGTTCGCGGGCAGTGTCGTCTCATCGACCGCGAACCCGTGATTCTGACTCGTGATGAACACGCGGCCGGAATCGAGATCCTGCACAGGGTGATTCGCGCCGTGGTGGCCGGCTTTCATTTTCACCGTCTGCGCGCCGCTCGCGAGACCGAGTATCTGATGACCGAGACAGATGCCGAAGACCGGAAGATCGGTCTCCAGCAGTTTGCGTGTTGCCGTGATGGCGTAATCGCAAGGCTCCGGATCACCGGGGCCGTTCGAGAGGAACACACCGTCGGGCGCGAGCGCCTGCACTTCCTCGGCGCTGGTCTGCGCCGGCACAACAGTCAAGCGGCAACCGAAGTCGGCAAGCAGGCGCATGATGTTGCGCTTCATACCGAAATCGTACGCAACGACATGCAACCGCTGGTGTGATCGGATCGGCACCCGACCGGTGTCCGGCCACACGCTGCCCTCGTTCCACTGGAAGCTGCGCTTTGTAGAGACAACTTTCGCGAGATCCATGCCCTTGAGGCCGGGGAACTTGCGTGCGGCCTTCACGGCGGCGGCGTGGTCGACCTGCTCACCGGTCATGATGCAGCCGGCCTGCGCGCCCTTCTCTCGCAGAATGCGCGTTAGCTTGCGCGTGTCGATGTTAGCGATGGCGACGATGCGGCCGCGCTCGAGGAACTCGGGCAGCGATTCGTTCGAGCGCCAGTTACTTGGCAGAATCGGCAGATCGCGGATGATGAGACCCGCGGCGTAAATCTGTTGTGACTCGAGGTCTTCGGGCGTCGTGCCCGTATTACCGATGTGGGGACAGGTCAGTGTGACGATCTGACGGGCATAGGACGGGTCGGTGAGAATTTCCTGGTAGCCCGTCAATGCTGTATTGAAAACGACTTCGCCGGTGGTGTTGCCTTTGGCTCCGATAGACTGGCCGCGGAAGATCGTTCCGTCCGCCAGCGCAAGCACCGCGGTTACACTCACGTAATTAAATCCTCCACTCTACTTGGCTGAAAGCGCCGCAGCGCTTTCAGCAGGCCAAGCCAACGGCTCTTTTGATCTCGCCGGCTGCGCGCCCGGGCAAAAGGCGCGGCTTTTGCAGGCGAAAAGCATGCCAGTTCCGGGACAGGGGCTGAAAGCTGCAGCCCGTTGAGCCACTTTTTACTCGCTCACACATATACAAAGCGGGAGGAGTTCTCGTCGAACATCCTCCCGCCTTGCATGGACTAACGGACTAACCCGTACTCGGATTACGGCGAAAGTTTACGGGCGCGAACCCAGTGTGTCCACGGAAAAATCCCGCGGATTGCGCCTGCGCAAACTGTGCGAAAATCCGCAGAGTCTGTTCTAAGCCTCTGTTTTTACACGCAGAAAATCGCGCATGTGATAGCGTCCCGGCGGCTGCCCAGCCAGCCAGACCCCGGCCTGGAGAGCGCCCTTCGCGAAGATGGCGCGGTCGGTGGCTCGGTGGGTGAGCGAGAGCTGCTCGCCCTCGCCGGCGAACATTACCGTGTGTTCTCCGACGATGTCCCCCGCGCGGACGACAGCGAAGCCGATATCGCCCTTCCCGCGCGGGCCCACGCGATTCCCGAGAGCATCCTTAGCGATTAAGGCGTCCGGACGCCCGCGCGCTTCATCGGCAGCTCTGCCGAGCGCGAGTGCAGTCCCAGAAGGCGCGTCCACTTTCAGCCGGTGATGCGCCTCGAGAATCTCTACGTCGAAATCGAGCGGCAAAGCCTTCGCGGCCGTACGGACGAGTTCGATCAGCAGCGTTACGCCCACGCTGGTATTGGGCGCAACCAGCAGAGGGATATCGCGCGCGGCCTGGGCGAACGTCATCGCGACGTCATTGGCATAGCCGGTTGTGCCGATCAGCAGCGGCTTACGGGCCGCACGGCACGCGGCCAGATTCGCACCGGTGGCTCCGGATCCCGAGAAATCGATCGCAACGTCGGCTTGCGCAAGGGCGGCCGGCAAATCGGCCGACACCTGCAGGCCGAGTCTATCCACGCCCGCTAGCTCCCCCGCGTCCTGGCCAAGGGAAGAGCTGTTCGGGGATGCGATGGTGCCAGTGATGCGCATCGCATCGCGCTCGGGCGCGGACGCCGTGCACGCGGCGCGCACGAGCGCACGCCCCATGCGACCCGTGACACCGATGATGACGACTCGCGTCATGGAAGACTGCCTGCGCTCACGGCGTGGGCGCAGTGCCACGCCCGTAGGCAGGGCGTCGCTTCAGATCGGACGTGCCGCCGGGGCTCGAGCGCACCAATTTCGGAGGACCGCTGCGGACCGGGCCGCGCGCAGCTCATCCGGCGGCGCCTCCAGAGAAAAACCGTTTCACGCCCTCGAGAAAACCCTTCTCGCGCGGAGCATGCCGATTCGTATCGTCCTTCAGTGTTTCATCGAGCTTGCGAATGAGCTCCCGCTGCTCGGCCGAGAGGTTCACCGGCGTTTCTATCACGACGCGACAGAACAGATCTCCACGCGCTCCGCCACGGACCGGCTTCACGCCCTTGTCGCGCAGACGGAAGACGCGTCCTGACTGCGTTTCAGCGGGGATCTTCAACGTGACACCGCCATCGAGGGTCGGCACTTCGACCGTACCTCCGAGGGTAGCCGATGCAAAGCTGATGGGCACTTCGCAGCTGAGGTGCTCGCCATCACGCTCGAAAATCGCGTGCTCACGAACGGCGATCTCGACGTAGAGGTCTCCGGGCGGGCCTCCATTGCGGCCTGCTTCGCCCTCCCCGCTCAGGCGGATGCGGTCGCCCGTATCCACGCCCGCGGGCACCTTGACCGCCAGCTTTCGCGTGCGGCGCACGCGTCCCTGGCCAAGGCAGGTGTCGCAGGGATTCTTGACGATAGTGCCCCCGCCCCGGCAGCGCGGGCAGGTCTGTTGCAGCTGAAAGAACCCTTGAGAAATGCGGATCTGTCCGGAGCCGCCGCAGGTGTCACAGGCAGCCGCGGAGCTGCCTTTGGCGGCACCACTGCCGTTGCAGGTCTCGCACTCCGACAGCTTGGGGACTTCGATTTCGGTGGAATAACCGAACACCGCCTGATCGAGCTCGAGCTCGAGCTCGAAGCGCAGGTCCGCGCCACGAAACACTTGTGCGCGCCCACCACCACCGCCACGACGAGCGGTGCCGAATATGTCACCGAAGACGTCGCCGAAAATGTCGCTGAACGCGTCGCCGGGCCCGCCGCCGCCCGACCGTCCGCCGCCGCGTGAAGCGGCCTCGATGCCGGCGTGGCCGTGTTGATCGTAAATAGCTCGCTTCTGCGGATCCGTCAGCATCTCGCAGGCTTCCTTGGCCTCCTTGAAGAGCTCCTCCGAGTCCTTGTCGTTCGGATTGCGGTCGGGGTGATGCTTCATGGCGAGGCGGCGGTATGCCTTCTTGATCTCCGCCTCGGTAGCCGATCTGGGTACGTCGAGTACCTTGTAATAGTCGCGCTTGGACATGCGTTAATCAGTTAACAGGAGAATACCCGGACCGGCATTACACCGGTCCGGGATAGTCCTATACGGTTCAGGTGAAGACCAGGACTTGGGGCGAGCTTACGAAGCTTTCCGGTCCTTGTCTTTCACTTCTTCGAACTCGGCGTCTACGACGTCGTCGCGTGCGCCCGGCCCGCCCTTCGCCCCCGAGGCACCCGCCCCGCCCGCCGGACCACCGGCACCCTCGGCGCCGCCCTGTCCCGCGGCATAGGCCCGCTGGGCGATGGCGGCCGAGGCCTGTGCAAGCGCCTCCGTCTTCTTCTCGATGACGTTCTTGTCATCGCCTTTCAATGCCGTGCGCAGATCGGAGATCGCCGATTCCACTTTCGCGCGCTCGCCGGCGTCAACCTTGTCGCCGAGATCCTTCACCGTCTTCTCCACGGTGTGGATCATGCCATCGGCCTTGTTACGCGTATCGACCAACTCGCGGAAGCGCTTGTCTTCCTCGACGTGCGCCTCTGCGTCGCGCACCATCCGCTTGATCTCTTCCTCATTGAGGCCGCTCGAGGCCTTGATGACGATCTTCTGCTCACGACCCGTCGCCTTGTCCTTCGCGGACACGTTGAGGATGCCGTTCGCGTCGATGTCGAACGACACCTCGACCTGTGGCATGCCACGTGGCGCCGACGGGATTTCCGTGAGGTCGAACTTACCGAGCGACTTGTTGTCGGCCGCACGATCGCGCTCGCCCTGGAGTACGTGAATGGTCACAGCAGTCTGATTGTCATCCGCGGTCGAGAACGTCTGCGATGCCTTCGTCGGGATCGTAGTGTTCTTCTCGATGAGCTTGGTCATGATGCCGCCCAGGGTCTCGATGCCGAGGGACAGCGGCGTCACGTCGAGCAACAACACGTCCTTCACTTCGCCAGAGAGCACACCCGCCTGGATCGCGGCACCGACAGCAACTGCCTCGTCCGGATTGACGTCCTTGCGGGGGTCCTTACCGAAGAAGTCCTTTACATATTTCTGCACGAGCGGCATGCGCGTCTGGCCGCCGACGAGGATGACCTCAGCGATGTCGCCGGGCGAAACGCCTGCGTCCTTCAGAGCCGTACGGCACGGAGTGATGGTCTTCTGGACCAGGTCCTCCACGAGGGACTCGAGCCTCGCTCGGGTGAGCTTGATATTGAGATGCTTGGGACCGGACGCGTCCGCCGTGATGTACGGCAGGTTGATGTCCGTCTGCTGCGTCGAGGAGAGCTCGATCTTCGCCTTCTCGGCGGCCTCTTTCAGGCGCTGCATGGCGAGCGGATCCTTGCGGACGTCCACGCCGGACTCCTTCAGGAACTCATCGCCCAGGAAGTTGATGATGCGCAGGTCGAAGTCCTCGCCGCCGAGGAACGTGTCGCCGTTGGTCGAGAGCACCTCGAACTGGCGCTCGCCGTCGACTTCCGCGATCTCGATGATGGAGACGTCGAAGGTGCCGCCGCCCAGGTCATATACGGCGATCTTGCGGTCGCCGCCCTGCTTGTCCTCACCATAGGCCAGCGCAGCCGCGGTCGGCTCGTTGATGATGCGCTTGACCTCGAGGCCCGCGATGCGGCCGGCGTCCTTGGTCGCCTGGCGCTGCGAATCGTTGAAGTAGGCGGGAACGGTGATGACCGCCTCGGTGACGGATTCGCCAAGGTAGTCCTCCGCGGTCTTCTTCATCTTCTGCAGAACGCGGGCCGAGATTTCCTGCGGGGCCATCTTCTTCCCCTGCACCTCGACCCAGGCGTCGCCGTTGTCGGCTTTCACGATCTTGTACGGGACCATCTTGATGTCCCGCTGCACCACCTCGTCCTCGAACTTGCGGCCGATGAGGCGCTTGATGGCGAACAACGTGTTCTGCGGATTCGTGACCGCCTGGCGCTTGGCCGGCTGGCCGACGATCACCTCGCCGTCCTTCGTGAACGCGACGATCGAGGGGGTCGTACGATCGCCCTCGCTGTTCTCGATCACACGAGGCTTGCCGCCCTCCATGATGGCCACGCACGAGTTGGTCGTGCCGAGGTCGATGCCGATTACCTTTGCCATGGGTTTACTCCGCAAATTCTCTTTCTAAAGGGATACGCTCTGACTGCACTTCTTGGGGAGGGTGCAGAGCGGATTCAAGGCCGCAACACCACGGCCGCCTACGCGATCAGCCCGCTCCCGGCGCCTTCGCCACGATCACTCGCGCCGGCCGCAGCAGCCGGCCATTCAGCTCATAGCCCGGCTGCACCACCTGGGTCACCGAATTCGGCTCGGCGGTGCTCGACTCCTGGGCCAGCATCGCCTCATGCCGCGCGGGGTCGAACGGCTCGCCCAGCGGGTCGATGACGGCGATCCCGAGCTTGTTCAATGCCTTCACGAGGAGCTGCAGCGTCGCTTCCTGCCCCTGCTTCAGACTCCGGGGGTCAGCGCGCTCGGCGTTCTGTACGGCGAGCTCGAGGCTGTCCCGCACTGGGAGTAGCTCGGCGGCAAACTTCTCGAGGCCATAGCGATTGGCCGCCTCGATGTCGCGCTGCGCCCGCTTACGGACGTTGTCGAGATCGGCGATCGCGCGGAGGTACTGCTCCCAGTGGTTCTTGGCCCGCTCATCCGCTTCGCTCAGCGCCTGCTGCAAACGCTCGAGCTCTACGAGCTGTGACGCGGTCTCGGGAAGCACAGCGGTCTGCTCGCCCGCGGATTGCCGGTCGCCTCCGGCATCGTCCGTATTCATCAAAGGAACCTCCTGCGTTTAATCTTGCCGCCGCGCGCCGCCATCCTGCGCGACGAACGTGAACGTTGTCGGTCGGTGGGGCTCAGCGTCGGGAATTCAAGGCAGCGCCGAGAAGTTTTGCCGTCATGTCGACGATCGGAATGACGCGCTCGTAAGCCATGCGGGTGGGGCCGATGACCCCGAGCACGCCTACGACGCAGTCCCCGGCCACATACGGCGCCGTGACCACGCTGCAGTCGTCCAGGATCTGATAGCCGGACTCGTGCCCGATGAAAATCTGCACCCCTTCTGCCTTGAGGCTCTGGTCGAGCAGATGCAGGAAGTCGCGCTTCTCGTTGAACGCCTCGAACAGGCGCCGCAGCTTCTCGACGTTCGTGAGCTCGGCCATCCCCATGAGATTCGTCTCGCCCTTGATGACGTACTCGAGACGATCCTCGCCGCCGCCGGACTCGAACACATGTTGGGCTACCGAGATGGCGTCCAGCATGATCTGGTTCAAATGCGCCTGCGTTTCCGTCAGTTGCCGCAGGATCTCCTGGCGGACCTGCGGCAGCCCCCGGCCGCGAAACTGCTCGTTGAGGAAGTTCGAGGCGCGTTTCAACTCATCCGGCGAGTAATAGCGCTCGAGCTGGATGATGCGGTTCTGGACCTCGCGGTCGTTGAACACGAGCACGACGAGTACGCGGTTGTCCGACAGGCCGACGAACTCGATCTGCGTGATCGCGGCCTGTTGGGTCTTCGGCAGAGTGACCACGCCGGCGAGCTTCGTGATGCTCGAAAGGAATTGCGACACGGTCGCGATGAGATCCTTGGAGCTCTCGCGACTGGTGGTGTCGAACTGGCGCCGCATCTCGGCGGCGGCCGCCTCATCGAGCGGCTGCACGTGCAGCAGCGTGTCGACGAAGAAGCGGTAGCCCTTATCGGTGGGAATGCGCCCCGCGGACGTATGCGGGGACGAGACGAAGCCCAGCTCCTCGAGGTCCGCCATGACGTTGCGGATGGTCGCCGAGCTCAGTTGCAGGCCGGACTCGCGCGACAACGCACGGGAACCGACGGGCTGGCCGTCCCGAATGTAGGTTTCGATGAGTATCCGCAGCAGGTGTTGAGCCCGTTCGCTCAGCCCCTCTTCTCGACTTTCGTGCGCCATAAATCTCGTAATAAGCGCTCTTCCGCGCACAATGCACATAGACCGGCCAAAAAGCCAGCGGCGCTCGCTGGCGACGCTCGCCGGGGGCCTGCGCGCCTATCGGACACCGCCCCCTCCCGGGCGATGGCCGAAGCTGCAGGCGACGTGTTACAAAGGCGCCGCCTCGCACGGCCGCGGGGCATTAATGAGATTTCCGATGGCTTTTCCCGTCCGCGCGTGCGCATTGGTCGGCAGATTCATGGATTCGCGCGTCGCGGAATCCGTGAACGCTCTGCTGCCCCATCTCGAAGACCTCAAGGTGCAGGTCCTGGTGAGCGACGACGCGACTTTCGCCGGCGAGGTCCATGGCGTCATACGCGTACCGGAGAGTGAGATCGGTAAACGCGCCGACCTCGTAATCGCCATCGGCGGGGACGGCACGCTGCTCTACGCCGCCGGGCTGGTTGCGCGCGAGCGGGTACCACTGCTCGGGATAAACCGCGGGCGCCTCGGGTTTCTGACCGACGTCCTGCCGCAAGATATGATTCCCTGTGTCGACGACGCCCTTGCCGGACGGCTGCAGGCGGACGAGCGGCCGCTTCTGGCGGCCTGCCTCTATAAGGTGGATGGCACGACCGCTGAAGGGTTGGCTCTCAACGACGTCGTGCTCCAGAAGCTGACGACCGGCCGCATGCTCGATTTTGAGACTCGCGTCAACGGACAGTATGTCAACACGCACGCGGGCGATGGCATCATAGTTTCGAGCGCGACGGGATCCACCGCATACGCCCTTTCCTGTGGCGGGCCGATCATCGAGCCGCATCTCGACGTCGTTGTGATGGCGCCCATCTGCCCCCACACACTGTCGGATCGCCCGATCGTCGTCTCGGGACGCTCGCTGATCGAAGTCGAGTTGCTGGAGTATCCGGAGACTCGCGCTGAGGTGACGTGCGACGGTCGGATCCTCGGCTGCATCGAGGCTGGCGAGCGGTTGCAGGTGAAGACGGCCAGCGAGCGCATCACCCTGTTGCATCCTCCCGGCCACGACTATTACGAACTGCTGCGTTCGAAGCTCCACTGGGGACGTGGTAGCGTCGAGCGTTGATCGGACTGCCCGATGGGCGCGCAAAGCAGGCGCGTAGCGGGCATCCACGTCAGGGCGTGCGCTCTCGTGACGACGCCCCTGGGTAACACAGGCTCCAAGCGTTGAAGTAAGCCATGCTCACTCATCTGCAAATACGCGACTTCGCCATCATCGATGCCATCGAGCTCGAGTTGCGCCCAGGACTGACCGTGCTCACCGGAGAGACGGGAGCGGGAAAGTCGATCCTTGTGGACGCGCTGCAGCTGTTGGCGGGCGGCCGCGCCGGTGCGGAAGTGGTCCGACACGGGTCGGAGCGCGCCGAGATCTCCGGGACGTTCGACCTGGCGCAGGCCCCGCGTGAACTGAAGCAGTGGCTCGAAGAGCAGTCAGTGAGTGGCGGCGAGGACCTCATCATTCGGCGCGTCGTTTCGGCGGACGGTCGCTCACGCGCCTATCTCAACGGGCAGTCCGTGCCTCTACAGCTGTTGCGCGAGGCCGGAAATATCCTCATCGATATTCACGGCCAGCACGAATTCCAATCGCTCATGCGCAGCGCCGCGCAGCGCGAGCTCCTCGATGGTTATGGGCGGCAGGAGTCGCTCACCGCGCAAGTCGGCATCGCACACCGCGTCTGGCTCGAGCTGCTCAACCGGACACTCGAGCTGGAAACGAAGGCCCGCGACCGTGACGCGAAGCTCGACATGCTGCGCTATCAGGTGCATGAGCTCAACGCTCTGCAATTGAAGGAAGGCGAAGTCGCGAGTCTCCTTGAAGAGCGGTCCCGACTGACGAACCGAGGTCGGCTCGCGGACGGGGCGCAGACCGCCTTGCAGCAGCTTTATGAGAATGAGGAAGGGAGTGCGCATGCGGGCGTAAGTCGCGCGCTGCAGGCTTTGAAGGGGCTCGCGTCCGTAGATCCGAGGCTCGCCTCCGTGGTGCCCCTGGTAGAAGAAGCGTCGATCCAGATTCGAGAGGCGGCGCGGGAGTTAGAGCACTACCGCGAGAGCCTCGACATCGACTCGGCCCGGCAGGACGAAGTCGAGAGACGATTGTCTGCTATCGAAGAGCTAGCGCGTAAGAATCGCGTGACGCCGGCGGAGCTCGTGGAGCGCGCGACTCAGCTCGCGGCGGAACTCGAGGCGTTGGAGCGTGCGGATCTCGACTTGGCCGTTCTTCGCAAGGATCTGGCCAACGCGCTCGAGAGCTATCGCGTGCAGGCTCAACAGCTCTCTGCGCGGCGAGTAACCACGGGCCGGGCGCTCGCAAAAGACATCACTACGCGCATGCAGACGCTGGGAATGTCGGGCGGGCGGTTCCAGGTTGAGGTTGCGCAGGACGGTAACGCGGATCCCACGCAACATGGCATTGACCAGATCGAATTCCGCGTCACTGCCAATCCGGGGCAGCCACTTCGCGCGTTGGCGAAGGTTGCTTCCGGTGGCGAATTGTCACGGCTGTCACTCGCCGTGCAGGTGTCCTGCGCCGCGCGCGAGACGCGCTGTATGGTGTTCGATGAAGTCGACTCGGGTATCGGCGGCGCGGTCGCTGAGATCGTCGGTCGGGAGCTGCGAGCGCTCGGCACGCGCGGACAGGTGTTGTGCGTCACCCACCTGCCGCAGGTGGCGTCGCAGGGACACCACCATCTTCGGGTTACGAAGCTGACGGACGGGCGCACTACGCGCACTGCCCTCACCGAGCTTACCGCTCAGGACCGTGTGGAAGAGCTCGCCCGCATGCTCGGGGGGATCGAAGTGACGGCCAAGGCGCGTGAGCATGCGAAAGAGATGCTTAAGGTCGCCTCGGACGACACGACCGGGGATACCCGGCGGCAGCCGCGACCGTCGGTGTCGTCGAAGCGTCGTTAGGATCTCGGCCGCGGGGTCGATATACGATCGGTCCGCCGGCAGCTGGCGTTGAGGTCGTCACGGACGCGCCCGCCGCACGCCTCTTGACGACCTTCAGTTACTAATTGTTCTTCTTGCCGCGGTATTGGCAATCGGTCCGGCGGCAGTTCCCGTACATAATGAGCGAGTGGTCCCGGATGGCGAATCCGAGCCGCTGCGCCACGGCGTTCTGCCGCTCTTCAATCCCCGAATCCATGAACTCTTCGACTCGGCCGCAGTCCAGACACACGATGTGATCGTGATGAGTGCCCTGGTTGAGCTCGAAGACCGCCATGCCATCCTCGAAGTGATGGCGCGTGACGAGGCCGGCCGCTTCGAACTGCGTCAGGACGCGATAAACGGTAGCGAGCCCGATATCCTCGTTCGAATCGAGGAGCGTACGATAGATGTCTTCGGCCGAAAGATGGCGCGCGGTGGTGCTGCTCTCGAGAATCTCGAGAATTTTCAGCCGCGGCAGCGTCACCTTCAGACCGGCTTTACGAAGGTCCTTGCCTTCCACGGATGTCTCCAGCGGGCTCGCCTGCACACGGCGTGGGCTGCGGCGAGTCGCGATCAGGTATTATGCGCCGAAATAGTATCCCCGAGCAGACTTGCATGCGACCAGCGAGGCAGTGTCACCAGTGAATCATTCCGTTTCCCGCGGCTTGGCCATCGGCCTCCTGCTGCTCGCCACGACGGGTTGTGTCTATCGGATGAATATCCAGCAGGGTAACTTCCTCGAGGGACGTACCGTGGACCAGCTGCAGGTCGGCATGACCCGCAGCCAGGTGCGCTACCTCCTCGGCACACCCATGGTGCCGAACGCGTTCGACAAGGAGCGCTGGGACTATCTGTACTACTTCAAGAAAGGCCGCCTGCGCCGGCCGGAAGAGCGGCACCTGATCGTGTACTTCAAGGAAGAGAAGGTCGCGAAATTCGAGCGCAACAACGTGCCGGAATCGGCACCGCTCGGCCCGGACGAAGGCGCGCCGATCGCGAAGTTCCCGAAGATCTAGGCGGTCGCGTTGCGGGTAGGCCTGTGCTCGGGGCAATCCGTCGGGTTCCGCAAGCCGACCGCAGACACTCCTGTTCCTGCTTCTGCGGGACCGACCAGCGCTCGACGCTGGCGCCAGGCGCCGCCTTCAAGCGTTTGCGGAATCCAAGCCCGTACGTGAATCGCGCAGACGGCCTACCGCGGCTTGCGCTGCATTGGCTTTGATCGTCGGTCGCGCTTTACTCGCTCACGGCGTCGTTCGCGAGGATCGCTGCGCAGCGGCCTATAGATCTCGACCCGGTCGCCGTCCGCTGGTACGTCCTGCCGGTCTCGCAGCTCGCCGAAGATGCCAACAGGCGCGGTGTCCCACGGCACGTCCGGCGTGTCCGCGTTCTTCCCATCCAACGTCGACCCTCCTTCCGCGATCAGACGGGCCGCCGCAAGCGCGTCGGCAATGGTCGCCTGGGCGGGCAGATCTACGGTCCACAGGTGTTGCCGCTCGCGCATGGCATAAGCCACCACACACTGCTTGCGCCCGGACGTAGTGGCGGGGCTCACAGCCCCTGCCGCGCCCACGGCCTCAATCGCAAGCAGTGCGCGGCACCACGGCACTCGTTTGCACAGGCGGCCTTGGCCATCGCTACGAACTCATGGCTGCGCCCGAGCGCGCGCGACGAACGCGTCCACGAGCGACGCGGCAGTTTCCGCAAACTTCTGCTCGAACAGCAGTCCCGACAGTGAGTTCTTGAACGCGAACCGCATCGTGAGGTCCGCACGGCAGCCCTCATCCCCTATCGGGGTGAGCAGCCATTCGCCCTCCAGCATGCGAAACGGACCGCTGACGAGATGCATGACGATGCGGCGATCGGCCTCGAGCTCATTGCGCGTAGTGAACTCGCCCACCAACAGCCCGCGCTTTACGCCGATGGTCGCGACGATCTCCCGTTCCGAGCGTGACTGCACCTTCGAGTGCGTGCACCAGGGAAGGAAGTGCGGGTAACTCTCAATATCGTTGATGAGCCCGAACAGCAGACCCGGCGGCTTGCCGACGAGCGCCGAGTGCTTGACCTCTCTCATGACGAGATTGTACTTCGATGTGAGCGGAAAGTGACCTGCGGCCCTTGCCGCAGCCAATCCACAGTCCGTTTGAGACACGGGGCTGCGCGCCCCGGGCTGCGCGCCGCGGGCTGCGCGCCCCGGGCAAAAAGGCGTGACTTTTGCCCGCGAGCGGGCCAGTGGTCCTCGACTTATCGCGTCGTCCCGCGCACCTTTAAGAGGCGGCGAGCGCCTCCATACAGGCTTCGGTACAATCCCGCACCAAAACGCATCCGCCCTCCCGTTCCATGGCCAAACCCGCAGAAACTCCCCGTCTCATTGCCGAGAACCGCAAGGCGCGCTTCGACTATTTCATCGAGGAGCGCTACGAGGCAGGCCTCGTGCTGCAAGGCTGGGAAGTGAAGTCGATGCGAGCGGGACGGGCGCAACTGAAAGAGGCTTACGTCTACCTCAAAGGCGGCGCGGCGTACCTGTTCGGGGCGCATCTTTCACCGCTCGCGTCCTCGTCCACGCACGTCGTCGCCGACCCGATCCGAACCCGCAAGCTGCTGCTCAACAAAAAGGAGTTGGACGACCTCGCCGGCTCCGTGGAACAGGACGGCTATACGCTGGTGCCGCTGGAGCTCTATTGGAAAGCGGGCCGCGCGAAACTGCAGATCGGGCTCGCCAAGGGCAAGAAGCAGCACGATAAGCGCGCCGTGGAAAAAGACCGCGACTGGCAGCGCGACAAGCACCGCCTGATGAAACTTCGCCGCTGAGCGACGCTGCTCCGCAGGACCTCGACTCTCTACGTCCTGAAGCACGCCCTGAAGTACGCCGCATCTGGTGCGCCAGCCCGCGCTGCGCGCAACGCAAATCATGCGGAGCGGCGCTAATGGGCTTGGGGCAGCGCTACCGCGCGCTCAGCGGGTCCAAGCTGCAGCGCGACGGGACAGCCCGCGCATGGGCGGCGGTCTTGAGGTATCATAGCGTTGACCATTGGGGGCGACCGGATTCGACGTGGGTTTGCGAACCTTCAAGGGCGTACCGAGGTGTAGGGCCCTCGTTAATCACTCTGCAAATCATAGTTGCCAACGACGACAACTACGCTCTAGCTGCCTAAACGCAGCTGACCTCTGACCAGCTCGTGCCTATGCGACTGAATCAGGGGACGCGTTCATAGGATCGCGTGCCGGCGTGCTACAGGCCGGTGCGTTAAGAGTTACTGCAGCTGGCGTCGTGTTTTCCCTGCCCGTCGGGTAGTGCGGCGTAAGAAACAATGACTGGCTACGTACGTAGATCTTGATGTCTAGCGCTTGCGGACGGGGGTTCGATCAATGGGTCGCGTCAATCCGTGAGGATTGACTGAAAACGGAGCTCACATCGGTGAAACCTGACGGCGCTCTCTCACGAGAGCGGCATGGCAACGCCGAGGGGTAGGAAGAGGGCCAACTTCAGGCCTGCCCTGTAGAGACTCATAGACTCGCCGACGGCTTTGGGCCCGGGGCGAGCACTAGGATCCAAGCTGATTCGATCAGTTGGATAACACGCTCCGCATCCACGCGCTCGCAAGAGCGTCGCGGATGAAGGCATAGTCCAGCCCGCTTCGAAAGTCGCGGAATGTGCTGTCCCCCCGCCTCCACCAGATGAGGGTTCCCGGCCACCGGGCCGGGAACCACCACCTGCTCCATTTGGCATTCTCAACGAAGACGCAATCACTGCGGCTCGTCGTTGCCGGCGTTGCTCTATCACTTCGACCACAATACGACCGCGAGCCATCGGCTCTCAGCAGCTGTGCGTCCATGAAAATGCTCGCAGACATCGATGCGGCTCATGTGGCGGGCATCATTGATGGCGAGGGAACGATTACCCTCACCAGAACTCACCGCGGTGAGAACCGTCGACCCGTCGTCAGCATCAGCAGCACGGAACTACCACTGCTGGCTTATGTCAGATCAATCGTCGGCGCGGGACGAATCACGAGTAAGGCATGCGCTCGACCGCATCGCTCTCCCAGCTTCGCCTACACCGTAACGAGCCGCCAGACATTATCGCTATTAGCCCACCAGATTCCTGCGCACCTACAAATCCGAACGTGCATATCCACTGCTGCGTGAATACCTGCCGGTCACGCCTCGTAACGGGCGTTACACGCCACTACAACGCGCTGCGCGTAAAGATATGGAAGAACGTTTCTTTGCAATTTCAACGCGCGCGGGAACCACGAGGCGTGTTGCTCATTAGCTTTTCACGATGAAGTCAGAAGACACCGAGCCGCACAACCGGCGCACGCGAACGCAAGATGATGCAAACGCTCTCACGGGTGCGCGCACCCTCACGTCCATCACAGAATTGCGTGATGCCGTAAATGAGTGCAAGCGTTGTCCCTTGTGGAAATCGGCAACGCAGGGCGTTCCCGGAGAGGGCCTCGCACCCTCCAAATTGATGATGATCGGCGAGGCGCCCGGCGATCAGGAGGACTTACAAGGCCATCCCTTCATCGGGCCCGCTGGCGCAGTGCTCGATCGCGCGCTGCAGGACGCGGGGCTCAGTCGCGAGACTGTTTACATCAGTAACGCCGTCAAACACTTTAAATTCGAGCCTCGCGGCAAGCGCAGGCTTCACATCAAACCCGCCGCGAGCGAGATCGAAGCGTGTGGCTGGTGGCTCGCCGAAGAATTGCGGTTGGTTGCGCCCAAGCTTGTGATGGCGCTTGGTGGTACATCGGCGCGCGCACTGTTAGGTCATCCGGTGACCGTCTCGCAGATGCGCGGCGCGCCGACGCGGTTGACGCCGACGACGCACCTTTGGGTGACGATCCATCCATCGTTCTTGCTGCGCATCCCAGACGACGTGCAGCGGCGTAACGAATATGCGCGCTTCGTGAATGAGCTCAAAGAAGCACAAGACTGGATCGCAAAAAGCTAAGCAGTAGTTTTTCCCACGCTCGGCGTCGCTAATTGAGCAGGGCCGGAAGCAGCCTCGAGCCAGGGGCGAAAGCCCGCAACGCCTCCCCTGCATTACGACTGCTACTGCTTCGGCCGCCCATCCAGCGACACCAGCGCGCCATAGAGATCCGGCCGCCGATCGCGGAACACGAACCAGTTGTCCCGCATCTGTGCGGTGGCGTCCAGGTCGAACGTGGCCGTGAGCACCGCATCGCCCTCCTCCTGCGCCTCGGCAACCTTCGCGCCCATCGGATCCGCAATGAACGACGACCCGTAGAAGCGGATATAGAGCCCCTCCGGATCCTGTATCGAACGCTCGAGCCCGTACCGATTGGAAGCCACGAGCGGCGTGAGATTCGCGGCCGCCTGCCCCTGCTGAGTCCGCTGCCAATGCTCGCGCGAGTTCACGGGCAGTGCCGGCGGCGGCTCCGTGCCGATCGCCGTCGGAAAGAAAAGGATCTCCGCTCCGAGCAGCGCCATGGCGCGCGAAGTCTCCGGAAACCACTGGTCCCAGCAGATGCCCACGCCAATACGCGCGAAACGCGTGTTCCACACCTTGAATCCCGTGTCCCCGGGGCTGAAGTAACTCTTCTCCTGGTACCCCGGCCCATTCGGAATGTGCGACTTCCGATAGATCCCGAGATTCGTGCCATCCGCGTCTATGATCGCGATCGAGTTGAAATACGCCGGCCCCGCGTGTTCGAAGAAACTGATCGGCAGCACGACGCCCAATTCGCGCGCCACCGTGCTGAAATGCCGCACGGCCCGGTTGTCCGCGACACTGCGTGCGAGATTCAGATGGCGCACATCCTGCTCGACACAGAAATACGGTGTCTCGAATAACTCGGGCAGCAGAATGATCTGCGCACCACGCGCCGCGGCCTCTCTGACGAGGCGCTCGGCCTTCGCGATGTTAGCGTCAGCGTCCCAGCTGCAGGCCATCTGAATTGCAGCAACGCTCACCGGGCGCGGCGCGCGCCGAAAATGCTCAGGAGGCTTGGACATCGAAGACCTTTCCGGGGTTAAGAATGCCTCGCGGGTCGAGTGCGGCCTTCAAAGCGCGCATCGTCGCAATCTCCGCGGGCGTACGCGAGATACTCAGGTACGCCTTACGCTCGAGCCCAATGCCATGCTCGGCCGAAATCGAGCCCGAGATCGAGCGAAGCGGCTCGTATACGCAACGCTCTACCGCGTGGAACGTCGCTTCATGCGCTTCGCCAGCCGATACGACGACATGCAAGTTGCCGTCCGCGACGTGACCGAAGACGTACATGCGCGCAGCCGGCGCGCACTCTTTGAGTCCGCGTCGCAGAGTCTCAAGGTAGGCAGGCATGTCCGCTATCGAAAGGCTGACATCGAAATTGTGGGTCGGCCCGAAACGCCGTGTCTGGAACACGTCCTCTCGAGGCGCCCACATCGCGCGCCGCTCGAGGTCGGACTTCGCGATCACGGCATCGGCGATCAGCCCCAGCTCCATCGCCTCGGCGAGCGCCTGCTCGAGACGCTCGGCGTCGGATTGCGGATCCGCACCCAACGCCTCGATGAGCACATACATGCTGTGCCCATACGGAAGCACCGCCGCGTTCGATGCCGGCGAAGTAGTCGTGACCTCGTAGAACTCGGGCCACATCACTTCGAATGCGCTGAGCTGGCCGCCCAACTGGCCATCCATCACTGTAAGCAGGCGCGCCACACTGGCGAAGTCCGGACAGGCTACGAAGGCCGTGCCATGACTGCGGGGCCGCGGCATCAGGCGCAAATCGGCACGCGTCACGATACCTAGCGTCCCTTCCGTGCCGATGAACAACTGCTTCAGGTCATAGCCCGCATTGTTCTTGAGCATGCGATTCAAAGACCCGAGTACGGTGCCATCCGCGAGCACCGCCTCGACACCCAGCACGAGACTTCGCATCATTCCGTAACGCACGACGCGCATGCCGCCCGCGTTGGTGGAAATGTTGCCGCCGATCGTGGCACTCCCCCGACCGCCAAGATCAAGAGGAAACATGAGGTCGTGGCGCTCGGCTTCCTCCTGCACCCGTTGCAGAGTCACACCGGCCTCGACGCGCATCGTGCGACCCGGCACATCCACACTCTCGATCCGATTCAGCGCCTCGAGCGAGACGATCACATCATCCGTACTCGCCGCAGCACCGTAGACCAGGCCGGTCAGACCGCCATGAGTCACGACCGTCTGCCCGCGGGAATGACACAACCGCAGGACGGCAGCGACTTGTGCCGTGTCGCGAGGGCGAATCAACACGCGCGCGTGAACCTCCCCGGCAGCTCTATCGTAGGTGCGCGCGAGCAACTGCTCGCCCGTGACCAGCCCTTGCTCGCCTACGAGCGCCCGCAGATCCGCGATTAATTGACCGTTCGCCACGCCTATCCCCTCCGATCAGCTTTCCCAGCAGAGGCGGTCGTAGCATGCGCCGCGCGGTCGGCGAGAGACTGGTGCACCTGCTCGGTAATCCGCATGGCGGTTTCCAACGCCATGAGGCCGGCTTCACCGGAAACCACTGGCGGGCGCCCCGTGCGGATGCAGTCGAGGAATGACTCGATCTCGGCCTTGAGAGCGTCCCCCTGGTCCAGGTTCTGCTCTTCAATCGTCACCGGCAGCGGCCCAGGCGCCGCGGAAGGATCGCGCTTGCGGATCACGGTGAGGATCTTTTGCTGCAGGTCCAGCGACAAGTACGCGTCGTCCTCGAAAATGCGCATCTTGCGTTCGGTCTTGAGACTCACGCGCGATGCCGTGGCATTCGCCACACAGCCGTTCGCAAAGCGGATGCGCGCGTTGGCAATGTCGATCTCATCCGAGAACACCGGCGTACCGACTGCATCGATCGTCAAGATCGGCGCCCCAACGATCGTCTGCACGATGTCGATGTCATGAATCATGAGATCCAGCACGACGTTGACGTCCGTGCCGCGGTCCCGGTATGGCGCGAGCCTGTGGCACTCCACGAAACGAGGCGATCGCAGATGGGGCTCGGCCGCCAGGATCGCCGCATTGAAACGCTCGAGGTGCCCGACCTGCAAAATGCGTTCGCTCCGGGCTGCGAGCTCGATCAGCTCCCGTGCCTCGGCCGATGTCTCCGTGATCGGCTTCTCCACCAGCACATGCGCGCCGGCGGCGAGAAAGTCCCGTGCGATCGCAAAGTGAGCCGGGGTTGGCGTGACGACGCTTACGGCATCGACCGCACCCAGCAGTTCACGATAGTCCGCCACGGATCGAGCCCCAAGTTCGGCAGCGACCTTGTCACGAGCCTCCTGTCGGGCGTCGGCGACGGCAATGAGCTCGCACTGCGCTGCCTGGGCATATTTCTGTGCATGAAATCGGCCGAGGTAGCCGACACCGATGACTGCTGCTCTGATTTTTTGCATGAGGGCGCTATTATGCCCGCCCGCGTCGGGCAAGATTCCGATTGACTGCTTCAGATGGCTACGACCGACTCATTGAACGACCTGGAATCCGCGGCAGACGAACGCAGCGCCGGCAGGAGGCTGCGCCGCGAATCGATCATTTTCGGGAGCGCCTTCGCCGCCGGCCTGCTGCTCATGCCCTTCCTGATCTGGCTGGTGGGCAACCGGGTGCTGGGAGGCTACACGCACCGCCAGGATCTCCACGCAGGGCCGGTCAAGTTGCTCGGGGACTTCTTTGTGGGTCTCGCCCACGGCTCTGTCATATTCTGGTGTGTGGCGGTGGGACCGTACCTGCTGATTTCGCTCGTTCGCCTCCTCTACGCCTTCATCCGCTCCCCGCAGGCTGCATCCACTTCTTCCCGTGGCTGAGGCTCCTTCCCGCTGCTTCAGGCTCCTTCTCACGGCGTAGGCTCTTTCAGGCCGGCGCGTGCGCGCCCCTTTAATTGTGTGTCCCGGACCTTGGTCGGGCGGCACGATGGGATTGTGAAGCGGGTCGCATTTCGACGACGGTCTCCCGTGACATGATTCTCACTGTCGAGTTTAAGAATAAAAACGGGGATCGGGGATCATGAAGCACTCCGTGCGGCCGCAAGGGCCGTTCACGAGCCGACCGAGGCATACGGCCGAGCTGATCGAGCCGACCGGCCGCCATCTCGCGCTGGAACTGGCCGAGGACCTTCCATACAAAGTGCGCGGCTACAATCCGTACGACAACGTCGCGCACGCGAAGGACACGCTGAAAAGCGACGTCTGGCAGCACAAGCCTAAGCGCACCTAGTCGAAGGGCAGCAGTCCAAGGTTAGTCGCTCCGGCAGGCGTACGAGCGGCCAGAAAACTTGCGACCCAGCCCCGCTGCAAGTCCTCTGCGGAGCGTACGAGCCCCGTGGCCCGGAAGTCCTCGAAATGCCCTCCTTCGGGAACCCCTTCCGCCGGCGCCTCTCCAATCGTTAGCGACCACCAGGCAGGAGCCGGCAAGGACGCATTCGGGAACCGGCCCCCTTGCAGTTCGGTTTACTTGGGCCAATACATCCAAATGGCGACCGCGAACATCGCCAGCGTTGCAATGTGGGCCATGACGCGCCATGTGCGGGGGCGGATGACGAATTCCCCGTAGAAGCTGACGGCGGTCACCGCGGAGAACAGTGTGAAAACCGCGACTGCGCGCAGTAGCGGGCCGTGTTCGGGCGCAAACTGGGCCTCGTTCTCGGGGAGGAACAGGATGACCACCCAGGTGAGCAGGAGGCCGATCGCCAGGGCTGTTGTGGAGCCCATGAGAATGGCGAGCAGGAAAGTCAGAGGTCGCATGATTGTTCCAAGGACATTAGAGCGTTTCGTACTTGCTGAGGTGAACGGCACGCTCTAGCCTTACCCCAAAGTCTACCGAACTTGCGAGCGTCGTTACGATGTCAAAGCCTTTACGCCGGTCCTCCGGCTGGATTGCCGCCTCCGCTCTGACGGTCCTGGCCTTAGCGCTGGTTGGATCCGTTCGAGCCCCGGCGAGCACGTCGATTCTGCCGCCGGGCGCAATTGCCCCGACCGACGCGCAGCGGAGCACCGCGCGTAAGGTCGGCAGGATCCTCGAGGAAGCGCACTACAGCCGCGCGCCGATCGACGACAAGATGTCGGAACTCGTCTACACGCGCTATCTGGATTTCCTCGACGGCCAGCGCAGCTACTTCCTGACGAGCGACATCGCGGAGTTCGCTGCCTACCGCCTCAAATTCGACGACATGATCCGCACCGGCGACATCGAGCCGGCGTACCTGATCTTCAACCGCTTCCAGCAGCGTAACCGCGAGCGCATGGAAAACGCGATCGCCCTGCTCAAGACGGAACCCGACTGGACGGTAAACGAGTCGTTCGAGTTCGAGCGCGCAAAGGCGCCCTGGCCCACGACCGCCGCCGAAATGAATGACCTGTGGCGCAAGCGAGTCAAGAACGATGCGCTATCGTTGATACTGACCGGCAAACAATGGCCGGAAGCGGCGGACATCCTGCGCAAGCGCTACGAGCGCGTGTTGAAGCGCGTGGACCAGATCACGCCGGAAGACGTATTCGAGAACCTCATGAACGCGTACGCGCGTTCGTTCGATCCGCATTCGAGCTACTTCTCGCCGCGTAACTCCGAGGAGTACCGCATCCAGATGAGCCTCAACTACGAGGGCATCGGTGCGTCGCTACAACTCGTCGACGACTACGTCACGATCATGAACGTGATCGAGGGCGGTCCCGCCGCCGTCGCGGGCACGCTCAACACCAACGATCGCATCACCGGTGTCGGCCAGGGAAAAGATGGCCCATTCACCGATGTTATCGGCTGGCGCCTGGATGACGTCGTGCAACTGATCCGTGGCAAGGCCGGCACTAACGTGCGCCTGCAGGTACTGGCGGCCGGTGCCGCTCCCGGCACGACGGAAAAGGTCCTCGACTTCGTTCGTAACAAAGTGACGCTCGAAGCACAGGCTGCGCATAAGGAAGTCAAAACCGTCGTGCGCAATGGCAAGACTCTGAAGGTTGGAGTCATCACCGTCCCGGGGTTCTACCAGGACATCGCCGCGCAAAACGCGGGCGACCAGAACTACCGCAGTACTACGCGTGACACGCTCAAGCTCCTGAAGGAACTGAAGGGCGAGAACATCGATGGGCTCGTGCTCGACCTGCGTGGCGACGGTGGCGGGTACTTGCCGGAGGCCACGGCGCTAACCGGCCTGTTCATCGATCATGGACCGGTGGTGCAGCTCAGGGATACGACCGGAAGGCTCGAGGTGCTGGACGATCCGGAGCCATCGCCTGCGTACGACGGTCCGCTCGCTGTGCTCGTCGACCGCTTCAGCGCGTCTGCTTCCGAGATTTTCGCTGGCGCGATCCAGGACTATCACCGCGGCGTGATTCTTGGCCAGCGCACATTCGGCAAGGGCACCGTGCAGAACCTCGTGCCGCTCGACCGCTGGTCGCAGAAGCCCACCAGCGGGCAGCTGACGGTAACCATCGGGAAGTTCTATCGAGTGACCGGTGAGAGCACGCAACATCGCGGCGTCGAGCCCGACGTGAAGCTTCCCTCGCCCATCGACATGAAGGAAGTCGGCGAGAGCGCGCTCGACTCCGCCCTGCCCTGGGATCGGATCGCCGGCGTGCCTTTCCAGGCAAGCGCCGGAACAGCGGCGGCACCCGCGGTGGCCGTGCTGGCCTCCGCAGAGGACACCCGAGCGCAGAAGGATGCTGACTATCACTGGCTGGTGTCCGACATCGCCGCGATCGACACCGTGCGCGAACAGCACACCATTTCCCTCAACCTCAAGGCGCGGCGCGAAGAGCGCACCCGCTTGGAGAAGGAGCGGTTGGATCGCGAGAACAGCCGGCGCGTCGCCAAGAATCTGCCGCCGTACAAGACCGTCGAGGAAATCGACAAGGTGAAGGACGATTCCCCCGATATCGTGCTGACTCAGTCAGCGGAAATCATGGGTGACATCGTGGCGGGCGCGCGAACGCAGCAGCCCGCGCAGAAGACGGCTCGCAGAAGCTAGAGAAATGGGGTACCCGAGCAGAATCGGGTACCCGGGATGTCGCACGGGGCTCGCCGGCGATCCCGGCAAGGGCTAGCGAAGCAGGATCCGGAACAGGTCCCAGGTATCCTCGGCGAGGACGTTGGGCATCCTTGCGGCGCTCGCGCCTGTGGCGTCGCTGTCTAGAACGTCGCCCTCGGAAAAAGCGAGCGAGTCGGAAGTTGGCGAGGTGTCGGCGGGTCCCCGGTAGCGCGCGACCTGCTTGAGGCGATCGCTGCGGCTTTTGATTTCCTGCGCGATGCTGGTTCGGCCGTGAAGCAGCGTGCGCGCGCGATCGATCTCCGCCATGAGCGCTTCGCACTCCGGGCGCGAGCCGTAGTCATCGGTAACCTCGCGGCGGCCAGTGGCCTCGCGTGCGAGCCTCACGAGCGGCGTCTTCACGAGGCGCAGACACAGAACCTCAGCGTACGCTATCGCCGCCACATTGATTGCCCGCCGTGTTTCGACTGTCAGGCCTGGAAACTCCGGAATCGGCTCCTTTTCGATAGCTTGCGCGGCCTCCCGGGCCTCCGCGAGCGACGAGTTGGCGACGGCGGCAGTGGAGCGAGCGCTGGCGATCAGCTGATCCAGGGCCCGGCGTTTAAAGTAGTGCCAGAACCTCGTGAGCCGCGCCTGCTGCGCTTCGAGCTGCGCTACCTTGCCCGCGGCCTGCGCGGCGATTGTCTCGGCGGTACGTAACTGCCTTTCGGCGGTCCCGCGCTTCGAGAACTGCCGGCGGTTGTGCTCGGCGAGATGTTGCTTGCGCTCGCGCTCATCCTGCTGGCGTACGAGATCAGCTACAAACTGCTCGATGATCTCGCGGCCGGCTTGCCAGAGCTTGCGCAGCTGGTAGAAGACCAGAGCGGGATAGGCGGAGTCGGGGATACCGAGCCGCACTTCCAGCGTGTTCAGCATTTCCTGGACGCGTTGGGTGGCCCCTTCCTGCTGCTTGATGCGGTCCTTGAGGCGGTAGATCTCTTCCTGCAGCTCCCCGTAGGCCTTTTTCAGCTCGGCACGATTGCGAAACAGGGCGAGCACGCGGCCGTCCTCGTGCTCAGGTTCGACCTGCCGAAAAGGGAACTTGAAGAAGCCGAGCTGTCGAAGTGCCTTCATGAGAGCTGCGCGCAAGTCCTGGGGTGTGCGCCCCGCCCACATCTCACGTCGCGGCTGCGAGCCTCGTGGCGGACGAGAAGCGATGACCTCGCTCCACGCAATATTCCAGCCACTTATTTAGCATCACGTTGCGGCCCCAGCGCTGATCCAGTTCACGCTCCGCGTGGCTGCGTAAGGCTTTGAGAACCGGCTGCCCATGGGAGCCCGCCCACTCGTGTGCCTCGACGAGATGTGCGTCGTGGTAGACGCGAATGCGCATGTCGGGGTAGTGCAGAGTGTCCTGGCTGTCCGGAAGCTGTCCGGAGAGCAGGTAGGTCAAATTCACGGTGCTCGTGTACGGCGAGCGTTCGGTGACGGTGAGAAGAAGGTCACAGTCGCCCGCTACCAGGGATCGGTGGCTGCCCTCCAGGGACGTAAGGGTGCCGGCGAGCCAGTTCAAGCGGATAAAGTTGCTTTCGTACAGGCCCATGAGCGCCACGAAGCTGCGGGGCTTCGAGCGCCAGGAGACGGGTGTCAGTGTGTCATCTAATAGCATCGCGCCTCGACTATAACGCACGGGGGTGACTCTGCAAGCCGGACAAGACCGGAATTTCGACTTGTTTGGGGCACAGTGCGCACTTGCAAGTTTCGTGCGCTGTCGGCCCGCTCCTTGCATGTCAGTACGTACCCCGTGGGACGCGCTTTGCGAGCGCAAGTTCCGACTGACGGATGCGCTTTGCGGGCAAAACTAGGGACGCAGCCGCCGCTCAATGCCCGTGGTGTTGAGAATGCGGCTCGCGATCTCCTCGATCGAGCACTCGGTGGTGTCGAGGGAGGGGATGGAATAGCGGGCAAACATCGCTTCGGCGGCACGCAGCTCGTAGTTTACCTGCTGACGCGACGAATAGCGGCTTTCCGGGCGGCGTTCATTACGAATCTGTTGCAGGCGCTCCGGTTTGATCGTCAAGGCATAAAGCTTGCGACGGTGAGGCACCAGGCGAGCAGGTAACGTTCCCGCCTCGAGGTCATCGTCCGTGAGAGGATAGTTGGCGGCGAACACGCCATATTGGAGTGCCATGTACAGGCATGTCGGTGTCTTGCCCGAACGGGATACTCCGACCATGATGACGTCGGCGTGCGCATAATCGCCACCGGTGCCGTCGTCGTTCGTCAACGCGTAGTTGGTCGCGTTGATGCGTGCCGTGTAGCCGGCGAGATCCGCCATGCCATGGGCCCGGCCGGCACGATGGCTCGAGCGTATGTTGAGCTCGCGCTCCAGGGGGCCGACGAAGGCGCCAAAAAAATCGAGGAACAGGCCGTTCGCGGTAAGTACGATGTCGCGCAGTTCATCCTGCACCAGGGTGCTGAAGATGATCGGCCGGAGGCCCTCCTCCGTCGCGGCCCGGTTGATACGCGCCACGGCCTCGTGTGCCTTGTCAACGCTCGACACAAATGGCAAAGTCACCGGCCGGAATTCGAGTCCCTCGAACTGCGTCATGAGACTGTGGCCCATCGTCTCCGCGGTGACGCCCGTCTGGTCCGAAACGAAAAATGCGGTTCGACGGCTCACGGCTCGTGGGGACCTTGCGAAGGTTCGTAGCCCCCAGTGTTTCACCGCCCGCGCATCGTAGCAAGCCCAAGTTAGGTCGCTTGCGCGAGTTGGCTAGAGGATTTCCATTGAACGCATACGTCATCCCCTTCGAGCGGCTAGGAATGCACGACGTCGAGACCGTCGGCGGCAAGAACGCATCCCTGGGCGAAATGATCGGCTCGCTCGCGAAGCTCGGTGTGCAGGTGCCCGGCGGCTTCGCCACGACCGCCCACGCCTACCGCGAGTTCCTCAAACAAGGGGGGCTGGACAGCCGTATTCGCGCCGAGCTCGAAGGGCTGGATGTCGACGACGTGACGAAGCTCGCTGCTACCGGAGCTCGTATTCGGGGGTGGGTGCTCGCCACGCCCTTTTCGCCGGAAATCGAGCAGGCGGTGATCGGCGAGCTGCGAAAGATGAGCAACGGCCGCGACATCGCAGTGGCGGTACGGTCGTCCGCCACCGCAGAGGATTTGCCGGAGGCGTCCTTTGCGGGCCAGCAAGAAACCTTCCTGAACGTGCGCGGCGAAGCCGCTGTTCTGAAAGCGATGCATGAGGTGTTCGCGTCGCTGTTCAACGACCGCGCGATCTCATATCGAGTCCACCAGAACTTCGACCACAACGCCGTCGCCCTCTCGGCGGGGGTCCAGCACATGGTACGCAGCGATCTCGGCGCGAGCGGCGTGATGTTTACGCTCGATACCGACTCGGGATTTCGCGATGTTGTATTTATCACCGCCTCCTACGGACTGGGCGAAACCGTCGTACAGGGCGCGGTAAACCCTGACGAGTTCTACGTCTACAAACCCACTCTGCGAGCCGGCAAGCACGCCATCCTGCGCAGAAATCTCGGCGGCAAGGCAATCAAGATGATCTACGCGCCGGCGGGCTCCGCCGAGCGGGTGACCACTGTCGACGTGCCGCAGGCGGACCGCGGCCGCTTCTGCCTCGACGACGCGGACATCGTCGCGCTGTCGCGTCAGGCGCTCATCATCGAAGAGCACTACCAGAAGCCGATGGATATCGAGTGGGGCAAGGACGGCGCCACGGGTGAGATCTATATCCTCCAGGCGCGCCCGGAAACCGTACAGAGCCGCGCCGGCCGCACGATTCAACGCTTCTCGCTCAAACAGTCACCGTCGAAGGTACTGGCCACTGGCCGTAGTATCGGACAGCGCATTGGTTCCGGTCCCGCGCGCGTGATCCGCAATGTGAAGGAAATGGCGCGCGTGCAGGCGGGCGATGTGCTCGTTGCCGACATGACGGACCCGGACTGGGAGCCCGTCATGAAGCGCGCAGCGGCGATCGTCACTAATCGCGGCGGTCGTACGTGTCATGCGGCCATCATCGCGCGCGAACTGGGTATCGCCGCTGTTGTTGGCTGCGGTGATGCGACTCACACCATCAAAGAAGGCCAGGAAGTCACCGTCTCCTGCGCTGAAGGCGATACGGGCTACGTGTACGAGGGTCTGCTCGAGTATGAGCGGAAGCAGATCGAGCTCGACTCGCTGCCCAAGATCCCCGTCAAGATCATGATGAACGTCGGCAATCCCGACCGCGCCTTCGACTTTGCAGGCATCCCCCATCGGGGTGTCGGCCTCGCGCGCCTGGAGTTCATCATCAATCGCATGATTGGGGTGCATCCCAGGGCCCTGCTCGAGTTCGACCGTCTCGACGGCGAGCTGCAGGAGCAGATCCGGGCACAGATGGCGGGCTACTCCGATCCTGTCGGCTTCTATGTCGAAAAGCTCTCCGAAGGCATTGCGCAGATCGCGGCGGCCTTCGCGCCCGAGCCCGTGATCGTGCGGTTGTCCGACTTCAAGTCGAACGAATACGCCAACCTCATCGGCGGCAAGCGTTACGAGCCGGAGGAGGAAAACCCGATGCTCGGCTTCCGCGGCGCCTGTCGCTACGTGGACGAGACTTTCCGCCCCTGCTTCGAGCTCGAGTGCCGCGCCCTAAAACGAGTGCGCGAGACCATGGGCCTGACGAATGTACAGATCATGGTTCCCTTCGTGCGGACGCTGAAGGAGGCGAGCCAGGTCGTGGACCTGCTCGCGCAGAATGGCCTGCGGCGCGGTGAACACGGCCTGAAGATCATCATGATGTGCGAGCTGCCGACGAACGCGCTGCTCGCGGACGAGTACCTCGAGTATTTCGATGGCATGTCGATCGGCTCCAACGACATGACGCAGCTCACGCTCGGCCTGGATCGCGATTCCTCGATCGTCGCGAAGCTGTTCGATGAGCGCGACGAAGCCGTAAAGCGGCTGCTCTCGATGGCGATCTCGGCCTGCAAGAGGAAGGGCAAGTACGTGGGCATCTGCGGCCAGGGGCCGTCCGACCATCCCGACCTCGCGCGCTGGCTGCTCGATCAGGGGATCGAGAGCATGTCGCTCAATCCGGATACGGTCGTGGAGACGTGGCTGTTTCTGTCGCAGCCTTAGAGAATTGATGCGTGCTGCGGCCGGCCCAGGTCGCGCGTCGTAGGCGCGGCCGGCCAGGTCGGGCCGCGTAGTTCCGAGCTGCGGGCCCGGACCTTGAAGACGCGCCCTTTCCGGCTGCTTATGGCGAGTGCTTTCCCGCGAACGCCGGCGCGAACAGCTTGGCACGGTAATACCGCAGCTCGCGGATCGACTCCATGATGTCGGCATGCGCCAGGTGCGTCCCCTGCTTCGCAAAGCCTTCCGCCATCCCGGGAGCCCAGCGTCTTGCCAGCTCCTTCAGCGTGCTGACATCGAGATTCCGGTAGTGGAAGAAGTGCTCCAGCTTAGGCATGTAGCGCGCCAGAAAGCGGCGGTCCTGGCAGATGCTGTTACCGCAGATCGGTGAAGCGCCCGGCTTCACCAGCGGTGCAAGGAACTCGAGGGTACGCGCCTCGGCCTCCGCAACGCTGACCTTGCTGGCGCGCACCCGCGCCAAGAGACCTGACGATCCGTGTTGCTTCTGGTTCCAGTCGTCCATGCCCGCAAGCACGTCGTCGGGCTGATGGATCGCGATCACCGGTCCGTCGGCAATGACGACCAGCTCCTTGTCGGTCACAACCGTAGCCATTTCTATGATGGAATCCGAGTCGGGCTTGAGGCCCGTCATCTCGAGATCGATCCAGATCAGATGGTCGCCGCTCGGCATATCTGTAGCGTAGTGATAGCGTGTCGTGGGTTGCGACCCAGTTTACCGTAACGCCATTTATGAATGACACATTCGACGCCCGCGTAATCGCCACTTTTGGCCGCCACCTGCTGGTGCGGGAGGCGTCCGGAAAGGAGCTGAAGGCGCGCCCCTTCGGGCGTGGTCTCACGGTGGTTTGTGGGGATAACGTCAAATGCCGCATCGATCCCCGCCACGACGAAGTGCATGTTCTGGAGCTGATCCCGCGGCGTACGGCCCTGTACCGGTCCAACGTGCGCGGCGTGACGGAGCCCGTAGTCGCCAACCTTTCGCAGTTACTCGTGGTGCTCGCGCCTAATCCAGTCCCCGACCTGTTCGTCGTCGACCGGTATCTGGCCGCGGCGGCCTCCGGCGGGATTGCTGGGACGCTCATTGTGAACAAAACCGAGCTCGGCATCGGCGACGAATTGCGAACGCAGCTCGACGTCTTCACCGCGGCGGGATATCGCTGGATCCCCTGCTCGGTGCGCGCCGGGGAAGGAATCGAAGCGTTGCTGGATGTCTGTGCCGGCCAGGTCGCCGCGTTGGTCGGACAATCCGGCGTGGGAAAATCCTCGCTCGTCCACTACCTCATTCCCAATGCGGAAGTCGAAATCGGTGAGCTGGTCCGCGAGGAAGAAGGACGCCACACCACGACCGCCTCGAAGCTGTTCGATCTGCCACGCGGCGGGCATCTCATCGATTCGCCTGGCGTCCGCGACTTTGCCCCGGCCATCGATCGACTGGATAGCCGCAGCCTGGGGTTCGTCGAAGTTGAGCGCCTGGCCCCCGGCTGCCGCTTCGCCGACTGCCGCCACATGCGCGAGCCCGGCTGTGCCGTACAGGCGGCCACCCACAGCGGCGATATGAATCCACGGCGCTACGAGAGCTACCGTCGTCTGCGCAGGCTCCACGAGGAACTGACGGCCGCCCGCGGCCCGGAGCGTGGCCGGCGCTGAGCCCTCCACTTCCGGGGTTCGTATGCTTCGCAATGCCACGCCGGACGAGTGTGCGCGTCCGCGTGATGAGCCGATATCACCGCCGTCGCGCTACATGGAACGAGTTTGATTTCGGTCTTTTTCCATCGCGTGACGCAAGCGCCGCAGATCAGGTAACCGACTGCCGCCCCGCAAGCGCGTGCGCCAGCGTTCCGCCGTCCACGTATTCGAGCTCGCCGCCGATAGGCACACCGTGTGCGATACGGCTTGCACGGATGCCGCGGCGGGTGGCGAGCTCGCCGAGAAAGTGTGCTGTGGCCTCGCCTTCCACGGTGGGATTCGTGGCGAGAATGAACTCGCGCACGGTTCCCTCATTGAGGATGGCTTCCAACTCGCGAATGCCGAGCTGTTCGGGGCCGATGCCATCCAGCGGCGACAGATGTCCCATCAACACGAAGTACCGGCCGCGGTAGCTGCCTGACATCTCGATGGCCACGACATCCGCGGGCGATTCGACTGCGCAAAGCAGCGTTGCGTCGCGCTGCGGCGCCGAGCAGATTGAACACAACTCGTCTTCCGTAAGCATCCGGCAGCGTTGGCAGCGAACGACAGACTCCAAAGCGGAGTCCAGAGCACCCGCCAGCGCACGCGCTCCCGAGCGGCCTTCCTGCAGTAGATGAAACGCCATGCGTTGGGCCGTCTTGGGGCCGACGCCAGGCAAAGCGCGCAAGGCGTCGATGAGTTGTGTGAGACGCGCGGAGTGCTTCACGGGCTAGAACGGAAGTTTCATCCCCGGCGGTAGCTGCAGGCCGGCGGTCAGGCTCGACATTTTCTCCGCCACGCGCGCCTCAACCTTGTGTACGGCGTCGTTCGTGGCGGCGGCGACGAGGTCCTCGAGCATCTCGCGATCCTCGCCTATTACGGCGGGCTCGATCTGCACGCGCTTGACCTCATGCTTGCCGGTCATCGTGATCTTGACCATGCCGCCACCGGCTTCGCCGATGACTTCGATGGTCGCGATCTCGGCCTGGGCCTTGGCCATGTTGGCTTGCATGGCCTGGGCCTGTTTCATCAGATTGTTGATATTGGGCATGTCAGGAACAGCTCCTTCGCTGAAATTTGTCTGGTTGGGGCGTGGGCCGCCCGCATCTGGGTGAACGCACCGGCCCGCGCGCGCCTTGCCGTCAACGCCTGGTCGGCCGCACCGGGTAGTTCGCGCCTCGAAGTCCACACCTGGCGCACCAGGTCGCCCCCTCTACTTTACTGGCCGGACGGTGTCGGGCAACAGCGTCGCGCCGAAGCGCTCGCGCAGGCCCTGCACACCCGGATCGGTTTCAAATGCCTGCCGCGCGGACTCCAACTCCTGTTTCGAAGCGCGCTGCTCGGCCTGCGCCGGCGTTTCCGCTTCCACAGTGGCCGTGGTGAACTCGAGCCGCACTGCCTCGCCGTAATATTTCGAAAGCGCCTGCGCGAGCTTGTCTTCCTGCGACGGAGTGCGTACGAATTTCACACGCGGGTCCAGCGCGAGGCGTACGACACCGCCTCGTCGACCTACGAGCGCACAGTGGCTCGCGAGTTGGCGCGCGGCGCCCAGCAAATCGAGTTGACTCAGAATTGAGGCCCAAGAGCCTTCAGGGGCGTCCGCAGCCGAACCAGGCGCACCGCCAGCCGATACGGGTCCGCGCCGCTCCGCTGCGTCCCTCATAGGCACGGCGCCGCCGTACTGTTCTCCGCCGACCTCGTCGCCTGCATGACCTTCGCCAGTCGCGCCTGCATGGCTGGCAGTGCCGTCGTGCTGCCCTCCGCCGGTCGCGCCCGCATGACCGCCAGCGGTCGCGCCATCGTGCTGCCCTCCGCCGACCGCACCTGCATGACCGCCGCTCGTCGCACTACTACTGGGCTGCGCTCCGCCGGGCGCGCCTCCACGGCCGCCTGCGGACGCGCCACCGCGCTGTCCTCCGCCGGGCGCGCCTGCATGGCCGCCTGCGGTCGCGCCACCGCGCAGCCCTCCGCCCGGTGCACCTGCGTGGCCGCCTG
>JAQGOG010000190.1 GCA_028293765.1 Gammaproteobacteria bacterium
CATCGGCCAGCGCGGACGCGTCAGGTTGCCGTGGACGCGAGCATTCCGCTGAATCTCTTGGATCTGCTCCACCGCTCTATCGAGCGTCGCGGCCATGGCCTCATGCATTGCCACGGGATCGTCACCCTCCACGAAGTAAGGCGTCCAACCGCACCCGCGTAGAAACTGCTCCAGTTCCTCGGGCTCGATCCGGGCCAGGAGGGTCGGGTTGCTGATCTTGAAACCATTGAGGTGCAGGATCGGCAACACCGCGCCATCGGCGGCGGGATTGAGAAATTTGTTGGAATGCCACGCTGTGGCCAGCGGCCCCGTTTCCGCCTCGCCATCGCCGACGACGCAGGCGACGACGAGATCGGGATTATCGAACACCGCGCCGAACGAATGGCTGAGCGAATAACCCAGCTCGCCCCCCTCGTGGATGGAGCCCGGGCATTCCGGCGATGCATGACTGGGAATGCCGCCCGGAAAGGAGAACTGAATGAACAGCCGGCGCAGTCCCGCCTCATCCTGGCTGATGTCGGGATAGATCTCGCTGTAAGTGCCCTCGAGATAGGTGTTGCCGACGACAGCCGGGCCACCGTGTCCGGGACCCGACACGTAAATCATGTCGAGATCGTACTTCTTGATCGCCCTGTTCAAGTGCACGTAAATGAAGTTCTGCCCGGGGGTCGTACCCCAGTGCCCCAGCAGCATGTGCTTTATATCCGCCGGCGCCAACGGGCGCTTCAGCAGCGGATTGTCGTAAAGATAGATCTGCCCGACCGACAGGTAATTCGCGGCGCGCCAATACGCGTCCATTCTGGCCAGGAGGTCAGGAGTAAGTGTAGTAGTTCCGCTTTCCATCGTTGCTCCCTTGTTCGTCCACCGTCCGCGCGCGCAACTCACTAGCGTCCGCGCCGCCCTAGTTCCTGTACCCGCGCAAGCCACGCACCGCGCTTTTCCATCCCCGCCGCTTCCACCATTCCGACGATGCTCGTCCGAACAGGCCGGATTCCGCAAAAGCCGAGAATGTTTCTTTGCAGACTCTTCAGGCTATGCGCACGAAAATACCAGCGATAAAATAACGCCGGCATGCCCATGCTCACGATGAGCCGAGCGGACTTGCCCGCCAGAAGCTTCTTTGGGAGTCGATTATGCTCGGCGGCGGCAAAGGCGAATCCGGGCCGCAACAACTGTTCGAAGAAGCCCTTCAGCAGCGCCGGCATCGAACCCAGCCACAACGGAAAGACAATGACGACGTGGTCCGCCCACGCGACCGCTTCCTGACTCTTGTGAATGATTTCCGGCGCACTACCGGCCTGAAATTCCTCGCTCGTGCGCAGCATGGGAAATTCCAACTCGCTGACCATCAGGCTTCGCACTTCGTGACCGGCCGAGCGGGCGCCCTCGCAATAGGCTTTGGAGAGCGCGTGCACGAAGCGCTCAGCGCGGGAATCCGGATGTCCGTCGATAATCAGTATACGCCTGGGCATGAGTCACTCCGGTTCTGGGCGCAACGGCCCCAACCGCCCAGACTGTGACGCGGCACGGCAATGAAAGCATCAGTACAGCTACCTACGCCTCTGCGCGCGATCGACTAAGCACTTGCCACGATGCCTGGTCGGCCAGATTGCGCGAGACTGCCTCATAAGCCACGCTTGCAGATCTGCAGTCGCCTCGGATCGCGAGAAGGCTCCACTGACAGGTTAAATCGCACGCAGCCATGCAAGTCCTGAACCGCATTCTCGTCGCAACAGACTTTTCGCCAGCCAGCCGCCTCGCCGTGACCCGAGCCGGGCAGCTCGCGAGCCAATACGGCTCGGATCTCCAGTTGATTCACGCGACACCGGACTGGAATCTGTTCTCGAGGTGGACTTCAGCGCGGCAGGAGCACTACGAGCAGATTACCCTGCATGCCCAGAGGGCGCTGGGCGGCGAGATCAACTGGGTCCTGCACACATTTGGAGTTCACGCGCACGGCGAGGTCCAGCTCGGTACGGCGAGCGAGGTCGTGCGCCGGAAAATTGCCTCGTATCAGCCGAACGTCGTTGTCATCGGCGCTCGCGGCGAGCACGAGCCGCGAATCTCGCCGGCCGCTCTTGGAGGCACGGCGCTCAAACTGGTCTTACAAGCGGAGTGCCCCCTGCTGATCGCTCGCGGCTGGGACTTGGGCGCCTATAGGATCTCCGTAGCCGCGGTCCATGAGGCATGCGAGCTTTCCAGGCGTGTGGTGTTCTGGGGCAGTGCGCTTGTGCAGGCTGGGGAGTGCTACATCTTTCATGCCTATGAAGCGCCTTACGTGGAGCGCCTGCGCCTGTGCGGTGTAGACGACGCTGCGGTTGCGAGCTGTCTTCTCGCCACGGAGAAGGAGGCACGACGCAGCGTCGATCAGCTGCTCGGCTCTGCGATTGCCGGAGCACAGATTACTATCCGTGTTGTGCATGGAGATCCACTTGGAGCCCTGGTGACGGAAGCCGCGCTATGTGGACCGCAACTCGTTGTAGTGGGGAAGCACGAGCCAGGGCGCGAGCACTCTCCACCCGAGTCTCTCGGCACAATGGGCTTACGAATCGCATACCACACGCCCGTCGACGTCCTGGTAGTCCCCTGACGCTTTCCGTAAATTGACAGCATCGTCCGGCCGCGTCCCATGGCTGCCGGGGAGACTCTACGACTGTGCGTCGCGCGCGTGTTGGTCCTGCAGCTCCCTGCGCAACCGCGCCAGCTCCTGGTGATAACTCTCTGCATCTCCGTAATCCGCAAATTTCGGGTAATGCTCATGAGCCGCGACGACTCGCCGCGCATGCTTGATCGGACACCAGTATTGCTCGGTCCGCGCCGCTATTTCTCGAACATAAGCAACGAGACCGTTCGCGTACGAGCAATACAGGCAGTTCACCCGCTCGATCAGATTCAGATAGACGAGTTGGTAGCGGTCGAAAATCAAGTAGTCGTGCCGGCGTATCCGCGGGATGCCATAGATCGGAAAGCAGATTCCCTGATAGACGGTGACGAGACACCCGGCCGCACCAGAGGTCGATCGCCTTTGACCCTCGGCATGAACTGGCTCGTAATGAACGGCATCATGCAGGGAATGCAGTTGGACGTGTTGAGGATGCGCCCCCGGTACGCGTCGAAGCGCAGATGCCCGAGCAGCTCCGTCAGCAGCTCGGCGCCCGTGCATCCGGACATCTTCTTTTTAATGAAATTGCCCTCCTGATCCACGAACAGGCCGTAACCCCAGAATACATTCACGTTCTCCGGCTGGGCGATGAAATGCGGCTGCCGGGCCAGTACGATCGACATGAGCCAGTTGGAGTCCATGAAGGTGACGAGTCCGCCGGTACCCGCCACATTGCCGCTGAAGCGCTCCATCAGCTGGAAGAAGGTGGGATCGCGCATCGTGACCGTGAAGGAGACTCATTTGGACTCGTCCGGGTTGCCGTTAAACACGGCGGGTCGCCCGAAATCGGAATGCTTGCTGGCAAGGGTCTCCCACAGAGCCCAGGAACCGTCCGGTGCAGCCGCGTACTGGCGCGGCGGTGAGTTCATCGAACCCAAACTGGAAGCTGCCGTCATCGAGCCGTTGGTGACGAAGACCAGGTCGTGATCGCAGACGCGTATCTCATTCGGCGCCCCGTCACGGATGTAGCGGATCCGCTCCACGGTCCTGCCACCCGGGCCGTACTTGAAATCCAGGTCTACCACGCGAGCGCCCATTTCGAATCGTACGCCCTGGTCCTGCAGCCACTTCGTCAGCGGACGCACGATGGAATCGTACTGGTTGTACGGAGTGCGGCGGACGCCGCCCAGAGTTTGGATGCGAGGAAATTCCTGCAGGAAGCGGTGCAGGTAACGCTTCAATTCAAGGGCGCTGTGCCAGGGCTGAAACGCGAACGTCGTCGCCCATATGTACCAGAAGTTCGTCTCGAAGAACGACGGCTGAAACACTTCTGCAATGCGCCGGCTCCCGAGCGACTCCTCCGACACGGCGAGCATCTCCAGCAGGTCGAGTCTATCCCTGGAGCTGAAGCCGAGGACGGCGGCATCAACCTTGGTGCCGTTCTTCACCAGCCTGGCTTGAGAATGGGAGACGTGCTTTGTGTTGAACTCATGGATTTCATCCGTGACGGATACTGCGGGATCAGTGAGAGATGGAATGAACGACAGCAGATCGAACGTGCAGGTGTATGCTTCGTACGCAAACATCCGTCCGCCGCGAATGACGTAGCCTTCCTCCGGCGAACCGGCACCGTCCAGACTGCCCCCTGGAAGCGAACCTGCTTCGAAAATGCAGAGGTCACTGCCTGCAAAACCGCCGTCCCGGATCAGGTACGCGGCGCTGGCGAGGGAGGCGATTCCGCCCCCCACAAGATACGCCTTGAGCTCGCTGCGCCGCGTGGTCGTAAGGGTCGAAGACATGGTGAATACCCGTTTGAAGTAAGGCGAATTCAACCGCTGCAGCTTGCCCACCGCCATGCGGGAAAACCGAAACGGAGCCGTGCCTGCGGCGCGGCTCGAACCGAAGCGCTCAGTCGAGCCCGAACCGCCGGTGAAACCAACTCTTCGTCAGATGGGTAAGGCCCAGATAGACCAGAATCATCACCCCAAGAATGGGCCAGTACAGCAGCGGCAAAGCCTCAAAGCCGAGCGCGCTCGCGAAGGGTGAATACGGCAGCCAGACGCCAACCGCGCATACCACCAGGCTCGTCAGCAGGAGAGCGGGGCTCGCCCGGCTCTCGATGAAGGCCAGGCGCCGCGTGCGAATGATGTGAATGATGAGGGTCTGCGACACCAGCGACTCCACGAACCAGCCCGTCTGAAACAACGATGCCTGCGCGACCGTTTTGGCGCCGAACACGAAGTAGAGGGTCAGGTAGGTGGCATAGTCGAAAATCGAGCTGATTGGTCCGATGAACAGCATGTAGCGGCCGATATTGCCGATCTCCCAACGGCGCGGACGCGCCAGGTACTCCTCATCGACGTTGTCCGTTGGAATGGCGGTTTGCGAGAAATCGTAGAGAAGATTGTTGGCAAGCACCTGCACCGGCGCCATCGGCAGAAAAGGCAACCAGGCGCTGGCGCCGATGACGCTGAACATGTTGCCGAAGTTCGAACTTGCCCCCATGCGGATGTACTTCACGACGTTGCCGAAGACCTTGCGTCCTTCGATCACGCCTTCATCGAGCACCAGCAGACTCTTCTCGAGCAAAATGATGTCGGCGGTCTCTTTTGCGATATCCACGGCGGAATCCACCGAAATGCCGACGTCGGCGCTCTTGAGGGCGGGACCGTCATTGATCCCGTCGCCGAGGAAGCCGACCACGTGCCGGTTCCTCTGCAGAGCCACGATTATTGCGGCTTTCTGCGACGGCGAGAGCTTGGCGAACACATGCGCGCGTTCGGCCAGGTCGGCAATCTGCGCCGGCGTCAGCGACTCGAGCTCACTTCCGAGCACGACTCGCTCGACGGGCAAGCCCACCTCGCGGCAGATCTTGCGCGTGATGATCTCGTTGTCCCCGGTCAGCACCTTGACTTGAACGCCATGCCTGGCGAGCGCGGCAATCGCCCTACCCGCGCTTTCCTTGGGCGGATCGAGGAAGGCGATATACCCGAGCAGGACCAGATCAGACTCGTCCCGCAGGTCACAGGTCGCCTGGGTTGCGGGCAGTTCCTTGACGGCCACCGCGATCACCCGGAACCCGTCGGCGTTGAGGTCATCGACGGTACTGCGCAATTGCGCCCAGTGGGTCGGATCGAGCGGGAACGACTGCGCCCCGGCGCGCCCCTGCCGCGATACGGCAAACACCTCTTCCACGGCACCTTTGCAGATCAGCAGGCGTCGTCCTCCGCCCTCGATCGCCACGGACATGCGGCGCCGCTCGAAATCGAACGGCACCTCATCGAGCTTGCGATACTCGTGCGCCGTCCGGACTAAAGTCTCCGCCTCGGCATGGTGGAGCACGGCAACGTCGAGCAGATTCTTCAGCCCCGACTGGTAGTAGCTGTTCAGATAGGCGTACTCCAGGACTTCGTGACTTTCGTGCCCCAACAGGTCGAGAGCCTTTTGCAGGATGACGCGATCCTGTGTCAACGTTCCGGTCTTGTCCGTACACAGGATATCCATCGCACCGAAGTTCTGGATCGCGTTCAGGCGCTTGACGATCACTTTCCTGTGCGACATCGCCAGCGCACCCTTCGCGAGATTCACCGTCACGATCATCGGCAACATCTCGGGCGTGAGTCCGACGGCGACTGCCGTGGCGAACAGCAGGGCTTGCACCCAGTTGCCCTTGGTGAGTCCGTTGATGAGGAAGACCAGCGGTGCCATGATGAGAATGAACCGGATCATCAGCCAAGCGACCCGATTGATCCCTCTGTCGAAGCTCGTAAGCGCGCGCTCGCCGGCAATGGCAGCGGCGAGACCGCCGAAATAGGCGCGCCGCCCCGTCAGCACGATCACGCCCGTTGCGCTGCCGCTGAGAACCGTCGTGCCCATGAGGCAGATGTTGGTGAGTCCGCCAATATCGACCGCAGGAGTCGGCTCAGGCTGCGAGTGCTTCTCTACTGGCAGCGCTTCACCCGTCAGGGAAGCCTGGTTGACGAACAGATCCTTTGCGGCGATGAGTCGCAGATCCCCAGGGATCATGTCGCCCGCAGACAGATGGACGATATCGCCGGGCACGAGGTCCTCGATGGGTATCTCCCGGGGCTCGGAAGGTGCCGCTGGACCCTGATCTGAGGCGTCCACCTGTCGCACTACCGCGGTGGTCGTATGCACCATCGCCCGGAGCTGTTCTGCGGCTTTGCTGGATCTGCGCTCCTGGATGATCGCCAGCGACAGGCTCAAGACCACCATCACGGAAATGATAAGGGCAGCCTCGCGGTCGCCCATCACCACCGAGACGCTGGCCAGTGTCAGCAGGAGGATGTTCAGGGGATTCCGCAGCCGGCGCAGAAATTGGCCCACGAGTGTCTCACGTTCCTCGTGCGCGACTTTGTTTGCGCCATATGCCGCGCGCCGACGTTCGACCTCGGCAGCGCTGAGGCCCCGCTCCGACGTGCGCAGACGCTGCAGCACCTCAGCCCCGGACAGCGAAGTGAGTCCCAGCAACTCCGGGGAGATCTCGCCTTTATGCACGCCACTCGGGCTGCTGCCACTCACAGTCGCTTCACGCAAGCCGTATGACCGGATAGCCGCAGCCCGGGAGTCCATCCTGGTCATGACAGCGCCTCAAAGCCAGCAATGACGTCGAACAGTTCTGCGTCGATCGAGCCTTGCCGCAGGCGGTGAAAGGTCGCATTCAGGCCGTCGATCCGATCGTCGATGCTTTTCTCCGCACGCTGCATCGCCGCCAGGCGGCTGGTGTTCTCGCTGGCTAGCGATTCTGCGCAGGCGCGGAACAGCGAGACGAACAGATATTCGCCGATCAACGCCTCCAACGTCGTCGTAATTGCGCCCAGAACTTCGGGGAGGTTGCGCGTCGGCCAGGGCGTTTCCAGTCGCTCGCCACGCCAACTCGCATCCAAGGGCAGCAGGCGTTGGCTGACCGGCGTATAGAGTGCACCCGTTGTGGGACGGTTATAGAAGAGAAAAAGGCAGCGCCCGTGCGCCTCGCCAAACGCATGCCGTGTACGCAACTCCTCGGTCTGCAGGAGAACCCGACCGACGAGGGGCGCGATAGCCGCAACGGAGCCCGGAAGGGCGAACAGCCCCTTCAGATCTAAGCCGGCCTCCGCCAATCGAGCATGAGCGCGCTCACCAACGGCCCAAACCTGGACCTTGCCGGGCAGCGCCGCGAGCGTCTCAGCGGCGTAGTCCGCTACCGCGTCGTTGAAGCGGCCCACGAGTCCCTGGTCGGAACCGAACACGACCGCATCGATCCCGACTGCCTCCGCCACTGCGCTGGCCTCGCTCAACACCGCCGCCGTCGCGACTTTCCGCAAAGTCGCCGTCAAGCCGAGCTCCACGGCCCGACGGTAATCGGCCAACGCGGTCACTGATCTCTCGTATTGCGCAATGCTCGAGGCGGCCTGCGCCTTCATCGTGCGGACAACGGATTTGAGCTCGCCCGCACCGTCGATCTTGTGCCGCAGACTTGCCGTGGTGTCGATCATGACTTCGCAGCGACTGCGGGCGGCGGCTCCGGCTGGAAGCGCGCGAGCGCCTTGCGGGCAACGTCCACTATTGCTGCCCGATCCGCATCGCTCAGCTGCCTTTCCGTCCTCAATCGCTCGCAGATCTGCGATGGAATGTCCGTAGCAGCTTCGCGCAGGACCTGCTCAGCGTCCGTCATCTTCTCGAGCGGCACCCGATCGAAGAGTTTTGCTGCCAAGGCCAGCAGCACAGCAATCTGCCCCGGCACGGACACCGGAGCAAATTCGGGCTGCCTGAGACAGGAACGGATACGCCGCCCGTGCTCGATAGTCATACGCGTATCCTCGTCGAGCCGGGCACCGAACCGGGCAAAGGATTCGAGCTCCTCGAACTGCGCATAGGCGAGTTTGAGGTCGCCCGCAACCAGGCGGTAGGCCGCCCGCTGCGCTTTACCGCCCACGCGCGATACGGACTTGCCTACATCGACTGCTGGCAGTACGCCTGACTCGAAGAGCGACGGTGAAAGGTAGATCTGCCCATCCGTAATCGAAATGAGATTGGTCGGAATATAAGCGGAAATGTCTTGCGCATCGGTCTCGATGATGGGCAAAGCGGTGAGCGAGCCACCGCCCTGCTCCTTATGTAAGTGCGTAGCGCGCTCCAACAGCCGCGAGTGAATGTAGAAGATATCGCCCGGAAACGCTTCGCGACCCGGCGGCCGGCGCAGGAGAAGCGACAGCTCTCGGTAAGCGCGCGCGTGATTCGTAAGGTCGTCGTACACGATGAGGACGTCGCGCCCCTGATCCATGAAGTGCTCCGCGATACTGGTCGCGGCATACGGTGCAATGTATGTCAGGCCGGCAGCGTCGTTGCCTGCCGTAACGATGACGACCGTGTAGTCCATCGCACCTTTCTCGCGCAACGTCGCAACTACCTTGGCAACGCCGGACGCGCGTTGGCCGATGGCACAATAGACGCACACGACATTCTGGTCGCGCTGATTGATAATCGAGTCGAGGGCTATGGCCGTTTTGGCGGTCTGGCGATCGCCGAGAATCAACTCGCGTTGGCCGCGACCGATCGGGATCAAGGCATCAATGACTTTGAGGCCGGTCTGCAGAGGCTCGGTGACGGGAGCGCGTGCCATGATCGGCGGCGCCGGCCGTTCGATGGCCACCCGCTGGTCGCCGACCACAGGTCCTTTTCCATCCAGTGCCTGACCCAGCGGATCCACCACGCGCCCCAGCAAGGCATCACCGACGATCACATCCATGACGCGTCCCGTGCGCTCGACTTCGCCGCCGGCTTCCAGATGCCCGTAATCGCCCAGCAGAATGACGCCGATCTCGGTCTCATCGAGGTCGAAGGCGATCCCAGACACATCGCCGGGGAATTTCAGTAACTCTTCATAACCCACGCCCGGAAGACCCGCAACTCTCGCGA
>JAQGOG010000058.1 GCA_028293765.1 Gammaproteobacteria bacterium
GCGAAGACGTGCGCAGGATGCTCGAGGACTTTCCGTGATGTATCTACTCGATATAAACGTATTGTTGGCTTTCGCTTATGACGAGCACGTGTTTCATCCTCGAGTATCGCGCTGGATAAAGCGGCTACTTTCGACACCGGGATTCCTGGCGCGGTGCTCATTCCCGAGGAGCAGAATGCCTTACTGATGGTGCACGAGCCGCCGGCCATCTACCGTGCGTCGGCCTGACGACGCCCGTTGATTAATTCGCGACCGCGGCGCCCGTGCCACGCGTCGAGCGATTGAGAGTACCGGCGAACTCCACTGGGGGTTTGCCCGTCGCGGCGACGATGTAGCCCTTCAACAGGGCCATCGTGTCGTCGTGCCGCACGTGCTCGGGTTCGAGGAACGCGCGTTCATGGCGTCCGGCCGCGTAATCGATGGGTGTGAGGCCTTTGCCGTTCTTTGGCTGGAGATCCGCGCCGTCCGCGACGAGCAGCTTCAGAGTGTCGTTCCACCCATGTTCTGCTGCACTGTGAAGTGCAGTCATGCCGTCTTTGCTGGAACCATTGATGGTGGCACCCGCTTCCTGTAGAAGACGCACCGCCTCCGCGGCCTGCGCGTCGGTCTTGAAGCGGCCGCGAGTGGGATTGAAGCTGTGTCCCATGCCGGCCGCAGCCATCAGAGGCGTCACACCCGTGGAGTTCGGGAGGTCGATCAGCGGCTTGTACCTCAGCAGCAGCTTGATCGCGTCGGCGTTGCCGATCTTCGCGGCAAGCAGCAGAGGGGTTGCGCCTGTCGAAAGTATCTGATCGCCACCGCGGTCGAACACGCCGTTGCGGTATTGCGGCCGCAGCTTCAACTGCGCGTTCACATTGGCGCCCTTCTTGAGGAGCATCTCCGCGACCTGCAGGCCGGTCGTGTTATCCACGGAAGGCAGATCGGGGCGCCCGCCACGGGGCAGGTCGTTCATGTCGATCGCGACATACAACGGCGTGTTGCCGTAAAAGTCCCACTTGTTCACATCGGCCCCCGCCGAAACGAGGTAGGCCGCGAGATCGAACCGCATGTTCATCAGCGCGAGAATCAGAGGCGTCGTTCCGTCAGGGTCCGGCAGATTGATCTCCGCCTTGCCCTTGAGGAGAGACTTCGCGCACTCGATGCACCCTTCGCGAGCCGCATACAGAAGCGGCGTGAAGCCGCCGTGGTTCATGTTCTTGGGACGCCCTTCCGCCGTAACGCGTCGCTGCCAATCGCGAACGGCACCACGGTCGTTGACGTTCGCGCCGTGATCGATCAGCAGCTTCACCATCTCCGGCTGGTGCTGCGCGGCAGCCCACATCAGCGCGGACTGACCGCCCCACTGCTCTTTCGCATTGACCTTCGCGCCATGACTGAGGAGCAATTTCGCAGCGTCGATGTTGCCGCTGCGTGCCACGACCATGAGAGCGGTCTGGCCTTCGGCATTCGGCGACTCCACGTCCGCGCCGGCCTTGAGCAACGCCTTGAGGACAACCGGGTCAGCCACTGTCGCCGCCTGCATCATCGGCGTGGCGCCATAATCGTTAGCGGCCGAAACATCCGCCTTGGCGCGGATGAGACGCTCGACAAGATCCACGTCGTCGTTATAGACCGCCCAATGAAGCGCAGTCGTCCCGTCCGCGCTGCGCGCACGAACATCTGCCCCCTGCCCAAGCAGCGCCACCGCGGCATCGTGGTTCTTCGCCTCCACGAGATCGACGAGCGAGTCCGCTGCCCTGGCAATCCCGGAACTCAACATTGCGGCTACGAAAATCGTAGCGGTCATGCGCATGGCGGCGGCCATCTTACGAACCCGCATCTTTAGACCTCGAGGAGCATTCCCGTGCTGTTGCCGTGCTTCTCCACCGGGATACCGGCGCGCACCAGCAACGTCAGGAGCAGGTTTGCCAGCGGCGTGTCCTGCGGATAATGCAGATGCTGCCCGCCCTTGATCTTCCCGTAACCGCGCCCGAGCACTGCCGCGGGCAGCGGATCGTTGTTGTGCATGTCGCTGTTGCTCATGTTGCTGCCGTACAGCAGGATCGAATGATCCAGCAACGATCCATCGCCATCCGGCGTCGTCGACAGGCGTTTGACGAAGCGCGCGAAGGCCTCTGAGTGGTACGTCTGGATCTTCGCGAGACGCTCCAGCTTCGCCGGGTCGTTCTGGTGATGCGACAGCGGATGAAACGCATCCGGCACGCCGATCTGGTTGTACGTCCGCATGCTGACCTCCTTGGCCATCATGAACGTCGTAACCCGAGTGACGTTGGACTGGTAAGCGAGCGCAATCATCTCGAACATCGTGTCGAGCTGCTTGGCGAAGTCCTGGTTGATACCAGCAGGAGCGTTCGGAAGCTTGATACCGGTGCTCTCCTTCTCCTTCTGCTTCTGCACGCGCCGCTCGACCTCACGCACGGAGTCCAGGTAGTCGCTCAGCATGGCGCGGTCGGCCGGCCCCAGCTGCCGCTGCAGATCCGCGGCGTTGCCCTTCGCGAGATCGAGAACACTTTCGGTCTCGTTGACGATGGCATGTCGCTCTTCGGCGGTATCGCCCTGCCCGAACAGCCGGTAGAAGATTTTGCGCGGATTGTGTTCCATCGGCAGCGGCTGCGTGGGCGTGCGAAACGCAATCGTGCCGGAGTACGAACAGCCGTAACCGGGATCACATGCGCCGCCGCCGTCCTCTCCCGCGAGCTCCAACGACGGAAGCGTCGTGTCCTGTCCAATGTACTGGGCGGCGATCTGATCGGCCGAAGTGCCGGCGTGCGGCGCCTGGCTGACGGCCGGTGCCACGCAACCCAACCACGTCCCGGCAATGATCGCGTGCGGGGCCGGACTCTCACCCGCCTTGTTACGCAGCCCGCTGACGATCGTCATCTGCTCCCTGAACGGCTCCAGGGGCTTGAGAATCTGCGTGATCTCGTAGTCGGTACCGGTCTTCGCGGGCGCCCAGCGGTTCATGATCGCGCCGTGCGGGAAGTAAATGAAGCCCATGCGTGGGCGCGGCGTGGCGGCGGTGTTGGCGAGAGCCGTAGCGGCGGGAATCATCGCATCCAGGAGCGGCAGAGCGATCGACACGCCCATTCCCCGCAGGACCGTGCGGCGGGACAGGTGCTTCTTCGTGATGAAATGCATTGCTTTCTCCCACTACTGCCGCTGGGCAGTCCGCGTCTTGTGCGCGATCGCATCGTCTTGCGGCGGTGTGCGCTTCTGGAACTGGTCGCTGTCGATGACATGCATCACCAGCGATGAGAACCGATAGTTGTCGTTCGCACTATCGCGCACGATCGCCCGGATGGTCGGCATGTCGTGATAGTCGACCGCGCGGCCCGTCGCATAGGTCATGAGCTTCTCGGTCAGCGTCTGGACAAACTGCCCGGGGTTGGCTGAGAGCGCCTTGCGCAGATCGCCGGGGCCGCTGATTTTCGTGCCGTCCGGAAGCACGCCGGATGCGTCGATCGCCGTGCCGGCGATGCGGTCCTTCGTGCGCCAGGCGCCGACCGCGTCGTAGTTCTCGAGCGCGAAGCCAAGCGGATCGAGCACTCCGTGACAAGCGAAGCACGCCGGCTTGTCCCGGTGAAGAGCCATCAGCTCACGCACGGTGTGCGCGGTCTCACCCGTCTTGTTTTCCTTCAGGGAAGGCACAGCGGGCGGTGGCGGCGAAGGCGGCGTGCCGCTGATCCGCTCCAGAATCCAGGCGCCCCGCAGGACCGGCGCCGTACGGTTCGGATAAGCGGTGGACATCAGGACGCCGCCCTTCCCCAACAGTCCGAAGCGGTTGGAATCCTGCAGTGTCACGCGGCGGAAGCGATCGCCACGGACATTGTTGATGCCGTAGAGAAGCGCGAGCCTCTCATTCACGAAGGTATAGTTCGCGTTCAGCAGATCCATCACGTCGTGGTCTTCGCGGAAGATGCTGTCCACGAACAGCTTCATCTCCGTACGGTAGTCCTCACGCGGGTCGCCCGCGTACGGAAAGAGGTTCGGATCGGGTTGAATTTCAGCCAACCGGTCCAGGCCCAGCCATTGAAAGGCGAAGTTCGTCGCCAGCGTATCCGACTTCCGGTCGGCCAGCATGCGATGCACCTGGGCCTGGAGAACCTCGGGCTCGTGCAACTTGCCGGCCCCGGCGAGGCTCAGCAGCTGCTCATCCGGCACGGTGCTCCAGAGGAAGAACGAGAGTCGCGAGGCAAGCTCGAGATCCGTGATCCGGTAGCTCGCGGGAGCGGCAGGCGCCGCGGCGGGTGCTGCAGGACTCGCGGCAGTCGCGACGAGCTCCGGCGTGCGCTCGGCCCGGTAAAGGAAGAACGGACTTGCGAGTATTGCCGTCACGACCTTGCGGATGCCGGTGTCGAAATCCTTATCCTGTCGGCCGCTGCGGTAGAACTGCATGAGCAGCTTCTGATCCGCATCGGTCACCGGCCGCCGGAAGGCAGCGCGTGCCAGGGTCGCCACGATCTTCTGCGCGCACGGCTCTTCCTCGGCCGGCGCCGTCGGATGGCAGCTGAAAATCTTCTTGCGGCTCGGAGTCTCGCTGATGCCGGTCGGTGAGAACGGCCCACGCACTTCGAAATTACCGAGACGCAGAATCCGGTCCTGGCCGCCACCTGCAACCTGCGAATACAGGCGGTCGTCGGATTCTGCGAACGTTCTGTGCAGGAAGGTGACTGCGACCTTATGCGGACCAGCGGTTGCCTTGAACTTGATCCCCCTCAGCCGCGCATTGATGGCGTCGACCGCCGGATCCTGCTTCTGATCGATGGACTTCATGTCCGCTTCGCCACCGATGTCCGCCTGCCAGAACTTCTTGCCGTCGAGCGTCGCGATGAGGGTGTTCTTGAACTCCATGTTGTACACCCAGAGCGCCACCGCGAGGTTACCGATGTTGAGCTCGTACTCACCGTCGGCCGGAAACTGGTGTTCGACGACCATTCCGCCACGCGTCCCTAGCGGCAGACCCTCGAGGTGGAACTCCTGCGGAGCACCCCTCGGTACGATGTACTGGATGCCGGATGGGTGTTCGGGAAGCTCCCCGATGGCGTCCACAGCTACCGCGCGCGCCGCAGACAGGTATTGATCCAGAAACGAAGGCGACACCTGCAGGACGTTCGCGACGTTGTCGAAACCATCGCTCTTGTCGTCCTGAGGGAGCACGGTGTTGGGATCGACCCTGACGTTCAGCAGATCCCAGACAGCGTTGGCGTATTCCTTGCGGTTGAGTCTATGCAGGGCCACCCGGCCCGGATCCGGCCGCGCCATCCCGGCCTGATCGAGGGTCGTTTCCATCCAGGAGACGAACGAGTGAATAGTGGCCGAGTCGGGCTGCGGGTTCCCTGGCGGCGGCATCAGCCGCCCGCGCAGTTTGCGTACGGCGTGCTCCCAGGTCTGCGCCTGATCCGGAATCTCGTTCGGAGTCATCGTGTCGAAAGCGACGCCACCCGCCCAGTCCTCGGCGTTGTGGCATTTGCTGCAATACTGTTTGAGCATGCCCCAGTGCTGGTCGGCATCCGGCACGGCGGCGGCCGCTGCGTCCGTTGTTGGAGGACTCGCTTTCTGCGTACCCGAATCGAGCGCGCTGGCGCCGCTGGCAGTCGCGTGGGCCGGAGCAGGAGCAATAGGCGTTGCGGCCGAAGCGGGTGGGGTCAGACCAGGTGGCGCCTTGGACGGCGCGTCGGCGCTCCACGCCAATACGGTGACGCAGCAAGCGCTCGCTGCGAGGAGAACTGGTCCCGAAAATCCACGTCTCATCTACGCCTCGCGTGTAACTCGCACTGTTACAGACGCCCCCCAACAAGTACGACGGAGGGATCGGCTGCTTATAGCAACGCCGCCTTCCTCCCGTTAAGCCGCGCCTACGTGAAAATAGGTGTTCCAACGGAGCAAAGATAGCTCCAGGTACCGTCCCGGATTCTGCGCTACAGTGCCTCGCATGCAAAAAACTCCAGACCGCCGCGAGTTCCTCAAAACCGCACTGTGCGCCAGCGCAGCGCTATCCTTCTCACAGCTGGCTATTCGACCAGCATTGTCGCGTGATCGTGCCCCCGCGATCGCTCCGAACCGCTTGAACGACCACCTAGTGGTACTCTCCGGAGCCGGTGCGAATTGCGTCGCCGTGCACGGTCCCGAAGGCGTTTTGCTGCTCGACGGCGGGCTGGAAGAGCGTTCCCGCGACCTCGTCAAGGCCGTCCTCAAAGAGACGAGCTCACGGCGCGTCCATACTCTGGTCAATACGCACTGGCACCCCGAGCAGACCGGCTCGAACGAGCGCCTTGCCAAGGCCGGGGCCAAGATCGTTGCCCATGAGAACACCCGATTGTGGCTGGGATACCCGCTGCAAGAGCCGGGACGCCAGGGCACCTACGGCCCGTTGCCGCCCAAAGCCCGCCCGAGCGAGACCCTGTATTCCGAGCAGAAAATGACGTTCGGCGGGGAGCAGGTGGAGTACGGCTACCTCCTGCAGGCGCATACCGACGGTGACATCTTTGCCTTTCTGCGCGAGTCCAATGTGCTCGTGGCGGGCGGAGTGGTGTCGAACGAAGGCTGGCCGGTCATCGACTACAGGACGGGGGGCTGGATCGGCGGCCTCGTCGACGGCCTGAAAACCCTCGTCTCCCTGGCCGATGATCACACGCTCATCGTGCCCGCCAACGGGCCGACGCTCACGAAGGCCGAGCTCGAAGCGCAGCGTGCCATGTACGCGACGATCTTCGACCGGCTGCAGAAGTTGTTGCGCAAGGGAATGGGGCCGGATGAGGTCATCGCCGCGGCTCCGACGCAGGAGTTCGATGCCAAGTGGGGCGATTCGACGCAGTTCGTGACCCTGGCGTTCAAGAGCATGTGGGGCCACTTCGCTCCGGACGCCTGAGGGCACGCGAGGCCCACCCAAAAAAAACGCCGGCCTGACGACAGGCCGGCTTTTTCATTTGCCGCTGTAAGCGTGACCGCCCGGGATTGCGCCGGGCGGTCCCTAACCTCGTGCCTTTAGAACGTCATGCGGACGCCGATTTTGTAGGCTCGGCCAATCGTGTCGTAAAAGGCCGCGTTCGTGCCACCGAAGCCGTTGGTAGCACCGAACCTGCCGACGCCGACTGCAATGGGCGGCTGCTTGTTGAACACATTGTTGATCGACCCATACAGCTGAGCCTCGAGTCCGCCCATGGACGGCAGATGATACGAGCCGTTCAGATTGAACAGGAAGTAGCTCGGCACCTGGTTATACGAGACGTTGAACGCCGGGGGCGGCGCCACCCCCGGGGCGGGCGCCCCCGGCAGCGTCGCTCCGGTCGGATAGCCGTTGTAGTTCATCACGCCGCCCGAGAAGAAGCGCAACTGTCCCGTGACGTCGAACGGCCCCACGGTGTAGGTGCTGGTGGCATTGGCTGCCCACTTCGCCTGCGACTGGAAGTCGGCCAGGAACGAATTACCCTGACCCACCTGACCCACGACGTTGACGAACGCACTGCCGGGGTTCGGCTGGTACAACTGGTCCATCATGTACGTCGCCAGCAAGTGGGTGTCGAGGCGCTGGCCGCCGCCGATGTCCCACAGGTAGCCGAGCGTGAAGTCGATACCTTTGTAGAGGTAGCCGCTACCGTTGCTCGCGAGCGCCGACAGACCTGTGATGTTGCTGTAGTCGCCCGGCGTTGCCGTCGTCAGCAGCGCGCAACCAGGCGCAGTGTGCGGTGCCGGGCAGCCGGCCAACACCGAGGCCGGGTTCGCCGGCAGAATCGCATCGGTGATGTGAATACGCCAGTAGTCGGCCGCGAACTGGAAGCCGGGCAGCCACTCCTTGGGCTCGACCACGAAGCCGATGGTGGTCGTGTCGGACTTTTCCGGCCGCAGCTGGGTATTGCCGGTCAGAGTCCACTGGCACGGCTGGGTGAACGAGTTGGTCGGGCCGCAATAACCGAACAAACCGCCGGCGCCGATGATCTGCTTGTAGTAGAGCTCACGGAAGTTGGCGGCGCGGCCGTCGCGCGACTGGCTGCCGCGGAAACGGAACCAGTCGGTCGGCGCCCAGTTGCCCTGGATCTTCCATGTCGTCATGTTGTGTTTCGCCTCTTCGCCGGTGGTTCCGGCCAGGCCCGTGTTGTCGTACTTCGACTCACGGACGGCGATATCGACATCCAATTCCTTCGCAAACGGCTTGTCCTTCAGCAGCGGCGCGCTCAACTCGAGGAAGCCTTCGGTGACCGCCACTTTGCCGGCGAACGAGGCGCCGTACTGCGTGAGGTAGTCGGTAGCGATGGCGAGCGGCACGCCGGGGTTGTCGACGTTGTTGCCCTTCTCGGTGCGGTACTCGGCGCCCACGGCGCCCGCCCACGGGCCGGCTCCGATACCGCCGAACAGGTTACCCGTCGTGTTCGCGGCAACCACGTTCTGCGTGTAGGTGAGATTCTCGACGAGATTGCCGAAGCCGTAGGCGCGTTGCGCGGGCGACAGCGGCTGATTGCCGAACGGATCTATGGGCGTGCAACCGACCGCCAGCGCCGGGTTGTTGCCCCGGGGAACCGTCCCGGTAACGGTCGAGCGGCACACCGGCACGCCGTTGGGTCCGATGACGCTGTCGAGGGCCAGCTGCATCTCCTGCAAGTGGAGGTTGTCCTGCACCAGCTGCGTGCGATAGGTATGGCCGTACTCGTAATAGCCGTCCCACGTCCACGAGGAGCTGCCGAACTGCCCATTGAAATCGATCACGGCGCGCTTCACGGTCGTGTTCGTCGTAGTGAGGGAGTTGACCTGATCATCCCAGTACTTGTTGAGCGTCGCTCCAGTCGGGCCCACCGCGGGCTGCAACGCGGGGTAGAGCTGCAAATAAGCGTTGTCCGGGCTGATGTGCACGGCCGTGGAAGCGCCGGCCGCCGTGTAGTTGGTCGTCTCGACCTTGCCGTAAGATCCGTCGAGCTTCATGTTGATCTTGTCGGTCAGGGCCAGAGTGAACAACTCTTCGATGACATCGCGGTTGACCGGCGCGATCAGGTTCGTGAACTGGTTGGGCGAGCGGCCGTCGCCGCCGATCGTGGCGGCCGACTGGGCCGCGGGAGCCGGCACTACGCCGCTGTTCCAGCCCAGGAGGCCATTGCCGGCGGAATTCGCCTCATAGGTCGTCGGCGAGTTCTTGTTATAAAACACTCCGGTGGTGCTGGCCTGGTTGGCGCGCAGCCCGGTGGCGAGATTGTAGCTGGTCGTGCCCGTGGCGAAGAAGCCGTTGCCCTCACGGCACCAGCTGCGAGTCGTACAGTGCGCGTTGCCTGTGTCCTCGAACTCCCCGCCCAATACGAGATGACCCCTGCCGCCGAACAGGCTCATGCCGTAGGCGACGCCGAGGTGCTTGTCCTGGGCGTCCTTCAACTCGGACTCCCCGTAGTTCACATCGACCTTACCGCCCTCGAGCTTGCGATTCATGATGAAGTTGACGACGCCCGCGATGGCGCCCGAGCCGTATGCCGCCGAGGCACCGCCCGTGACGGTGTCCATGTGATCGACGAGGATCGACGGGATGAAGTTCAGGTCGAGACCGTCGCCCTGGTTCGTCGGCACGAAGCGTTGCGAGTCGACCATTCCCAGGGTGCGGCTGCCGAAGTAGGGATTCAGGCCGCGCAGGTTCGGAATGATGGAGCCCGCGAAGAAGCTCGAGTTACCGGTGGTGGCCGGCGAGAACGTCGAGATGTTCGCCGGCAACTGCGTGAGCGCAGCACCCATATTGGTGATGGCCAGATTATTGAGGTAGCTCTGGTCGATCACGGTGGTCGGGTTCGCCGACGCGAAATCATTGGCGCGCTTGATGCGCGAGCCCGTGACGGTGATCTCCTCGACCTCGAGCTGCGAGCCGGCGCCGCTGGCGGCCGGGGTCTCGTCCGCCGGCTTTTGCGCCTGGGCGGTGCTGCCCAAGCCGAGCACGAGGGCTGCGGCCCACAGGCTCCGCGACAGGTATTTCGGCGCTGGTTGCGCGGAGCGATTCGAATTTCCGACGGCTGCGCGCACGGCAGCGTCAATTGCAGGACGAAGCACGGTCATCTAAGGCCCCCTTCCCTGGAAGAACGCTCGCGTCAGCAGAAATTCGTTCAAGCAGGGCTTTGTTGCATCGAAGTTACGGTGGTGAACCGTGCAAGTTTCGATGCTCGGCGTCCTGAAATCAGCCGTACCGCGGTAAAGGTACTTATGGCAAAGCGGAAAAGATGCGCGCGCGCAACGGCAATCCGCCGCTCCCGAGGAGCAGTGCGCGTGCTGAAAACTGGCTCAAATGCCGTGTTTTTGCGCGACCGTCGCCGGCAGGGGCGCCGCGGAACGTGCCTTTATTAAGATTTGTTTCGAATGCTCTCTAAATGAATACGTTGTTATATTTAATTACGTTGGCGGCCCGCCGCTGGGACCGGGCGGTAATCGCACGCACGGCAAGAGCGGCGGCGAGCCGGCCGGCCGGCTCGAAGCGCCAGCCGGCCCGCAGCCATCCACATCAGAACGTCATGCGCACTCCGAGCTTGAACGTCCTGCCGAGCGTGTCGAAGAACGTCGCATTGGTGCCGCCGAAGTTGTTGCTGGCGCCGAAACCCCCTACGCCCGCCGCGACCGGCGGAGCCTTGTCGAACAGGTTATTGACTGCGCCGAACAGTTGCAGGCTGCCGCTTCCCATGTTGGAGAACCGATACGAGCCGGCGAGGTTGAACACCTCGTAGCTGGGCACGCTGTTGGTAGCCAGCGTGTAACCCGTGGCAGGGGGAGTCGGCAAGGTCGCGCCAGGCGGATAGCCGTTATAGTTCATGGTGCCGGCGGACACATAGCGCACCTGTCCCGTGACGGCCACGGGGCCCTGCGAGTAGGTTGCTGTGAGGTTACCGACCCACTTCGACGTCGGCTGGAAGTCAGCCAGGAACGAGTTTCCCGTGCCCGTCTGTCCCACGACATTCACGAAAGGGCCGCCCGGCACGGGCTGGTAGAGCTGATCGATCATCCGCGTCGCCAGCAGACGCACATCGAGGTTGCGGCCGCCGCCCATGTCGAACAGGTAGCTGGTCGTGAAATCGATGCCCTTGAACAGGTAACCGCTGCCGTTGCTGGCCAGTGCGGTCAGGGCCTTGACGATCGTATAGTCGCCCGGTACGGCCGGGGTCAACAAGGCGCAGTCGGCGGCTATATGCTGCTGCCGGCATCCCGTCAGCACCGAGGTCACGTTCGCCTGCTGAATCGCATCCTTGATGTTGATCCGGAAGTAATCGGCGGCGAACTGGAAGCCCGGGAGCAGCTCCTTCGGTGTCAGCACGACACCGATGGTGGTCGTATCGGAGCTTTCCGGCCGCAGGGCGGTATTGCCCTTCAGAGTCCAGTTGCAGGGCTGCGTTCGCGACGAGGTGGGCGGATCGCAATAGCCGAACAGGCCGCCGGCGCCGATGAGCTGCTCGTAGTAGAGCTCGCGGAAATTGGCCGCCCGGCTGTCGCGCGACTTGCTGCCACGAAAGCGCAGCCAGCTCACCGGATCCCAGATGCCGGTGAGCTTCCAGGTCGTCATGTTGTGCTTGGCCTCGGTCCCGTCGGTGCCGGCCAGGCCCTGGTTGTCATAGCGGGACTCGCGCAGGGCCGCGTCGAACTCCAGGCGGTCGGCGCCCGGCAGGTTCTTGAAGACTGGTATGTTGGTTTCGACATACCCTTCCGTGACGTTGACCTTGCCCGAGAACGAGGCGCCGTATTGGATGAGATAGTCGCTGGCGACGTTGCTCGGCACGCCGGGATTGTCGATGTTCTCGCCCTTCTCCGTGCGATATTCGACACCCACGGCACCGGATACCGGTCCCGCGCCGAAGCCGACTCCGTCGAACAGGTTGCCCGTCGTGTTGAGGGCGACCACGTTCTGCGTATACGTCAGATTCTCTACCAGATTGCCGAAGGCGTAGGCTTTTGCGGCAGCCGAGAGTGGCCCGGTGCCGAACGGATTGAGCGGCACGCACCCGTTGGCGAGCGTCGGATCCGCCGTATATCCAAACGGCAACCTTCCGCCTGGCGCCAGCGAGCGGCACGTCGGCACCCCGTTGACGAGCACGCTGTCCAGGGCAAGCGTCGCTTCGTTCAGATGCAGGTTGTCCTGCACGACCTGGGTCCGGTAGGTGTGCCCGTATTCGTAGTAGCCGTCCCACGTCCAGGAAGACTCGCCGAATTGCCCGTCGAAGGACAGTGCGGCGCGCCGGACCGTCGTTTCGACATTCGTCTGGGAATTGACCTGGGAGTCCCAGAGCTTGTCGAGGAAAGTGGGTCCGACCGGAGCTATGGCGGCCGCGAGCGCCGGGTTTTGCTGCACGTAGGCGTTGTCCGGTGCAATCGATATGAAGTTCGCGGTCACAGCCGCCGTGTAGTTGATCGTCTTGACCTGGCCCCACGAGGCGTCGAGCTTCATGTTGACTTTGTCGGTGAGCGCAACCGTGAACATGCCGGTCACGACCTCACGCTTCACGGGTGCCGTCAGATTCGTATGCTGATAGATGGACGGACCGTCGCCGCCCGGGAAATTATTGAAAGGTGAGCCGGCGCTGTACGGTTGCAGCCCGATGTTGTACGGCATCAGGCCGTTACCGGCGGCATTCGACTGCGATGTGGTGGTCGCGGTCGGATTAAAGTTGAAGAACACGCCACTGGTGCTGGCTTGTGTGCTGCGCAGATTGCTGCCCAGGACGTAACTGCCGGGCTTGATCGGATAGAAGCCGGCGGCGTTGCGACACCAGTCGCGGCTGAGGCAGCTGGCAGTCCCGGAATCCTCCCATTCCCCGCCGAGCACGAAGTGGCCCTTGCCGTCGAGCAGGCTCATGCCATAGGCGGCCCCGACGTGTTTGTCCCTGGCGTCCTGGTGCTGGGTCTCACCATAATCGACCTCGATCTTGCCGCCCTCCAGCTTGCGGTTCATCACGAAATTGGTGACGCCCGCGACGGCGCCCGAGCCGTAAGCGGCGGATGCGCCGCCCGTCACGACATCCATGTGATCGATGAGGACCGACGGGATGAAGTTCAGGTCGAGTCCGTCGCCCTGGTTGGTCGGGACGAAGCGTTTACCGTCGACCAGCGCCAGCGTGCGGCTGCCGAAGAAGGGATTCAGCCCGCGCAGGTTGGGGATGATCGACCCGGCGAAAAAGCTCGAGTTGCCGGTGGTGGCCGGCGAGAACGTCGAAATGTTCGACGGCATCTGCGTAAGGGCGCCGCCCACGTTGGTGATGCCGAGATTCTCGAGATAATTGCTGTCCACCACGGTGGTGGGAGTCGCAGGGTCGAAATCATTTGAGCGCTTGATGCGCGAGCCCGTGACGGTGATCTCCTCGATAGTCGGCTTCGTGCCGCCCCCTTGCGCGGCCTCGTCAGCAGGCTTCTGCGCCTGGGCGGTGCTACCCAGGCCGAGCACCAGGGCCGCGGCCCACAGGGCCAACGACAGGTATTTCGGCGCTTGAGGCGTGGAGCGGTTCGAATTGCTGACGGCCGCGCGCACGGCGGCGTCGATTGCAGGACGTAACTCAGGCATCTCTGGTCCCCCCTCAGGGATCGATTACGATGTTCGGGCGGTGTGCAAGTCTGTTTTTTTAGACAAATTATGATTTCTTGACACCCGCAGAGTTAGTCAGTTGGCGATAAATGTCATCCAGATGGCTGTCAAGGTACTTGTGGCAATACGGAAAAGATGCGTGCGCGCAACTAGAATTCGTGCCCGTCCACGGTCTTCACGCCGACGACATAACCGCCGGCGGCGCCGTCCTTGCGCGGCGCAACCGTGACCGTGAGCGGGTCACCGGCCTTGACCATGTCCTTGCGCCAGCCGCGCCGGTAGATGTTATTGAGGCTATGGCCTTCGAGCTCGAGATCCCGGCCGCCCTTGGCGTCGGTGACGTGCAGAACGAGCCGCATGTGCGGATTCGACACGCGAATCTCCTTCACGGTGCCCTTCATGACGACGGGGGTCTTGAAGTCGTATTGGGCGGCTGAGTGGTGCGCCGCGGCGGGCAGGACCGCCAGTACAGCCAAGCTTGCAGGCAGGGCCAGCCAGAGTCTTTTCATGGGCCGTTCCTTTCGAACCGGTGATTGAATGAGTACGATGTTGCGTTGGGTTACTTTTGCGACGCCCCTTTGGGCGCGCCGGGCAACTTCTTCCCCGCCGCCCGCTTCGCGAGTTGCTCCAGGTGATCTTCCCAGAGCGGCTCGTTGCAGTCGTAATCGAGCATGCGGCTGCCCTGTTTGCCCGCCACCCAGGTCTTCGTAACCGTGACCGGTTCGGTGTAGAACCGCGGATCGGTAAGTGTCAGCTCATCCGCCAGAAACTTGCGTCCCTTGGCGTCCGGCGCGAGATGAAACCGTTCCACGATATGCGCCACATCGCTATGGGCCGCGGTCTGATCCACCGACTCCTGCAGGTCGCTGGTCTCGACGACCAGCGTGTCGCCCTCCCAGTGCCCGGTCGAGTAGCCATTGCGAGTGGGAAACAAGTCGCTTTCAGCAACCCGGGGCTGATCTATGAAGATCCGCCGCACCTCGGTGTGTGCCTCATGAATAATGGTGAGCTGCTCGGGACGCTGGATGATCTCCATGGGGTAGCCACCGGATTGCAGAGTGGAGCTCGGCATGCCCGAGCCCAGACAAAATCCGCTCGTACTTTCGCCCGTGGGAGCGACGAGGGCTTTGAAGGCCGCGACCTTGTCTTTCCCCTCCTTCGTCAGGGGCGGCTCCGCGGGCCACACCATGTTCAGCCGTCCGGCGCCCTTGTTGATTTCCGTGTCCCACGTCCAGATGCCGGTGAAGTCGGGATGCGAATCGGCGGCCTGCGCGGGCGGCAGGTGTGTCACGCAAAGAGCCAGGGCGAGGCCAGACAGAACGCCACGCAGGGCGTGATATTTCGTTTTCATGTTTGCCTCAGGTGAAACCGATCCAGCGTCCGGTCGCGACGATGACGATCCACAACGTCAAAGAGAGCGCGGCGGCGCGTCTCGCGGCGGGCGGTGGAGTACCCCGGTCCCATGCGGCCATGCCACGCGCGGTGACCAGATGAAAGATGAGCATGTTCACACCGGCGAGCGCGAGACAGGCAACTTTGATCCGGAACGGCAGGTTCACGTAGTACGTGGCCGCCTTCGAGCTGAACAACAGCGATCCCGCGGTAACCGCGACCACGAACGAGCTCCAGGCCCACGGCAGCGTGCTCGCGATCACTTCGGATGCGGCACGGTCGTTCCTGCCCACTCCGAGCAGGCGCAGGTCCATCATCGCGACCGAGCCCACGACGATGGTCAGTGCGAGCACGTGTACGGTTTCGATAATGGGAAACAGCCAGGTCGACTCCGCGATGCTGATCGCGAACGGCCGATGTTCCAGCCAGGTCATCATTGCCAGCAGCGTCATACGTCTCGGCTCACAAGTAAGCGATCAGACGCCCGGCGGCGACGATGCTTACGCAAAGGACGAGGCTCGCGGCGCCCAGTACCCCTCCCAGGCGGCGCCGGCCCGGCGAAGCGCTCCAGTAGTCGGGGTCCGCGGCCGTCGCCTTCTGACAGGTGAAAGTCAGCAGCACCAGCAGCAGGACCAGCAGCATTTTCAACCGGAAGGCGCCGTTCATCAGCTCGCGTGCGGGCTCGGTGATGATCAGCAGAATGCCGCTCACCAGCAGCACACCCAATGCGCGCCACGTCCACGGAATGAAATTCCCGGCCATGGTGCTCAGCGGCGGACCGCGGCGGCTCAGTCGCAGCAGCCGGAAGTCGAGCATCCCCAGGGTCGTCACGACCACGGCGATACTGAGGATGTGCACTGTTTGCACCACCGGCACGAACCAGGTCAGCCCGGCGAAGAGGTGGCTCAGGGCGGTTGCGGCGAGCCAGTCGCTGAAGTTCTGCATCATCGTCCCTTCGCGGCCTCGCGTTCGTCTAGCGTGCGCAGCGCCGCCCTCATTGAGTCTTGAATCCGGTCTTGCCGCTGGCGTCGACCGGATTGCGGTCGTTCTCCGCGCAGACGAATTCGAGCAGTTCCCAGTCACGGGACCGCTTGTAAGTCAGGGTATGGATCCAGGGTTTCGTCAGCGCCGCCGGGTCTGCAACCGTCATTTCCACGACGAGTGTGTCGGGGTCACCCTGGGCGAGGTGAATTCGCTCGCCGATGCGCAGCTGGTCGCTATGCTTCATGCCCATGGCGAGCGCGACGCTGTCTTTGATGCCGACCGTGTCGACGATGAGCGTGCCGTGCTCCCAATGGCCAATGGAATGACCTTCGAAAGTCGGGTCGAGATCATCGGGGTGGCCGCGGCCGTCCGTGTAGATGTTCCGCCATTGCATCCAGGCTTCGTGATGCGTGGTCACCCTTCCGGGCGTGAACAGGAATTCCATCGGATACTGGCCAACGCCCATGATTCCGGGCATTCCCGGCGGCGTGCAGTAGGAGCCTTCGTGTGGCACCTCACCGTCCTTGGCTTTCACTTCACGACGCCAGGCATCGTAGCCCGCGAGGTACTTCCCTTTCGGAGAGGGCTGTTCGGGTGCCGGCGCATCCTTACCCGGACGATTCAACACCCACACGCCGCCCCAGTCCGGCAATACGTCGAGCGACGCGTAATGCCCTTTCGGATAGGCGGCGCCAGACGTTGAGGCGGCCGGCTGTGACGCAGCAGGTGAGGTCTTCGGCGCGCTCTGCGCGGCGCCTTCAGGCGCACCCTGCGCCCACGAGACCGGGCTCATACCCCCGCACAGGGCGCCGCACGCCGCTGTAAACAACACAACCCGGATATTCATGAATCCCCCCTCGCGCGCGCTCAGCCGTGATCGGCGGCGGGCGCCTGCTCACCGCTCGTGCCCGGGTCGCCGGCGCTCCCGAGAGTCTTGCCATCCGCCAGCGTGATCGCGAGATACCAGCCGCCGGGCCGGCCGTCGCGCAGTGGATTGATCGTGACCGTCACCTTGTCGCCGGGCTTGATGGTAGTCCGCTTCCACCCGGCGCGAACGAGATTGTTGGGACCATTCATCTCGATCGACCACGTCTCGGCCTTGCCGTCCGCACCCAGCACGTCCACCTTGAATGACGCATGGGGGTTCGTCCACACGAACTCCGAGACGGTGCCCGTGATCTTCGCTTCCTTCGTGCGATCGAACATCGCCCCTGAATGATGAACGTAACCCGGCGTCGACAGCCCCAGCAGAGCGGCGGTCAGCATTGCAACGAACACGAATCTCATCTGAATCACTCCTGGAGTCGTTTACACGCCGCTCGCCGTGCTCAGTGCGCCACCGGCACGTTGATCGGACCGCCCCGGGCGCGCGTCGGGTCGCCGAGGACCGAGCCGTCGGGCAGCGTCACGGAGACGAACAGACCGCCCTTGGACCCGTCCTTGAGCGGATTGAGCACCAGGATCACCTGGTCTCCTGCCTTGACGCTGGTGGCTTTCCAACCCTGGCGCTTGAGATTGTTCGGGCTGTTGAGCTCCACTTGCCACGTCTCCTTGGTGCCGTCGGTGCCCGGCACGTCGAGGTGGATCCACGCGTGCGGATTGGTCCACTGAAACTCGCGCACGGTTCCTTTCAAGGAAAGCTGTTTGCTCTGATCGAACATCGCGAACGAGTGATGCGCGTACGCCGCGGTCGCGACCGCCAACCCCGCGACGGCCAGCCCCACCGCGGCGAAACAGCCCCTGGATCCGATTCGCATGGAGTTCCTCATGATTGATTGGTGCGCCTGGGCGCGTCCGCGCCGCTACTTGTCCTTAGGGTCCCGACGGCTGCGTGCTGGGCAGGTGCTCGTTGAGATTGGGCAGACACTCCACTTCCGGGATATCGCTGTAGTCCATCCGCGTCCAGCGATGCGTGCTGTGCCACTCGCCCTTCCAGTTCTTGGGGTCCGTCATGATGGTCTCGACCTCGAGCGTGGTGCCCCGGTCGAGCAGTCGCATCCGCTCCACCATCTCCAGCTGGTCGCTGATGGGCAGTCCCATGTCGATCCAATGCTGATTGGGCTCGAAGTACTTACTGTGCACGACGAGGGTGCTCCCCTCCCAATGGCCGATGGACTCGCCATTGTAAGTTGAAATCGCAATGTCCGGATCGGTGTGGGGACGCCCGTCGAGGTAGATGATCCGCAGGCTGTTGGTGAAGCCGAACATCATGTAGATGACCGTCGGCATCTGCACCATGCTGATCGGCCAGACGCGCGTCATGATCATCGGCATGCCCGCCGGATAGCATTGGCCGATGCTGTCGCGGTACGGATGGCCGGCCTTGCGTGCTTCCGCGGCCTCTTTCAGGGCCGTCTGCCCGGCCTCATAGAACTGCGGATACGGCGGCCCGTACATGAAGTCGGCGAACGCCCGGCGCAGGTCGATGAACCAGGTCCCCGTGAGATTGAATCCGGGCTTTGGACGCCGCTTCGCGAGATTTTGTGGTGCCAGCGCGCCGTAGTAGCCGTCGTGCTTGTGTGAAAGCTCGTCGATCCGCTCCTGCGTCAGGCCGGGCCGCGGTGCCTGTTGAGCGTCTGCGACCGCAGCCGCCAATGCGAGCACTGCGCCAAGCGTGATTCTCACGCGCGCACACTTCCTCGTACTTTTCCTCACCGGCTGTCCTTCCCGGCGCTGCGCGCCCCGCTGCGGATGAAATCCAACACCGGCGCCGAGAGTGACTCATCCGCGGTGCCGACGGCATAGGTTTCCGAAAGATGAGAATGCCCGGCCAGCCGCAGGCTGCGCACCGGCCTGCCGCTTTGCGCGCGTGCCTCGATCAGCCGTTGTGCCTCGGACTGGAACATATCCGGATCCAGCTCAGCGTAAGTCACGAATAATGGCGTCGCTGTTTTCAGCAGCCCTGGTAACGACGAACGCGCTGGATACTGCGAGACGTCCTCACCGTAGTAATCCTTCCACACCGATACCTTACCCCCGAGCTCGTAAAAACCGGAAGTCAGGATCGCACCGGCAATGCCGGCGTCGTTGCCGGCGTTCACCTGGTGGGCAATATAGTCGGCTACGTGAGCCGCGCCGGAGGAATGACCCCACAGGAAAATCCGTCCGGGGTCGCCGCCGTAGTCGGCAACGTGCCCCTCGAGCCAGGCGATCAGCAGACTCAAATCCTCGATTCCTGCCGGCCATCGATACTGGGGCGCCAGGCGATAGTTGCTGTTGACCCCGAGCAATCCGTGCTTTGCCGCCCACAGCGCCACGTTGTCGTAAAATGGCGAGCCCGGTGTGTGCTTCGAGCCGCGGCTGAAACCGCCGCCGTAGATGAATACCACGACGGCCCGGGGGACAGCGGGACGGGGTTGATCGGCGGATGAAAATACGTCGAGCACCTGCCGTTCGTCGGGCCCATAAGCAATATCCCGGACGAGCGTAATGCCCTGATAGGGCTCCGTGGACTGCAAAGGCGCATACAGCACAGCCGTTCGCGGGCCCTCGACCTTCGGTCCGATTTCGCGCAGGGCTGCGGCGATTCCGGGCGGCATGCCGCCTTTACCGGCGTCATTCGTCGCCAGTGCTGCTGTTACCCCCGCGTCAGCTGACGCCGCGACCAGCGGAACGTCCGTGCGACCCGTAACTGGGTTTGGATAGTGGAACGGGACGTTGTAGACGGCGGGAAACATCGCGAACACCATCGTCGGCGGAGCATCCGGCGGCATTTCCACACTCGGGCCCGGCATGGCGCGACTTGCGCTTCTCGCCCACCCGCCGTCATAGCCTGCCGTGAGCGTGTTATAGGTATGGACCGACTTGAAGCGCCACACGCCGTCCTCCTTGACCGCTTCATTCTCGTACACCCCCGCGCCAATCGATGCGCGCGGGCCAAAGCTCATCTGCTGCAGTAACCGTACCCGGATTTTCGCGCTCTGCCCATCGGCGGCAACATCGATGACCGGCTGCAGTTGCAGGTGGTTGCCGAGTCGTCCCGCGACCGGCCCTTCCTGTCCTCGGCCGAAGACTTTCAGGAGAAAGGCGCGCACGTGGTCCCGGCCCTGATAGACGCCGCGCTGTGCCAGCTCCAGCGAGCCATTGCGCGCAAACAGGTCGGCGAGGTCGTTCCACAGATTCTTGTCCAGGTAATAGCCGTAAGCGCTCTCGAGATTTTCCAGCTCGGCATAACTTTTCACACGCTCCACCTGCAGCTCGCTCCGAGCGAGTTCCGGCTCGATGTCGGCGGCCCGGAGCGCCGCCGTGGTCGCCTTGCGCGCGGGCATGAGTGCGGCAGCCGCATGCAGTTTGTCGGGTCCTCCCACTGTGGGATAGTGAGGCGCCTCGCCAGTAACCGGATTGCGATAGTGATACGGCGGCACATAGGGCTCCGGGTAGACCCCGTAGCTTTCCGTCGGCGGCCGGTCGGGCGGCAGCGCGGTGCTGGGCCCCGGAGCCGCTTGAGCATTCTTCGCCCAGCCCTGGTCGTAATCGGTGCTGACGGTCGGATAGAAATGCAGTGACTTGAACTTCCAGAGGCCATGGTCCTTCACGTAGGTGTTTTCGTACACACCTTCGCTCCAGGCGCCCTGCTTCTGATACTCGCCGGTCATCGCCAGCTCCCGGCTGCGGCAATACGCCGTCGTACCGTCGGGCGCTACGTCGACGAGCGTCTGCAACTGAATGTGGTCGCTCAACCGGCCGGCGCTCAAACCCTCGGGGCCCAGGAGATCGAGAAACTGGCGCACCCGTGGCTTACCGGCGTACACGCCGGCCAAGCCGATCTCGATCGTCCCGTCGGCGGCGAACAGGTCGGCGACCTGATCCCACATCGCGCGATCGACGTAGTAGCCGTAAATGCGTTGCAGGTTTTCGATCGACTGTTCGTCCTGCAGGAGCGTCGCGCGGCGGGCGAGATCTGCAAGCCGCGTACGGGTATCGCTACGCCGGGCGCCGCCGCTGTCGTATGAAGACGGAGTTGTCCACGCGCTTGCAGACGCAGTCGTACCCGGATTGCCGTAATGGAACGGCGCTATGCAAGCCGCCGGAAATCCGTCACATTCCATCTTCCGTTCGCGATCCGGCGGATACGGGAGCGCTCGCCGACCGGCGCTACCCGCGGGCCGCGGCGTTTCCGGAGCAATCCATCCGGTCTGATATGGAGCTCCGAAGCCCGAGTAGTAATCGAGAGTGTGGATCTTCCAGACACCGTGATCCTTCAGGTAGGTGATCTCGTAAATGCCCTCGGCCCACATCGCGTTGCCGCCATAGCTGCCGATCATCGCCAACGCGCGCCACCGGCCCTGCGCCGAGTGGCCTCCCGGCTCGAGGTGAACCACCGGCTGAACATTCATGTGGTTGTATAGCCGGCCCCGTCCCAACCCAAGCTCGCCCACCTTGACGGCGCCGACATTCATGTAGAGGTGTTTGCGTATGCTCGCTCGGCCGACAAATACCCCGGCCGGATAGTTGGCAACAGCGTCGTCCGTGAAGAGAACAGACAGGTCTTCCCACATTCCCTTATCGAGGTAATAGCCGTAAGCGCGCTGCAGCTTCTTGATCGCGAGGATGTCCTCGCCGGCAGCGATCCCGGCCTCCAGCCGATCGAGGCGCGGCTGCAGATCGGCAGCGGCGGTCGCCGCGCGCGCCCGAGGCGCTTCCATCGAACAAATTACCGCAGTGATGGTGGCAAACGCCGCCGCCGCGAATTTGCGTCGCATGAGTCCCCCTCCCTGTCGTTCGGCGAAAGAAGCTAGCTCACCCACAATCGATCGATGAGAGGGGCCTTCTCCCAGGACGCCACGTCAGCCTGCACACATGCGTGGGGAATCGGATGCGCGTACCGCGGCCAATGTCCCCACATGTCATCGACATGCCACAGTTCGCTGGAGTCGACGGCTGCGCTCGGCAATGCGGGCGCAGCAGCGGTAGAGCTATGGGCCTTCTGCGAGGTTTGCTCGGACGACAGCGGCGCGACCCCGCTCACGATCAGAGCACCTGCGGCGATGCCTGCGTGGCTTAGGAATGTCCGACGGTCGAGCGTCTGACTCGGACAGTGGACAATCGCGTCTGACTTCGAGGTCATACGAGTGGGTCCTTGATGGGTGGTAGAGCGGACTGAGGAAACCAGTTCGTGTGTGTGCCGCTCCGAAGTCTGAAGGGTAACTTCACCGTCGCGATCACGCCTTCCTCGAGCCTCTGCGCGTCCGCGATAATGAGATCAGAGGTAGCCGACTCGTAATTGCTCGCGATCGCCATCACGTAACCGTCGCCCTCCCCCTTGGCGTTCTTGCGCGGCACGAAGCAGCTTTCCTGCAAGCTCACCACGGGCTCGACGGGACACTGCTTGATCTCTCCAGTCCTTACGTCGAGGCGTTGCAAGACGTTCGACATGAAAGGACCCATTCGACTCAATGCCGGCGCACGCTGTGTGTCCGCAGGTTTGCTCGGGTCGCGGCTGCTGAGGAAGGCGTAGCGATAATCGAGCGACAGAAAACGATCATCCATCCGCGGCAGGAACCCCGGTGTCCTCGAGACGACCTCCTCGTCGAAAGTGTCCTTCCTGGATTTGAGGTCGAAAGTCCAGCGCCGGATCTGGGACGGATCGCGCTCGCCGCTCGAGGTGGGCAACTCCATGGTGATCTTGCTGCCACGGTCGGTCGCATTCAGGAAATGCAGGGTGTTGCGCGCGGGCCCCTTGTACCAGCGCACGTCTTTTGCCGCACCGTCGCGCGGCAGAACACCGATCATGGTCGGGAGGCTCCCATCCCACTCCCACATCGGCTCGCCTCTTTTCAGCCGCTCGAGGCTCGTCGTGCGCGCGATCACTGGAATCAGCACATGTTTCTGCGTGATTGCGATGTCGTGAATGATCCCGAGATACGGCGACGTAAGCCAGACCTCCTTCACGACCTCACCCTGCGGATTCATCGTGTAGACCGCGATGTCCTTCGACAGATCGCCCTTCGCCTGGTAGCCGTAGGCGATCATCTCTCCCGTGAGGGGGTCGATCTTCGGATGGGCGGACATGGTCTTCGCGGTGTACTTGCCATTGAAGTCCCAGACGCCCAGCGTTTCAAGGGTGTGCGGATCCACGCTGTAGGGAAGTGAATCTTCCTTCAACGCGAACAACTTGCCACCGTGCCAATATATGTGCGTGTTCGCGGCGGACCGATTGAGGTCCGCGACACTCGGATCATCCGTGAAGCGGTTCCGGTAGACGCCGTACAGGCGCCGGCGCGCCTGTCGCTCTGCCATGAGACGCGCGGTCTTGACGTAGCGGCCCTTGTAGTCCACGGAGCCGTTCGCAAACCGGAGGCGGCTGATATGCCCGTCGCCGTTGAATCCGGTCATCCATTCGTTAGCCGGCGGCCGGTACTCGAAATCGCATTGCATCCGGTAGAACGTGCCTTCGATGTCGGTCGGCACCTTTCCCCAGACCTCGCAGTCGTACACGTCGGCCTCGAACCGGGTCGGGCTGTTGAAGCCCGGTGGAAACATCGGATGACCCCTGAAATCCACTGTCATGACGATTCTCCTTAGAAATCCTTCTTGAACGTAACCATCCATTCCCGCGGCATGCCCGGCGTGCCGACACGGGCGGATGCCGGCACGTAACCGCTGCCTGAGGGATTGACTACGGTTGCCGCGCCCAGCTGCTGCCAGTAGAACTTGTTGAAGATATTCGTGCCCGCGAAGGAGAGCTCCCATTTCGCGTCCCGGGGGCTGTATGTCATCCGAGCATTGAACAGGCTGTAGCCGGGGACGATCCAGTCGGGCCGGAGCTGCGGCAGACGCAGCGGACCGTTGGTCTGATACGACTGATAGAACCAGTCGAGCCGGGGTGTGAGCGTGCCGGCCGAACCGAGCGCGATGCCGTACTGGGCTCCCCCGCTCATGCTCAATTCCGGCTGTTGCTTCACGGAAGGGTCCACATAGGAGGGATCCGCAGGATTGGAGATCTTGTTGCGCAGACGGTTGAATCCAACCGAGTAGTTGAGAGCGAGCCGGTCGATCGGGTTCGCGCTCACCTGGATCTCGAGCCCGCGTATGACGGCGGGAACCGCCGTGTACACGAACCATGGGGAGATACCGCGAGTGCCCTGGAGAGGCGTCCCTGGCGGACACAGAGCGCCATTCAACAGGTAAGGCCTCCCCGCGTCTGGATCGGACGCGAGATTGCACTGGGATGCGAGCACCAGATTGAGGTGCTTTTGATAATTCATGTAGAACACCGCGGTGTTTACACGCAGCCGGTGATCGAGCATCTCCATCTTTGCGCCGAGTTCGTAGTTGATACCCTGCTCGCCTGGAACCTCCACGAGCTGGCCGACCGTGGAGGGGCGCGGGTTGAACCCGGGCGAGCGGAACCCGGTCGCCACGGAACCGTAGAACAACAAGTCGCGGGTGGCCTGAAAATCCACGCTGCCATTATAGTCGAAGCGGGCCGCGCTGATTCCCTTCGGGTACGGCAGGACGATCTGGTTGTAGTGCTGAAAGAGGTTGGACTTGCGCTCGTCGGTATGGCGGACCCCGGCGGACACCGACCACTGCTGCGTCAGCTTGTAATTCGTGTGGAGGAACGCGGATTTGTTCTTGTCCGTGTAGTAGTCGTTGGCGATGAAATTCTGCAGGATGCCGTTCGGAAAAAACGGCAGCAGGGGCGCCGCGTAAGCGTCGAAATTCGTCGGGTAGTAGTCGCGATCTCGCGAGTTGTAGTAGAACAGCCCGGTGGTCCAGTCCAGCCGGTCCGCGAATGACGTGCCGGCCAGCTGAAATTCGCCCTGGTACTGGCGGTGCTCCTGCTGGTTGTACGTCTGCTGGAGCCCGAAGGGCGTCAGGTCACTGTCGTTGATCCAGTTCGCCTGATAAGTGCGGTACGCCAGGATGAGCTTGGCGTGCAGTCTGGTCGTGATCTCGTAGTCGGCCGTGGCCGAGTCGCCCCAGGCGGTGAGCAGCTGCCGCGGGTTGTACTGCTGTCCCGTGACGACATCGCCGAACGTGGCATAATTGTCCCACACGCTCGGCGAGTTGAATCGATTGTCGCACGTGAAGCAGACGCCGAACTTTGGCCGGACCACGGTGTTATTGTAATTGTTGTTGAATGTGTCGGTTGGACCGCCATAGCGGGTGAGCAGCGCCTGCAAAGGCGGATCGTCATCCTGCTTCGTGTAGTCCCCGTCGATGTTGATCTCCAGATCCGACGTGGCCAGCCAGCGCAGCTTGAGCCGGGCGCCCTGATGATTGTAGCCGCCCAGAGAGCCGAGCGCGCAGCCGTTCCCCTGAACCGGATTCACCGTCAGCGGCAGGCTCCCGGAGAGTTGCGGCGTGCCCTGCAGCGCCATCTCGCAGGCGAAATCCAGGGATTTGCCGATGCCCTCCTCACGTCTGGAAACCCCGACGAGCCGCGCGAACAGCTTCTGATCGATGAGCGCGAAGTCGCCCACCGCCTTGATGTCGACGCGCCGGTGCTGTCCGTAGGTTGCCTCGATCGATCCCGTGTCATCACCCTTCGGCTTGGTCGAGATGAGGCGAATGGCGCCCCCGAGACTGTTCTTGCCGAACAGAGTCCCCTGCGGGCCGTTCAGCACTTCCACGCGCGCCAGGTCCGCCAGGTCCATCGACGAACCGGTCATCGAGCCGTGATAGACGTCATCGACATAGATCGCAACGGCCGGCTCGAACGAGTAGCTGAAATCGATTTGAGTGATGCCGCGCAATCCGATCGTCTCGGTAGGCCCATAGTTGCTGACCGGCTGACGGAAGTAGGCATTCGGAACCGCCAGCCCCAGGTCGTTGACGTTCGTGAACTGGCGCTCGTCGAGATCCGCCGTGGTAAGAGCGGTAATGGCCAGCGGAGTTGACTGCAGGTCCTCCGCTCTGTAGCGCGCGGTCACGACCACCTCCTCCAGTCCGCCGGTCTGCGCCTGCTGCGCGAGCACCGGAACTGCGACGAGCCCTGGCGCGCCAACCGCGGCAAGCATCAGTAACCGCAGCGGAATCCGCCGCACCCGAAAACGCTGCGCCCCGATGTGGGCCGCAGACCACCCCGACCTCAACTTCCCGGCCATAGGTTCCCCCCCCAATGCAACCTGTCCATGCGGCGGAAGCGGCATGCGTCTTGTTGTTCTGACACGCCGTTCCCGCTACTTGTGTTGGAGTCTCGGTCACTACCGGGCACCTCCACAAGGAATAACAATAGTGACGTTTCGTGAAAGATCGGACAGCACATCCACGCCAGGCGCGGTTGGCAATTGCGCGCTCGGCGTCATAGAGTCCACGTCGACTGAGAGTCACGAAGGGGGCTGCAATGCGGGCGTTGATGCCGTTGCTGGTGTTGGGCGTAATCGAGTGCTTGCGGGCCGGCAGCTGTGAGGCCGCCGCCGCGGATGTGCAGAAAGCAAGAGCGCCCGCTTTCGATGCCCACCAGTTGGTCGCCCTTCCCACGAACGGCTGGCTCACCAACGGCGGCAATCTCTACAACCAGCGGTACTCGCCGCTACGGCAGCTCAACACCGGCAATGTTGTGAAGCTCAAGGCCCAGTGGCGCGCGTCGCTGCGCGGCTCGGGTCTCGGAGCGAGAAGCGGCAACCAGGCACAGCCGCTCGTATACCGCGGCGTGATCTACATCATGACCGGCGAGAACGACGCGTTCGCCGTCTCGGTCGAAACCGGCGAGGTGCTCTGGGAATACAAGGCCAACATCGATCCGAAAGTCGCGCGGCCCTGCTGCTCCTGGGTCGGCCGCGGCCTCGCCCTGGGGGATGGAAAAATATTCGTCGGCCAACTCGATGCGAAACTAGTGGCTCTCGATCAGACGACCGGCAAGGTCGTCTGGTCGATCCAGGCGGAAGATCCCGGGGAGGGCTATGTCATCGCGAGTGCGCCGCTTTACTACGATGGGATGGTCATTACGGGCTTCGCAGGCAGCGACATGGGCACGCGAGGCCGCCTCAAGGCCTACGACGCCCGGACAGGCAAGCTGCGCTGGACGTTCTACACTGTACCCGGCCCCGGTGAGCCTGGACATGAGACCTGGCCCGCCGATAGCGACGTGTGGAAGCATGGGGGCGCGGCGATCTGGCAAACCCCCGCCATCGACCCGGACGTAGGCCTGATTTATTTCTCCACGGCGAATCCGGGGCCGGTGCTGAACGGCCGCTTACGCAGGGGCGACAATCTATTCAGCGTCTCGATCGTCGCGCTGGATGTCAGGACTGGCCGCTACCGCTGGCATTTCCAGCAGGTGCATCATGACATCTGGGACTACGACTCACCCAATCCGGTGATTCTGTTCGATGCGCAATACGGCGGCGCCCGGCACAAAGCCATTGCGCAGGCGGCCAAGACCGGCTGGGTCTACATTCTCGACCGCCTCAGCGGCAAGCCCCTCATCGGCATCGTCGAGACTCCGGTAGTGCAGGAGCCGCAGCAGCTCACCTCCCTGACGCAACCCTTTCCGATCGGAGACGCCGTCGTACCGCAGTACATAGACATCGCACCGGAAGGCTTCAACCTCATCAACGAAGGGCGCATCTTCACTCCGTTCACGAAAACACCGGCGATCTGGAAGCCGCTGGCTGCCGTGAACTGGCCGCCCAGCTCCTACGATCCTGAAACCAAGCTGATGTACATCTGCGCCTCGGATGCGCTCTGGGGCGCGACCGGCGGCGATGCCGACTATCCGGTGGAACCCGGCGCCCTGTATTCGGGCAGCGTGGTTGCGCGCTTCCCCGCCCCCCGTCGTGGAGTGTTTGCCGTGATCGATCTCACCACCAATAAGCTGGCCTGGCGCCAGCAATGGGTGGACCAATGTTATAGCGGGTCGATCGTAACGGCGGGCGGACTGCTGTTCGTCGGCCGCAACGACGGCCGGCTGACCGCGCTCGACAAAGCGACTGGGCGCAAGTTGTGGGAGTTTCAGACCGACGGCGGCGTCAACGCTCCGGCGTCCACGTTTGAATACCAAGGCAAGCAGTACGTGGTGGTGTTGGCAGGCGGAACCGCGCTCGCAGGCAGCAAACGCAGCGACGGGCTGTGGCTGTTCTCGCTCGACGGGAAGATCGAGTCACTGCCCAAGGGCTCGGCCGACCCCACGGGTCAGGCTACCCGGCCGGCTCCCGGCGCCGCTACTGGAGCGAATGTCGGTGCAGCCATCGCCGGATCAGCCGCCACGAGCGCCGCAGTTACCGCCCACGCGGCAACCCCCGGCAGTCGAGCGCCGGACCTCGAGAATGGCAAGGACTCATACACGACGACGTGCGTCGTGTGCCACGGAGTGAACGGCAAGGGCGGCACACACGGAGGCCCGCCACTGACCCGAGCGCTCACCAGCGAGGCGATCATCAACGTGGTCACCCGCGGGCGGAACGACATGCCACCCTTTGGTGCTGCCTATTCCGCGGATCAGCTGCAGGATCTGAGCGCCTACGTTCTCGAACTGGCTTCGCACTAGCCGCCCGGCCGAGGTGGTGCTGAACGGGATGCGACTGCGCCCGTCGAGCTTGCGCAACTGCTCGCGGCCCGTCGATCATGAAGCCGCGCGGGGCATCCGCGCGACGGTCGCACCCTATTTTTTTTTCGCTAGAATCTCGCGGATGAATCCGGCAATGTCGCTCAACTCGTCCGCGGAAAGTGTGGCGCCGAACGCGGGCATGTTGTTTCGACCGGTGCTGGTCACCGACACAATCTTGTCCGCGCTCAAGCCGCTGAGCAAGGTAGGACCACCGCCATGGCCGCCCTCGCCCGTCTCGCCGTGACATGGCACGCATCCCGACTTGTAGATCCGCCCTCCGTTCTCGATGTTAGGCGGATGCTCGACGGGCGCTCCAGGGACGGCGGCGGCACGCGGCGGTGCCGCTGCAGGCGCAGGCGCTAACTTTGGGGCAACGACCGGCCCGATCGTACCATCCAATGAAAACATCCACACGCCGTCGCTGGGCTTCGCAGCCGCGAAAACTCCGCCACCGGCGTGGACGACGACGTACTGTTTGCCCTTATGCTCAAACGTGGTGGCGGTCGTGTTGACGCCGGCGTCCGTCATAAATTCCCACAGCTTCTGGCCGTTGCTCTTGTCGAGCGCAGTGAGCCTGCCATCGCTGCGGCCGACAAACAGCAGTCCGCCCGCTGTAACTATCGAGCCGCTGTAGCAGATATCGCGCCATTCCCGGCGCCAGACCAGCCGATTCGTCGTCACGTCGAGCGCCGCGAGAATGCCGCGATCGTGAACCGGCAACTGGCTGAAAGTGCCGCCCATGTAGATCCTGTTCGCTCCCGGGGTCTCCAGTACCTCACGAACGTGAAAAGCGCTGATCCGGTCGGTCGCGCACACGTATAAATAGTGTGAGTCAGGGTCATACGAGCTGGGCGGCCAGTTCGCGCCACCCATCGTTCCGGGTTTGACCGAGACGTCTTCGGTCCAATAGGGCGTGAAGATCCGTCCTTTGTTGGGCAACTCGATCGCGCCGGGCCCCAGGCGCGCTCCGTCCGGGATGATGTCGATCTCCTGCGGGACGATGGAATCGCCGACCGGATACGGTTGGGTTGCAGCAGTGGCCTGCCGGGGTTCCTGGGGCACGGCTCGCTCTTCGATCCCGATCAGGGGAAGTCCGGTTGCGCGATCGAGGATGTAAGCCCAACCGGTTTTGGAGACTTCGACCACGGCCCTGGCCTTTTTGCCACCGATGTCGGCATCGAACAGCACGACCGGATTGGGGGAGTCGTAATCCCAGATGTCGTGATGCACCTGCTGGAAGTGCCATCGATACCGGCCGGTGTGCGCCTCAACGGCGACGATTGAATCGCTGAACAAGTTATCGCCGGGCCGCACGGAGCCGCGCAGATCGGGCCCCGGGTTGCCCGTCGAGAAGTACAGAAGTCCGAGCTGGGGGTCGATGGCTGGGGTTTGCCATACTGAGCCGCCGCCACGGGTCCAGTCATCGCCCACCTGCGGCCACGTCTCGTGGCCGGGCTCGCCCGGTGCCGGAATCGTGTAAAACACCCAACGCAATTTGCCGGTCTTTGCGTCGTAGGCCTTCACTCGCCCGCGGATGCCCATTTCACCGCCGCTGAAGCCAGTGATGACCATGCCGTCGTAGTAAAGCGGCGCACTCGTGATACTGAAGCCCTCCTGCCAGGGCTCCGCCTGCACGGACCACACGACGTTTCCCGTGCGCTGATCGAGAGCCACCAGCCTGGCATCGATCTGACCGATGTAGATCCTGCCGTCCCCCATCGCAACACCACGGCTCGACTTGCCGATCGGGTTGCCCGCTTTCGGATCCAGGCTGGCGCGATGCGTCCAGAGAATGCGGCCGGTTTCCACGTCCATCGCGAAGACATCGTTCGCACCGTTGGAGATGTAGAGGGCGTCTCCGGAGACCAGTATCTGCGCCTGACCGGAGTTGCCGGCCCCCGCGCCCGACACCATCCCTGTCCGCCACAGCGCCTTCAGGCCCGCGACGTTATCGCGGTTCAACAATGTCAGCGGCGAATAGCGCTGATTGAAGACGTTACCGCCGTTGGTGATCCAACTCGATGTCGGCAAGGCGGTCAGCTGCCGCGCATCGAAGGCGGGTGACCTGGTGATTGCAGCACCGGCTTGCCCGGCTGCGGGTCCGGCGGCGACCGCCCGATAGTGATAAACACCCGCGCACAGCACGCCCATTGCCACGATGGCGCGACCGCTAATCGTCAACCTGAGACGCATCTGGTTCCCCCCTAGGCCCGCCGCTACGTTAGAAGCGCAGTCTTTGCCGTGCCGTAACATGAGCTTTTACGCGTAGTGCAACTAGCGTGAGTGCAACTAGCGCAGTGCAACTGGGCCAAGTGCAACAGGCAGCGTCCAAAGGACGCCGCGCCGCTGGCACCATGCGAGGGGGCGGCGTGCAACGCCCGCGATCTCCTTGCGTACCGCTGCTTTTCGCCCCCGCGCAACGTTTTTTCCCTGGAGTGCGAGCCGAAGTGACCGCAGCGTGGCACAAATGAGAAAATCAGGCATGATTCGGGCCCACAACGCGCCCAGCGGCGGCACTATCAATCCGGTCCGAGGCCCCTATTCATCACTGTCACAGCGGATTTCCCATGGCCAAGTTTCCGGCAAGCCCCAGCTATACGGGCTTCAACGCGCCCTCGCGCGTCGAGGCGGACATCACGGATCTCGAGATCGAGGGCGAAGTCCCCAAGGACATCAACGGAGCGTTCTACCGGGTAGCGCCCGATCCGCAGCTGCCGCCGCGGCTCGGCGAGGACATCTGGTTCAATGGCGACGGCATGATCTCGATGTTCCGCTTCGAGAATGGGCGCATCGATTTCAAGCAGCGCCGCGCGCGCACCGATAAATTCGTGCTCGAGGAGCGAGCGGGCCACGCGCTGTTCGGCGCCTACCGCAATCCCCTCACTGACGATCCGTCCGTCGAGGGCCGCTACCGCGGTACCGCCAACACCAACGTCCTCATGTACGGCGGGCAGTTGCTGGCATTGAAGGAAGACAGCCCGGCCCTGGCAATGGATCCGCTCACTCTGGAAACGAAAGGCTATACCGACTTCCAGGGACACGTGAAGAGCCCTACGTTCACCGCACACCCGAAGATCGACCCACGTACCGGCGATATGTGTGCGTTCGGTTACGCGGCGAAGGGATTGCTGACCCGCGACATGCTCTATTACGAGCTCAACGAACAGGGGAAGCTCAAGCGCGAGGTCTGGTTCGAAGTTCCCTACTACTGCATGATGCATGACTTCGGTGTGACCGAAGACTACGCCGTATTCCATGTCATCCCGATCGTCAGCAGCTGGGAGCGTCTGAAGGCGGGGCTGCCGCACTTCGGCTTCGATACCACCAAAGAAATCTACCTCGGAGTGCTGCCCCGCAAGGGCGAGGCGCGCGACATCCGCTGGTTCACGGCGCCTAACTGCTTCGCGAGCCACGTCATGAACGCCTTCAACGCAGGTACGAAGATTCACATCGACGTGCCGATGGCAAAAGGCAACATGTTCCCCTTCTTCCCCGACGTGCACGCAGCGGCGTTCGATCCACAGAAGTCGCTCTCGTATATGACGCGCTGGACGGTCGATATGGACTCACGCGGCGATACCTTCGAGAGCATGACGCGCCTCACGGATGTCAGCGGTGAGTTCCCCCGCATCGATGAGCGCTACGCCTCGGCCCCCTATCGCTACGGCTTCCTGCTGTCGCAGGACTTTTCGCGCCCGCTGCAGTTGCCGGGAGGCCGGTCGGCGTCGGGGATGATGATCAACACGCTGGCGCGCCTGGATCACGCCACCAGCACACCGCAGACCTGGTGGGCGGGCACCACCTCGACCATTCAGGAGCCGTGCTTCATTCCGAAGCCCGGCCGCACGGGCGAGGGCGAGGGTTACCTGGTGGCCGTCGTCAACAGGCTCGCGGAAAGCCGCTCGGATTTCCTCATTTTTGACGCGGAGCGCCTCGCCGACGGACCGGTGGCGACCGCCAAGCTCGAAATTCGCCTGCGCGGCGCGCTGCATGGCAACTGGACCCCTGCCGATAAACTTCCAAGGGCCGCGAAGGCGGTGAGCTGATACATGACACCCTATTCCGATCTAAAACTTTACATCGACGGTGAGTGGCTTGGCGTCGGCAACCGCCGCACTCACCGCGTCATCAACCCCGCGAACGGGGCGACGCTCGGCGAGTTGCCGCTCGTGGATGCCGCGGATCTCGATCGTGCTCTGCAAGCCGCCGATCGCGGCTACAAGGTGTGGAAACGTTCGACGGCCGACGAGCGGGCGCGCGTCCTGAAAGGAGCGGCCCAGCTCATTCGTCAAAGAGTCGAACACATCGCCCGTGTCGCCACGATGGAGGAAGGCAAGACTCTCGCCGAGACGCGCATAGAAGCGATGGTTACGGCCAACCTCTTTGAGTTCTATGGCGAAGAATGCCGTCGGACTTACGGGCGCGTCCTGGTGCGTCCCACCGGTACTCGCTCGATAGTCGTGAAGGAGCCGGTCGGGCCGGTAGCCGCGTTCGCGCCTTGGAACTTCCCGATCGCCAATCCGGGCCGCAAGCTCGGCGCCCCGATCGCCGCCGGCTGCTCGGTGATTCTCAAGCCCGCGGAGGAAGCGCCGGCTTCCGCCATCGAAATCATTCGCGCTCTGGTTGACGCGGGTCTTCCCGCGGGTGTCGCGCAGCTCGTGTTCGGCGTTCCAGACGAAGTCTCCCGGCACCTGTTGGCTTCGCCGATCATCCGCAAGCTATCATTTACCGGTTCCACCGCAGTCGGCAAACATCTCCTCACGCTCGCCGCGGCTACGGTAAAGCGAACTACCATGGAACTCGGCGGCCACGCACCGGTGATCGTGTTTGATGACGCCGACCTCGGCCGTACCGTCGAGATGCTCGCCACTGCGAAATTCCGCAATTCCGGGCAGGTGTGCGTTTCCCCGACCCGCTTCTACGTGCAGGAAGGCATTTACGAGAAGTTTCTCGCGGCGTTCACCGAGCGCGTCCGCAAGGTCAACGTGGGCGATGGCCTGCTCGACAGCAGTCACATGGGTCCCATGGCCAATCCCCGTCGTCCGGCCGCGATTGAAAAGCTCGTCGGCGACGCCGTCGCGTGTGGCGGCAAGCTGCATACCGGCGGCGAGCGTCAGGGCAAGGAAGGCCTTTTTTACCAGCCCACTGTCATCTCCAACGTGCCGCTCACCGCGCGTGTCATGAACGAGGAGCCCTTCGGGCCGGTGGCCGTGCTCGCGCCCTTCGCCACCTTCGATGACGCGGTCGAGCAGGCGAACCGCCTCCCCTATGGACTTGCGGCGTACGCGTTCACCGAATCGGCGAAGCGGGCCCTGCTGATCGGCGACGCGATCGAGGCCGGCATGGTAGGCATCAACGCCGTCACCATGGCCGCTGCCGACTCGCCGTTCGGCGGTGTGAAGGAAAGCGGCCACGGTTCGGAGGATGGGCCGGAAGGTCTGCATGCCTGCCTGGTCACCAAAGCCATTCATCAGACCTGAGAGCCGCAGCAACATGCAAGATTCGGCGTTGGATTTACGCTTCAGCCACGCGTTCGACATCCGCATCAACTTCGACAAACGCTGGCTGATCGGACCGATCTCGGGCGGCGCCAATGTGGGCTACACCTCGATCGGCGCGGGTAGCACGGTGAGCGGGCCCCGTCTCACCGGGCATCTCGTCGATTACAGCGGCGCGGATTGGCCGATCGTGCGCCAGGACGGCGTGGTGGAGCTCAACGCTCACTATATGATCGAGGCTGACGACGGAGCGCGGATCTACATTCGCAATCTCGGGTATGTTCACGGGCCGCTGCGAGCGCCGGGACAGGCAGAGGGCGAGCCGCCGGCGATCCCCGGTTACTTCCGTTGCACCCCCTACTTCCGCGCGCCGGAGGGACCGCATGAGTGGCTGAATCGAACCGTCATCGTCGGCGTTGGGCAGCGGCGGCCGAAGGTTAAGCCGCAAGACGATCCGGACCACTCGCTGTTCCGGTATTACACCATCCTGTAGAGGCGGACTGTTGCGCGCGCGTGCTTCACTGCGCCGCCTTTCCGATCCGCCTCTGCGGCCGCAAACGTCCGACCGGGCCCGCCCCACAGAGTCTATCCGACCGAGTCTGTCCGACCGAGTCTGTCCGACCGAGTCTGTCGGAACTGGGACGCAGCCAAGTCGCACTCGGCGGCGCCCCATCAGGCCGGCTTGATGTGGAAGATCCGCTCGGCGTTTTTGTGATAGATCTTCGCCTTGTCCTCATCCGAGATCGGGGCCGCATCCATGAAGGCCACCGCGGGCGCCGAGGGCTGGTACGGATAGTCGATCGCCCACAGCACATTGTCCGCGCCGATCTTCTTGATCGAATACTCGAGCGCCAGGGGATCCTCCACGCCGCTCGTGGTGATCACGAAATTGCGGCGGAAGTATTCGTCCATCGTCAGTTGCGTCTTGGGTGACCGCCCGGTCTTCTGCGAGCGCGAATTCATGAACGTGAGGCGCCAGAGCCAGAAATGCACCGCCTCGCCCATGTGGCCGATGCAGATCTTGAGTTTCGGGAAATGATCGAACACACCCGAGGCCATCATCCGCACGACGTGCGTGCCGACCTCCATCCCGTAACCCCACATGGCCGAATCCATGCCGTAGTGCTGCAACGGTCCCTTGAAATTGTCCGAGGCGGCCCGCGGATGAATGTAGATGCAAGCGTCTAGGGCTTCCGCGGCCTCGAGCACCGGCCAGTACTTCGGGTTGTCGAAATACTCGCTGTTGGTGTGTGAGTTGACTATGAAGCCGTTGAGCTTGAGCTTGTTGATGGCCCGCTCCATTTCCTTCGCGGCCCGCTTCGGAGCGTGCGGCGCGAAGCTCGCAAGACCCGCAAAGCGCGCCGGGTGGCGCGAGATGACTTCCGCGAGCCGATCGTTGGCCAGCGTCGCGAGCTCGCTGGCGGTGTCGGCATCGAACATCTGCACGCCGGGAGCGGTGAGAGACAGCAGATGCATGTCCACCCCGTTCTGGTCCATGTCGCGCAGCCGGGCAACCTCGATGTCCAGCAACCCTTCCAGAAACCCCAACACCCCATAGCCCGGATCCTGGTCGTAGATGCCTCTCACGAGCTGGAGGTCGAGGCTCTCGCTCGGAACGCGGGAAACCTCCTGCAGCTTCTGGGCGACCTCCGGAATGGAGAAGGCTTCTTCGGTAGCGATCTTGCGGAATTTGCCGGCCATGTCAGTGCCTCGACTTCGGTTCATGAGAAAAGACGCGGGTTTGCGCCGGGCACCAGCATAGCGGCAGAGGACATATTCAACCGTTCATGCCAGCCGGTTTGACCACGGTGCGGCCGTTACTGGCACCGCAGGGCCGGAAAGCCCTCTCGGCCACCGACGAATGTCGCACCAAGGCAGCTTAAGTTGCATCGGGCACATCCCGGGCGACCCGGGCGACCCGCCGCGCTGAAAGGGCCCCTTCAAGCTGTGCGCGGATGCTGCTGAGCGAATTGGGCCCGAACTCGTGCCCGGCGAAATGGCCCGGGCCCGTGTTGATGCCTACCACCGCCCCCGTCCTGTCGAGAATCGGCGCCCCGCTCGTCTGCTTCGGCATCGCCGAGGCAAGCCACCCCGTCGATCTACCGCGACGGGCCCCATCAAAGCGCCACGTCACAGCGCGTAATCCTACGTACTCATCTTTTGCGGTCCCCACATTTTCCCCGTCACCGGGTGCGGATAGTGGAACGGGACGACGCGCGTCTCCGGCCAGGCCTGTGGGACGTCTGCCACGAGTTCGTCCGGCCCATGCGGGTCCTCCGGAAATTTCTTCGTCAGCGGCTGAAGGTGCACGCTGCTATGCGCCCAACCCTGCTCGTAGTTGGCCTGCCAGAGCATGTTGTAATTCAACACTTTGATCTTCCAGATACCGGCGTCCTTCACGTACGTGTTCTCGTAAATACCGGCCTCCCAGAATTGCGTCGGCACACCGGGTATGGGTTTGGTGCTCTCGTGGATGCCGCCCGTCTGCACGTTGCGAAAGCGCCCGCGGGCAGACAGGCCATCGGCTGCCACGTCGATGATGTCCTGCATCTGCAGGTGATCCAGCAGCAGACCCCGTATCGGACCGTTGTAACCATTGGTCCACAAATTGCGAAACCAGCCGCAGTACAGGCGCCGCACGCCCGTCTTGCCCTTGTAGACTCCGTTCAGGAAATACAGTTCGCTGTCGTCGGCAAACAGATCGACTGTTTCATCGTACAGGCACTTGTCAGTGTAGTAACCGTACGCGAACTGCAGGCGCCGAACCTCGTGCACGTCTTTCAACATGGTCAGCTCGCGCGCCATTTGCGCCATCTGTTTCTGCATGGCCTTGATCGTGTCGTCGGCCGTTGCCGTTGCCGCCGGTTGCGCTCCGCGGCTCACCTTCGCGGCCAGCGCGACCGGAACGACAGCGAGCATGGAGCTCACCCTGCCAAGAAAGGATCGACGTGGTGTTGTCGTCGTGTCCACAGTTCCCCCTCGAGCTGTCACGCGAATGGAGCGCGTGAAAGATACGATAGACGAGAATGCCCGGCGGGGAACGCCCGCATCGATCACGTCCGTGGGATGGACGCGGCCGGCTGGGCGGGGGCCGCCAAGGCGCGGGCGGCACGGTGGTACGTTTACCCATAAGAATCAAATAGTTATAATCTGTAGGCCACGCCGGCGACATAAGAGTGCGTGCGGCATGTTGTGCGAGCAACAGAAGCTCTCAAACACCATTTGCCCGATTCGGCTTACGCCGCTTGGGAGCTCGTGAGGTCGATGCCAGATATTGCCAATAGCACGCAATAGACGTTGCGTCCGGCGTACCAAGGTGTGGGCGTGGTTCGGGCTCTCAACCTAACTACACTACACACTCGGACGCAGGCCGGTTGGCCCGGGCGCGAGCGGTCGGACTTTGCCTCAGCCAGCAGACCGGCCCGCGTACTGAAGGAATTCCCCTGTCGTCGCGACGACCGTTAGGGGAGCGATGTCGCTAAGCGCGTCGTGGAGAACAACACGGTTGCGGCCTGTGCGCTTGGCCTCGTAGAGCGCGGCATCGGCGTGAGCCAGCAACAGCCCCAGCTCATATCCGGACGAGCCGCTTGCTGCAACTCCGAAACTCGCAGAGACGTTGGCCTTCGTGGCACCCTGATGCGCAGTGATTCCCGCAATGGTCATGCGCAACTGCTCCGCGCGCTTTCGAGCTTCCTCCAGATTGCAAGTCGGCAGCAATATACCGAACTCCTCACCTCCGAAGCGGCCGAAAATCTCGGTTTTGCCCAGATGGGCCTTACACGCCGACACCGTCCGCTTCAGCACGAAATCGCCGGTGGCGTGTCCGTACTTGTCGTTGATCGCTTTGAAGTGATCCAAATCGCAGAGAATGATGCTGACGTGCTCGCCCGTTTTCCGGCTGAGCTCCAGCGTCCTCTCGGCCTGCTCGATGAAATATGGCCGATTGCAGATTCCGGTGAGCCCGTCCAGCTGCGACAGGCTCTGGAAATGCAGCTGCGAGCGCTTGGTCCGATATGCCCACAGAGCGATGAAGACGAGTGTCATCGTCAACAGCACGATATACAGCCGACTGGTCTCCACCGCCTTGCCGCTGAGCTCCCGTTCCAACTGCAGCACATGATTCTGTTTGTTGAGCGCTTCGACCTGCAGCTTATTGGCGATGTTCTCGTGATTCACCTTCTGAAATGCCAGGTGCCGCGCGCTCAGGTCATCCAGGTAAGCCTTATCGGCAGCCGAATATTGCTCGTGGAAGCCAAGGGCTGCTTTGAAGTCCCCCTGCTGCTTCGCAAGCTCATACAGGACGCGGTACGCGATGACCAGTTGGTCGTTGAACCCCTGCAGCTTGCTGCCCGTGACGTTCCAGGCCAATTGCCGTGCCAGCGCCGGGGAGCCTTTTCTTCGGTAGGCATCGGCCAATAGCGCGTCGTACGTGGCAAGCAAGCGCGGATTGCGGCTCACCTCTACTTCGCCGTAATGCTCCTGCAGTACCTTGACGGCGTCGTCGAACCTGCCCTGCTCAATATAAGTTTTCGCTGCGCTGATCCTGAGAGAGTTGGCGTTGTTGATCTCGCCGACCTTGACGCACGCATCGAGGCCGTTTTGGATTTCGGAGCCGACGCTCTTGAGCCGGCCGCTTTCGTAAAGCGTCTGCAGCTTCAGCCGCCCTCCCTTGCACAGACCACGGCCTGCCCAATTATCATCGATCACGATCTGCGAATAGCTCATGCTCAGATCGTATTGTCCGACTTCGTTATAGAGCTCGGCCGCATCCATCAGGCTCTGCTCACGAGCTGTCTTGTCGGCAACTTGCGGCAGCAACTGGAGTACATCGCTCAGCCGCGAAAACGCTTCCTCATAGCGCTTTGCAAGCTCCAGCACGTTGACAGCGGTGGCGCCCGCCCGTAATCGAAGGGTAACGTCCTTCGTTCCGTCGATGAGCGCCACTAGGCGGGAGATCGAGGTCTCGTTGTCACCGTCGTAGGCGCTCTTCCACGCTTGGAGGTAGCGCAAATAGTCATGCTGCGCCGCCGTCAGGTTCTCGGCGCGCCTCTCCACGGACTGCAGGATGGCGGTGAACTCCACATAGTTGGAGGTCCGCACGTTATCGGCCTTGCGAAGCAGCAGTGTTGCGTCATCAGCGTCGCTCGCCACCGCAAGGCTCGCGAGCAGCATGAACAGGCAAGCAAGCCCGCCCGGTACGAACCCCCGAGCGGAGCGTGCGCGACCGAATCGCCTGGATCGCTTATGCCACACGTTTCGCGGCACGATTGCGCGACTTCACGTCAGTTTCCTCATCCTCGTCGTCTTCATCCGCTTCATCTTCGTCCTCTTCCTCGTCGGCGTCGTCGTCCTCTTCCTCGTCGTCGTCCTCGTCGTCGTCCTCGTCTTCTTCCTCTTCTGTTTCCTCTTCCTCGTCCGGCACGTTAATGAGGCAGCAGACATTCGTATTCACGCCGAGCAGCGCCTCGAGCGCGCGTTGATCTTTGTCGAAGAGAGCGACCCGCAGAGCAGGCTCGATCCCAGCGCTTTCGAGCGCTTTCTCCACCGCATCGCCCGCAGCGTGCCGCAGCTGCGCGTCCTGGCCAAACCTCTCCAGAAGATCAATGACATTCGACACGGACGCTTCTCCTCGTTAGGTGCAAAAAATCGCGGCAAGACAACAGCTCGCGTTCGCCGATCAACTCCTCACGCCTGCAACCGTCGCGCAAGCGGGACACGGGCGAGGTGAGCCACCCGGCGTTTCCGGGCGCCCGCGCGACGAATTGATGACGCGTCGTCAGGCAGTACGGCTCAGATGCAATCGGCTTGCGATGGACTGCGGATCCGCCTTCCGTGGCTTCTCGCCCTCAGGGTCCTCTCCCAGGGGAACTGCGCTCAGGCAGCATACATTGCTGCCGACTCCAAGCAGAGTCTCCAGCATTCGCTGGTTGCCCTCCAGTATTGCGGCACGCAGTTCAGGAATCATGTGCGCCTCGCTCAACGCCCGCTCGAGCACCGCCTCCGATGCATGGCGCAAACCGGAATCCTGACCCAGTCTTTCCAGAAAATCGATGCCATTCGACACGAATTTCTCCTGCGAATACAGGCCCTTAGTGTCTCGACTATCAACTCCACTACCAGGGGACCCCTCGTATGCAGTGGTCCGCCTTGACTTCCGATCCGGCTACCCGTGATTCATCGCAGCATCCAGGGCGCTCAGACGTTCGCGGATCTCGAGGTCCGGCTCCAGAGCTCTCGCCGGCGGGATGACCAAGGTGGCATGCATGTCGATCTGCGCATCGGGCAGTTTGCCGAGCGCGATCCGTTCCATCCGGGGTTGATGCATGGGCAGGGTCACCGCCTTGTAGATGATGACCTCATGGCCGAGGTCATAGTCGCGGGCCAGTACATCGACGAGCACTTGCCGGTACCGCGTGTCGGTGGAAAACCGTGCGAACGACTGGTCGCCCGCGACGCCGATCTGCCAGAGGATCAGGTAGGCGGAGGTATCGATGCGGCGCCGGTAGAACATCAGCTGGCTGGCTTCGAAATGCTGACAGCCGTAGCGCCCCGGATCGATTCCCAGATCGGCGTACAGGCAGTCTTCAGCAGAAACCGCGGGCTCCATGTGGGCGCGGTAGCCTTCGCCGCGGGCTGCTTTGATGGCCTTGTGCGGGACGAGAGCGAATACGCCGGGGTGGCCGTAGAACGCCCCGCAGACCTGCTTGCCCGCGCGGACCTCGGACAACATGGCGTCGACCATCTGGCGATAGGTCTCCAGACGCGACTTACCTTCCCTGTAGAAGGATTGGAGGCTGCGCACGTCGGAATGCATCCTCGCCAGCCATAGCTCGATGATACCGTCCGAAAGGCCGGCGAAGACGACGTCCGACTTTTCGATGTAGCTTCTGGCCAAAGGCGTGATATGGGACCCCAGCGTCATGCCCATTCCTACACATACCAGGCTCCCAGGACCATCCATGCGCAAACCCCCGTGGCAATCGTCTGCGTAGGACCTTATCCAAAATCCACGCTAGCCGACACTTGGCCGGCAGAGGCCTCGCGGCGACGGGCGGCCCGATTTTTCGCATCGATGCGTTTTGTCACCCCGTTCAACGGGCGGCGATCACGCCGATCTCGACGGCGTACTCCGTGGTAGCGAGCTTCGCCTCCACGCACGCACGCGCGGGAGTAGCGCCCGGCGGCACCCACTTGTCCCACACGCCGTTCATCTCGTCGAACTTCCTGATGTCAGCCAACCACACCGTTACCGACAGGATCCTGGATTTATCGGTCCCGGCGGCGGCCAGCAGTGCATCGATCCGCTGCAGGATGTTTTTCGTCTGCTCGTGCACCGAGGCACCCTTTGCCTCGGATGCCACCTGGCCCGCCAGGTAAACCAGATCGTTGTGAATGACCGCCTGGCTCATGCGCGGGCCAGTTTCTAAACGCTCGATGCCTGCCATTGTCTCCCCTTGGATCTCGCTCAATCGACCGCGGCCACCGCTGCTGCTACCAGGGTAGCGAGGGTGCGCGGAACTGCTGGTGGGGTACAAAGCTAACACCCCGATGAAGCGTGGCAGGTTAAGCGCTGCGCCGCGGGCGAGCAATAGCGGGAATTGCAGGAGGTGACGTAAATCGCGAGCCCATTCGAGACCGCCCGGCGCGCAAGCGAAGTTAGCGATTTTCAGGTAAGGGGGCTTGAGGGCGCGGCCGTACCCAGCCAGACCAGCGCGGTCTTGAGCCGGGGCACGCCTCGGGTCGCGATACTTCCGGAATCGCGGGAACTCCGGAGTGCGAGGAGGATTTAGACCGAGACTAAATCACCCCATTCTTTCCGGAGACGACCATGGCACAGGACGCAGGCGCTGGTGCTCGCGGCGGCAAGACCGCTCAACTCAATGATCAGACCGTGCTCCGGGGCCGGGGCGGCGAGACCCATCAGATCGCTAGCGGCGAGGTGCCCGTGCTCACGACCCAGCAAGGAGTGCCGGTCGCGGACGACCAGAATTCACTCAGAATCGGCCCGCGAGGCCCGACCACACTGGAGGACTTCCACCTGCGGGAGAAGATCTTCCATTTCGATCATGAACGCATCCCCGAGCGCGTAGTTCACGCGCGCGGCTTCGGTGCGCATGGCTACTTCGAGAACTACAAATCGCTGGCCGATGTCACGCGCGCCGACCTCTTCCAGCGAGCCGGCGAGAAGACACCCGTGTTCGTGCGGTTTTCCACAGTGGCGGGCAGCAGGGGATCGGCCGACCTCGCGCGCGACGTGCGCGGCTTTGCCGTGAAGCTTTACACGAAGCAGGGAAATTGGGATCTCGTCGGCAACAACATCCCCGTGTTCTTCATCCAGGACGCGATCAAGTTCCCCGACGTCATCCACGCGGCGAAAGCAGAGCCAGACCGAGGCTTTCCGCAAGCGCAGACGGCGCATGACACCTTCTGGGACTTCATCTCTCTCACGCCCGAGAGCCTGCACATGGCGCTGTGGATCATGTCCGACCGCACGATCCCGCGCTCGTTGCGTTTCATGGAAGGCTTCGGCGTGCACACTTTCCGGCTCGTCGACGCGCACGACAAGTCAACCTTCGTCAAATTCCACTGGAAGCCCAAGCTCGGCATGCAATCCGTGGTCTGGAACGAAGCCCTGAAGATCAATGGCGCCGATCCGGACTTTCACCGCCGCGATCTGTGGGATGCCATCCAGAGCGGCCGCTTCCCCGAGTGGGAGTTGGGCCTGCAGTTGTTCGACGAGGCGTTTGCCGACCAATTCGACTTCGACGTCCTCGACCCCACCAAGCTCATCCCCGAGGAGGACCTGCCCATTCGCCGCGTCGGCCGTCTGGTGCTGGATCGCTGCGTCGACAACTTCTTCGCCGAGACGGAGCAGGTCGCGTTCTGTACGCAGAATATCGTGCCCGGTATCGACTTCAGCAACGATCCCCTGCTGCAGGGCCGCAACTTCTCCTACCTCGACACGCAGATCAAGCGCCTCGGGGGACCCAACTTCACCCATCTGCCGATCAATGCCCCCAAGTGTCCCTTCCATACCCTGCAGCAGGATGGGCACATGGCGTTCGTGAACCCGAAAGGCCGGGCCAACTACGAGCCCAATTCGTGGGGCGGCGCGCAAGGCGGTCCGCGTGAGGCGCCGGATGTGGGATTCCATTCATTCGCTGCTGAAGAGCACGCTGTGAAGGCCCGCGTTCGCTCCGAGACATTCGCGGACCACTACAGCCAGGCCCGCCAGTTCTACATCAGCCAGACCGCGGTCGAGCAGGAGCATATCGCCGCTGCCTTCACTTTCGAGTTGAGCAAAGTGGAAACGCCCGCCATTCGCGCGCGGCTGGTGTCGCATCTGCGCAATGTCGATGAAGCACTGGCCAAGGAGGTGGCTGCGGGCCTGCGGCTGCAGAAGTTGCCGGAACCGGCCGAAGCCGCCAGGCCGACACGCAAGGACCTCAAGAAGTCCCCTGCGCTCAGCATTCTCCTGAATGCCAAGGACAGCTTCGAAGGCCGCAAGCTGGGCGTGCTCGTGACGGACGGTGTCGATGCGAAACTCCTGGCCGCCTTGACGAAGGCCGTCACTGAAGCCGGTGCGGTCGTAAAACTCGTGGCTCCCAATGTGGGCGGCGTAAAGGCGTCCGACGGCTCGTGGATCGAAGCCAACGAGAAGATCGACGGCGGCCCGTCCGTGGTATTCGACGCTGTTGCAGTCCTCCTGTCCGACGAAGGCGCGCAACTGCTGGCGAATGAATCGACCGCGCGGGACTTCGTGGCCGATGCGTTCGCCCACATGAAATTCATCGCCTACACGAAGGCGGCGCTCCCGTTACTGCAGAAGGCCGGCGTGGCGGCCGATCTCGACGGCGGCTGCATGGAGCTCGACAAGCCAGGTGGCGCTGCAGCTTTCATCAAGGCGTGCGGCAAGCTGCGCTTCTGGGGCCGCGCGGACAAGGTCAAACAGGTTTAGGCCCCTTAAGGGTCGCCAGCTTCACCAGGCGGTATTGGAGGCTGGGCGGTTGCTGCGGGCGAGCCACCCGCAGCAACATCGTTCCGCATCGATGGCCCGCCGTGTCGAGGTAATTGCCGGCCCCGGGATCGGACGCTGCTATTACGAACGTGACCGATCCGTCCGGGCCGTAGCGGGCCGTGCGCTTGTTCACCCCGACAGGAAAGTAACGGTAATCAAGCGATTCCAGCCAGTAATTGTTCAGTTGGAAGCTCCACAGCTCACAGTCCGGAAGGCGGGCCTCGATCATGAGCGCCTCGTCAGCGGCCACCGCCCAGTAGCCATGGAGGTAAGAGGTGTTGGGGTCGCTGCCGTCCGCGCGCAACAGCTCCGCATCCAGCGCCTGGAGCGTGTTGGGCCTGGCCTGGAAGGATTGGGCCCAATCGGCGTAAATCCGCGCCTTGCTCGTCATGAACGTCGCGGCTGCCTTCAATCCCCAATCGAGACGCTTCGCGGACAGCGGCTTGGGTGTAGCCGGACCGTCAACGCATTCGATGTTCACGTCCGCGTGCAATTCGCGCGAGCGGTCGAGGAATACCTGCCGCACGAGCAGCAGAGTGGAGTTCGCGGCGAGTGGCAACCAGTTACCGGGGCGTGGCTGGCGGCTCAGCCCAATCTCGAAGGTGCCATCGGAATTTACGATGAGATCCTTGCCGTCGAGTTTGCCGGTGGATGCCATCACGCCGTCGCTCGGCCCTTTCGTGCTGAATGACAGGTAGGGCACCGTTCCTCGCGTGCCCCAGAGGCGATATTCACGGGCTCCCGTGATAGCCGTGCTCAAATAACGGATGTCCGGGCTATCCGCGCCGACCTTCGCGGTGGCATGGGGGGCGTTGAGGAATTGGGGAAAGTCGGGGTCGGTATGTTCGAGCGCCATTTCCAGCGCGATGCGAGTCAGGCGTCCGAGGTAACGCAGGCCCTCGGCGCGGTCGATTTCGCTGGCCGGCGCCTCAGGCCGCAGGATGGTCTGTCCGGCTGACTTGAGCCGGTCACAGAACAGCTCCCAGGCGCGGCCACTCATCACCCTCGTCAAAGCGTCGTCCGGGCTCATCCTTTACTCCCTGTTCTCATCATGGTCCCGCGCACCACCTGCGCGCGATCGCCATCGTTTACAGCGTGATGGTGCCGCTTCCGAGCTCGATTACATCGCCGCTGACGAGGATGTTGCGATCCGCCGCGACACGCAAGAAAAGCGTCGATGGGCGGCCGGTGCACTCTCCTTGTGAGATCTCGAATTCGCACGGCAAGGGCCGGCCCATGGCGAGGCACCACCCGCCGAGGTTCGTGGTAGCCGACCCGGTGGCCGGGTCTTCGAGGACCGCCCCGCCTTGCGGAAAAAAGAACCGCGCCAGCAACCGTCCGGCGGCGGGGGCGAAGGCGTACGCCATATTCGCGCCCTCCTCACGCTTCAGCTGCGCCAGCATGTCGCCGTTCACCTTCGTGCGACGCACAGCAGCTTCGGACGTTAGCGGCACGACGAGTTGCTCCGTCCCCGCATTCACCCACAAGGGTCTGTCACCGATCTCGGCTTCATCGAGGCCCAGCATCGCAGCGAGCGTCGACCGCGGTTCGGACACTTCGCGCCAGCTGGGTGCGTTCGCCTGCAGTGTCCACCGCCTGCCGGAGGCCCGGACCGGAATGATCCCGGCCTGCATTTCAAGCGTGAAGGCGTCTTTCGCGAGCCCCAGCGCGCGGCACACATGCGCCGTCCCCAGCGTCGGATGCCCGGCAAACCGCATTTCGTAATTGGGCGTGAAAATGCGCACCCGCGCGTCGGCACGCTCCGAGGGAAGAATGAACGTCGTCTCGGATAAGTTGAACTGCAAGGCCAGGGCCTGCATCCTTGCAGTATCGAGCGATGCGCCGTCCTCGAAGACGCACAGCGGATTACCGCTGAATGGATCGTCGCCTTGCGTGAATACGTTCACGATTCGGTAAGAGAGCGTCGTCATGAAAGCTGCTCGTAGCGGACGGTTCGGGAGCCGAAGTTTAGCCACGCTTTGGGAAAGAAGCGATGTACGCGACGACACTGGCGGGTACGCGTCACGCGTTCCCTGATCTGAAAAGCGTACTGGCCGCAGCAACGCCGCTACGCTCGGGTGACGTGCTCGCCGGCGTAAGCGCCAGTAGCATGGAGCAACGTGTCGCGGCTCGCTATGTTCTCGCCGATCTGCCGCTGACGACTTTTCTTTCCGAAGCCGTCGTCCCCTACGAAACTGACGAGATCACCCGCCTCATCATCGACACCCATGACGCGGCTGCCTTTGCGCGAGTAGCGCATCTGACGGTCGGGGGATTTCGGGAATGGCTGCTCACCGCTGAGGCCGATGGGCAGGCGCTGGCGGAGTTGTCCTCGGGGTTACTTCCGGAGATGGTCGCGGCGGTCTCCAAGTTGATGCGCAACCAGGATCTGATCGCCGTCGCGCGCAAGCGCCAGGTCGTGTCGGCCTTCCGCAATACCATCGGCCTGCCGGGGCGGCTCGCCGTCCGCATCCAACCCAACCATCCGACCGATAACCCGACCGGCATAGCCGCTTCCATCCTCGATGGCCTCATGAACGGCTGCGGCGACGCCGTGATTGGCATCAATCCGGCTTCCGACAGTGTCGAGACGCAGATACTGCTGTTGCGACTCATTGACGATCTGCGCGAGCACTACGCGATTCCAACACAGAGCTGCGTGCTCGCGCACATCACGAATACGATCGCGGCTATCGAGCGACAAGCGCCGGTGGATCTCGTCTTCCAGTCGATCGCCGGAACGCAAGCAGCGAATCGCAGTTTCGGCATCGATCTTGCCATTCTGCGCGAGGGTCGGGACGCAGCGCTGTCCTTGGCTCGCCACACCGTCGGCACGAACGTCATGTACTTCGAGACGGGGCAGGGATCGGCGCTCTCCGCGGGCGCGCACCATGGGGTAGATCAACAGACACTCGAGACCCGCGCCTATGCCGTCGCACGTGCGTTCCAGCCTCTGCTGGTGAATTCTGTCGTGGGGTTTATCGGTCCGGAGTACCTGTACGACGGCAAACAGATCGCCCGTGCCGCGCTGGAAGATCACTTCTGCGGCAAGCTGCTGGGACTCCCGATGGGGGTCGACGTCTGCTACACCAACCACGCCGAAGCGGACCAGGATGACATGGACTCGATCCTCACGCTTCTCGGTGTGGCGGGCGTGAATTTCGTCATGGGCGTACCGGGAGCGGACGATGTCATGTTGAACTACCAGAGCACCAGTTACCACGACGCCCTGTATGTACGCGACGTGCTGGAGTTGCATCCGGCACCGGAATTCGAGGACTGGTTGATGAAGCTTGGAATTCTGGATGCCGCCGGCCGACTCCGGGACCCGCTCCTCGCGAGCGACGCGTCCGAACGGCTACTGAGCTATCGTGGAGCGGCGCGGTGACGGACTCCGCGAGCAAGCCCCCGGCAGTCGATCCGTGGCGGCGCTTGCGGAGCGCGACTCCGGCGCGCATCGGCCTCGGCCGCTGCGGCCCCGGCCTCCCGACCCGCGCCCTCCTCGAATTCCAGTTGGCGCACGCGCGCGCCCGCGATGCCGTACATGAGGCATTCGATCCCGGCAGAATCGTGGCGGGATTGAATGACCGCCAGACCCGCGTCGTCAGCAGCTGTGCGCCAGACCGGCAGACCTACCTGCAGCGCCCCGATCTCGGCCGGCGACTGAAGGAAGCCGATGCCGGACTGCTGACTCCCCGCGATTACGAGGTGGCATTCGTCGTGGCCGACGGCTTGTCCTCACCGGCGGTCCATGCGCACGCCGTTCCAATGCTGCGCGCGACCTTCGACAGGATCGGTGACTGGCGGGTGGCTCCGATCGTCATCGCCTGCCAGGCCCGGGTCGCCCTGGGCGACGCCATCGGGGCACTTCTGGGAGTGGAGCTCGTCGCCGTCCTGATTGGCGAGCGCCCCGGTCTGAGCGCGCCGGACAGCCTGGGGGTTTATGTCACCTGGAATCCACGCCCGGGGCGGCAGGACAGCGAGAGAAACTGTATTTCCAACATTCGCCCCGCTACCGGGCTCACCTGCGAGTTGGCGGCCAGCCGGCTGGCCTGGCTGATGAACGCCGCCCGCCGGCAACGGCTGACCGGCGTCAGCCTGAAGGATTCCTCCTCCTTACCGGCTCTTCAGGAGTGATTCTTGCGTATAGCAGCTGACGGTGCGTTGTGCACTCAATGGGGGAGGCTCAAATGTCCTTAATTGCCTGGATCGTTCTCGGCCTCATCGCGGGATTCATCGCGAGCAAGATCGTCAACAAAGCAGGGGAAGGCGCGCTGCTGGACATCATCCTCGGTGTCATCGGCGCGGTCGTCGGCGGATGGCTGTTCCATACGTTTGGCATGCCCGGTGTCACCGGACTGAACATCTATAGCATGCTGGTAGCAGTCGTCGGCGCCGTAGTCGTACTGGTGCTGTACCACGCGGTCGCCGGCAGGTCGTCGACAGGACCTCTGTAGCAATCGACCGATGGCGGTGGACGCCAGTGAGTCGCCGGGAAGCGGCGCTGACGTCCACCTGATCCCCGCTGACGACTGCCCGCGGAGTGCCTATGGTATCGTTACCATACACTGCAGATGGCGGCTATTTGAGATAGCGATCGAACCAACCGATCAGCCGGCGGTTCAGGTCTTCCACGTTCTCCGGCTTACGGAGGCGATGACCTTCGTCGGCGTAGATGACGAGTGAGGTCGGCACACCGACCGCGCGCAGGCCATGCCAGAACTCGCGCGTCTGCTCCGTCGGGGTCTCGACGTCACGCTCACCAACGTACAGAAATGTCGGCGTGCGCACGGCCTTGATAGACCGGATCGGCGATAACCGGTCGTAGATTTCCGGGTCATCGTAGGCCGACGCGCCGAAGTAGGGAATCATCCACTGATCGATTCCGTTCTGGCCGTAGTAGGCCGTCCAATCGCCGAGCCCGGCACCCGCCGCCGCGGCCTTGAAGCGTTGCGAATGGGTCACGACCCACATCGTCATGAAGCCGCCATAGCTGCGGCCATAAATGCCGAGCCGCGTGGAATCGATCGGCGCCGCTTTTTGAACAGCATCGACGCCCGCGAGGATGTCCCGCAGATCGCCACCGCCGAAATCCCTCACGTTTGCGCGGGTGAACGCCGCGCCCTGACCAAAGCTGCCGCGGGGATTGGGCTGAAAGACGTAGTAGCCATTGCGCAGCCATCCGGCCGTGCTGTCGTCCCACACGAAGTGCGGCGTCACTACGGCCGCCGGGCCGCCGTGTACAACGACGATCAGCGGATATGTCTTGTTCGGCTGCGCGTCCAGCGGTGCGAGCAGCCACCCCTGCACCGAGAGGCCCTCGCTTTTCCAGTTGATGTCGCGCGCAACGGTCGCGGGCTTCAGGTCGTCGTTGTCATGCGTAATCGGCTTCGCCTCGCCCAACGGGCCGTATTCGATGCGTGATGCGTGATCGAATGCTTCCGAAACGTAGGCGGCACGCCGGCCTGTCCTATCCAGTGCGATTCCCCCGTCACCCGCTTCGAGCGTGGCCGGTTGCAACCGCACGTTCGTCACCTGTGCGCTGGCGGGGTCGACAACGGCGGTACCGGCTTCGCCACCGACCACGACGGCCGCGACGAGACGGGTGCCTCGCCATGCAATTGACGTGAAACTGCCTTTGAACCCCGGAGTGATGTCGACCGGCTCCCCGCCGCCAACATCGACGGTATAAATATCTCCGCCGACGGAACCGAAGTCGCTCATGAGGCCGCCGATGAAGGCTACCTTGCGTCCGTCGGGAGAGGTGCGCGGATAGTTCATCTGCATCACCGGCGCGGCGATCACCCGGGCGGTACCCTCCAGGGCGAACGCGTGGAGCTTCGCGACCCACCAGTTGTTATCGCCGTTACCCTGAGCCGCCGTAGCCACGAATCCACGACGATCGGGCGTCCAATCATACTCGTAGACGAACGTGTGGTCGGGGGACACAAACTTCAGCTCCCCACCGGCCGCATCGACGGTGGCAATCCGCTGTGAGTCGTCGTTCTCCCCGATTTCGCCGACCTGACGCGCTCCGGCTTCGCGTGCGCCGGTTTCCTTTCGTGCGCCCGCCGTCGCGAGCACCGCAATCGTTCGCCCGTCCGGCGACCAGCGTGGGGATGCGAAGAGACCATGTAACTCAGTGAGCTTGCGTGTCGTGCCGGCCGTGGTGACGTAAAGGGTCGCGACACCGCTGGCACTTGCCACGAAGGCGAGATTCTTGCCGTCGGGAGACCAGGCCGGTCCGGTATACCGACACGCTGCGCAGGGATCCAGCCGGGCGCGAATCCCGCCATTGGCGTCGCGAATCACAACCGCCCCGTGTCCCTCGGTGGTCTCATTGGCCTGGCGAATAGACTCGACGCTCGCGATCTGCTTTGCATCCGAACGCAGGCTCAACGCCTCATACCGATGCTGGACCTCAGGCGACGTGGTGGACAGAGACGCCAGCGCGATCGCGGGCAAGAGGAATGCGAACATCGAGTTCTCCGGCGCGACGTCCCGCGCTCAAGGGCGATGGGCTAGCTTAACAATGCTGTATCGCAAATACCTCAGCACAGCGCGGCTCGCAATTGACCCGCTCTGATATAAGACCTAAGTTGGCCCTCCCCGGTAGCGGAGAACGGTATGGGCGGCTCGAAGACGGCTGAGGGAGTCCTACTGTCCATCGACCAAGGCACGAGCTCGAGTCGCGCCATCGCATTTTCCACGGCGGGCGCCGTCGTTGCGATGGAGCAGCAGGCGTTCGAGCAACTCTATCCCGCATCGGGCTGGGTAGAGCACGACGCCGAGGTGATCTGGGCGACGGTGATCTCTACCGCGCGCGCGGTCATGAAGCGCCTGCGCGAGAAAAAGCGGCCCATCATCGCGATCGGACTCACGAACCAACGTGAGACAACCGTCGTCTGGGACCGCCGGACCGGGGTACCGCTATACAACGCGATCGTCTGGCAGGACCGTCGCACGGCCGAGCGCTGCAGAAAGCTGGCCGACGATGGTCATGAGCGCGAGGTAACGGAGAAGACCGGTCTGCGGCTCGACCCTTATTTCTCTGCAACCAAGCTGGCCTGGATACTGGACCGCGTGCCCGGTGCTCGGGACGCCGCGAAGGCGGGTCATATCGCCTTCGGCACCGTCGACAGCTTTCTCATCTGGCGACTCACTCGCGGGCGCCTGCATGTCACCGACGTGACCAACGCGAGCCGCACCGCGCTTTTCGACATCCGCAACGGCTGTTGGGATGAGGCGCTGTGCAGCCTTTTCGACGTGCCGATGAGCAGTCTGCCCGAGGTTCGTGATAGCGCCGGCGATTTCGGCGTCACCGACACGGCCATTCTGGGCGAGGCGCTGCCCATTCGTGGTGTGGCCGGAGATCAGCAGGCGGCGCTCATCGGCCAAGCCTGCTTCGAGGAAGGTGATCTCAAGAGTACGTACGGTACGGGCGCCTTCATGGTCCTCAATACGGGCCGGCACCTGGTGCGATCGGCAAATCGCCTGCTGAGTACCATTGCCTATCAACTCGATGGCAAAGTCACGTACGCGCTCGAGGGTTCGATCATGTCGGCGGGCGCGACGATCCAGTGGCTGAGAGACGGCTTGGCGTTGGTATCACGCGCCCCGGAAGTCGAAGCCCTGGCGAGCTCGGTGCCCGATGCGGGTGGCGTCTACCTGGTGCCGGCATTCACCGGATTGGGTGCGCCCTACTGGGATCCCGATGCCCGCGGCGCCATCATCGGACTCAGCCGCGCCACTGGCCGCGGCGAAATCGCACGCGCTGGGCTGGATAGCGTTGCCTACCAGACTCGCGATCTACTGGATGCGATGGCGGCGGATGAGATCCGCCCGGCAATGCTGAAAGTCGACGGCGGCATGGCGCAGAACGGACTATTCCTGCAAAGGCTCGCCGATATCCTGAATCTCCCCATCCTGCGCCCCAAGATGGCCGAGTCGACGGCGTTTGGCGCGGCATGCCTGGCCGGGTTGGGATGCGGCGTGTTCCACTCACTGGACGATATCGCCCGCTTGTGGGAGGCAGATGCGCGCTGCGAACCTCGAATGGACGCAGCGACACGCGAGCGTGAGCTTGCTGGCTGGCGGGACGCGGTGCAGAGAGTGCGCACCTGTTGAGCGTTGCCCGAATTGATACGTCTCGTTTTCATGTGCGATGACTTCACGCATCGAACCATGCATCCACCCTCTCCCGTTGCTCGGCCGCGAGGTGTAAGCCCAGCTTCGAGCGGCGCCAAAGGACATCCTCCAGTACGCGCCCATTCCTCAGTGCGCGGGAAATTCAACTCAGCCTCGTAGAGCTGCGGCGCCAGCTCCTCGCCGAGATCGGTCAACCGCCGCGCATGACCCACCATCTGCTCGAGACGGAGTGCCATAGGAACGGCACAGCCTCCGAATCAGCGCCGCCGGCGCGAAGGCATAGCGGTGCGAAAGCCCGCACGCCGGGCCTGCTCTTACCAGCGCGGCCGACCCCGGCAGTCGCTACGCGACGGTCGCGACCTCACCGTTCAAAAGCAGCGGAACGGCGTTGTTGCGCAGATGACGCGTGCCCGGGTTGAGCATCACCTCCCGCGTGTACTGCGCCAGGTACACGCGCCTGAAGCGATTGCTGCGATTCGCCCCGGTCGCGTGCAAAAGCAGGCTGGAAAAAGCCACGATGCTCCCGGCAGGCACAGCGATCGTGACGGCGCCCGTATCGTCGGTCCACCCGACCAGGTCGTTGGTTTGCGCCTGCCGCTGATGGGGCAGAATCCCCTTGCCTGAAGCCGGTACGCGGCTGAAAGGGAGCACGCGTACCGTGCCATTCTCGGCAGTGGCATCGTCGAGCGGGCACCAGCAGGTCAGATAGGGCGCGTGGTCGGTGGGGCCGCCATTGCCAACGACATAGCCGGAGTCCTGGTGCCAGCCGAACGGCAGGCCGCCCTCCGGCCCCTTCACCACGAACTGATCAAAGAAGAAGTAAGCATTGTCACCGAGCATCGCCCGGCAGATGTCAGCCATGATCGGACTGAAAAGCATGCTGCGTAACGCAGGCTGCGTGCGCTGACACTGGTTGGCGAAATATCGGCGGCCGCGATGGCTGATGCCAATGCTGTCGACGCCGAGGGCATCCATGCGGCTGTCCTCACGCGCGATGAAGAGGCTGCACTGCTCGCGCAGCATCTCCAGCATTGCCCCGCTTAAGACGCCATCGAACACCGCGTAACCCTCGGCCGCGAATTGCGCTTTCTGAAATTCGTACTTCACCGCCCTCTCCTTCAACGAACCGCGGCCGGTGTCACCCCGCCGACTGATAAATGGACCCATCTCAAGCCACGAGCGCCTGCTCGGCGGCGCTGCCCTTCGGGAGCAACAGCCGCACCCACCCGAGCGCCAGCAGATAGGAAACCGCCGCGAGGCCGAGCAATGGCCCGTAGCCATAGCCGCCGCCGATCAGCCATCCGGCCGCCTGCAGAACGACCATGCCTGACAGGTTGCCAAACAAGGCCGCGACGCTGATGACCGTGCCCACGCGCGAGCTCGGCGTGACATCCGTAGCCAACGCAAACAGGTTCACCGAGAAACCCTGATGCGCCGCCAGCGTCAGGCTCAAAAGGCCCACAGCAATCCAATAGTTGTCGACCAGCAGCGCGAGCGGCACAGGGGTGACCAATAGAGCACACACCAGCATGGTCGCCTTACGTGCATCCGTGACACCCATGCCGCCCGCGATCAGACGCCCGGACGCGAATCCGCCCAATAGCGAACCGAACGCGGCAGTCCCGTAAATCAGGGCCAACGGCACCGCGAAGCCGCGCATGTCGAGATGAAATACGCGATGAAAGAAGTCCGGTGCCCAGAAAAGCAGGAACCACCACACCTGATCCGAGAGGACTTTGCCACCCGCGATCGCCCACGTCCGGCGGTCCGTAAGAACCATGCGCCAACTCACGGGCTCGCCGTGCGATGTAATCGCATCGGTTCCCACATTCGCATCGCCCGTGATCTTTGCGTCGGGGGCCGCCGCCCCGCCAGCGCTGACCTCTAGACCGGCATCTCTATTTGCGCCGCGCGGCGCCTTCTCACCGGCCATCACGAGCAGCCATGCCGCCACCCAGACGAGCCCCGCGCCGCCCGTAATCAAAAACGCGGCCTCCCAGCCGAACGTGAGTGCGAGCGCCGGAGCGAATAGCGGCGTGATAATGGCACCAACGTTTCCCGCCGCGTTCATCGCGCCGAGCGCCGCCGACCGCCCTCGAGCTTCGAATAAAACGGCGATAGTCTTGATCGCCGTTGGAGTTCCCAACGACTCGGTCGCACCGAGCGCTATGCGCGCCACCGCAAATTGTCCGAGCGTGCGCGCCGCGGCGTGAGCCATGGCTGCCATGCTCCACGTCCCCACAGCCAATGTGTTGGCTCTGCGCCAGCCCACACGATCGACCACCCAGCCGGAGCCGAGATAGGCGAGGGCCGCGGCGAACTGGAAGATTGCGGTCAGGTGGCCGTAATCGCCATCCGACCACTGAAGTCGGTCTTGCAGCAGCGGTTTCAGTACGGCAATGATCTGCCGGTCCGCATAGTTGAGGATGCCAGAGACAATCAGCAGTGCGAGGAGCAGGCGACGGCGGTTGATGGACATGCCTGCTCGGCCATCACATGGCGGCTAATACTGCAAACAGCGTCTCGAACACGCTTCCCTTGCGATAGAAGACCGGCGGTTGCCCGAGCGGCGCCGGCACCTCGACATCTGCTCCTCCGGAAAACTCCGCGCGACTCCAGACATGAACCCACGACGCACCTGCGGGCAGGTAGGTACGCCAGTTGAAGACTCCCTCGACGACTACCGGCGCAACGAGGAGGTCCGCGCCATAGAGGTAACTCGTCTGGCTCTCATAGGCGCGCGGGTCAGCCTCGAAGTGCAGAAACAAGGCACGCTGCACCGGCAGTCCGGTGGCAGCCGCTTCTCGAGACACAGCAGCGAGATAAGGAGCGAGATGGCGATAGATCCGGGTCATCCGCGCGAAGTGAGCCAGCACCTGCGGATCCTGGTCGATCTGCAGATTCTCCCGCGGCCGGTTACCTTCATGCGAGCGCATGACCGCCGTGAACGCAGCCATCTCGGCCCAGCGCTGGAGGAGCTCCGCCGTGCGCACATTACCGAACAGGCTGGTGTAACCACCGATGTCGCTGTGATGATACGCGTTGCCGAGCAGGCCTGATGACAGTGCAGCGCAGATTACCGTCTGCAGACCGTCGTGGCGGGTAAAATCCACCGATTGATCGCCGGCCCACAACAACGGGCAGTAAGCCTGCACTCCGGTGAAACCGGCGCGCATGAAAAACAGCGTCTCACCGGTCATGCCGCGTCGTGCGACCGCGTCGGCGTTCACCTTTGCCCAGAGCGTCGGCCACGCATTGTGCGCGAGCATGCCGTCGAGACCGTTGGCGAGCCGCGCGTCAGTTGGCAGGTACTCGCCAAAATCGGCCATCCACCCCGACAGGCCGAAATCGAGCATGTTGCGCCCGATCACGTACTCCTTGAACCATTCGAACGCCGCGGGGTTGGTGAAGTCCACGATGCCACAGTGGAACTCGCCAAAATCGACGAGATAAGGCTCATCGCACTCGGCACGCAATGCCAGGTAACCGGCCGCCGCCGCCTCGGGGTAGAGAGAGCCATCGACACACAAATAAGGATTCACGTAGCCGAGAAAGCGCACTCCCCGTGCCCGTAGCGCCTCGATTTTGCGATCGAGCTGCGGGTAGCGCTGCGGATTCCACTTCCAATCCCAGAACAGCCGCCGTCCGAATGAGGTCTCCCGCACGCCGACCCAGTCCTCGCACCAGAGCCCTGCAATCGCGGTGTCCGCGGCAGCAAAGGTAGCCAGCCTGTCGAAGCTGCGTGCGCCGTCCTTGAGTCCGATGATGGCGCCGCGCAAGACCCAGTCCGGCAGCGGCGGCTGTCGGCCGAACCGCGCGGACAGCGCGCCCACCAGGCTTACAAAGCTGTTCGCGGCCCATAGCTCGAGCCGCTCGGGAATTTCCCAGACCTCGATCTCGTGGAAGCCGGTGTGCCGGAAGTCGAATGCCGAATAGGCGGACGTCTCGACATGCAAAGCGTAGTGACGCGAAGAGATATACGTCGGCTGCGGATAGTTGGTGTTGTAGTAGTCGCCGCCACCGCCGTCTTTCTGGTCTGCTTTGAAGGTCAGCAGCGTCGTTTTGTCGCGCCCTACGCCGGGCTCGGATGTCCAGAGCGGAAAGTGGCGGCCGCGCAGGTCGAAGTACGACAGCTGCTCACCGCCGCCCCAGACGCGCTCCTCAGGGTCCGCGGCGATGCGCAGCCAGAGACGATTGATACGGGCGTTGGCGCCTGTGGAGGCTCCTTCGAACGTTATCGTCGCGCGCTCACCGTCGCCGATGACCTGAATTTCCAGCGCCGGCACTGCGGCAGCAGAGGCGGCGAACGCAACGCGGATCGTTCCCCCCGTCGTCGAAACCACGGCGTGGGTGAGAGGTACCCGCGAGACGACATAGTCCGTGACACGAAAATGACCATGGTTCATGCGAACCGTCGGCTGGCCCGTGCCAATGAACACCGCCGGTTCGGTACGGCGGTGCTGCAGGATTATCCTGCCGGACAGTGTCAGGTCGAAGCCGTCGGCGTACTCAGTCAGCTGCATGCCGTGCACCCCGTGCGAGTCGCGGCAGCCACCGTAGGGCACGGCCGCCACTGCGAAGTCCGCAGATCGGAAGAATAATGCCCGCTCAGAACTTCGCAGTCAGGCTCACGCCGAAATATCGCTCGGCATCGCGCGGAATCTGCAGTCGGGCGTACGCGCCCGCGGCCACGCCGTTGCCGACCGGGGTGATGAAATCCGTGTAGAACTTGTCGGTGAGGTTCTTGCCCATCACGCTCAGCTCATATTTGTCCGCCGGATCGGCAAACACAATGGCTGCGCTCAACAGACCATAGCCCCGCTGCCTCGCAAGCGGCGTCTGGTCGATGTCGAAGTTGAGGGCGCTGGTGTAGACATAGGAGACCACGAGCCGCGTCGTGAACGGCAGGCTGGAACCGGTGGGCAGCAGCCAGCTCGGGGTCAGATTGAACTTGTTCCGCGGCGCAAATGGGAGTTGTGCTCCATCGTGAACGCTCCGGCAGGTGGTGAGCGCAGCACCGGTCTGCCCTGCGCACAGGTACGACACGATCGTCGCATCGTCATACGCGTAGCCACCCACGATGCCGAATCCGCTGAACGGATGCCACTCGAGGTCGGCCGTGAAACCCTGCGAGCGCACCTGGCCGGCATTCGTCAGGCTCGTGGTCACCGAGCCGTTGATCAGCACGAAGCTGTTGGTCTGAAAGTTGTCGAACGTTTCCCGATAGGCCGCGAGATTCAGCCTGAGGTGATGGTCGAAGAAATTGCTCTTGAGACCGATCTCGTACGCGTCCGAGGTCTCTGGGGCGATCGGCGCAGTATTGAGCGCCGACATGTTGAAGAACACGTTGAACGCCGGGCCCTTGTAGCCGCGCGACCAGGTCGCGTAGCCCACCATATTGTCGGTGAGGTCGAACTGGCCGCCGGCCTTCGCGGACCAGCCGTCATGACTGGTCGAGCCGTTGCCGGCATAGGGCGCACCGACTCCGGGGCCCGCTACAGGCAGGTCGACGCGAGCGAAGGTATAGGACACCTTATCATGCGTAAAGCGCGCACCGCCGATCAGTCGGAAGCGGTCCGTGAGATTCGCGGTCCCCTGGCCAAACACCGAGGCGTTGTCGAACTTGGTATCCCAGTTCGCGAAACCCCGCGTGACCAGATAGGTACTCGCGCCGGGTGTGCACGGCTTGAACCCCGTGGCATCGACGGGCAGCGTTGAAGCCGTACATTGATTGTCGTCACGGGTGAACCAGTCGCGCTCGTCCGTATGCCAGATGAAGCCGCCGACGACATAGGTCAGAAACTGGTGCTCTGGCGATGCCAGGCGCAGCTCCTCGCTGTACTGTTTGAACGTGAGCGCGCCGTGGTCATGCTGCAGGAGATCGAGCGCGATGACGTAGTTCGCGAAACTCGCATGGAAATCGCCATCGCGCTGCTGATAGTTGTACCAGCGCCGGAAGGCGGAAATCGACGTAATCGTGTAGCCGCCGCGGCTCCAGTCGAGCTGGGCCGACGTGCCCGCATTCGTATCGATCGTACTCGGCGCCAGATCGTTATCGATCTTCATGTTGGTCGCGCCGGGGACCACCGGGGAGATGGACGGCCGGAATACTCCGGTGTATGCGGCGCTGGGAAGATAGGTTCCCAGGACATCTGCGCAGCACTTATCGTTGGCGTGCACATAGTCGGCGCCGAGGGTCAGCTTCAGCGAGTCCGTGAGCTCAGCCACCAGCTTGCCGCGAATCCCGGTACGCCGGTAGCCGTTCGTCCAGGTGTCGTCGAACACGTTCTTCACATTGCCGGCGTAGTCGCCGTAGACCGCAGCGAGCGAGAAGCCGATCTTCGCGGTGATCGGGCCGCCGACCCGCACACTCGCCTTATATTCGTTGTGATCGAAGTAGGAGACGGAGCCCTCGCCCTCGAGCTCCGGTGTCGGACCGCGCGTCGTCATGTTGACCACGCCGGCGGAAGCGTTCTTGCCGAACAGAGTGCCCTGGGGCCCCTGCAGGACTTCGATCTGCGCGATGTCTGTGAATTCGGTGAATGCCATGCCGGCGCGGCCCATGACCACGCCGTCGACCACGGTGGCCACGCTTGGCTCGGCCCCTGAAGCAAATGATTGCGTGCCGATTCCGCGGATGCTCAGAGTCGAGTTGAGGTTGCTCGTGCCCTTCTTGAACGTCAGGGTAGGTACCATCTGCTGCAGGCTCTCGGCATTGCCAATACCGGCCGTCCGCAGGTCTTCCCCGGAGACCACCGAGACAGCGGCGGGAACCTGCGAAAGGCTCTCGGTCCGCTTCTGCGCCGTCACGACGATCTCCTCCAGCGGTCCCGTGGTATCGGCCGCCGCAGGCCCACCAAGACACCCCAGGATCACGGCTGCAGGCACCGATGAACGCCACACAGTGCGAGAAACGCGCATTTGCTGCCCCCTCAAGCTTCAATGGCCCGTAGCTCGAAGGCTAGCGCCAACCCGGCAAACATACAACCCATATGTCTTATATAAGAGTTGCTGGAGTGCAACGCCGCGCCGGCCGGCGCCAGACCCCGCCGCGGGTCAACTGAGCTGCAAGAAGTGGGAATGGACAGCCAAGCCGCGCCATCGTAGTTTGCGGTCCGTTACATTTCCGCACGGCATACCCACAGTTCCGCAAGGCATATCAAACGTGACAGACACGCCCGGTTACCGCCCTCTCTACCGACAGGTTTACGACATCATCGTTCGCAAGGTCGCCCAGGGCGTCTGGCGCCCCGGCACCTCCCTGCCCAGCGAGCAGAGCCTCGCCAGGGAAATGGGGGTCAGCCAGGGCACCATGCGCAAGGTGCTCGACGCGCTGACGGCCGAGAACCTGCTGGAGCGCCGCCAGGGCAAAGGCACTTTCATCGCCGAGAACACCCAGGAGCGCGCCTTGTTCCGATTTTTCCGCCTGGCGCGTCCCGGCGGCAAGCGGCTGACTCCGGAGCGCGTCGACGAAACAGTGAAGGTGCGCGTCGCTCGGGCCGCCGAACGCACGAAGCTCGATCTGGCCCGCGGCGAGCGGGTGGTGGAAATCGTCCGTACGCGGCTGATCGAGAAAAGACCGGCGATCCGCGAGTTGATCATCCTGCCGGCCGCCCTGTTTCCCGGGATAGAGAAGCGCCCTTCCCTGCCGAACAGCCTGTATTCCCTCTACCAGTCCGAGTATGGGATCAACATCGTGGCCGCGCACGAAGAGCTCAGCGCGCAACTTGCGACCGCGGAGGATCAGCAGCTGCTGGAGATTTCCGAGGGCGATGCCGTCCTGGTCATCGAGCGGCTGGCCGTGTCGCTCCAGGAGCGCAAAGTCGAATGGCGGGCAAGCCGGGTTCGCTGCAGCGACCTCGTCTACGCCGTGACCCTCAACTGACACGCCGCTTCAGTTCTGGGTCAGGCCGGCATCGACGACAAAATTCGCGCCGGTGCAGCCGCCACTCTCGTCCGAGCCGAGGAACAGCGCCATGCGCGCCACATGCTGTGCGGTCAGGCGGAATTTCAGCGCCTGCAGGGCTATGAACTCCGCATCGAGCTGCGGCGTCAGCCACAAGGTACGCTGGCGCTCGGTCAGAATCGCGCCCGGTACGATGCAGTTCACCCGAACTCCCGCCGGACCGAGCTCCCGGGCCAGCGTGCGGGTCAGCCCGTTGATTGCCGCCTTCGCGGTCGAATAGCCGGCCATGCCCGGTCGTCCGCGCATCCAGGACACCGAGCCCAACATGACGATCGAGCCGCCCCCGCGCTCCGCCATGCGCCCCGACACCGCCTGACTGGCGAAGAACTGATGATCGAGATTGAAAGCCAGCAGTCGCCGCCAGTCCGCCGGCTCTATCGTTGCGAGCGCCTGACGGTCGTCTTTGCCCGCGTTGTTGACCAGGACGCCGATGCCGTCGTGCGCCGCTTCAACCGCCGCGACGGCCGCTCGCAAGGCGTCGATATCGAGAAGGTCACATTCGATGAATCGGGCCCCGGTGCGCGCCGCCAGCGCCGAGCCGGACGCGACGTCGACATCGAGAAAGGCAACTTTCGCGCTCTGTTGCACGAATGCCTCGACCATTGCGGCGCCGAGTCCCGAAGCTCCGCCGGTGATGAGCACCGATCGGCCTTCGAGCGAGCGATAGCGGACAGTGTCGTATGGTGAAGTCATGCTGGCTCTCTTCAGACTTCCGGATCGAACAATGTGCCGGAAATCCCAGGCACGTCGACGCGCAGGGCGTAAAGCTCCCCTCCCCCGCCATCGCTCTTGTCGCGTGCCGTCGTAACGAAGACGGTCTTCATATCCGCTCCACCAAATGCGGGCATCGTCGGATTACGCGCGGGAACCGGGTATTCCCCAATCAGCCGGCCCGCGGCATCGTATCGCTGGATACGCGAGCCCTCGTAGAGCGACGTCCAATAGCACCCATCCACGTCAACGGCGGCTCCATCAGGACGGCCGCGATCTGCAGTGGTCGACTCGAGGCGAACAAACACCCGGCGATTGGTGGCCGCGCCCGTGTCCAGATCATAGTCGTACCGATAGACCACGAAGCGCGGTGTATCCGAGTGATAGAGGGTGCGGCCGTCCGGAGAGAATGCCAGTCCGTTCGATGTCATCAGACCATCCGCCAACCGCGTGAGTCCGCGTCGATCGCAGCGGTACAGGCTCGCACACCCACCAGCTTTCGGCTCATCGACCGTACCGGCGAGGTAACGCCCCCGCGGATCCACCCGCCCGTCGTTGAACCGGTTCGTGAGGGGATTCTCGGGGTTACCAGCAACCTTGCGGACCTTCACCCCGTCCGCATCCAGCAGCCAGATTCCCGAGCGTAACCCAGCCACATAGCCGCCCCCCTTGGCCGGAGCGACGCAGCCGATGTCCTCATCGATGACAGCGACTTCGTGCCGGTTCGTCCGCGGATCGAACCGGTGCAGCCGGCGGCCGGTGATGTCGACAAACAACAGTAGCCCCGCCTCCGACCACCAGACCGGCGACTCCCCCAGCGAGCAATGCGCGTCGAGGACGAGAGTAAAGCCAGCGCTCAAGGGGTAGCCTCCGCGCCGAGCGTCATTGTGCCGGCGAGAGTGGCGCCAGGAGCAAGGATCGCGAGGCCCCCGCGGTTGATCGCATCGGCGCAGTGACTTACCGGCTCGACAGCGAAGAAGTCCCGCCCTGCAGGTGTAAACACTCGTAAGGCCGAAAACACCGAACTCGCCGCGAGGAGCACTCGTAATCCCGGAGCCGCCATCGCTGCGCGGCCATCCCAGCCAAAGAAATCGTTGTCGAGATCCGCGGCACCTATTGCTCGGCCCCCGCCGTGATCCCACTCGCCGCCACTAACGCGCTCCGCTGGAAGCATGTCCGCACCGTTGCGCCAGGCGCCGTACGCCTTGAATGCGAGCGTCGCGCGGGGCCGCCGCGGAAACAATGGGTGCAGCCCGAGCCCGACAGGCGCGTCCGCGGAGCTGGTGTTAGTCACCGATAGGCTCACGACGAGCCCCTCGGGCCGGAGGACGTAGCGCTGGTGCGCGTCGAACTCAAAGGGCCAATCCAACACGTTCTCGCCGTCCGGGCGGTGTTGAACCACGAGGTCGCAGGACCGGGCATCGGCACGCAGCACGTGCCATGGCCGGCGCCACCCGACGCCGTGCAGCGAATGAACGCTGTCCGGAAAATTCTCGCGTAGACAGTGGACTTTGCCCGCGAACCGGAACCGTCCCTGCGCAATCCTGTTGGCATAGGGAACGAGCGGATAGCAGGCAGTGCGGCGCACGTCGCCGGCAGCCAGCGCGTCATCCGGCATCGACCGCAGAACGGCTTCGTCACCCAGACGCAGGGAGACGACCGAGCCACCGATCTGCGGCGCGAGATCGGCCCTCCAGTCGTTCCACGCGATGGACAGTAGCGTCGTCAATTCTGGATCAGTAAGCCGGGGCGGCGCTCGGCGCCGTGGGTGCTGCCGAGGCGCCGGCGGCTGCGAAGGCGGCGTTTCGTGCTCTGATGGCCGCCGCCCATTCCACGGCGCGTCCCGTCATCATGCCAACGTCCGACGCCACCGCGGCCCAATCGTACCCGTAGCTGAGAAAGCGACCGACCATGTCAGGGTTGCCGCCGACGATGCCGATCGACTTGCCGACCGTATGGGCCATTTGCGCGGCTTTGGCAATCAACGCCTGCACCTCCGGATGACCGACCTCGCCGATGCGACCCAGCGCCGCGGAGAGATCGCCCGGACCGACAAAAAGCGCATCGACGCCCGGTACCGCTGCGATCTCGGCGAGCCGCTCGATGGCTTCGGGGGTTTCCAGTTGAATGACCACGGCGATTTCATCGTTTGCAGTTGTGAAATAATCGCCCGCCCGACCGTAGCGCGAGGCACGGTGAACTCCGGCCACCCCCCGCACGCCGTGAGGTGGATAGCGCGTATACGATACCGCTTCGCGAGCTTCCGCAGCCGACTGGATGAACGGGAACATCAGGTTGCGCGCGCCACCATCGAGGACGCGCTTCACCATGACCTGATCGTTCCACGCGAGCCGCACCACTGGTTCCGCAGGCGTGCCCGCAATTGCACGCAACATCGACACCGCTTCCGCGATATCGATCGGACTGTGCTCCATGTCCACGACCAGGAAGTCGAATCCGCACACACCCATGGCTTCGGCGACAGCTGGGGCGGCCGACATGACCCACGAGCCGAGCAGCGGTTGAGCAGGGGGTTGCGCGAGGCAGGCTTTGAAACGATTTGAGCTCATTGGTGCGGTCCCGGGTCAATAAATGGGCGGCTCGGGCGTCGGCGAGCGCCCGGCAAGGAAATCGAAGTCGCATCCTGCAGGCGCCTGGCCCACATGAGCCTGATAGAGCGCCGCATAGGATCGTCGGTACGGCGACACCGGTGGACGCCACTGCGCGCGGCGACGCTCGATCTCATCCGTGTCCACAAGCATATCCAACCGCCCGCCCGCCACATCCAGGCGAATGCGATCGCCGGTACGGACCAGCGCCAGTGGCCCGCCGATCGCGGCTTCGGGTGCGGCGTGGACGACACAACACCCGTAATGAGTGCCGCTCATGCGCGCGTCGGAAATGCGGACCATGTCGCGCACACCGCGGGCAAGCAGTTTCTTCGGGATCGGCAGATTGCCCCACTCCGGCATGCCCGGCGCGCCCACGGGACCGGCATTGCGCAACACGAGTACCGTGTTCTCGTCGATCTCGAGCGTTGGGTCATCGATGCGCGCCGACAGCTCGGCGTGGTCGTCGAACACGAGGGCCGGACCCTCGTGACACAGCAGCTGAGGGTCGGCCGCGCTCGATTTGAGGACAGCACCGTCCGGACAGAGATTCCCACGCAATACCACCAACGTGCGGCCGCCCGTAAGCGGAACGACAGGATTATCAAGCCCGCGGATCACATCGTCGTCGAAGCACTGCGCACCGGCAAGCGCCTCACCAAGCGTCCGTCCCTCCACGGTGAGGCTATCGAGGGCCAGACGTTCTGACAGCTTCGCCAGCAGCGCGGACAGGCCGCCGGCAAAGAAGAAGTCTTCCATCAGACGATCGCCCGAGGGAAAGACATTCGCGCATACCGGGGTGACCCGGGCAATGTCGGCCAGATCATCGAGACTCAGCGCCACACCCGCGCGGCCGGCCATGGCAATCAGATGAATGGCGGCGTTGGTCGAGCCGCCGAGCGCCATGTAGGTGACCGCGGCGTTGCGAAATGAGCGCGGCGTCAGGATTTTCGACGGCCGCAGATCCTCCGCGATCATCGCCACGATCCGCTCACCGCAAGCCGATGCCATCCGTGTGTGGGCGGAATCGGCTGCCGGGATCGAAGATGCGCCTGTCAGAGTCAGCCCCAGCGCATCCGCAATCGACGTCATCGTGGAGGCCGTGCCCATCGTGTTGCATGTACCGATGGAGCGCGTCATGCGGGATTCGAGATCGATCCAGTCATCCGCTGTGATGTTCCCGGCGCGCAGCTCGTCCCAGTACTTCTTGGTGTGAGTTCCCGCGCCCGTCTTCACGCCGCGCCATTGCCCGTTCGACATGGGCCCGGCGGGACACAGGATGGCGGGCAGATCCATGCTGATCGCGCCCATGAGCAGTCCCGGCACGGATTTATCGCAGCCGCCGAGCAGCACCGCGCCATCGACGGGATGGGAGCGCAACAGCTCCTCGGTCTCCATTGCGAGGAAATTCCGGTAGAGCATGGTCGTCGGCTTGACCATGACCTCGCCGACCGACATTGCCGGCAGTTCCACCGGATAGCCCCCAGCCAGCAGCACTCCACGCCGCACCGCTTCCGCCCGCTGCCGCAGGTGAACGTGGCAGGGGCTCATCTCGCTCCAGGTATTGACGATCGCAACGACCGGCCGGCCGAGGAATTCCTCGCGCCGCAGGCCCATCTGCTGCGTGCGCTGCCGATGCGCGAAACCGCGCATATCGGGGCTCGCATACCAGCGTTCGCTGCGCAACCGCCGCGCGGCGCCGGTGCGGGCTGCCGGGAGCGGCGGCGGCGCACCGTTCCCGCCCGGGGGACTTGTGTCGACCATCTTAATCTGTAATCTTATATCTTATAGAAGACATATATAACTGTACCCCTGAAACATGGCAAACACACCTCATCTGCTCGTGCACGACCGCCGCGACAACGTCGGCGTCGTGGTCGTCGAAAACCTCGCTGCGGGCACCGACATGCTGTGCGTCGTGACCGAGGATAACAGCGAGTTACGCGCCGTAAACAACCAGGACGTACCGATCGGCCACAAGGTCGCGCTGCGGGACCTCGCTGTCGGCGACACGGTCGTCAAGTATGGCCAGGACATAGGCCGCGTCGTCGCCCCGATCCGCAAGGGCGATCACGTCCACACCCATAATCTGAAGACGAAGCGCTGGTAAGTCATGAAATTCCCGAACCGGACCATCTGGGGCTATCGCCGCGAGAACGGACGCGTCGGCGTGCGCAACTATGTCGCCATCCTGCCGCTCGACGATATCTCCAACGCAGCCTGCGAGGCCGTGGCGGCCCACATCCACGGAACCCTCGCCCTGCCGCATGCCTATGGCCGGCTGCAATTCGGCGCGGACCTCGAGCTGCACTTCCGCACCATGATCGGCACTGGAGCCAACCCCAACGTGGCCGCCTGCGTGGTCATCGGAATCGAGCCCAATTGGACACAGAAAGTGGTCGACGGCATTGCCAGGACCGGCAAGCCGGTCGCCGGCTTCTGGATCGAGGGCAACGGCGATATCGCGACCGTGGCGGCCGCCTCGCGCAAGGCCAAGGAATTCGTGCACTTTGCTTCCGAAAAAGTACGGGAGGAGTGTCCCCTCACGGACGTGTGGGTCGCCGCGAAATGCGGTGAGAGCGACACCACGACGGGCCTTGCCTCGTGTCCGACTGTCGGCAACATGTACGACAAGCTCGTACCGCTGGGTCTCTACGGCTGCTTCGGCGAGACCTCGGAGCTCACCGGCGCCGAGCATCTGGCGGCGGCACGCGCGGTCTCGCCCGAGATTGCGGCCAAGTTCATGCAGACCTGGTCGGCTTACCAGAAGGACGTGATCGAGGCGCACAAGACCTCCGACCTTTCCGACAGTCAGCCGACCAAAGGCAATATCGCCGGCGGCTTGACCACGATCGAGGAGAAGGCGCTGGGGAACCTCGAGAAGATTGGCAAGAAGATCAAGTTCATCGATGTGCTCACGCCCGCGGAAGCGCCCGCGCGCGGCGCCGGCCTCTACTTCATGGATACCTCGTCCGCGGCAGCGGAGTGCTGCACCCTCCAGGCGGCGGCGGGCTACGTCGTGCATTGCTTCCCGACCGGACAAGGCAACGTCATCGGAAACCCGATCATGCCGGTGATCAAGATCAGCGGCAATCCGCGCACCGTTCGTGTCATGAGCGAGCACATCGATGTCGATGTCTCGGGCATCGTCCGGCGCGAGATGACGATCGATCAGGCCGGAGATCTCATGATCGACACCATCGCGCGTACTGCCAATGGCCGCTTCACCGCCGCGGAGGCTCTTGGACACCGTGAATTCGTGATGACAAAGTTGTATCGCAGCGCCTGACGGGCCGCATCATGGTGACCTTGAGTTCCGCCGACGCCGAAGCGTTGGCTATCCGCGCACTCACGGGCTCCGGTACGTCATCGATCAACGCGGCATCCACTGCGAGTGCGTTGGTTGCCGCCGACATTGACGGACAGAGCGGCCACGGGCTCGCGCGCTTGCCAAGCTATGCAGCGCAGGTGAAGGCGGGGAAGATCGACGGCCTTGCCGTGCCCGCGCTGACTCGGACCCGTCTCGCCAGCGTGCGGATCGACGCAAACGGTGGCTTTGCGTATCCCGCGTTGGATCTGGCCATCGACACCCTGCCGGCTCTCGCGCTCGAAGCGGGCGTTGCCGTGGCGGGGATCTTCGCGTCTCATCACATAGGACAGGCGGGCCGCACCGTCGAGAGACTGGCGCGCCGGGGCCTCGTGGCGCTCGTCGTTTCCAACACGCCGGCGGCCATGGCACTGCCGGGCGGAACGCGGCCCATGATGGGCACGAATCCGCTCGCATTTGCGGCGCCTGTCGAAGGGCGTGCGCCACTGGTCGTCGACCTGGCGCTGTCGCTCGTCGCCCGCAGCAAGATCGTGGCGGCGCAAAAAACCGGTCAGAGCATTCCGGCAGACTGGGCAACGGACTCCGCGGGAAAGCCAACTACCGATCCCGCTGCGGCGCTCGCCGGCGCGCTGGCGCCAATCGGCGGCCCGAAGGGCGCCGCCCTGGCCCTTATGGTTGAAATTCTCTGCGGGGCGCTTGCGGGAGGGCATTACGGTTGGGACGCGAGCTCCTTCCTTGATGACCGCGGACCCCCGCCCGGTGTGGGGCAGATGCTGATCGCCTTCGAGCCAGCCGCCTTCGGCGGATCGGGGTTTCCCGCGCGAATGGCTGCCCTGGTCGCGGCTTTCGCCGCCGACAGTGAGGTTCGGCTGCCTGGCGATCGTCGCCTTGCGAACCGGGAGCGCGCGCGCCTCGGCGGAATTTCCATCCTCACGGAGCTGCACGCGCAAATCAACAAGCTGGCTGAGGATGGCGTGGGGCCGTGAGCGATATCGTAATCACCGAGTTCATGGACGAAGCCGCCATTGCAGAAGTCCTGAAAGGTCGCGATGTTCTTTACGATCCCGCGCTGGTCGGTCGCGTCGAGCAACTCCGGATAGCACTCGCGGACTGTCGCGCGTTGATCGTACGAAACCGCACCCAGGTCCGCGGTGCGTTACTCGATGCCGCACCTCGACTGAAGGTCATCGGCCGGCTCGGCGTGGGTCTCGACAACATCGATCTCGATGCCTGCGAAGCGCGAAGCATCGCGGTACGTCCGGCGACGGGCGCAAACGATCTGGCCGTGGCGGAATACGTCATCACCGCGGCCCTCATGTTGCTGCGGCGCGCTTGGTTTGCAACAGAGCGCGTCGCGGCCGGTTCGTGGCCGCGTATGGATCTGATCGGTCATGAGCTTGCCGGTAAACGCCTCGGGCTCGTTGGTTTCGGCGCGATCGCTCGCCTGACGGCTGCAAAAGGGGCGGCGCTCGGCATGAGCATTGCCGCATTCGACCCGTTCGTCCCCGGTGGTAATGCGGCCTGGGCGGGAGTTGAACGCAGTACGCTCGCTGCCCTACTCGCTTCCTCCGATATAATCAGCCTGCACACGCCGCTCACTCCGCAGACGCATCGGATGATCGATGGCACTGCGCTCGACCGCGTGAAGCCCGGTACCATTCTGATCAATGCGGCGCGAGGCGGCATTCTAGATGAAGCGGCGCTGGTCGCGGCGCTCAAGGCAGGCCGCCTTGGCGGCGCGGCATTGGACGTATTCGAGGCGGAGCCTGTCACCGCAGCATCCGGCGCCCTCTTCCAGGGCGTCCCGAATTTGCTCCTGACACCCCACATCGCCGGAGTCACGGAGGAATCCAACGTAAGAGTTAGCGCAGTCACCGCGAAGGCAGTCCTCGACGTACTGGACGCATGACCGGGCTCGACGCGCTATCGGACCCTCGCCGTTTCAAAATTCTCTGGGCCTCCGGCCGCGTCCTGGCGCCCGGTCTTGCGGCGACGATCGTCGTCGCCCTCGCGTCGACGTACCTCTCGGATCACTATCGCGCACCGCCGGTTATTTTCGCCCTGCTGCTCGGTATGGCGCTCAACACGCTCTCCGCCGAACCGGGATACAAGCCCGGCATAGACGTGTCCGCACGCGTGCTGCTGCGGGTCAGCGTCGCGTTGCTTGGACTTCGCATCACCTTCGCACAGGTCGGCGAGCTCGGCTGGTCGACCGCGGCGATGGTGTTGGTCACCGTTCCTCTCACCATCACCTTCGGATGTGTGCTCGCCAGAGCGCTGAGACTCGACAGCCGCTTCGGCGTGCTCTCCGGCGGCGCTGTTGGGATTTGCGGCGCCTCGGCGGCCATGGCGATTGCGGTTGCCTGGCCTCGCAAGGATGCCGAAGGGGACACTGTGGTGGTGATTGCGTGCATCACCACCTACAGCACGATCGCCATGCTGCTCTACCCCGCTCTGCTGGGGCATCTGCATCTCGACCCCACTCAGACCGGGCGGTTTCTCGGTGGCTCGATTCACGATGTGGCACAGGTCGTAGCGGCTGGCTACGCCTCTTCGCAACGGGCCGGGGATGCCGCCACGATCGCCAAGCTGATGCGTGTCGCGATGCTGCTGCCAGTGGTGCTGGCAATCACACTGAGGACAGCTGGGAAAGCCGGCAAAACCGCTCCCGCCGCTGGCAAAGTGACGCTGTTCCCGGGGTTTCTGCTCGCTTTCATAGTGCTCGCCGCCCTGAACGGGTTCGATCTCGTGCCGAAACCGCTGGCCGCCGACCTCGCTGAAGCCTCGAAATGGCTGCTGGTCGTGTCGGTGGCGGCGCTCGGCATGAAGACCTGTCCCCGCGACCTCATGGCCGCCGGCCGCTCGGCGTTGGTCCTCATCGCCGCCGAGACCCTCTTCCTGGCGCTGTCCGTGCTCGCTTGGGTTACGCTGCTCGGCTGAGATCCCCCGCAATTTCCCGGGCGTGCAGCCGCCCCGCCGTGGCGGGTAAACTGAGCGTCGTCGTTGCCGCAATTTCCGCCGAGCGCTTGTCCATGTACAACCCTCCACAATTCAAGGCGACAGACCTGAGCTCGCTCGACTGGCTTGTCGCACATGACGCTTTCGGCACCCTGATCTCCCAAGTCGACGGCGCTCCGTTCGCCTCGCACCTGCCCGTACTCTATGAGCGCACGGAGAGCCAGGTCGTAGTCGCCGGGCACTGGGCCCGGCCCAATCCACAGTGGCACGACATCGAGAAGCAGCGAGTGCTGTTCATCTTTCAGGGACCGCACGCCTACATATCGCCTCGGTGGTACGTCGACCCACAAAAGCAGGTGCCCACCTGGAACTACGCCGTCGCACATGTCTACGGTACGATCCGACTGATCCACGACGGCGCCGAACTGGAGAAGATCGTCGTGTCGCTGTCGGAACAATACGAGTCCGGCGCCGCCGCGCCGTGGCGGCTTGCGGACTCCGATCCGGCGAACCGCGGACGGCTGAAAGGAATCGTGGGCTTCGAGCTACGGGCGGACGCCGTGCAAGTGAAACTGAAACTCAATCAGAACCATCCCGCTGCCAACGTCATGGGCGCCATCGAGGGCTTGCGGAGCACCGGCTCCGTCGACGCCGCTGCTGTCGCAGCGTTGATGCAGACAGCTCTCGAACGAAGGTAGACGCGGGAAGCCGTGGTCTGCCCTGAGCGAGCGAACGACTCCAGAGCCCTCTCTCCAACATACCGCCATGGAGCGTGAGGTCGTCGGACGTCTGAAACGCGTGATACTGACACCGCGCGGCAGCCGTGCGGGTTAACACGATTACTCTTGCGGTTAGAGTGTTCTCAACCCAACTCGGGACCTAAACGGCCCCCAGTCTTTGCGACAGGGCGGCGCCCTTGCGAACGACGGCGGCGGAGATTTTTTCGAACGCCGCATCGAAGGGCTTGCTGTAGCCGAGTGCGACGAGCGCCAGCGTCATGGATCCTGAGTGATCGTAGACCGGGGCGGCGATACCGCTGATGCCGGGGATGAAGTCACTAGTGCGCGCGTAGCCCTGGCGGCGGATTTGCGCGACGAGGTGATCGATCTCTTCGCCAGTCGAAGGCGTCAGGCCTTGCCGCGCTTGGTCGGTCAGCTCATTCTTGACCCATCGCGCTGTGCTCTTTCGTGGTAGGAAAGCCAAGAACGCTCTGCCTGTGGCGGAGCGTGTCAGAGGCATTACTGAACCGACGCGAAGGCTCGCGGAGACCGGAGTATCGGCACCCAACCAGCGCACCATCGTCGCGCCGTGATTCGCCCACACCGCCAGCGCGACCGTTTGTCCAGTTTCTTCGCGTAACTCGGCGAGTGCGGGGGCTGCCAGAGTGACGGGTTCGAGCCTCGCCACAGCGCTCAAGCCAAGCTCGAGTGCGAAGGCGCCGAGATCGTAAAGCCCAGTCTCCACCTGTTGCTCCACCAAGCCCATTCGCACGAAGCTCACCAGGTAGCGATGCGCCTTGGCAGCAGGCATCTGCGCAGCGGCGGCCAGGTCGCGCAACATTTGCGGCCGCGGTGCCTGCGCCAGCGCCTGCAGAATTTTGGCGCCCACCTCGATCGATTGAATGCCCTGCTGGGCTTTGGGTCTGCGGGGAGTCATGGGTCGGAAAATCGCGATTCTTGACGAGCCAGGGGCAGCGGATTACGCTAATCGTAACTCATTTCTCAATCCATAACTACGCTCACGGGCGATCGCAGCGACGACGTCCGCGATAGTGCACCCGGAGAGACACATGGTGGAAAGACCCAACGGCACCGGTGCGCGGCGCGGTCAGGAGGTTCTGCAACGGCTACGCGAACAGCCGCCGGCCATCTGGTATCGCGGCGAGTTGGTGAAGGACGTCACCGTGCACCCTGCCCTTCAAGGAGGCGTGCACACCCTCGCGAAGCTTTATGACCTGCAGTGGGAAAAGGCCGATACCACTCTCTACGCTTCCCCAACCACCGGCAACAAGGTCGCACGCTCATTCATGATGCCGAGGACTCATGCAGAGCTTGCAAGCATCAGCCGCGCGATGCAGGTCTGGGAGGACTACACGCACGGAATGATGGGCCGGGTGCCGGACTACATTAATCGCGCGATGACCGGATACGCCGCGGGCGCTCCGTTCCTGGCGGAAGCCGATCCCCGATTCGGCGCGAATGCCGTGCGCTACTACGAGTACCTGCGTGAGAACGATCTTTGCCTCACACACACGTTGATCCCGCCCCAGGCGAATCGTGCCGTGAGTTCCGCAAAGCAGGCCGATCCTTTCCTGGCAGCGCGCATCAAGGAGGAGACCGATGCCGGCATCGTCATCCGCGGTTGCCGGATGCTGGCGACTCTGCCGATCTCCGACGAGATCATGGTGTTTCCCTCCACACTGCTGAAAAACCCGGAGGAAGACGCGCCCTACGCGTTCGGATTTTCAATCCCGAACAACACGCCGGGCCTGCGCTTCATCTGTCGTGAGAGCGTCGATTACGGGCGCTCGCACTTCGATCATCCACTCGGGTCGCGCTTCGAGGAAATGGACGCCGTGGTCGTCTTCGACGACGTGTTCGTTCCGTGGGAGAGCATCTTCCTGTATCGGGACATCAAGCGCTGCAACGAAGCCTACGCCCGCACCGGCGCCATCGTTCACATGACACACCAGGTGGTCGTGAAGAACATCGCCAAGTGCGAATTCATGCTCGGCCTGGCCTCTCTCATGGTGAACACCATTGGCGCCGAAAACTTTCAGCACATCCAGGAGAAGCTCGCCGAGATCTGGGTCAACCTGGAGACGATGAAGGCCTTCCTGCGCACGGCCGAGGCCGACGCGCAACTCGACGAATGGGGCGTAATGCGCCCCGCCTGGAACCCCCTCGACGCGGCCCGCAACCTGTTTCCGCGCCTCTACCCGCGCATGGTCGAGATCATCCAGCAGATCGGTGCAAGCGGCCTGGTCGCCATGCCAACCGAGTCGGACCTCAACGGGCCGCTGGCGCAGGACATCAGAAAGTATTACCAGGCGGCCCGCGCGGAAGCATTCGACCGCATACCGCTGTTCCGTCTCGCCTGGGATGCTTCGATTTCCGCCTTCGCCGGACGTCAGGTACTGTATGAGCGGTTCTTCTTCGGCGATCCCGTGCGCATGGCGGGTGCGCTCGTCACCGGTCACGCGGCACAGATACAGCTGTACGCAGAGAAAGTGCGAGCGTTCGTGAAGGAAGGCAAGGACGAGGCATTCAGCGTAGCCTCCGGCAACGCATCCGCGTAATACGGAAGGCGGCGCATGACGAAAGAGCGGACGACTCGATGAGCAAGGTCCATGGACCTCCGGACGCGCGCCGTTTTCGCGACACGGTCGGCCTGTTTTCGACCGGCGTGGCGGTCGTGGTGGCGCGCGCCGATCAGGAGGTGCTCGCCATGACCGTCAACGCGGTGTCCTCCGTCTCCCTGGAACCGATGCTGGTCATGTTCTGCCCGGGCAAACAGACCAAACTTGCGCGACACGTTGCGGGCCTTTCGGGATTCACGATCAACGTCCTACGTCACGACCAACAGGCGTTGTCGACATATTTCGCCGGCGGCTGGGAAGAGCCGGTACCGCCGCCGTTCAGGATGGTGCCCTCCCGATGCGCGCCGCGCCTCGAGGGGAGTCTCGCATCGATCGACTGCGAGCCCGAGCAGGTCATCGAAGTGGGTGATCACTGGCTCGTCATCGGTCGCGTGCTCGAGCTGCACACTGGCATTCATCCGCACCGCCCGCTGCTGTTCTTCAGCGGCCGCTATCGAAACGTCGATTTTTCGGAAAGCACCCCTGCGCCGGACCTCTCGAACGTCCACGATGAGCCCGCCCACATCTTCTACGAGTAACCGACGGTTTTCCCTGCTCCTCGAGACTCTCGTGTCGTCAGCGACGTAGCTGCGCATCGCCCGCAATCCCCCGCTCAATAAACGATGCTGCCGACCGAAGTGCCGCCGCAAACGAACAGCGTCTGTCCCGTAACGAATCCCGCCTCCGGGGCGGCAAAGAACAGCACCGCCCGTGCCACATCTTCCGGTCGGCCGAGCCGCTTCACAGGGATGGAGTCGACGATGCGCGGAAGCTTCGGGCTGTCCGCCGGAATCACATCATGGAACATCTCGGTCGCCTCGATGGGTCCCGGTGCGACGACATTTACAGTGATGCCATGAGCGCCCAGCTCCAGTGCCCAGGTGCGCGCAAGGCCCAGCATGCCCGCTTTCGTCGCCGAGTAGACGGTACGCTTGGCGAGCCCGAGCACCGCTCGCGTGGAAACCAACACGACGCGCCCGAAATGCCGCTGTTTCATCGTCGGGAGATTGGCCTGCAGCAGCGACAAGGCGGCTGCAAGGTGCAGATTCGTCAGCGACTGCAGGTCATCGAGTGTCACCTCTTCGAGGGGCTTCTCGCGGATCGCGCCCGCGTTGTGAATCACCGTCGTGATGGGAAAACGTCTCGCCACCTCGAATGCCGCTTCGCGTGTCGCGAGGGCGTCCGCAAGGTCCACCTGCACCTCGTGTAGCCGCGACGAAGGCGACTCGGAGGCACGCCGCGACAGGGAAACAACCTGATAGCCAGCGGCGAGCAGCGATCTGCAGATCGCCGCCCCGATGCCCGAGCTACCGCCCGTCACTAAAGCGTATTTTTCTACCACTGCAGGAGCCCGTTGTCTGCCATGTCGGTGTCTGCCATTTTCGTAGTATCGCCCGGGACTGCGACCAGCACTGCGTGGCCCCCCTTGTCGAGCCGCGTGTCCACCTTCACCCGCGCCGGGGCGGGAGGCACTTTGCGATGCAGGTATACGATGGCCGTCGGACCGCTGTCGAGCCGTACCATTCCCAGTCGCAACGGGAGGTGCTCGCGGAAAAACTCGGCGTGACTATGGTAGAGCATCGTCTCCGAGATGAGCTCCCCACCGCCATCCTGAAGTTTCCAATCGAGCAGCACGGACAGGCAGCGATGACATGCCTCCCGGGGCGGATATTGCACGGCGCCGCATTCGCGGCACACCTGCAGTTCGAAACGACCTCGGGCGGCTGCGGCCGTGAGGCCGAGAGCAACGCGGCTCCGAAGGCCGGGCGGCAACGGTACTCGCGTCGTTTGCGGGACGAGACTGTCGCATCCGGGCTCTTCGGATGATTCCGTCATGCGTTCCGTCCCGCCAGAATCGCGGCCCCACAACACAGGCCGCGGTCGTAGTTGATCATGCCGAAACCGCTGACGAGAGCAATGCGCGCATCGGGCACGGCAGCACCAAGGGGCGAGCCCGTGATCTGGCGCAGCGCCTCGGTCATTCCCAGATAACCTCCCGCGGCACCCGCCTGCCCCACCGAGAGCTGGCCGCCCGAGGTGTTGACCGGAAAGTCACCATCCGCGGTGAACGTGTGACTGCGAACGAAGTCCGGCCCTTCGCCTTTGGCGCAAAAGCCCAGATCCTCCATCTGCATCACACTGATGACCGGATAGTCATCGTAGGTCTGCAGGAGGTCGATATCGGCGTGCCGGACTCCCGCCTGTGCGAATAACTCATCGCGGTCGAGCACCCAGCCGCCGCGCGTCTGGATAGGATCATCCGGAAACGAATTGTGTCTTTCGATCGTGCCCAGAACGGTCGCGAACGGAAGTCCGAGATCCTGCGCACGCTCGCGACGCATCACGAGAAATGCTTCGGCGCCCGCGCAAGGCATGACGCAATCGAAAAGATGCAGCGGCTCAGCGACCGGGCGGGCGTCGAGATACTCCTGCAGCGTGAGCGGCTTTTTGAACAGCGCAAGGGGAAACGCCAGTGCGTTATCCCTCTGGGCGACGCAAAGCTTGCCGAAATCCTCCCGCCGCGCGCCGAACGTCCGCATGTAATAGGCAGTGAGAAATGCGAAGCTGGCATTCGGGCCGCCGGCACCGTAGGGATAGACGGCGTCCTGCGCGAACTGACTGAAGCTTCCCAGCGTCGTCCGGAACGTATCGGCCTGGTTGGTGTCGGCCCCGACACAGGCCACGACCGTGGCGTCCCCCGATTGCACAGCCCGCAACGCGCGGCGTAATCCCACTATTGCGCCGGCGCCACCCATCGGGATGTGATCCAGCCAGCGCAGCGACAAGCCCAGATGTTGAGTGACACCGACCGCCGTATCCGGCGCCAACGTGAAGCTCGACAAGCACAACCCATCGAGAGCGGATTTCGCCAACCCGCCTGCCTCGAGTAGACCCGCGAGCGCGCGAGCGACGAACCAATGCGCTCCATGGTTCGAACGGCGCACGTAAGGCACGGTGACGGGCACCGTCACGACAATGTCTTCGTATCCCTGGCGCCGGCTCGTTGTCATGCGATAGCGGTCCGTTTCTTCAAGGCGCGCACGTCGATGCACGCGGGCGTCGCAACGAGATTTTGCCCGAGCTCCCTGAGCTGCGCGCGTTGAATCTTCTCCGTCGCGGTAAGGGGTAACCGGTCACAGAATCCAATGTATCCCGGCGCTTTGAAGTACGCGAGCCGCTCGAGGCAGAAATCGAGCACGTCATGCGCGAAGGGGGTTCTCCCCGCCTCGCTTAGAGCGGTCCGGGTCACCACGCAGGCCATGACCTCATCGCCGCGAACTTCGTCCGGGACCGCCGTCACTCCAACGCTGGCGATTCCGGGGTACTGCAGCAGGACACTCTCGACCTCGACCGCGGAGATATTCTCGCCACTGCGCCGAATGACATTCTTCTTTCTGTCGATGAAGTGAAAGTCGCCGTCCGGGTCGACCGCCACGATGTCGCCCGTGTGAAAATAGCCGCCCGCCCAAGCCTCGGCGGTCGCCGGGGCGTCCTTGAGATACTCACGGAAAAAGCCGAACCGTGGCGCCGATCCGGCGCACCGGACCAACAGCTCGCCCGGCTCTCCAACAGCCACATCCGCGCCCTTCTCATCGACGATGCGATACTCGACGCGAGTCTCAGCCGCTCCGAAACAAGCCGTTCCTACCTTACGAGGCTCGCGATTGGCGATCACCACCGCGCCCGCACCCGTCTCTGTCATGGCCCACGCCTCCAGTAGGGGAAAGCCGAATCGCTTCTCGAATGCGCTGTGCAGACGCGGACTCACACCGGCACCGAATCCGAAGCGCACGCAGTGGCCGTGGTCACTCTCGTTCGCCGCGGCGCCCAGAAGCATTGCCGGCATCACTCCAAGGTAGTGGACAACGGTCGCGCGCGACTCACGAACGCTCTCCCACCATGTGCCCGGATGAAACCGATCGAGCGGCACGATACAGCCGCCTGTCAGCAACATAACCATGGTCGAGTACGCCATGGCATTCATGTGACTCATCGGCAAGGGTGTAATCAGGCGCTCGACCCCGTCCCTGACGGCGCACAGCCCGCCGATCTGCGCATACCAGCGGCCCGCCCACAGAAAGTATTCGTTCGGCAGCACACAACCCTTCGGCCGGCCTGTGGTCCCCGAGGTATAGAGCAACGCGCATTCCGTATCGAGGCTGGGACGCACAGCCGAGGGCGAGGCCGCCACCCGAGTGCCAGCCAGGGAATCCAGATCCGGCGTCGTAACCAGGACCGCACGCCCTGTAGTGCCGCCGGCGCGCTCCAGTTCCTCCGCGCGCTCACGGGGCACGACGGCAACGCAAAGCTCGGAATGTCCCACCAGATATTCGAGCTCGGCGCGGCGCCACTCGGGATTGATAGGGACGATCGAAGCCCCAAGCGCATTGAGCGCCAGCCAGTGAAAGAAAAATGCCGGACGATTTTCCAGCATCAATCCGACGCGCTGCCCCGGCCCCAGCCCTGCAGCCCGGTATCTTCGCTCCAGCCACTCGACCTCGCGAACTGCGTCTGCATAGGAATAGGAGCGTGCGTCGATGGAGTATTTCGCGGCCGTCTGCGGCAGCACGCAGAGGAAGTCGCGCTCGGGATAACATGTTGCGGACCGGCGGAACGCGTCGTAAACCGTACCTTGAATTGCTGACATTGCGCGCTATCCGTCTACAACAGCAGCTGGATGGACGGAAAGGCCGCGTCGCAATTGACGAGCTCGATCTTCTTCAAGCGGATGCGCAGAGCGCCGTTCACGCAGATGAGGTGATGGTGGGTTACGCCGGCAAGAATGAGCTGACGGTCCAGCTGCGTTTCGAAATACATGAACGGCGTGCGCGTTACGTAGAGACTGGCTTCCGGGTCGGAAGCTTCCAGCGACGGCTGCTGCAGCACGTGCTGACAGAAGCTCGGTTGTTGTTGCGAAAAGGCATTCGGGTGACGCAGCCGCTCGATACGCACTTTGAGAAGCAGCTTATCCTCGTAAAAGAGAGACGTGCACGTCTCGCCGTTCGGCTGATCACGCGTCAACGGCATCCAGTAATGGGCGCCTTCGGTGAACAGCTCGTACCATTCATCGAAACGCTTTTCATCCAGCAGACGAGCTTCGCGGTAGACGAAGTCCGCGAGCGCGGTGGTCGGAATGCTTTCGGCAACCACGCTCAGCCCCCTCGCATGCCGCGGGTCATGAATTCGGCCCAGGCGCGGAACTGTCCCCGCATCGGCACCTCGTTGGTCGCACCGAATGTGCCGGCAATCCCGGCGGCCTCGGAAGGCGAATGGTTGCGATGCAGGCTCACCCATTCGTTGCCGCCCGCGGCGAGACCCTCCTGGATCGCCCGATAACAATGCAGATCGTCATGCCCGACCATGGACGTCGGGGCATTGATGAGACGGCTGTAAGTGGTCGTTCTCGCGAGCAGCTCGTCCGGAGCGCCTGCGAGCCGAAACGTCCAACTCTCGATGAGCGTCCTGTCGACCGCCAGCGGTCGGGCGACCCGGATCGCCTGGATGACACCTTTTATCGTGAGGCTCGGATAATAGACGGTGTTGTGCCGGGCTTCGCCGAGGATGCGCCGCGCCCGCTCCTCTCCGTAGGCGGCGATCATCCGCTGCTCGTAATCGCCGACGTCGGAATATTTGGAGTGGATCGAGAAATTCACCCCGGTGTAACTGTGTCCGTTGGCGTAGACCTTCACGCCCATCTTCTCGAAGAACTCATAGCCGTTCACGAACGGCACGAACTGCTCGATCACCATCGGCGCCGGCGCGTCGGAGCCAGCGGCTTCCCAAGTCCTTTTTGCCGTCCCGGCTGAGGACTCGTGTGCCACCATCGGATGCATGGCATCGTTGAGATTGTCGACGAACAGCTTCCAGTTGCAGTCGTGCATATAGCGCAACACGCCGCCCGCCACTTCGAGGCGCCCCTCGGGTGAGCGCTCGACCATGTTGTCGATCGAGGTCAGCGACTCGCCGAAGTACTCTTTGAAGTCGGGGCCGTCCGAGGCGAGCCTGGCGAACACGAAGCCGCGATAGTTGACCGACGACACTTCACGCAGGCCTTGTGCGGCATTCGAGCCTTCGAAGGCTGTCCCGTCGTAGCCGCTCTTCAACGGCACGGTGCGCAGGCGCCCATCGAGCCGATAGGTCCAGCCGTGGTACGGACAACGAAGCATGCCACCGAGACACTTGCCATGCACGGCGCTCACGAGCCTGGTTCCCTTGTGCGCGCACCGGTTGGGCAACACTCTCACGAGGCCGTCGCCGCCACGAAGCATGATGACCGGCTCACGCGCAAGATGCGTCGTGTAGAAGTCGCCCGTGTTCGGCACCTGGCTGTCGTGACCAACATAGATCCAGGTGTGCCGCCACAATTGCTCCATTTCCAGGTCGAACAGCTCCGGATCGAGGTACGCGTCGCGATGGATCTCATCCGGGCGGACGAGCGCCCGGATCGCCTGAGGGTCATTGCGGTAACGGTTCATGACGGCACCATCGGGGTCGACACGGTTCCTTACGACTCCATCGTAGCGCTATGCTCCCCTCCCCCACAGCAGCCGGCTTGCGGCGGGGCGCGCCGTAGGGTAGGAAAGGGACGTAAAGTACTTCAAGCCTAAACTACTTTCGCCCCCCCGACCACTCGATCCGGGTTGCTGGTCTACTTCGTGGCCCACGGCCGGCGCGTCGCGTTGGCCACCTACGTCAGGTGATCTCCAACGCCTGCTGAGCGGCACGCTGGTTGTACATCGTCAGCACCGCAGGCTTGGCCGGATCTAGCGGCTGCGTCACCTGTCCGGGCCGACACTACCCCTCGCGGGCGGCCCTGATCCGGATGGTCCAGGCATCGGTCCAGAAACTACTGTCCGCAACAGTCGCTCGCGAGTGGCGCGCACCTCTACGAGTGGCGTACGCCGCGAGCTCGCGACCTCCGCGGCCGTGAAGCGAGTGAAATGAGCCGGCTTCGCTGCGCTCAGGTTCTGGATCATCCAGTTCAGAAGCTGCGCGAGCTCGGCGTCGGACAGCGTCGATTGCGCAGCTCCGGGGACCTGCACGAGAAAGCGCCGCCCATCCGCTGACTTTGCCAACGGCACGAGAGTCGCTTTGACGGAAGGCACGCGTCCCGGCTCGCCCGAGCCATCGGGAGTGTGGCAGCCCATGCACTGCAGCATGTAGTTGATCCGCGGCTCGTACGCCGCCGCGGCCCCGGGAGAGCCAGCGACCCCGGTAAGCAGAAGTCCCAGAAGCCGCGCTCCAGTGCGCCAGGACATAGGTGGCGTTACTTTGCTACCGCGACGATCCGCGCCGTGGAGCAATGATACGGGATGTTGGCCTTGCTGCTGCCCGAGCACCAGTTGTAATCGTTCGACTCGAACGGAGCGTAGATCGGAGTGTCCCGCTCGTTCCGATTGCACAGACAGCGGCCGCAGGTGCTCTTGCCGCAGCAATCGTTGTAGGAGACCACGTAGTCCAGGCCGTCAGCGGGATTGTGGCAGGTACCGACCCAGGTGACCGCCGACTGTTCAGTGCCGGGCGGGCAGGTGTTCTGGGAGCCGCCGCAGCAGCCGCACAGATACCCATCGATCGCGCAGTGGCGCCAGTACTCGCAACTCGCCGGATCCTGCGAGTTATCCGCCTTGGCGCCCGGCTTACCCGCCGAATCCTTGCTGTCCGCGGCCTGCACGCCCCGCGCAACGGGTAGCAGGGGCAGCGCTGCGGTGCCCACGAGGAATACTCCGAGCGAGCCCAGAAAACCGCGGCGGGAAGTGTGCTTGGCCATGGCCCGCGTGGAGCCTTCAGCCAGGGAATCCAACCATCTCATTCACATCACCTGTTGGCGAATTAGGCACTGCGGAAGCGCGCGTCAAGGGTCACGGAGTGACGAGGATCGTGGGCGTCGTGCCTACGTGCTCGACCGAGCGCAGCCACGCTCCGCTGGTGGCGTCGTAAACATCGAGCGTGGTGCTCGCTATGAACGCCGAGAACAGCAGCGGCTTCGGGTCGTGCGTGACCTGGATCGAGCCGGCATCGTTTTTCATGGCGATCCGCTGGATGCGCGTGTGTTTCGTGAGATCGTACACCCATACCTCCCTGCCGGGATCCTTGTGGGTTTCCGGTCCCCCACGATGCATGATCGAGTAGAGCCGGTTCAGGCCGGCGTGAGCCGCGAGTTGCTGCAGGCCGCCCGGCCGCCACTGTTGTGCCTGGTCCGAGGACCCGAGCAGCGACCATCTGGCCCCCAACGCCAGGCCGTCCCTGGTGATC
>JAQGOG010000090.1 GCA_028293765.1 Gammaproteobacteria bacterium
GACGGCTCCGCCGGGCAAGCGTATGGGGCACGCGGGTGCCATCGTCGCGGGCGGCAAGGGAACAGCGGCCGATAAGTACGAGGCATTCGAGCGTGCGGGTGTTCGGACCGTGAAGTCGCCTGCCGAATTGGGCACCGCCATGAACGAGCTGCTCAAGCGTCGTCGGGCGCGCTCCGCGAAGAATATGCCGCGTCTCATGAGTCCCCTCGCGCAGCCCGTCGCTGTTAAGCCTTCGACGAAGGCTACGGTTACCGCGGTGAAGCCGTCGGGGAAAAAGACGTCATCGTCGGCTGCCTCCAAGGCGGCGGCGAAGTCGAAGAGCGCAACTTCTTCCAAGCCAAAGGTCAAGCTGAAGGCGTCGCCGATCAAGCGTGCGGCGAAACCAGCCAAAAAGCCCGCGACGGTAAGAGCCAAGGTTGCTGCGTCCGGCCGCACCGCGGCGACCGGCGGCAAAGGCTCACCGAAAGGAAAAGCAAAGGGCAAGGCCAAAAGCCGCGGGCAGGGCAAACGCCGCTGAGTCGTGGAACAATAGCCTGACAAGGGTTGGCGCCATCGAGACGACGTCGGATGGCGCCAGCCGTTTGGCGGCCACCGAGTGTGATCGCCTCCGTATCATGGCCAAATTGTGGCGGCCACCGTACGACGGTAGTTCCGGTGACGCCACCGTGTGACGGCCACCCATTAGCCAGACACCCTTGCGAGCGGACTCATGACCGACTCCTTCAAGATTGCACTCGCGCAGCTCGATCTGCTCGTCGGCGACGTGCAGGGCAACGCGACACGCGTAGTCACGACGGCACGTCGTGCGCGTGCGGAGTTGGGAGCGGACCTCATCCTGTTTCCCGAGCTCACGTTGTCCGGATATCCGCCCGAAGACCTGCTGTTCCACCGCGGTTTCAGGCGCCAGATCGAGGCAGGCCTGGAGCGTGTCCGACAAGAGGTACAGGACGCCAGCGTGGTCGTCGGCTTTCCCGAGTACACGCGTGCGGGCATCTACAACTCCGCGGCGCTCATTTCAGGGGGCTCGATCGCGGCCATCCATCGCAAGGCCGAGCTCCCCAACTACAAAGTCTTCGATGAAAAGCGCTATTTCCAGCCTGGCGCTCAACCCACCGTGGTGGACCATCAGGGCTTCAAGATCGGCCTGCTCGTCTGCGAAGACATCTGGGAGCCTGAGTCAACGCAGCTCGCGCGCTCTGACGGTGCGGAGCTTCTGGTTGTGATAAACGCCTCGCCGTTCGAGCTGCACAAGCAGCGCGAGCGGGAGGACATCGCGCGTATACGCGCACGCGATGTTGGTCTGCCGCTTGCGTACGTGAATATCATCGGCGGGCAGGACGAGCTCATCTTTGACGGCAATTCGTTCGTCATGGATGCCGACGGGCGAGTAATCATGCGCGCCCCCGCGTACGAGGAAGGCACCTACGTCGTTGAGTTTGTACGACAGGGGCGCGGCAAGATCGTGCCACAGCCGGGAAGCATTGCACCCGAGCTGAGCGATGAGGCGAGCGTGTATGGAGCCCTCGTGCTCGGCGTGCGCGATTACGTCAACAAACACGGCTTTCCCGGTGTGGTGATGGGATTGTCAGGAGGCGTCGACTCTGCGCTGACACTTGCGATTGCCGTCGATGCTCTCGGAGCTGACCGAGTTCACGCGGTCATGATGCCTTCGCGGTACACGTCTCCCATGAGCCTGCAGGATGCGGAAGAGCAGGCGCGCCTCCTTGGCGTGAAATACAGCATGCTCTCCATTGAAAGCATGTTCGAAGCGACGCTGGCGACTCTCAAAGGCGAATTCGCCGGCCGCCCGCCCGATGCGAGCGAAGAGAACATCCAGTCCCGTTGCCGGATGCTGCTGCTCATGGGCATCTCGAACAAGACCGGGAAGATGCTGCTCACTACCGGCAACAAGAGCGAGATGGCCGTCGGGTACGCCACCCTTTACGGCGACATGGCGGGCGGTTTCGCGCCGATCAAGGACTGCAGCAAGCTGCTCGTCTATCGTCTCAGCGCGTACCGAAATTCACTGGGCCGCGTGATTCCTCAGCGTGTGATCGACCGTCCGCCGTCCGCGGAGCTGCGTCACGAGCAGAAGGATTCCGACTCGCTGCCGCCCTACGAGGTGCTCGATCCGATCCTGGAAGCGTTCATCGAAGAGGATCTGTCGGTGGATGAAATCGAGGCGCGTGGGTTCGATCGGGCGACGGTGGGACGCGTGCTAGACCTCGTGAAACGCAATGAGTACAAGCGTCGGCAGGCACCGCCGGGAGTGCGAGTGAGCCGCCGTGCGTTCGGCCGCGACTGGCGCTATACGATTACGAATGGGTATCGGAGGTAGGGGGGCTAGCGCCCAGAGTTGCGAGCCTTACCAGACCTTCCACCAGTGCTTGTGCACGTCGGCCTGCGCCTCCTGCACCTGGGCTGAGTAGTTATCCGCGTAAACCTTACGGGTCTGGTCCGCGAGCGCCTTCAGGTTCAAGCGATCATAGGCCTGAATCATGATCTGCAGCGCCTCGCGAATCGAGGGTGAGCCGTCATACTGCTCGACCGCGCCCTTCGCGCGCTGCGCCGCTGCTATGTAGGCGCCGCGCTTCATGTAGTAGCGGGCGACGTGCACTTCGTAGTTCGCAAGCCGATTGCGCAGATAGACCATCCGCTGTTGCGCGTCGTGGGCGTATTCGCTCTTCGGGTATTGCTCGACCACCGTTCTAAAGGCAGCGAACGCCTTGCGCGCGGTGCTTGGCGGCCGCTGGGTCAGGTCCACGTGGAAGAGATGCTCGAGGGCGTTGGGCGTACGCTCGAAGTCGACCAGACCCTTGATATACCAGGCGTAATCGACACGCGGATGCGTCGGATTTTCGCGGATGAAGGTATCGGCGGCATCTGTCGCGGACTCGCCTTCGCCGGCGCGGTAGTATGCGTAGATCAGATCGAGCCGCGCCTGGCGCGCTTGATCCGTGAACGGAAACCGCGCCGTTAGCTGCTCATAGGTCTTGATCGAGGAATTGTAGTCGTACGAGTCGAGGCTCTGCTTCGCCTTCTTGTACAGAACCTCGGGACTCGACTTCGCCAGCTCGCGGTCGCGCCGCGAGTGGCAGCCGGACAGGGCGAGCAAAACGATACACAACGCGACTGCGGTGCCGCGCACCGAACCAGGCAGGGACATTAAGAAGGGCCTTTATCTTTGGCAACGCGCCGTGTAATTCCCGAAAGTATAACGAATCCTCAGGCACGACTTCGGACAGGAGAGCCCTCGGTGGAGTTCCGTACGCATTCTTTGGCTTTGCCGGGGGACCTGGCGGGCCTGCGGCTCGACCAGGCCCTCGCTCGCGCGCTGCCACAATACTCCCGCGCAAGGCTGCAGAGCTGGATCGAAGCCGGGGCGATCGAGGTCGACGGCCGCAAGCTGCGGGCCAAGGACAAGGTTCTCGGCGGCGAGCAGGTGCACATCGAAGCCCGCCTCGAGGCGGACGAGCAGGTGGGCGCCGAGGACATGCCGCTCGAGGTCGTGTTCCAGGATAAGGCATTGTTCGTGATCAACAAGCCGCCGGGGATGGTCGTGCACCCCGGGGCGGGTAATGCGCGCCATACCCTGCAGAATGCGCTGCTGGCGCTCGATCCGAAGCTCGCCGTCGTCCCGCGGGCGGGTCTCGTGCATCGCCTGGACAAGGACACGAGCGGGCTTCTTGTCGTTGCGCGTACTCCCGAGGTACACACGAAATTGGTCGCGGCGCTGGCCGAGCGCGAGGTTGGACGGCACTACCTTGCCATCTGCACTGGCGTAATGACCGGGGGTGGCACGATCGATGAGCCGATCGGGCGTCATCGCAGCCAGCGCACGAAAATGGCCGTTCGCAGCGATGGTCGGCCATCGGTTACCCACTACCGCTTGATGAAGCGGTTCCGTGCGCACACGCTCGCCAGCGTGGAGCTCGAAAGCGGGCGCACGCACCAGATTCGCGTGCATTTGGCTCATATCGGGTACCCAGTCGTCGGAGACCCAGTTTACGGCGGACGTCGCCGTTTACCCGCGGGTGCGAGCCCTGAGCTCACCGCGGAGCTCAATAGCTTCAAGCGTCAGGCGCTGCATGCTGCTCGCCTGAAGCTCGTGCATCCGGTCAGCGGACGCGAGATCGAGTGGGAAGCTCCACTGCCCGCGGATATGGTCCACCTGGTAACGGTACTGGAAGCTGATCAGCGCAGTGACTAAACGAAGGGCGAGGCAAGGGAGCGCGGCCGCTGAGCGTGCTCCTGGCAGAGCAGCACGGGCAATGACTGCCTCGTCAAGGCGGGCCGGCGCGCTGGGCGACGCGGTTCGAGGCATCCAAGCAGCAGCGTGAGTGATCAAACGACCATCACGCCAGAATGGCCAGCCCCGGCGCGAGTGCGTGCGGCTTTTACTCTCCGCACTGGGGGCGTCAGCGTGCCTCCGTACGATTCACTCAACCTTGGTGCGCATGTCGGTGATGGTCCCGACGCAGTAAAGGAAAACCGCCGCCGCGTGCGAGCCTCGCTTCGGTTACCTGCTGAGCCCGCGTGGCTTCAGCAGGTGCATGGGACCGATGTTGCCGATCTCGATGTATCCGTCGAGCCGCGCGGGGCTGCGGATGCAGCGGTTGCGCATCTGGGTGACCGTGTGTGTGTTATCCAGGTGGCCGACTGCATGCCGGTGCTGTTTGCCGCGCGCGACGGCTCCGCAGTGGGTGCGGCGCATGCGGGTTGGCGCGGGCTCGCTGCTGGCGTATTAGAAAAAACCGTGCGCAAACTCGACGTAGCACCCGCGGATTTATTGGTGTGGCTGGGTCCCACGATCGGCCAGTCGAATTTTGAGGTCGGTGAAGACGTCCGCACGGCATTCATGGCGGGAGACGTTCAGGCGGCGTCGGCGTTCGAAGCCAACAGCCGCGGACGCTGGCAATGCGACCTGTACGCGCTCGCCAGACGCCGACTCGCCCGCCTCGGCGTCAGCGCCATCTTCGGTACCGGTGGTGGTGCCGGTCGCGGTGATGGCTGGTGTACTTATGCTGACGCCGCGCGATTCTTCTCGTTTCGGCGGGATGGTCAGTGCGGCCGCATGGCCGCGCTGATCTGGCTCGAGTGAAGCCCCTTGGCGCTGCTCCGGACAGTCGGCATCGCCCGTGACGTGTTCCCGGGGGCGCTTGACACGCGTGCTAGGATGATTCGTTGTCTTTGAGAAGAAGCAAGAACCGTTGCCCCTGCTCGCCTGGATCGTCCTGTTTACCGCATTCGGTGGCATCGCCAGCGCGGCGTTCGCAGGCTTGTTCCTTTTGGTGCCCGAACATGTCGGCCATCGCCTGCTGCCCCATTTCATCAGCTTTGCCACGGGGGCGTTGCTGGGCGCGGCGCTGCTCGCTCTCCTACCGGAAGCGATGGAACGAGTCGGGCCGGACGGCGCGCACGGCATCGGGGTAGCGCTCCTGGTGGGGCTTGGCATCTTTTTCGTCATCGAGAAGCTCGTGCTCTGGTGGCACACCCATTCCCAAGATCACAACGGCGATCACGACCACCAGCACGGTCACTCCCACGGTCGCGATAAGGCGTCCGGTGTCCTTGTGCTCATTGGCGATAGCATTCACAACGCGCTGGACGGGGTGCTGATCGCTGCCGCCTTCTTGACCAGCTTTCCGCTGGGTCTGGTGACGACGTTCGCCGTCGCCGCGCATGAGATTCCCCATCGGGTAGGCGACTTCGCGATCCTCGTCCACTCGGGACTGTCGCGTGGCCGCGCTCTTTTCTTGAACATGGCGACCGGTCTCGCCTCTGTTGTAGGAGGCATCGCGGCGTATTTCGGGTTACAGAAGGCGTTCGGCGCCTTGCCTTACGCGCTCGCGCTGGCCGCCGCCGGATTCCTCTATATTGCGGTCGCCGGCCTCATCCCAGGGCTGCATCGCCGTGCTGACCCTCGCACCAGCCTTGCGCAGGTGGTACTCATGGGATTGGGCGTGGGTACGATTGCCTGGGCGGAGAGTCTCACGCATCAGTAGGGGCACGCCGCCGTGCTCCGGTCGGTCGACAGGCGGGGTGCCAACGGCCCCAGCGCGCGCCATTCGCCTGTTCGGCCCAGCCGGTAGATGTACCTGGTCGCAGCCTCTTGAACGCACTGCGTTTTACCCCAGATACGCAGCAAACCAACCCGTTCCCTTCAGGGTGCTCCCATGCGCATGGACAAACTCACTAGCCGGTTTCAGCAGGCGCTGGCCGACGCGCAGTCGCTCGCGCTCGGGCGCGATCACCAATTCCTCGAGCCGGCCCACGTCATGCTCGCGCTACTCGACAGCCAGGGCGGCTCGGTGCGCCCGCTGCTTTTGAAGGCCGGCGCGGACATCAACAAGTTGCGTTCGGAGCTCGGGGCGCTCCTCGACCGGCTTCCCAAGGTCGAAGGCACTCCCGGCGAGATCCACATCTCGAACGACCTCAATCGGGTGTTCAACGTCACCGACAAGCTCGCGCAGCAGCGCGGCGACCAGTTCATCTCCAGCGAGCTGTTCGTGCTCGCGGCCTTCGAGGATCGCAATCTCGCTCGTATCTTCAAGGACTCGGGCGTCATCAAGGGCGCCGTCGAGAAGGCGATCGAGGAAGTGCGCGGGGGCGAGAAAGTCTCCGATCCGAATGCGGAGGAAAGTCGCCAGGCTCTCGAGAAGTACACCATCGATCTCACCGCGCGGGCCTCTTCGGGCAAGCTCGATCCCGTCATCGGCCGTGACGACGAAATTCGCCGCACGATCCAGGTGCTCCAGCGCCGTACGAAGAACAACCCGGTGCTGATTGGCGAGCCCGGCGTGGGCAAGACCGCGATCGTCGAGGGACTGGCGCAGCGGATCGTCAACGGAGAGGTGCCCGAAGGCCTGAAAAACAAGCGTATTCTAGCGCTCGACATGGGCTCGTTGATCGCCGGCGCGAAGTTTCGCGGCGAGTTCGAGGAACGCTTGAAGGGTGTGCTCAACGATCTGTCCAAACAGGAAGGCCAGGTCATTCTGTTCATCGATGAGCTGCACACGGTGGTCGGGGCCGGTAAGGCTGAAGGATCCATGGATGCCGGTAACATGCTCAAGCCCGCGCTCGCGCGCGGCGAGTTGCATTGCGTGGGCGCGACCACGCTCGACGAATACCGAAAATACATCGAGAAGGACGCGGCTCTCGAACGGCGCTTCCAGAAAGTGCTCGTGGATGAGCCGTCGGTCGAGGACACGATTGCGATTCTGCGCGGTCTTCAGGAGCGGTACGAGGTCCATCACGGCGTCGACATCACCGATCCCGCGATCGTCGCGGCCGCCACGCTCTCACATCGCTACATCGCCGACCGGCAGCTCCCCGACAAGGCCATCGATCTCATCGACGAAGCCGCCGCGCGCATCCGCATGGAGATCGATTCCAAGCCGGAGGCGCTCGACCGTCTCGATCGGCGGATCATCCAGCTCAAGATCGAGCAGGAGGCGCTAAAGAAGGAGAAGGACGAAGCTTCCAAGAAACGTCTGGCGACGCTGCAGGAGACGCTGCGGGCTCTCGAGAAGGAGGCGGCGGATCTCGAGGAGATCTGGAAATCCGAGAAGGCCACGCTCCAGGGAGCCGCGACGATTCGCGAGGAAATCGACCGGGCACGCCTCGAGCTCGATGCCGCGCGCCGCGCCGGCGATCTGGGGCGTATGGCGGAGCTTCAGTACGGGAGGATCCCGGAGCTCGAGAAACGCCTCGCTCAAGCGCTGGCAGCCGAAGACAAAGCGCCGCAGCTGGTGCGTAACAAAGTGACCGAAGAGGAGATCGCCGAGGTCGTCTCCAAATGGACGGGTATTCCGGTCTCAAAGATGCTCGAGGGCGAGAAGGACAAGCTGCTGCGCATGGAAGAGGCGCTGTCCAAACGCGTCGTGGGCCAGGAGGAAGCGCTGCGCATCGTGTCGAATGCGATCCGTCGGTCACGCGCGGGTCTTTCGGATCCGCGGCGGCCGAACGGCTCGTTCCTGTTTCTCGGTCCGACGGGCGTCGGCAAGACCGAGCTCGCCAAGGCACTGGCGGAGTTCCTGTTCGATACCGAGGAGGCCATGATCCGCATCGACATGTCCGAGTTCATGGAGCGGCACTCGGTGGCACGGCTGATCGGCGCGCCTCCTGGATATGTCGGGTATGAGGAGGGCGGTTACCTCACGGAAGCCGTTCGTCGCCGGCCTTATGCCGTCATTCTTCTGGACGAAGTGGAGAAGGCGCACCAGGACGTGTTCAACGTGCTGTTGCAGGTGTTGGACGACGGCCGGCTCACCGATGGCCAGGGGCGTACGGTCGATTTCCGCAACACCGTCATCATCATGACTTCCAATCTCGGCTCCCAGGTGATCCAGGAGCATGTGGGCGAGAAGAACTACACCCGCATGAAGAGCGCGGTGATGGAGATCGTGCAGCAGAGCTTCCGGCCGGAATTCATCAACCGGATCGACGACATCGTGGTATTCCACCCGCTGGGCGGCGCGCAGATCCGCGCGATCGTGGACATCCAGCTCGTTTACCTGCGCAAGCGGCTGCAGGAGCGGGACATGGACCTCGTCCTCGACGATGCGGCCCGCGATCTGATCGGTGAGGCTGGGTTCGATCCGGTGTACGGTGCGCGGCCCCTGAAGCGCGCCATCCAGCAGCAGATCGAGAACCCGCTGGCACAGAAGATCCTGCAGGGGAGCTTCGTGCCGGGCGACCGGATACGGGTGACCGTCCGCGACGGGCAGCTGGAGTTCATCAAAGGCAGCTGACGGCGGTCAGGATGCTGCCCGGCGTAAGTGCTGGCCAGCGGATACGGTAAGCAGTTCCATCATCTGGGGCTCGAAGAGGACGGGTCGTCCGGCCGGGCTCCGTTATAATCGTGGTCCAACCTCGCAAACCGATAACAACCCATGCCGTTCTACGAATACGAATGCCAGAGCTGCAAGTTCTACACCGAGGTGATGCAGAAGATTACGGACGCTCCCCTCACGAAATGCCCCTCCTGCGGTAAGAAGAAGCTCGTGAAGCTCGTCTCCGCGCCGGTTTTCCGCCTGAAGGGCTCCGGCTGGTACGAGACGGACTTCAAGGGCGATAAGGAGAACAAGCGCAATCTGGCCGGTGGCGACAGGGACGAACCGAAGGCGGAGAGCACTGCCGACGCCAAGTCCGATGCGAAGCCCGACGCCAAATCCGACAGCAAGACGGAATCGAAGACGCCGGCTGTTGAGGCGAAGAGCGCGTCTGCGGAGCCCGTGGAGTCGAAGCGCAGGAGTGCGTCTGCCAGGTCGGCGGGGCGCCTGGCGCCGTCCAAAGGGAAGAGCAAGCCTGCGGCGAAAGCTCCGAGCAGGGCTCCGAGCAGGGGCAAGGTTAAGCCTAAGCCTAAGGCCAAGGCAAAGGCCAAGGGGCGGCGGTGACGTCGAGCGGTAACGTGCGGTGAGCTCGGACGGAAAAGCCGTGAACCCGGGCGCGAAAAAATGGACGCTGCGCAGGTACCTCGTCGCGGGGGTGCTGGTGTGGTTGCCGATTCTGGCGACCATCTGGGTGGTCAGCTTCATGCTGCACATCATGGATCGGACGTTGCTGCTCCTGCCGGCCGCGTATCGGCCGGAGGCGGTGGTGGGGTTCGCTCTGCCGGGCCTGGGGGCGCTATTCGCGCTGGTCGTAGTGCTCCTGACGGGGCTGCTGGTCACGAATCTCATCGGGCGGCGCCTGATCGTCTGGGGCGAGGATCTGCTCAATCGGATTCCGGTGGTTCGCTCGGTCTATGGCGGGGTAAAGAGCTTCGCCGAGAGCGTGTTTTCGCAATCGAACTCGTTTCGGAAGGTCGTGATGGTCGAGTATCCGCGCGCGGGGGCGTGGAGCATCGGGTTCATGACTTCGGAAAACATGCCGGAGATCTCCCAGAGGCTGGGAGAGCAGCATGTCTGCGTTTACATCTCCTCCGCGCTGAATGCTACGGCGGGGTACCTCGTCGTCTTGCCGCGGAGCCAGGTCGTGGAGCTCGACATGAGCGTCGATGCGGCGATGAAGATGATCATCACGTGTGGTGTGGTGGTACCGGTGGCGCCGCCGGTCGAAAGAGCGCAGCTCGCGAAGCCGGCGGCTTGAAGTAGCTGCGGACCGCCCCTTGGCGTAAAAGCCCGTCCTTTGCCGTGCGGGCCCCAGGAATTGCCTAAGTCCTCGTGAAGGGGTCCCCGACTCCTAGTAATATCGCGCGCCTTATGCGTTCACATTACTGCGGTCAGGTAAACGAGACGGCTATCGGGACGGAAGTCACGGTGGCTGGGTGGGTCCATCGGCGTCGCGACCATGGCGGGGTGATCTTTGTCGATCTTCGGGATCGGGAGGGATTACTGCAGATCGTTTTCGATCCGGACGCGGCGGAGATGTTCAAAGAGGCCGAGCGGCTGCGCAATGAGTTCGTCGTCCGCGTGAAGGGCCTCGTGCGGGAGCGACCGGCAGGGACCATGAACGCGAATCTCGGGTCGGGGAAGGTCGAGGTGCTGGCCAGGGAGCTGGAGGTCCTCAATAAGTCGGAGCCGCTGCCGTTCCAGCTCGATGAGACGGTCGGGGAGGAAGTGCGGCTGAAGTACCGCTATCTCGATCTGCGCCGGGACGTGATGAGCCAGCGGCTGCGGCTGCGGCACAAGCTTACTCGGGCGATGCGGAGCTTTCTCGACGGGAATGGCTTCATCGATCTCGAGACGCCGATGCTCACGAAGGCGACGCCCGAGGGCGCGCGCGATTACCTCGTACCCAGCCGGACGCATCCGGGGAAGTTTTTTGCGCTTCCGCAGTCGCCGCAGATTTTCAAACAGCTGTTGATGGTCGCCGGCTTCGACCGGTATTACCAGATCGTGCGCTGTTTCCGCGACGAGGACCTGCGCGCGGACCGGCAGCCGGAATTCACGCAGCTCGACATCGAGACGTCCTTCCTTTCGCAGGACGACATCATGGCGATCATGGAGGGCCTCGTGCGGCACTTCTTCAAGGAAGTGTTGGGTGCCGACCTGCCGAATCCGCTGCCCCGGATGACGTTTGCCGAAGCGATGCGTCGTTATGCCTCCGATAAGCCGGATTTGCGGATTGCGCTCGAGCTCGTCGATGTTGCGGACCTGGTGAAGGATTGCGACTTCAAGGTGTTCGCAGGGCCCGCCAAAGATCCGAAGGGGCGGGTCGCGGCGTTGCGCGTGCCGGGCGGCAGTTCTATTCCGCGCTCGCAGATCGATGAGTACACGGCGTTTGTCGCGCGCTACGGCGCGAAGGGTCTCGCCTACATCAAGGTGAACGAGCGCGCGAAGGGACGCGACGGGTTGCAGTCGCCGATCGTGAAGTTCCTCAACGATGCTGCGGTCGCGGGTATCCTCGAGCGCACGGGCGCGCAGGATGGCGACCTCGTATTCTTTGGCGCGGATAGCGCCAAGGTCGTCAACGACGCGATCGGTGCTCTGCGGTTGAAAGTCGGGCACGATCTTAAGCTGGTGCAAGAAGGCTGGCGTCCGTTGTGGGTCGTGGACTTTCCCATGTTCGAGTGGGACGGTGATGCCAAGCGTTGGGTCGCCATGCATCACCCGTTTACTTCGCCGATGAACGAGGATGCGGCGGCACTGCGGGCGGATCCGGGGAACGCGCTTGCGAAGGCGTACGACATGGTGTTGAACGGCTCCGAAATCGGCGGCGGGTCGGTGCGTATTCACCGGCAGGAGATGCAGTCGACGGTGTTCGATCTGCTCGGGATCGCGGCGGATGAGGCGCAGAAGAAGTTCGGTTTCCTGCTGGATGCGCTCAAGTACGGCGCTCCCCCGCACGGCGGCATCGCGTTCGGTCTGGACCGGCTCGCCATGTTGATGACGGGTGCTGACAGCATCCGTGAGGTCATCGCCTTCCCGAAGACGCAGACCGCCGCTGATCCGATGACGGAGGCCCCGACGGAAGTCAGCGAGGCGCAGTTGCGCGAGTTGCATATTCGAGTGCGGGTACCGCCACCCACGTAAACGGCGGCGTTTCAATACTCGAATTGATACGCGATTCCGATACTGCTTCCCGGATCGTTTTCCGGCGTCGTGCCCTGCGCTGATGCAGAGCCATTACCCAGCCTCGTCTGCAGCTTGAGATGCTTGCTGAGGTCTACGTTGACCGCCAGCTGCGTGGTGCCAGTCGTACTTTCCCTCACGGCGACGAACACCCGAGGGGACACGTATCGCCCGGCCTCGATGGTCGCGCCTGAGTTGGATGTGCTGGACGTGCCAGTGTTAGAGCCACTAGCCACTGACAAGCGGTCGAGCCCCAAAGCCTTCTGAAGCTTCGCGACCGGGTTGAGCCCGCCGCCGCCGCCGCCGAGCGTGGCCAGTGCTGCCCCGATCTGTACTACCTGCAGCGCTGTGAGTTGCGAAGCGGGCTGGCCGAATAACAGGCGCGCCAGAATCTCGTCCTGCGGCAGGTCAGGGGTGCTGCTGAGCTCTATCTTCGGCGAGTCCGCGAGACCTGTGATCCGCACGGTGGCGGTTACGTCGGAAACGGTAGTTTGGGCGGTAAAATCCAAGGTCGGGTCGATCTTTTTCTTGAGGCCGGCTCCATTGAACGTCACGCTGCCTTGGGTGAAGGTGAGCTGGCTGCCTGCAAGCGCGAAGGTGCCACGCTGGAGATCGAAGCTCCCGCTGACCTGCGGTGAATCGGTTGTGCCCCGCACGCGGATCTGGCCGCCGAGCTCCGCGTCGAGCCCGCGGCCTTTCACGAGGATCTGACGCGGAGCGTCAAGAGTGACATCCAGACCGATAATGAGCGTTTTTCCGCTGGGTGCCGGCGGCGGTCGTCCCGGACGGCGGACATCGAGGACGGCGACATTGGGGGGCAGGCCGCTCGGAATCTCGACATCGGCACGATTTATGTGCACCTTGCCTGCGACGTCGAGGCGCTCCTTGACGGTCCCCTTCACGTCGATGTCCGCATCCAGATTGGCCGTGATGATGTTGCTCGCGATGGGCTGAGCCTTCCGGGCCGTCACTTTGATGTCGACGGGTATGCCCTTTTGCAGCACGCCCACAGTGCCGGTCACCGACACGTCTCCGGGGGACGCCCGCGCTGTCAGACTCTCGATACGCAGCAGTCCATGGCTTCCAGTCACCACTCCGGTGATATCCGATAGGTTGGTACCCTGGGTGTAATCGCGCACGCTTCCGTTCGCGAGTCGAATGGTGCCGCCGATCTCAGGCGCCGCTGCAGAGCCGGTCACCGTGGTGTCGAGGGTGAGTCCGCCCGCGACGTGTCTCCCGCTTGCCTCCAACATCGGATTGAGCAACCCGACGTCGAGTTTTCCGACGAGCTTCAGATCCAACGCGCCATTCTGGGCGAGTGGTGCGTGGCCGCTGAGTGTCAATTGCGATGCGCTCCCGGCAGTGAGCTTGACATCGAGCAATGCCGTATTGCTCATCAGCTGTGCCCCGGCATGTACGTCAACCGCGGGCAGCCCGAGAGCTGCGTCGTTCGCCGCGCGCAGACCGATGGCCTCAACTTGCACCTTGCCAACCGGGGCGGCAACGGTTCCCTGTAACTGTGCATCCGCCCCGATCGTGCCTTTGGCTAGCAATTGCGGTACGAACGCATTGATGAGTTCCGGCTCGAGTTGTCGGAGCGAGGCGCGAATATCCAGTGTTGGGGAAACACGACCGTCCACCTCGAGTACCGCCTGTTGCGCCCCGAGTTTCAAACCGGCAATGGACAGTCCTCCCGCGAAGGAAAACTTCGCCGGCGACAGCAGCCGCAGCGTCTGACCATGATACTTCGCTTCGGCGCTGGCCAGGCGCAGCTCACTTGCCGTCATATTCAGTTGTGCCGTGGTGGTCACACTTGCTGGCTCGCCTCCAACAGCCGGCGACTGCGCGGCAAGCTGCAGGCTCAAAGCGTCCATCGTGCCAGAGGCGGACAATTGCGCAGTGGTCGAAATGCCTGCGGTCATCACGTCGTGGGCTTCGAATTGGATCTGAGCGCGAGAGCGGGTCCCGACAGGTGTCAGCGCCAGGCTGCCTGCGACGCTGCCCTGGATGTCGCTGCCGAGGAGTCTGTCCAGGTCGGCCAATTGACTCATGCGCAGGTGCAAATTCCCCCGCGCCTGCGCAACGTTTGCGCCGCTTGTCAGGTCGCCGTCGATATGCGCACTCTTCCAGTCAGCGTGTTGAATCAGGGCACGCACCTCGTCGCCCTTGCCGCGGTCCAGGGATACATTGAGCAGCAGCGGTGCACCGTCGAGCGTCCCGTGCGCCTCCACCGTCCCGCGGGGCGCTTTCGGCAAACCGTCCGCATGCACGCTGGCGGACACAGTGCCGCTCGGGGAGCCCCGGATCGAAAGCGTCGATGTCAGCTCCGCGACCGCGGCGAGTGCGTTGGCCGGTCCGTTGATTTTTCCCGACAGCTTCAGGGTTCCGGCGAGGGTTGGCGACAGCGTCGTCAAGTCTGACAGGGCGAGATCCCAGCGTGCATTCAGCTCTTGCACGGCGGTTCGCGATGCGCTTCCGCTCGCCGAAAGTGACAGCGTGCGGCCCGTGAGGGTCATGCGCTCTATCGTGAAATCCTTCTCACTCATTGCCGCCGCAAACTGCAAGCGGGTGCTGCCGCCGCGCAGGGTGCCAGCCCAAAATGCAGTTCCGCCATCGATGCTGGCAGTGGCGTCGGCACTCAGGTGTGTTGATGCGCTATCGTGTCTGACCTGTGCCTTTATAGTGGCGTCGCCGTGCACCTCCTGCCCGCCTAGCGCCGCGAGCGGTGCCAGGTCCGGCAGACGTAGGTCAAGCTCTGCTCTTTGCTTGCCCGCCGTGGCTGCATGTGCGCGCAGTGCGAACAGTCTGTGCGTGGCGGTGAGATCGAGTGGCCGGCTGTCCTCGTTCATGCGCATCGAGGCGTCGAATGTCAGCGGCGCATCGTGCAGCAGGTTTGGCTGTGGTCCTGGTATCGTCAGCTCATCGACCACGGCATGCGCAGTCACTTTGCCCCCGGCAGCCGTGAGATTCGCGTTTAGCGCCGCGAGCTGCGTGCCGCCGGGAATCCGCAGCTGTTTGACCTGCAGGCGGCCATCTGCTGTAGGCGCACTCACCGTGCCGTGCCAGCGCCCTTGCAAGGCGATGCTCTGCCATGAGAGTCCCGGTGAGGGTGTCATCTCGGGCGCGTTGAGCGTGTAGTCGAGATCCGCGGAACCGGCGACGAGGTTGATGGTCCCCTGTGCGCGACCCCGCAAAGCTCCCGCATCGAGCGTGAGCTGGATATTTTCCGCGGCGCGCGGCCCGCTCAACTTCGCAAAGACGGACAGATCGCCGAGGCCCGGAACGCGCAGGAGATTTTCCAGTGGGCCATTCGCTGGCTCCTGCAGCTTCAGCGTCGCATCCATGCGGGTCGGGTCAAATTTCAATTGCAGCTCGTAGTCGCCAATCCCACCCGTGCGTTGCGCGG
>JAQGOG010000092.1 GCA_028293765.1 Gammaproteobacteria bacterium
GCTCTAAACGTTCATTGGCGCGAACGGCGATCATCTCTATTTCCACACGACGAAGGAAGCGCCACTGCGCCGCGTCATCGATGTCGATGCGCGGAAGCCCGCATCTACTGACTGGCCGACTGTGGTCCCTGAAGATACGACGGCACTCGAGGAGGCTTCATACGTCGGCGGACGGATCGTCGCCAAGTACGTGCACGACGCACATAGCGTGGCGAAGCTCTACCAGCTCGATGGACGCCTGATCGGCGAGGTGCCGCTGCCGGGCATGGGACGGGTCGAGGGGTTCTTCGGCGAAGGTAAGGAAACGGAGACGTTCTTCTCCTACACCGACTACCTGACGCCGCCGCAGATCTACCGTTTCGATGTAACTGCAAACAACGCCAACCTGTGGCGCAAAGCTACGGTGCCCGCATCCACGGATGCCTATGTCACCGAACAGGTGTTCTATCTCAGTAAAGACGGGACACGTGTGCCGATGTTCATCACCCATCGGCGCGACATGGTTCGGGATGGGAGCCAGCCCTTCCTTCTTTACGGCTACGGCGGGTTTAATGTCTCACTCACACCCGTGTTCCGAGCGTCCGTGCTCGCATGGCTCGAGATGGGCGGCGCCTACGCAGAGGCCAACCTTCGCGGCGGTGGAGAGTACGGCGAAGCATGGCATCGAGCAGGCACTCTAGTGAACAAGCAGCACGTATTCGACGACTTCATTGCCGCGGCCGAATACCTGATTCGCGAACGCTACACTCGCCAGCAGAAGCTGGGAATTCACGGCCGCAGCAACGGCGGCCTGCTCGTCGGCGCAGCCTTGACGCAGCGCCCCGACCTCTTCGGCGCGGCTCTGCCAGCCGTCGGGGTGTTGGACATGCTCCGCTACCACACCGCCAGCGCCAACGCGCGGCAGTGGTCATCCGACTACGGCCTGAGCGAAGACCCCGAGCAGTTCAAGGCGCTCTACGCCTACTCGCCCTATCACAACGTGAAGAAGGGTACCTGTTACCCACCGACGCTCATCACAACCGCAGACCATGACGACCGCGTCGTTCCGTGGCACAGCTACAAATTCGCCGCCGCTCTCCAGGCGGCCCAGATCTGCGCGAATCCCATCCTGATCCGTGTTGAGACCCGCGCGGGCCACGGCGCCGGGAAACCGGTGTGGATGCAGATCGAAGACTTCGCGGATCAGTGGGCGTTTCTGGGGAAGTGGCTGGAGATGCCGGTGCCGGCGGGTGGGAGTGCAACGTACTGAGTTTGCGGCCATCGGTGATGGACGCCCATCCCTCCGCGCCGCCCTGCGCGAGTCTGCGGCGAACGTCCGCCGCGATGTTGGAGCTACAGTGGATCCTTCGGCGGGTGTTCGTCGTCAGTCGCGTCCGACTCTTCCGGCAGCGGCTCCCCCGGAATCCCACGCTGCTCCGTGAGCCAAGCGCCGAGATCGATGAGCCGGCAGCGCTCGCTGCAGAAAGGGCGGAACGGTGAGTTCGCCCAGTCAATCTCCCGACGGCAGGTTGGGCATTTGACGCGGGGTGAGGCCATCAGGTGCAGCAACTGAGGATGAACGGTACGTCGACTTCGGTCTGCGCCGACCGTGTTGCCAGGCCCTTCCACGTGAGGAAGCGGACGTTGCAGCGGTAGTGGCTGCCACTGATCTCGGGGTAAAGGCCAGCAGCGGCGGGCAGTGAGATCCGCAGCAGTTGCAGCGGATTGTCGCGGTCGAAGGTGATGTTGAAGGTGCCGCCCTGCGCGACTTCCTCGCGCGCGCGGCCGTTCTGTCGCGTTAGCCAGAGCAGCTCAGCTACCGCATCGCACAGCGGGCGCAGAAGACCGAGCCATTCGTTGAAGGTGCGGGTGCGCGTCTCGTCGGGCTGGGTGAGCCAGAAGTAATAGTCTGGCAGGTCGAATTCACACGTGCCGCCTGGGATGGCGCTGCGGTGCTTGATCGCGCTCAGGAACTCCGAGTCCCGCAGGGGCTGCAGGAAGGTCAAACCCGCGTTCTGCAGGTCCGTCCGCAGACGGATCAGGTTCGCCATGAGCGTTTTCAGGCGGCTCACGTCAACGCCAGGCTTGGATTGGAATTCGGTCAGCGTCGTCAGCTGACGTTCCAGCTCTTTCAGGACGTCCGAGCGAACGTCGCCGCGGGTGCTGATCGCGAGGATGTCGATCAAACTTCCCATGGCAGCCCGGCTGCCCCACTGGCTCGCCATCTCGTTGTGGTACAGCGCCTGGCTGTAGAGAAAATCCAGGCGCAAAAAAGTGCGCATCCGCTCATTCAGCGGTTGCTCGAAAACCAGAGTGCCATCTGGAGGAGTGTCCGGGGACGATCCCGGCTCCGGCGCGTCAGATTCTGTCATGTCCGTATTGTGCTTGACGCGTGCGCTGCGCGTAAACGGCAAACGCGACACGCGTCCTTGACGCATGCACAGCTAACGAAGTCGGTTACGGCCGCGCTTGGCGGGCAAGCTCCAGATAGCGTGCGTGAAGGACAGCAACCTGGTCGCGGACCGAGCTCATATCGCCGTCGTTCTTGATGACGTCGTGCGCCGCTTTCAGACGAGTTGCCCGTGCCGCCTGCACATTGAGGATGGCGCGGGCCTGCTCGAGCGTGGAGTGATCGCGTGCCTGCAACCGTTTGATCTGCAGATCCTCGTCGCAATCGACGACGAGCACGCGGTCTAGCTGTGACCCGAGACTTTTCTCAACGAGCAGCGGCAGGACCAGGATCTGGTATGGGCCGCCCGCGATTGCCGAGCGAGCCTCCACCGCAGCCCCGATTGCGGGATGAGTGAGAGCTTCCAGGTCGGCGCGAGCCTTCGGATCCGAAAACACGATATCGCGCAGCGCCGGGCGGTCGAGATGCCCGTCCGGCGTAAGGATGGTGTTACCGAACCGCTCAACGAGCCGTTCGAGAGGGGGCTGCCCCGGTTCCACCACGTCGCGCGCGACCTGATCG
>JAQGOG010000115.1 GCA_028293765.1 Gammaproteobacteria bacterium
CGAGTGCCAACGAGCTCGATGGCGCACGCTTCCAGGGCAGACTCATTGCCGAAACCGCGCGCAAATTGTTCGCCGGTTGATGGTGCCGATCACCAGAACACGATCGCGCGCAGTTCGATGCTGCGCCGAGGCGGCGCATTCGGCGCCCTCGTTGGGTTGCACAGCCTCGACATCTGTGGATTGATCGACCGTGGCCTCATCGATAACAGCATTCATTTAGAACGCCTCCTTGTAGGGTCGCAGGTCCAGCTCGTGAGTCCAGGCGCTGCGATGTTGTTGATGCAGTTGCCAGTACGTCTCGGCGATGGCGTCCGGGTGTAGCAATCCGTCCGCGTCTGCTTCCGCTGCACGCTGCGGAGAATGGGTTCGCACGCGTTCGCCGTCGATTCCGCCATCAATCACGACATGGACCACGTGCACGCCCCGCGGCCCGTATTCGCGAGCGACGCTTTGTGCCACTGAGCGCAAGCCGGCCTTGGCCGCCGCGAACGCCACGAACGGCCCCCGCCCACGCAGCGACGCCGTGGCACCGGTGAACAGGAGGCTGCCGCCACCGGCTGCAAGCAGAGGGGGCAGTGTCGCACGTGCAAATAGGAAGCCCGCGTAGGCGCTGCTACGCCAGGCGGCCTCAAATTCTGCGGGCGTGAGTTCGAGTGGCGTGCCGCGGACCATATTGGCCGCGTTGAAAATAGCTGCGCGCAGCGGACCGAGAGCCTGTACTCCGACAGCCAGCCGCTCTACCTCATCGGCAGAACTCGCGTCGCCGGGCAGCGCATGCGCGCGACCGCCGGCGTCGACGATCTCCGCGGTCACCGCGCGGATCCGATCCGCATTGCGGCCGGTCAATGCAACGACTAAGCCTGCTTTAGCAAACCGACGTGCGGCCGCTGCGCCCAGGCCGGCTGAAGCTCCAACACCGACAACCCAGACCACTCCCCGCTCCGAGAGGGCGGACACGTCTCGTGATCCAGTGTTATCAACCATGTCTAAAATGGGCCTCGCATTTTGCCGGGCAGCAGCGCAAGAATCGGCAGGACGGCCGGATGGACGTGGAAACAGCCCGTGGCGTTACGCCACAACCGCTCCGGATTCGGCGCAGCCGCCGGGAACGCATGCGTGCCTCTCGCAAGCACTTGTTTACCGGGGATCCCCACGCCTGCTGGAATGTCATCGACGCTCATACCCTGCCGCATCACCTCCGGCCACTGAACCGGTCCGTGAGCGCACAGTATCCCTTAACGCGGAGTTCATGGAACTACCGATTGCTTATGTCCGCATGACGATTTCGAACTACGCGCGCCAAGCTACAGGATGCGACGGCATGTCAACCGTCGTGCGACGTCGTCCGGTGTATGATGTTTGCAACCTGAATGCATCATGGGGTTCAAGACAATGCGCCGATTTCAGCTCACGCCCGTCCTCAGCCGCCGCACACTACTGTCGCTCGCCGCAGGACTGACACTCGGAGTTGTTGCGTTGCTCGACACGTCACCGGTTCGTGCCCAAACGTCGGCGGCGCCAGTCAAGATTGGCATCATCGGCACCGGTCGGATCGGCGGCGCCCTCGCGCGGCATTGGGTCAAGGCGGGTCATGAGGTGTTCGTGTCGTCTCGGCATCCCGAGGAGCTGAAGGCCCTTGTCGCGGAGCTAGGCCCGCACGCACACGCGGGCACGCCGCGCGAAGCGGCCGCATTCGGCGCTGTCATTCTCGTATCAATTCCTTACGGTGCCATGCCACAGATCGGGGAGGACCTCCGCGCGGAACTCGCAGGTAAGGTAGTCCTCGACACGAGCAATCCCAATGAGCGCCGCGACGGCGAGATGGCGCTCGCTGCGAAGAAGAAGGGTGCGGGCATCGCGACCGCGGAGTTTCTACACAACAAGCGTATCGTGCGCGCATTCAATTGCATTCCGGCAGCGACCCTCGCGAACGACGGCAATCGCCAACCCGAACGCATTGCGATTCCGATCGGCGGCGATGACGCTAAGGCGCTCGATATCGCTCAGCAGCTTGTGCGCGATGCCGGCTTCGATCCCGTGGTCGTGGGCTCGCTCGCGCGCACGCGCGAATTCGATCTCGGCGAGCCTCTTGCAACCGGTAAGCTCACCGGTGCCGAGATGCGGAGCAAACTCCGCGGCTGACACGCTGCGCGGCGCCGGATCTTGCACCAGGGTTGCGCTGAAGCTGGGAGCCCGTGTATTGGTCTGCCACGCGCCCAGACTCTAGCCGCGTTCCCACGTCCGATTGCAGAAGCGATACCGTGCTCGAAATCAGGCGGCGATCGCACCGGCAGCTTGACGTCTCGTTCGACACTCGTTATACCCGTTACAGATTAGAGACCTCAAGGCACGGCAGGGGAGGTTCATGGTTCACATATCGCGGGAAACGACCGCCGCGACCGAGCAACGACTGCTGCGCGTGACGCAACAGGCTCGACTCGTGGTCTATCCGGGGACATTCGCCTTCCTGGAGTTCGCGCTCGATGCGTTCCCAGCGGCTGTCCGCCCTGATGCCCTGGCGCTCGTCCGCGACGACCAGGTCTGGAGTCAGCTCGTCCCGTGCTCCGACCCCGCCGCGGAGCTGTTCGGGCTCTTCCGTTTCCAATTCCCCGCAGGGGTGGACAACAGCGGCTTCGTAGGGTGGCTCGCCACCCGCCTCAAAATCCAATTTGGCACAGGCGTCTTCGTCACCTGCGGCCAGAACCGGCATGACGGGGGAATATTCGACTACTGGGGAGTGCCGGCGGCGCTCGCACCCGAAGTGACCGCCGCAGTCAGGAACCTCGCCGCAGGCGAGGTAGCGTATCCCACCTGACCGCAGGTCCTGACCCCTGCCATACAGGCTGCATGAAGACAACGATCACATTCGAGTTCATAGCCGGCGCACTTTCGCTCAACCTCGTCGACACGGCTGGCAAGCGCGGGGAGAGCCCTGTCGAGCGTCTACGCGAGCCGGAAGATCTTGCTGTCTGGCTTGAGGCGGCGGGCCTCGTGCGTATCCCCAGACGATTCGTCACGGTAGCCGCTCTGGCCTCCGCATGTGAACTGCGCGAGGCAATCCATCGGTGCGCTGTCGCGGCGATCTCGAGATCGAACCTGGATGCCGACGACGTGAGGAAGATCAATCGAACAGCGGCGCAAATGCCCCTCCGACCGAAGCTCAGCGGCGCGGAGGTCCTGCTGTCTGCGAAGAATCCCGTAGAGGCGGCTCTTTCGACGATCGCTGCCAATGCCATCGAGATTCTGGCCGACGCGGTTCGCGAACGGATTCGCAGCTGTCCGGAGTGCCACATGATGTTTTTTGACACTTCCAGGCCAGGGAAACGCCGATGGTGCTCGTCGGCGTCTGGTTGCGGTAATCGGGCGAAGGTGCGCAAGCACCGCGCACGCCAGCGCAGAGCGGCTCCCAGGAGAACGGCATGAGCGAGAAACGCGTGAGCTTCGATTTCCAGATCGATTTCACCAACGGCGGCGGTGTCCAGGGGCAAGGCTTCCGGTTGGATATCGAAGGTGACGACATCGCTGACGATGCCCTCGCCGCAGCTCTCATTGGAGACCTCCGTTTGCTCATGGTGGGTTCCGTACGCATTTTCAACAAACGCATCATCGACGAACGGCACAAGCGCACTGCTGCGCCGGAGCGGACCGACTCGATCCCTGCCGGCGCACGGTTCATCGACCTCAGTCACAGGATCGAGACCGGGATGATCACCTACAAAGGGCTTCCCGCCCCGCTCGTATGCGATCACCTCTCACGCACGCAATCCCGCACGGTGTATGAGGCTGGCACGGAATTTCAAATCGGGCGAATAGAGATGGTCGCCAACACCGGCACTTACCTCGATACGCCATACCACCGCTATCCGGATGGGTACGACTTGACGGGATTGCCTCTCGAGCGCGTCTCCGAGGTGCCCGGTGTCGTCGTACGCGTTGCAGGCGCAAAGGAGCGGGCGATCGACTGGCAGACCTTCGCGGCGACCCCTATCCGTGGGCGGGCGGTGCTGGTCAACACGGGCTGGGACAGCCACTGGCGTACCGAGCACTACTTCGAGGGCCACCCCTTCTTGACGGAAAAAGCCGCGCAGTACCTACGTGACGAAAGCGCAATGCTCGTCGGCATCGACTCATTGAATATTGATGACACATCCGGCGGATCTCGGCCCGTGCATTCGGTGCTGCTCGCGGCCGGCATTCCGATCGTCGAGCACCTGACGAATCTCTCGGCGTTGCCGACCGAGGGATTTCGTTTCTGCGCGGTTCCGCCCAAGATCGCCGCGATGGGCACGTTTCCCGTAAGAGCGCACGCCTGGTTACGGCCAACCTAGTCGAAGCGATCCTCAGATCAGCACCTGAAGCTGGCGACATAACACGCCACGGCGAGCATGCGGTGTCCAGCCACACGCCCGCCGGGCCGACGTTTCTAAACGAACGCCTCAGCGGATAGCCGGAAATCCCAGGTCGGCGGCCTGGCGCTCGAGCCGGAGGACCTCGCTAAAATTGCCATCCGGTTCCAGGTCAACTCCCTCCAGGAGGAGGAGTTCGCGCACGGAACGCAAAGTCGGATCGGCGAACACGTCCGCCAGCGCGGCGCGAAGTGCGTTGACCGTCGACTCACCGGTGCTCCGGGCCGTGATAAATGGCAGGCTGGGACTAGAGGGGGTCCAGCAAAGTATCCGCAACCCGCTCACCGTTGTGGGATAAAGTCGCTGCAAGTGGGCGAAGCTGACGCAGTCCACAGCAGCGAGATCCGCCTGGCCGGCAGCTATCATTGCCACGCTGCGCCGATGTGAGCCACTCAATACGACGGACTCGAAAAAAGGCGCGCCGCCGGCCAGCGGAGCAAGCGCCGCGCGCAACAGATTCATGCCGCTGTTCGAGTCCGCTTCGTTGATTGCGCAGCGGCGATTTCGCAAGCCGGCAAGACCTTCAGCCTGTTCTTCGCCGCGGACCACGATCGCACTGCGATAGGAGCCGCCCTCGCACCCAGGGGCGGCGTAGCGGGGTGTTGCAACGACGCTTACAGAGCCAGGCGACTTCGCAAGGGGGTATTCGCAACCTTGCCCGAGAAGCAGTTGCGGATGCCGCCAAACGTCGAAATGCCCGAGGCCGCGTGTCAAGAGGCACGGGACATCTGTGACACCCGCGGCAGCGATATGGTCCGCCAACGCCGCCCAAAGCGTATCGTGCGCCCAACGTAACTCGGGGAAATCGTACATCGGCAAAGCGGCGATCCGCTGAGAATCCATCGCGTCTGGCTTCACATCATTCGCCGTCCGCATTCGAACCGGGATGCTCCGCGTTGATGAGCGGCCGAAATAGATAAGTGCGGATCACTTCGCGATAGCCACCTCGAATGACCAGGGCCGGGTCCCTCACGGAATTGCGCATCTGGCGCCAGGCACTCGGCAATTGATGCCAGGGGAGTTTCGGATGGGCATGATGCGCAATGTGCAGATTGTTGTTGAGGAATATCAGGGCCCACAACGGATTCGCCTCGACTACCCGCGTGCGCCTGCGGGAGTTTGTGTCGGCGCGGTGCTCGGCAAACGAGCGCAGATGGCTGAGCGACACGCTCGGATACACGATCAGCGCGACATAAGCGATCAACGGCACGTGGCAGACGCCAACTGTCCACGAGAGAACCAAGGCGATTCCCAAGGCATGGCGCAACCATATGAGAAGGCGGCGCCTGTCGCCCGCACACAGTTTCCGGGCCTCGCGCGCCCAGAAAGTCGCGATCGCCACCGCGGGTCCGAGAATGATGCGGCCGGCCAGAGTGCAGTTCGCTGCATGGATGGCACGGCGGATCAGCCCCACTTTGGCAAGGGCGCCGGGTGGAAGATAAAACGATTCGGGGTCGCGGCCGACTTCGGTCAAATAACGCCCCCCATGACGATGATGCCGAAGATGAGTCTCGCGATAAATCGCGTACGGAATCCACAAGGAGAGCGGCAGCCCCCCGAGCATGGCGTTGATGCGCCGGGATGTAGTGGGATGGCCGTGAATCGTCTCATGCTGCAGGGATCCATACCATGCCAGCAACAGACTGCCCAGCGGGGCCGTGAGCCAGAGTGGCAGGTCCCTGAAAAACGCAGTCAGGGCGAGGAAACCGCCATACACCGCGAGGGCCACACCCAGAGTACGAAAGTCGAGGCGGCGTTTGCCAAGAGACAACTCGATTTCGCGCGCGACCGCAGGCGACACCTCCAGGAAGGACTGTGTTGCTACAGTTTGGGCTTCGAACGCCCTCATCACTCGTCCGTCGGTTGGCAGCATGGCGGCCCGAATTCTCCGCGTGTGGTCCGTGGAGTCGCCGCTGATGCATGCAGCCTCCTTTCACACGTGCAAAGTAGCGCGGGCGTTAGCCGCTGAGAAGGGCGAACTGCGTTCCAAAACGATAACAAACGACGGCGCGCGGTTAGAAATGAGTGACACCCGGGCGAGCGACCTTAGTCCGGATTTCGTGGCGCGCCAACCGGGGCACAGCAGGTGCACGCCAGCCGGCTCAGTGCCGGCGCTGCGGCTCAAAGGTTGCGAAGTCAGGAAATGCACGCCGCCTGGCGCAGTCAACCCGACTGCGCCGGCTCACACTATTTGTGGTGGCAGCCTCGATACCGCAAGTCCGTTAGCTAAGAGGGGGTCTTGGCGTGAAAGAGCGGCCATCGAGGCGCCGGATCGCAGAGTAACGCATCTGCAAGACCTTTGAGAAATGCCAGTTTCTTTAGTGCTGATAACGAATGCGACCGGGCACACACACGGCCCACGAAATCACGCAGCCCGGCCGCTGCCGTAGCGTTAATTCAACAACATCCTCGACCACTACGCCGACGCGGCAGAGCTCTGGTACGTCGACGGCCTGCAGGGGCGAGCCCGCCGACGGCGTCGCCGACCTGCATGCCCATCCTATCGAGCCGCGCGCGGTTCGATTGACGCTCTCGAAAACGTTGTGGACAGTGCACTCGTCGACCTGGCCAGCTTACAGAGCGAACTGAAAATGGGCGCGGACGGTGCGAGGTACACCCGGGTGCACGACGTAGTCAGGCCGCGGCGACGCTTCATTCTGCAATCGTGAGACGTAGTAGTACTCGATGTCGTTCCACTTGACGTCGAAGAGGTTGAAGACATCGACCGCAAACGACCATTTCCCGGGGCGCTGATAGCCGAATTGCAGGTCGAACGTGGTGTATGCCGGGGATTTCGCGCTGTTGTCCTCCACGAGCGGCGATTCGCCGAAATGCCGCGCCTTGAGGGTCCCGAACCACCCGGATGGATGCTGTGCGGTAATTCCGGCATCGATCACATTAGTCGGACTGTTGGCAATGTAGCGCCCGGTGATCCCGATTTGTTGCGGGCACGGATGATTGGCGGCTGCGTTGCCGCAGCCGAGGTCGTCCGGATCCACGTTCTCGTCAAAGCGCGCTCGCGAGAAGGCGGCGTTCAGATCGGCGCTCAGCCATTCGTTGATTCGAAACGTATTGCCCCATTCAACGCCGGTACGGGTCGTCGCTCCGCTCGGTGAAGTCACACCCGCATCGCCGCTGAAGGTGAGCTCGCTCTTCAGCTTCAGCAAAAACACATCCAGCGTGGTATTCCAGCGAGGCAGGGGCTCACGGGACAGCCCAATCTCAGCGCTGACGGCACGGGTCAGTGGCGTAACGGGTGACGCATTCGGACTCGCGCCGCTGCGCGTAACACCGCGCGCATCGTTGCTGTGGTACCCCTCCGCCAGGGTGATGAAATACGAAGTCTTGTTCCACGGGCCCAGGATGATGCCGAGCTTGGGGCTGAAGATGTTGGCGCGCGCGTCACCGGTGTTGCAACCGAGCGGGTCGCTGTCGACGTTGCAGCTGCCATCGGCGTTCCGCATCTTGTCCTTCACCCTGAAGCTGAATTCGTCTTCACGGAGCCCGAGGACAGTACGCACGCCGCTGCGCCACTGTGTACTGTTCTCGAAGTACACGGCTCCGTTGGACTCCAGGACGCTGGCATTTTGTTTCGTGAACAGGTACTGCCGCTGAACGGTAGCGTCAATGGAAACGTTGCGGATGTCATCTACTCGTGCCTGTACGCCAAGGAGATTCGAGGTCGGCAGCCCCAACAGCGTACTGAACCAGGTCTTCGATCCTTTCAAACCGTAGACGATGCGATCGTCATGCTGGAACAGCTGGTCGCCGTTGACCGGATCCTGCAGGTAGTACGTAAAGGTCGACCACAGGTCGAGCTTGTATCGGATCACGTACGCCGAGAACTGCGCCTGGTCGGCCTGGCTGCGCCGCACGCGGTTGAACGAGAGGCTCGAGCGGCTCGATTCGCCCCCATCGGAAGAATTCAGGCTACCGAAGCGGCCTATGACGCCTGCGTCGATGGCATGCTCGGGCACCTGGTCGGTCGAATTCCACTTGCCCGAATAGGCCATCGCGGTGACGCTAAAGAAGTCGTCAGCCGTGCCGCGGTGATAGCGCAGCACGCTGTTCAGCCGGTGGTAATCATCCGGTCGATCGGAGGGACCATCGTTGCGATAGACGTCTCCCGCTCCAAGCAGGGTTCCGCCGCCGAGCGCCGTGGATCCGAGCAGCAAACCGCGACGGTACCCGTCGGCTCCGAAACCGAGGGTCGCGGTGTCTCGCACTTCATTCAGCAGGTCCATGCGCACGGCGCCCGCTGTCGCGAAATCACCCTCATCGGCGTAGTACGGCCCCTTCTTGAAGTGGAGATCGCTGACCAGCTCCGGGATCAGAAAATTGAGATCGGTATAGCCCTGGCCATGAGCATGCGTCGGCATGTTGATCGGCATGTCGTCGACCTCAGTCGCGAGATCCGTGCCGTGATCGAGGTTGAAGGCGCGCAGGAAATACTGATTCGCCTTACCCTCGCCCGAGTGCTGTGTCACGATGAGACCCGGAACGTTCTCGAGCACCGCTCCAGGCCGCAGCAGCGGCTGACTGGCAAGCTGCTCCTGACTCACGTCACCCGATGAAGCGGCGGTCATGTTGCTGACCCCTGTCGCGATGACCGTCACTGTTTCGACCCTTGCCGCGGTGATGTCGTAGTCGTCCGCACCACGTGCAACAAGTGCGCTTCCACCCATAAGGGTCATGGCAATCCATTGCCGGACGACCGCATAACGACCCCTCATCTGCCTCCCCGTGAGGCGCCGCCGATAAGCGCCAGCACCAAGTGTAGCCGCCTCGTATGACCCTTTTGATAAAGCATCGTACGCCGGCACCGCCCGACCGGATGCAGCGATGGCGCGAGAATTCGCGGCTGTATCTCGGTACGGCGCGCTATTTCAGGCAGAGGGTGGTGCGTGGACGTGGCGGTGGCGCTTGCCATCCGGCGTTGACCCGTCCCCGGTATCGGGTATGATCCCCGCCACGCGCAAGGTTCCCGCAAGGGATTTAAATCGGAACGCGGTGTGAAACCGCGGCTGCCCCCGCAACTGTAACCGGCGAGCGAACGTCCATGAATCCACTGAGGCCTGAAGCCTTGGGAAGGAGGGCGCGAGCCACGACCCGGAAGCCAGGACACCCGCCTCGCGCCGTCGTCCTGTTACCGGCCGGGGTGCGCTGATAACTGCGGGGGAAACCGTCGCGACGACAGTGTTGGAGTCGTCGTGGCGAGGCCTTCGGTTGAACACCAGTTACACAAGTGACCGTGTGCCTTCGCATGCCGGCTCCTGGGTCCAAACCAGGGGAACCTCGTGCGCAAAGCTTCATTTCTCTCGATAGCCGCTCCTTTCGCCCTTGCCGTATCTGCGGGGGCCGCGAGCGCCGCTGACGAAGGCACCGCGGATACAGTCGTCGTCACCGCGACTCGCATCCCCACTCCGGAAGTGGAAGTCGCCAGCAGCATCACGGTCATCACCGCCGACGAGATTGCTGCGAAGCAGAGTCAAACGTTGCCCGACGTGCTGAAGGATGTCCCGGGCCTCAACCTCGTGCAGTCAGGCGGCCCTGGCGGCCAAGCCACCCTGTTCATGCGCGGCACTAATTCGAACCACACCAAGGTCCTGGTCGACGGCATCGACGTCGGCGATCCGAGTAGCACCGGCGGAGCGTTCGACTTCGGCCAGTTCCTGACCCAGGACATCCAGAAAGTCGAAGTGCTGCGTGGGCCGCAAAGCGGCCTTTACGGCTCCGATGCCATCGGTGGCGTGATCAACATCATCACCAGAAGCGGCTCGGGCCCGGCGCAGTTCAGCGCCAGTGCCCAGGGCGGCTCATTCAACACGTTCAATCAGGCCGGCGCAGTCAGTGGCTCGGTCGACAGATTTCACTACAGCGCGAACCTGGAGCACTTCCATTCCGGTACGACGCCAGTCACGCCCCTGAATCTGCTCGCGCCTGGCGAGCGGCGCAACGACGATTACTACGACAATCTCACCGCGTCGACCAAGCTCGGATTGGACCTGACCCAGCACCTCGATCTCGGCCTCGTCGCGCGGTACACGGACACGCATCTACGCCTCACCGGCGATGATTTCAGCACCTTTCCGTCAACGCCGGATGCGCAGCAAAGCGCCAACAACACGCGCCAGTACTACACCCGCGGCACGGGCCACCTCGTCGCGTTCGACGGCGCACTCGATCAGACCGTGGGCGTAGCGTACAGCAACGTCAAGTCGCTCGATTTCAGTCCTCACGGGGCCCCGATCGATTACTCCGGTGAGCGCGTCAAGCTCGACTGGCAGGGAAACGTGCGGCTCGCGAACGACGAAACACTCGTTCTTGGCGCCGAGCACCAGCGGGACGAAATACGCGTGCCAGTCTCGGCCAGCACGACGATCGACTCGGGCTACGCCGAGCTGCAATCGGCTTTCGGTGACCACATCTTCAACACGCTCAGCGTCAGATATGACGACAACGACCGGTTTGGCGGCAAGGTGACCTATCGGATCGCGCCGGACTACCTCATCAGGTCTACGGGAACCAAGCTCAAGGCCAGTCTCGGGACCGGATTCAAGGCTCCTACGCTCGATGAGATGTTCCACGATTACCCGGACTTCGGCTTCTTCGCGAACCCGAATCTGAAGCCGGAAAGCAGCGTCGGCTATGACGTTGGTTTCGAACAGACGGGGCTCGGCGGGGCGCTCAACTTCGGAGTGACCTGGTTTCGTAATAGCGTCAGGAATCTGATCGCGGACAACGCGGCCTTCACCTCGTACGCCAACGTGGGCCGCGCCGTTACCGATGGCGTAGAGAGTTTCGTTGCCTGGCAACCCGTCAAGACGCTCACTCTGCGAGCGGATTACACCTTCACCGAGGCCAACGACGAGATTCTCCACCAGGAATTGCTGCGGCGGCCGAAGCATAAAATCTCTTTGAACGCTGCCTGGCAGGCGAACACTCATCTCTCGCTCAATGCCACCGTGCTCGCGCTGAGCTCATGGATCGATGGCAATCGAGATTTCTCGATTCCACGGTTCGAGGCTCCCGGGTATACGACGGTGGACGTCGCTGCCAACTACGACATCACGAGCAGGCTGGCGATCTTCGGCCGCGTCAATAACCTTCTCGACCGACGCTACGAAAACCCCACCGGCTTCCTCCAGCCCGGTCGGGGCGCGTTCGCTGGCATGAAGCTGAAGCTTTAGAACGGGGCGGCCGAGGCTCGCCCGGTACCGGCGTTACGACAGCGGCTCACAGGATGCGGCAGCAGTTGCGGCCATCGGCTTTGGCCCGATAGAGTGCACGGTCCGCGCGGTCGAAGATGGTTTCCGGAGTATCATCGCCGCAGAACGTGGTAATACCGCAGGAAGCCGTGACGGCGACCGGTTTGTTGTGGAAATGGAATCCCATGTTCGCAATTCCAACACGCATCTTGTCCGCCGCCGGGCACGCCTGGTCGGCGCCGGTGCCGATCAGGATCATCACGAATTCCTCGCCGCCGTACCGTGCGACGAAGTCGGTGCCGCGCACATGCTGCGCCAGGTGTTGTGCGATCACTCGCAGGACTTTGTCCCCGGCGCTGTGTCCGTAGGCGTCGTTGATTTCCTTGAACCTGTCTATGTCCCACGCGAGAACGCTCACGGGTGTGTTGTCCCGCTGCCAGCGCGTGAATTCATGCCTGATGCGGTCATCGTAGGCGGCGCGGTTCGGTATGCCTGTCAGCGCATCGATCATCCGCAGCGACTGCTCCTCCTGCAGGCTCTTGTGCAACCCGTGGATTTCGCGCTCCAGGTCACCCACCCGCATGCGCATGCGCTGCGTGCGATCTAGTTGCGAGGAGACGCGCACCCCTTCGCGGGCGCGAAACTCCTGAAGATGATCACTGATGATTGCGAGACGGCCGGCCACGCGGGCACGCAGCGCCCCAAGATCCTCGGCGCGCTGCACATCGGTATTCAGACTGCGGACTTCATTCATGACCAGGAGGTCGAGCTGCTGATTGCTCGTCTGCGCGTTCTTTTGGTCAAGTGCCTCGCCCGCGAGATGGTTTGCGATCTCCTCGAGACGCACGTCCATCTGCTGCAGCAGTTCCTCAATCTCGCGCCTCTCTCGCATCAGGGTGGCGCGCTGCTCGCCTACGAGCCTCGCTACGCGTTCCAGACCCTCCGCAAATTCCTCTGCCGAAAGCTCTCCCTTCGAACGCTCGCACAGATCGCCGAGCGCAGGCCGAAGCTCCGGCAACCGTGCGAGCCGCTCGAGCACTGCAACGATCACTGCCTGAACACGGGTATCCCGTTCGTCACGGTTCGCAGCTGGAGGTGCGGGGTCTGTGTCTGGTTCTCCGGCAAGCCTCGCAGGTTCGGAGTTTGCCGCGGCGCCCATTTGCATCGGCGACACCGGTGAGGTCAGCGCTCCCGGGCGAGGTGCCACCATTACGATGGGACGCTCCGCAGTATCATCCAAGGCCGCAATGGCACGCGACAGGGGCTCGAGTCTCGCCTCGATTTCGTCGTGTTCGGACCCTCCGCGAATCAGATCGCTCAGCCTCCGAAGCTCACCGTCGAGAGGCGCCGCGCGTCCGCGCGCCGCCAGGCACAACCTGCCGATGAGCAGACGCAGGGTGATCTCGAGCTTCCCCCAACGTGCCTCGCCCGCCTCGAGCTCGGCGAGGGCATCAAGATACTTTTGCCGCAAATCGACGTTTCGCTTCACCAAGTGCTCCCGCGCACCGTCGGGTAGCACTGAATGGCTAACCGTGGGCGGCACTTCAGTTAGCGGAAAAAGGACTAAGGTCTTAAGAAGTCCTGCGTGGATTTGTCGTCAGAATCGGTACTGCGTCACAACTCGGGACCCCTGCTTGGAGGCCCGAGCGCCACCGGACGCGCGTTCCCGGCGCCAGGAGTGCCCTCGAAGCTACCGAGCCGCAGGACTCCTCAGCTCTTCTCCAGCTCAACTTCCAGTGCCACGAGAAAGCGCGACACCATGTTGTATGTCGCAATGACACCCACGAGTTCGACGACATGCCGCTCATCGCTCAGCGCGGACCGTACGCTGGCGAACGTCTCATCGCTCACTCGGACGTAGCGTGTCATCTCCAGGGTGAGCCGCATCACCGCCCGCTCGACCGCGTCGAACAAAGATTCATCTTTGCTGGCCGCCTCGAACCGTCGTAGCGCATGCAGCTGGGCGCCAGTGCCGCCGGCGCGCCGAAGCTCCGGCGCGTGCTGTTCGAACTCGTACTCGGCCCCGTTCAGAATGCCCACACCGCAGATCGCCAACTCGCGCAGCTTCTGGTCCAGTTCGAGCTCCGCTCGCACTGCCCCGTGATGACTGTTCCAACCGCGGGCAAACGGCGGACTGTTGAGCAGCAGACGATCGAGGTTGAGCAGCCCGCCCGCGCGGCGGCCCTCGATCTGCGCCACGAGATCCTTCTCGGCGCGGATTTGTTCTGGGCCAACGTATCGGACACGACTCACGGTCAACTCACTTGCACGACTGGATTCGTCAAAGTCCCGATGTCTTCGATCACGACCGAAACAGGACCGCCGAGCCTGTTGAGATCGATGTTCTGTATCGCACCCCCGCCAGTGGATTTCGCGAGCGCCGTGCCCATCGAGACGATGTCGCCCGGCCATAGCGTGAGATAACTGGACAGGAAAGCGAGCACTTCCGGGATCTTATGGGTCAGATTCGCTGTGTTGTCTTCCGTCACCAGCCGGTCCTTGTGCAGACAGCGGACGCCGAGGCCATGCGGATCCGCAATCTCGTCCTTCGTCACGATCCAGGGGCCCATGCACGCGAAGGTGTCGGTGCACTTATAGCGGCCTGGATAGCTTACCCACGTGTCGACGTACTCGATTTGTCCCGGATCGTCGCCTTTCGGATGGATAGCGCGGTAATGAAAGGAGTCCTCCCCACGCATCGTAGGCGAGGTGATGTCATTGTGAATCGTGTAACCGAAGACGTAGTCGTAAGCATCCTGCGCGCGTATGGACTTTGCCGTCTTACCGATGACCACGGCAAGCTCCGGCTCCGGATGAGTACGACCGTACTGCGGTTTGCACTCGATCGCGCCTCCATGGCCGACGAGCGCGCTCGCCGGCTTGGTGAACATGGCCGGATGCTTCGGGCCGCTCAGGATCCGATCGCTATTGGCGCTGTTGTTCAGGGCCAGGCAGCAAATCTTGGACGGCCGCCGAACGGGCGGCTGCCAGGTCACGCGGTCAGTGGAGAACCGCTCGATCGCGGCCCGATCGCCAGCCGTCAGATTTCTGGCGGCGAGATTCCCGGGCGTCGATTTCCCGGGCAGGGGTACGCCGGCCGCAAGTTGCACCGCAGCGCGCACATCCGTGAGCGTGAGGGTCTCACTCTCGATCAGCTCGAGCATCGTCCGCGGCACACCCTTGTCCGGCACACCGCTGGCGCGCAGTGCCGCGCCCAGATCGATCAGATCTCCCCCATCAAGGACTACCCCAATCCGGTCTTCGTCCGCTGCGCGGAAGCTCGCGAGTTTCATTCGATGGCGCCACTCGACTCACCTGGACTTGAGTCCAGTCTAACGTAAACGTCGGGACATCATGAACGTAGCGGTCATTGGAAGCATCCAGAGACTTACGGATATGAGCCGCGCCTCCTCCCCCAGCGACCGGCCGCCGCGGGAGAAGGTTGGCGGCAGCGACTCTTTCAGGCAAGCGCCAGCGTCTCGTCCGCGGCCATGCTCGCGAATCGATCCGCGGAACTCTGTTCCAACAGTCCATGGCGCTTGAGTTGAGCACGCACTACGTTGCGTGACAGGCCGAGGCGCCTGGCGGTCCGCACCTGATTGCGCTCGCAATGCTCGAATGCGGTGACGAGCAGCAGCCGTTCGATGGAGTGATGAATGGCCTCGCGGTTGCTCTGGAGCAAGCGGCGCAGGCCCGCGCCAACGGCATCGAATTCGTCGCCACAGGCATCTTCCGGCGCGCCGCCGGTTGCGGGGCCGGCAGCGAGGGCTGCCGCTTGCGGCAGCCGCAGATCGTCAGCTTCGAGCTCGCCGTTCTGGGACATGATCAACCCATAGTGCACGACGTTTTCGAGTTCACGGATGTTGCCGGGCCAGTCGTGGGCCAGCAGGACGGCCTCCGCGCCCGCCGACAGACCGACCTGCTCAAAGCCGGACTGCCGTCGGTACCCTTCGAGGAAATGGCGAGCGAGCGGCAGGATGTCGCCCCTTCGTTCGCGAAGCGGCGGTAGCCGTACCGAGGCCACGTTGAGCCGGTAGTAAAGGTCGCGCCGAAACTGGCGCGCCTCGACGGCCGGTTCCAGCTCCACGTTCGTAGCGGCTATGAGTCGTACGTCCACTGAAACGGGTTTACGCGATCCGAGCCGCACCACCTGCTTTTCCTGCAATACACGCAGAAGCTTCACTTGCAGATACAGGGGCATGTCGCCGATCTCATCGAGGAACAGCGTGCCACCGTTCGCGGCCTCGAACCAGCCAGCGCGAGCCTGCTGCGCGCCGGTGAACGCACCGGCCTCGTGCCCGAACAACTCCGCCTCCACCAGGTGCTCGCTGAACGCACCGCAATTAATGGCGACAAACGGGCCCTGGCGACGGCTGCTTTCGTGAATATAACGAGCCGCGAGCTCCTTTCCCGTCCCGGTTTCTCCGACGATGAGCACCGAGGCTGCGGTGGGCGCGAGTCGCTCGAGTTGCCGCTGCACTGCCTGTGACTGGGGATCGCAGGAAACCAGCGCTTTCGCCCACGAAGAAGCCTTCGACTCGTGTGTGCCCGGAAAGGCCAGCAGCCTTGCCTTTGATTCGCTCATATTGGTTCGTCCGCTCGACTAAAAAACCTTCGCGTGCGGGACCAAACTAGTTCACATTCAGACTGACGTCGAATATCGAATGCTTATGTGTTTTGCAATTCGGCTATGTGCCCCGTCTGTCACCGCCTCGGACGTGAAAGTGGCAATTCGCTACTACGCGCAGACCGGAATGTCACCGCCGGGCACTCGAGGCTCCAGCTCATGCGACGCACAACTGCAACTCGCCGCCAGATAGCGGTCGTGTCGCCGGCAGATTCCGTCGCTCGCTCGTACCGAGCCATACACCGAACCCAGGCTGCGCATGCCGGGCAGCTGCGCTTCGATCTCGCGCGGCTCACGGCAGAAGTGGCGGCAATTGCCGCACAGGAGGTCCGGCGGTCCGGGCGGCGCCGGACTGTTGCCGAGCGGCCGCCGGACCAACGGGTTCATTGACCCAGCCTGGTCCAGAAGTCCACAAACACCTGGGTCGAGAGAATGTACCCCAGGATGATGTTGACGACGACGCCAGCCGTGAACGCGTAGAACGGCTTTGCACCGACCGTTACGAATTCGCGAAAACGGGTCGTCAGGCCGATGCTGAGGAAAGTAAAAGTGAAGGCCCAGGTGCGCAGTGCCTGCAGCGGGGCCACCAGCGCGGGCTGTAGCACTTTCTTGTAATCCGCATAGTTATAGCCGCGTGAGGCAATCGTAACGATGGCCGAGGCAATCAGAAAGCCGATGACGAATTTCGGAAAGCGTCGCCAGATCTCCACGGGGCTCACCTTCGACTGAATGCCCGTACGCTCCCACCGGGTGGTGGCAATGATAGCCAGCACGAATGCCCACACCCCGATCCAGACATCGCGGCCGATGACTTTCATCAGAGTGAATGCGTTGACCGCCGCCTCGGGGGTGCCGGTGATGCCCGGGACATGGCCGGCGTAGCCACCGTACGCCTGTGCCGCGGCGAGTCCAGCCGCATCGGCAAACTCGGAGGTGCCGATCCAGGCCCCCGCAACACCGGTCGGCAGACTCAGGCCGCGAGCCGACAGCGGCAACAGGAAAATCGTCACGATCGCCCAGAAGATCACCAGTGCGATGGCAATCGAGGCGTGTTCCTTCTTGGCACCGACCGCCCCGGCGACGGCGATTGCGCCCGACACGCCGCAGACCGCTCCGCCCGTACCGAGCGTGGCGGCAAGCCGCCGATCCAGTCCCAGCTTCACGGCGACGAAGTAGATGACACCAAACGTCACCAGCGACACGATCCCGGCTTGCAGAACGGCGACGGGCCCCGCCCAGGCGATGAGCGTCAGCGGCAGGCCGGCGCCCAGGAGCACGATGCCGGTCTTGATGTAGAACTCCACACGCAGACCCGCATCCGCCCAGGTTGGCACACCCACTGTGTTGGAAACCAGGAGCCCCAGAGCGAGAGCGACCAGCGGCGGCTCGAGGTTGTAGTGAGATGCCTGATCCCACTGGCCCAGAAAATACAGGACCAGCGAGACGCCATAAACGAGAACGAACGCCGGCAGGAAGCGCGACAGTTTGTATCCGAGCGCGCTCGTGGCAATGCCGAACAACACGGCCCACAGGACCAGCAAGGCCAGGTACTGCGGAGCATGAGCGCTGAATTGCGCGACGGCCTCACTCACATGAGTCCATTTTGTCGGTGCGACCGCCACCCACTTGATGCTGCCGCCGCCGGCCAGCAACCCGATGGCGACCACAATCAGGCCGAGGCCGATCCAGATCGCCCACCAGTCCTCCTTGCCGATGAGTTCACGCCATCCCGATTCACGTTGCAGGGCCTGGCCCCGACTCTCTATGACCTCTGCCATGGGAGCTCTCGCTTTGCCGTTATGTGTCCGCTGCCGCATGATGACACCGATCGGCGCCGCGCACGCAGCGCCGTCGTGTCTAAGCTCATTGCCGAAAGTTAGTTCTGAGCACCTGTGGCCGCGGTCGCAGCCGGCTTCGCGACATGGGTCAGCGTGCCGCCATCCTTCTCATACAACTGGACACCGACGGCGCCCGCGACCTTGAATCCTTTGGAGGCCAACAGATCGGCTGCCTTGCCCGCGCGTCCGGCATGATTCGACACCAGCACCAGGGTGCGGTCTTTGGGAATCCACGCGGTGCTGGCCTCGAGATCCTGCGCCTGGATGCTCAGGTAGACCGGCAGGCCGCCGATCGAGCTGACCTCGTCCGGTCGCCGCACGTCGATGACGAGCGTTCTTGACGGCTGCGCGAGCAGCTTGTCGAGCTCTGCGCGCGACAGGATGTGTGCTTTGGATGCGTGCGCAGCGGCGTGCGCAGTGGCGGGCGCCTTGGCTGCAGCGGGAGCGTCGGCGGAATGGGCGAACGGCGCAGCCGCCACCAGGGTACTCGCCAGGAGTATTGCCACTTTCAGGGTCTTCATGACTGTTGGACCTATGTTGATAACGGTTGGATTGCGCCGCTCGCTCGGGCTCGCGCCCGGTCAGTATGCAGCCGGCGTGCCAGCTGTCGGAAAACGCCTGGCCAACAATGCCGACTGGTTTCGAAGGCCTGAAAAGACTGCTGTTTGCGACAATGGAAGGCGACAGAGTACGAGCGCTGTGGAACGCGATGTCGCGTTCCGGCCAGCCGCCTGCACGGCATTCAGCACCGGGTAGGTCCAGTCTGCCCGAGCGGCAACACCGGGTCGCCCAGCCCTATGGCAGTGCGCCGCCGGCGGCCGCGTGGCAACGTGTATTACTGTTCTGCCACCGCATTTTGCGGGGCGGGCGACTGCGTGGCATCGTCCTTGCTTGAGCTTCGCGCGCGGCAGTGCGCCGCACGCTCGAAGCAACACGGGATCAACATGCAGCGCCCCAACTACCTCGCGATCCTGGTTACCACGGGTGCGTTACTGGCGCTGTCCGGCTGTTCGGCGCGCAACCCGCAAGCGCCACGCCTGGAGTCAGCCATTCAACCGGTCGCTACCCTCCAGGAGCTCATGCAAACGGAGGTCGACGCGTCCGCAGACAGTATTTGGGATGCGGTGGAAACCACGACTACCCGGTCCGGCGTCGAAGAGAAGCAGCCGCGAACCGCGGAACAATGGCAAGGGGTGCGACGAAATGCCATCATTCTGATCGAGGCGGCAAATCTGCTGGCCGTCGCTGGCCGCCGCATTGCTGCCACGCCGTTTCCGGCGGAGGCCGTGGGTGCTTTGGACTCGGCTGAAATCGAACAGCAGATCGCGGGGAACCGCGTCGCTTTCAATCAGTATGCGGTAACGCTGCGCGAAACGGCCCGCACGATGTTGGCTGCCATCGATGCGAAGGATCCGAAGGCGCTCGTCATCGCAGGTGGCGTACTGGACGAGGCGTGCGAAAGCTGCCACTTGGCTTTCTGGTACCCCAAACAGGTCATTCCGTCCTATCCGAAGCAAGGCGACCCCCGCTTGCAGAAGATCCTGACTAATCCCACCGCCACGCAGGCGAGCGAACACTGACAAAACCGCGCGTCTGCGGTCGTGTGGCGGATGCGCGTAGAGCAGCAGCTTCAGCAGGTGTCTGCTGCCTGGGGAGCAGCCCTTTGCCGCAACGGGAGCAGCCGTGCGCGCGCGGGCACGGCTGACTGACCGAAAGCAGCCTCCGCGTCGGAAAATGAATATATTTTTCAATGATGTAGCGCATCAGTTGCCCGGTGCGCGCGGAGCGCGCGAGCCGGACCAAGCGTGGCCCGCGATTTGCAACGCAGCCCCCTCGAAACAAGCGCTCGGCGCGCCGGCGATGCGCACCCCGCGCTGACGCAGGCGGCCCGCCTACGCATTCCCCAAGACCTTAGCGCCGTCACCAACCGGAGATTTGTAATGGCGAATTCGTTGAGAGACCTGCTGCGGGAGCCCCGAGGAAGACTGCTCTCGTTTGCAGCGTGTCTCGGACTCCTCGCAGGTGCGGCGCCGACGTTCGCCCATCATGCGTTTGCCGCCGAGTACGACGGCGAAAAGCCGATCGATATCGCCGGCGTCGTCACCAAAGCCAGGTGGGTGAATCCTCACAGCTGGCTGTACTTCGACGTCACAGGAAGCGACGGCAGCGTGGCCAATTGGGGCGTCGAGCTGGGAGCACCCAATGCGCTAGCGGGGAAAGGACTGCAGAAAGCCGATCTGCAGCCGGGAGCCGCGGTGCACGTGAAGGGCTTCCTTGCCAAGAACGGTGGCCCCTTCGGGTATGCAGTCACGATCACCCTTCGCGACGGGCGCACCTTCCAGACCGGCGGCGCGCAGGACGTTCCAGCGCAGCCCGGCAGCGCCCTGAAGTAACATGCGCAAACGCTGGTCATTGCGCCTCGAGCGCCCGGCCACGATGGTGGCCGCAAGCCTGCTGCTCGCGTCCGTGCTGTTGGCGGGCACGGCGGCGGCGGCCGACAGGATTCCCCGCCTGAACGGCAAGCCTGATTTTTCCGGCATCTGGCAGACGACCAGCGCCGCCGACTACGACCTCGAGCCACATTCGACCCGCAAGGACGCCCCGCCCAGCGCGGGAATCGTGGTGGGAAGTGTCATTCCCTACCTGCCGGCGGCGCTCGAGCAGAAGAAAAAGAATTTCGCGGCCCGCGATACCAGCGATCCGCGCCTCAAGTGCTGGACTCTGGGGACGCCCCGCGGCATCTATTACCCGGAGCCGTTCCAGATCCTGCAGCGCCCGGAGGACCTGACCGTCGTGTTTGAATTCGGCCACTCCGTCCGCACGATCCATAACAACGGCACGCTGCATCCGACGGAGAAGAACCAGTACTGGCTGGGCGACTCGCGCGGCCACTGGGACGGCGACACGCTGGTCGTGGACGTCACCGATTTCGAAGACGAGACGTGGCTCGATCGCGCCGGCAACTATCACAGTGAAGACCTGCATGTGGTCGAGCGTTGGAAGCTGCTCGATGCCAACACCATCGACTACCGAGCCGCCATCGAAGATCCGAACGTTTTCAGTCACTCGTGGGAGATCGAAGTGATTCTCTACCGGCACCGCGAGCAGGACTTCCAGCTCATCGAAAACTATTGCTTCACGCTGGACAACGACAAGTACTACCCACTGCCCGCCGCCCAGTGAGCGCCGCTTCGGGCGACGGCGCTCGGCGGCTATTGCGGGAACAGGTAAGAGCCTCATGAACAGGACAGAAACTCAGCGCGATGCGCGCCACGTGCGCCGGGCAGGTCATATTGCCGCAGCGTTGGTGCTCGCCCAGGCGGTCGGGATGCGGCCGGCATGGGCCCAGGAAACGCCGGCTCGGCCGGTAACGATCCAACCGGCGCCGGCAGCACCGGCCGCGGCCGGCACTCAGGCGCCCCAGCCGGCAATCCGCTGGGAGAAGACCTTCCCGCAGATCGGCTCCGGCAAGTGGACCGGCCACCGGCTGCCCGATGGGCAACCGGATATCCAGGGCGACTGGTCCAACTCCATCGCCAACCACGACAACTTCACGGATCCTCAGGGCGGCACCCCGGGAGATCCGGTCCGCCGCAAGCGCCCGTTGGGCCCGCGGGCAGAGCGTGCGCCAAGCCGCGTGAGCTACCCGGCGGACGGCCAGGTTCCGTTTCAGCCGTGGGCCCGCGCCAAACAGCAGGAATTAGCGGCGGGCTTCTGGAACGCGACCAGGCAGGAGTACGTAGAGCCGCTCGCACGTTGCTACCCCGCGGGAATTCCGAAGTCCTTCACCTGGCACGGCTTCGAAATCCGCCAGTTCCCGCACTACATCGTGTTTCTCTTCAACTCCGGCACTCGGATCGTTCATCTTGACGGTAAGCAGCATCTGCCCGCGAACATCAAGCTGTGGAACGGCGATTCACGGGGACACTGGGAGGGCAACACCCTGGTGGTCGATGTGGAGAACAACAATTCGAAGGCGCGCTTCGGCAGAACCGCCGAATTCGCCAGCGAGAATGTGCACGTGCAGGAGCGTTATATTTTCGACAACGCCGGCAGGCGCTTCAACTACGAAGCCACCTTCACCGACTCCACCGTCTATACGCAGCCTTGGACCGCGACGATTCCCATGCGTCGCTACGTCGCGGGCGACCCGCAGGACGGCTGGCACTATGAAGTTCCGCTTGCAAATCATCCGGGCAAGGAGCTCATCGCGGACCACGTCGAGCGTCCGTGCATCGAAAACAATGGCCCCTTTGGCCAGGTCGCCATTCCGAAGAAATAGCCATGACGAGCATTGCTGCCATCGCTGACGCTATCGAGGCGACCACGGTCGGAACCGCCATCGCGGAATCGCGCTACGCGTTTCCGATCATAGAAGGCACACATCTGATTGCCCTCTCGGTCTCCGTCGGGCTGATCTTTCTCACCGATCTGCGTTTGCTGGGACTGATTCTGCGGCACGTTCCGGTCGCGCGCGTCCTGCATGGATTGCGACCCTACGTGTTGAGTGGCTTCGCGCTCGTGTTCGTTTCCGGCGGCCTGCTGTTCTGGGCCGAGGCAGCCACCGTGATCAAGAGTCCGGCATGGATTTTCAAGTTCGCGTTCATCGGCTTGGCCGGACTCAACGCACTCTATTTCGAGTTCGTGATCGCCAGGCGTCCCGGGGCGCTGGCCGACGTCCCGGTCCTGCCGCGCGGCGTGCAATACGCCGGTCTGGCCTCGCTCACCATCTGGACACTGGTCATCATCTGCGGCCGCTTGATCGCCTACCTCCCCACTTGGTCGTAGGCGCCGCCGCGGCGCCTCACACTGGAACCCCACATGTCATCCGTCGATGTCCTGGACTGGATTCAAAGTACTCCTCTGTCCCACTGGATCAGCAAGTCCAATCACCTGCTGATCGCCGGGCTTCAGGTCATCCATGTCATGGGGTTCATCCTGCTGCTGGCCTCACTGGTGCTCATCAGCCTGCGTCTGCTGGGACTCCTCTTCAAGCAACAGACGGTGCCCCAGGTGGCCAAGGAGGCCACGCGCCTGATCTGGGTAGGGCTCGCGATGGCCGTCGGCACCGGCGTGCTGATGTTCATCGGCAGCCCCAGGCATTACTACTACAACCCCGCCTTCGACGTGAAGATGTTGCTCCTGCTGCTTGCCGTGATCGTCCAGGCGCTCCTGTTCGGCAGAGTAGCCGCAAGCGAAGCGCAGAAGCCGTGGCTAGCCAGAACGGCCGTCGCGCTATCGTTGGTGTTCTGGTTCGCGGTCAGCATGGCCGGCCGCGCCATCGGGTTTGTGTGATGCCAGAGGCAGTACACCGGTAGACGCTCGCACGGCAGACCTCGTACGCTCGGGCGCGGATCACCACTGTATTTCTCGTGCAAGACCGTCCGCTGCGCTGCGGGCATCCCTGCCCGCGCGCCGGCGTCAGCCCGTAACCAGGAGTCGGCTCAGAACTTCTTCGTCACATCGAACCCGATGGTTCGCGGCATGTTGGTGTACTTGACCGTCGGTGTGGCCGTAGCGGCCAGAAGATACACATCGCCGTGCACGTTGAACGCGTTGCTCACATAGAACGCCAGGTTGTAGCCAGTCGCATCGTTCGTCGCACCCACGCGGAAGTTGGTGATCTGATACGCGTGCTGCGTGCGATACACCGCCGAGCTGGGCTGGAAGTCCGTGGCGGACGAGCCGTGGTACGCCCAGTCACCACGGATGAATGCTGACCAATCCGGCACCGCCGCGAGACTATGCTCGTACTGTGCCGAGAAATCGGCCGTGAGCTCCGGAATGCGCGGCAGCTTGTCGCCCTTCTTGCCGGGCGCGATTACCTGGGCGTTGACCTGGTTCTGGATCAACTGACGCTCGGGCAAGTACTCGAAACCGGCCGAGAAATCCAGGCCGCGTACCGGATGGTAGTACGTCTCGAATTCCAGGCCCGTGACGCGAGCCTTGCCGGCGTTGGAGATGAACCCGAACGAGCCCGTCGGGTCACGCCCCGATACCTGGATGTTGTCCCAGTCGATGTCGAAAGCCGAGACGTTGACCGTGAGGCGGCGCTCGAACCACGAGGACTTCACCCCCAGCTCGTAGTTCCACAGCGAATCGGCGCCGTAGCCCTTCGGAACCTGCACGAAGGTCGACTGGTTGGTGCCACCGAGGCGGTACCCCTGCGACGCCAGCGCGTACACCGTCATGTCCTCGAGCGGCTTGTAGGAGATCTGATATTTCTTGATGAGCTTGTTCTCCTTGAACGAGCTCGGGGTCGGCGGCGGCAGCGAAGTGCCGAGCAGCGGGAACTGGAACAGGTAGAACCCATTGTCGCTCTGCCTGGCCTCGAACTCACGCAAACCCACCATGAGCTCCACCTTGTGGAACAGCTTATAGCTCAACTCGCCGAACTCCGCCGACTCCTTGATGGTGCGCGTGTTGTAGCGGGCGAGCGCGCAAGGCTGGCAGCCGTCGATGCCGGCGCCCACGGCGGTCGAGTAGCCGGTCGGCGGTCCCGTGATCGGAAACGGCAGTCCGGTGTGCGGATCGACGATCGGGGAAACGCTCTCGAAACCGGATTCGCGATCGCGGTAGAACACGCCGGCGAGCCACTGCCAGTCGCCGGTGCCGATGGAGTTGAGGCGTATTTCCACCGTCTTCTGCGTGATGTCCTGCGACTGGTTGGTCAGCTCCGGAAACAAATCCGGGCGCTGGCAAGGCTGGTTCGTGGTCGCGTTCTTGTAGCAGACCGTCGCGCCCGGGGGACCTACGCCCAAGGAGATGATCGGCCAGGTGTTGTCGCGGAAGTACCCGAAGTTGCGCTTGTACATGGAGGTCGCAGCCGTGAGCGAGGACCAGCTGAAACCCTGCGTCAGGTTGAGGCTGTAGATCTGCTGCTTGTCCGGATTCGGGGTCTGCACGTAGTCGGCGTTGTTGAACGTCCCGGTGTTGAAGAACGCGAACGCGGGCACGTGGTCCCTGAACCCCTGGTCCGACGGGGTGTTGTTGCGCACGTGGAACGAATCGAAAGGGTAGTACCCGTTGGCGCCGCCGGTCTTGCGGTCCTGCAGCCAGATCGCCGCATCGATGGTCGTCGCATCGGTCGGCTGGTAACGCAGCAGGATGCGCCCGCCGGTGGTGTTGTTCCAGTTGATGTCGTTCATCCCTAAGCGCACGTTGTTGATGTACCCACCCTGGTGGTCGTAGTACGCAACGGCACGCAGGCCGAGCACGCCATTGATCAACGGCAGATTGAAGATGCCGGCGGTATCCGTGCCCGGATTGCCATCCGGCATGTAGTCGCCGCCGACCTGCACCGAGCCGCTCACTTGATTGAGGTTCGGCTTATTGGAGATGAAACGCACCGCGCCGGTCTGTGAGTTGGCGCCGAACGTCGTGCCCTGGGGGCCTTTCAACACCTCGATGTGCTCCATGTCGATCAGCTTCAGGTCCGGAGCCTGCGAGCCGCTGTCGCCGGTGCTGCTTTGGATGCCGGGGGCCGGAACCTCATCGAAATAGATCGCCACCTGCTCCTGCCCGGGCGACTGGATGCCGCGCAGGATATAGCGCTTCTCGCCCGCCCCGATATCGTTGAACGTGAGGCCGGGCACCTGGTAGGCGAAGTCGGTGAAATCCTTGACCCCCATTTTCTCCAGCGTCTGCGCGCCGAAGGCGGTGATGGCGGTCGGGATGTCCTGCACCCGCTCCTCGCCGCGTTTACGAGCGGTCACCAGCACCTCGGTGACCTCCGTCGTACCCGCGTCGCTGGCGGTATCCGCCGCCGCCGGGGCGTCCGCCGCCGTCGCGAGCCGCGCGACGCCCAGCGTCATTAAGATGATCGATGCTGATCTGCCGAGTTGTCTGCAGAAAGACATATCTGCTCCCCAGTTGTTGTTCCGGCGCCCCGGGGCTCCGGACCGGCCGCGCGCTGCAGGGCCGGATTGCTGTTTTCGCCAGCTGTGCTTGCTTGCGAATATATATTCATAATCATATTATCGGGAGAAGCTTTAAGTGTGAAGCGTTTTCGAGTTGTATTTACGCACCGCTTGGGTGCCGTCAACTGCAGCAACGCACCATGAGTGACCGAACGGGAGAAGAACGACGATGCGAGCCCCCAAGCGAAGTGTTGGATTTTTACGTCAACTGCTGCTCGGCCTCGGGGCCGGCGCGGCTGCTCTGGGAGCATCGGTAACGGCCAATGCCGTGCCGCTCGCTCCCCCTGCCTACTCCATCATCCACGCCGGGCGGTTGCTCGCCGAGCCGGGTAAGCAACCCGTCGCGAAAGCGACCGTGGTCGTAGAGAAGGGCAATATCAAGGAGATCCGCGCGGGCTACGTCGACGCCGCGGCGCTCGGACTGCCGGCCGACACCCGAGTCATCGACCTCACGGGCCTGTTCGTCATGCCCGGATTCATCGATCTGCACGTGCATCTGAGCAGCGGCGCGGAGCGCGGCCGGGATCTCAATCTCCGCGAATCTGACAATTATTTTACAGTCGTCGCCTACCGCAGTGCCACCGCGACTCTGATGGGAGGCTTCACGACGGTGCGCGATCTCGGCTCGGAGGGGTATACCGTCCTCGGTCTGAGAAACTCGATCCGCGACGGCATCGTGCTCGGGCCACGCATTCTCGCCTCCGGCGATCCGATAAGCCCGACCAACGGGCACGCCGACAATCACAACCTGCGCGAGGAGCTCCTCAATGGCATCGTCCGTCGCGGCGTCTGCAACGGAGCCGACGACTGCCGCCGCGCCGTGCGCGAGGCAATCCGTAGGGGCGTCGATGTCATAAAGGTGATGGCTTCCGGCGGCACCCTCGATGAAGGCGACGGCGGCACCGGGCAGCAATTCACCGACGAGGAATTGAAGGCCATCGCGGATACCGCGCACACATTCGGGCGCAAAGTGACGGCGCACGCGCACGCCAAAATGGCCATTGACGCCTGCATCCGCGCCAATTTCGACTCAATTGAGCACGCCATGTGGGCCGACGAAGAAACGCTGAAGGCGATGAAGGCCAAGAACATCTGGCTCGTACCGACAGCCGCCACTATCACCTACGTCGGCGATACCCCGGAGAAGGTTCGCAACGGTCCGCTGAAGGATCTGCCTGCGGTCTCGATGGAGAAAGTGCTCAAACTCGGCACCCAGCCCCGCAAGCTCGTGACCCTGGCGCATAAGATAGGCGTCGGCATCGCGCTCGGGACCGACGCTCCGCTCGTGCCGCACGGTGAGAATGGGATGGAGATGGTCACTTACGTCGTCGACTCCGGTATGACCCCCATGGAAGCCCTGATGACCGGTACGGTCAACGCGGCGCAGGCGGGCGGCATCAAGGATGTCGGCAAACTCGAGCCCGGCATGGCCGCGGATGTCATTGCCATGCCCCAGAGCCCCCTGGACGATATTCACGCGGTCATGAACGTCGGCTTCGTCATGCGCGGCGGAATTGTGGCCAAAACTGCTGGAGGAACGAAATGAAGCTGCCGGCTATTCTCGGAGCGACTGCCCTCGCGTGGATCCTCTCCATCCCGGCGGCGCAGGCAGACATGGTCGTGATCGAACACGTCACGGTCATTGACGGCCTGGGCCACGCGCCCCAGCCCGACATGACCGTCGCGGTGGATGGAAACAAAATCGCCACCGTCACGCCGAGCTCCCTGGCGAGCAATCTCAAGGGCAGGCACATCGACGGCAGGGGCAAGTACCTGATGCCCGGGCTCATGGATATCCACATCCACTTGCGGGGTGGTGTCGACCTCACCGCTAAAGTGGGAGATACCTCGGCGCCGCCGAATCGCCAGCAGGGCGTAGAGGCGCTCGCGAGCTATCTCTATTCCGGCGTGACCACGGTATTCGACTGCGGCAATCGCGCAGAGCACATCCTCGGGTTGCGAGCTGACGAGCGCGCCGGCCGCATTCTATCGCCGCGCATCTTCGCCACCGGCAATCTCGTGACTTATCCGGGTAGCCATGGGACGAACATGGCCGTGAACGTCAGTGACTTCGAGAAGGACAAGGCGCTGCTCGACAAGCACATTGCCGAGCAACAGCCGGACATGCTCAAGCTGACCCTGGAGGAGGAAGGCTGGGGCTCGCGCCCCATGATCACCCTCATGCCGACGGACCTGCTAGAGAAGATCGTCCGCTACTACAACCAGCACGGCATACGCACTACGGTGCACGTGTCGAGCGAATTGCGCTCTCTCGAAGCCATCTATGCGGGCAGCGACACCCTCGCCCACCCCGTCATCCAGGGGCCTGTCAGCGACTCCTTCGTCAAGCTGATGGGAGCAAAGAAGACTCCGTTCGCCAGCACGCTCACGATCGGCGAGAACTACAGCCGCCTCGCCGAACATCCTGAGTACCTCGACGAGCCGCTATACGTCGCCTCCTTCAGTGCGCAGGAGCGTGAGCACCTCAAGACGGACATCCGCGCGGAGTACCAGAAGCGCCCCTGGACGTGGTGGATGAAGATCATGACGCCGATCGCGCAGGAGAACGTCCGCAAGATCGACGCCGCCGGCGGCACGGTGGCCAGCGGCACGGATCAGAGCAGCGGACCCGCGCTCCAGCATGAGTTGGAAATGCTCAGTGCCGCGGGCATCGCTCCACTCAAGGTGATCCAGATCGCCACCCATAACAGCGCCGTGTTTCTCGGCAAGGCCGACCAGCTGGGCTCGATCGACACCGGCCAGCTCGCCGACTTGGTGCTGTTGAGCAAGGATCCGACGGCCGACATCAAGAACGCCAAGTCCATCGTGTTCGTGATGAAGGACGGCCAGATCGTCGATGAGAGCAAGCTGCCGCTCGCGGGCGGCAAGCAGGCGCGCCGCTTCGCCGGCGGTTAGTCCTTTCGTCCGCAGTCGCTCCTGCGACTCGCGTCCCCTGCGCTGCGCGGCAAGCAGCGCGGGGGCGCTCCTTCCGCCCCGATCTGGGATTTACACGACCGTCAAGCTTCGCTGCGCCCCCGTGGCACGGTACGTGCTGTCTCCATTGCATCTTCATCAATGGAGGGCCCATGGACGAGGAGGGGAGAGGTGGCGCTTTTGACACCTCCATAGCGGGCACATCAGAGCTGCGCTGGACGGCTCTCGACGCTCCGGAGTGGTCGCCGCCCCTGGGACCACTCGTCATTGTCGCCCCGCATCCCGACGACGAGACGCTTGGGGCGGGTGGGCTCATTCACACCTGGGCGTCACGCTGGCTGCCTGTCGTAATCATTTCCCTCACAGACGGGGAAGCCGCCTGTCCGGAAGTCGCCGACCTGGCGGCCCTAAGACGCCGGGAGCTCACGGCCGCGCGACGTGAGCTCGCGCCTGCCGGCATCGACCTCGTGCATCTGAAATTGCCGGACGGGCACGTTGCCGACCACCAGGATGAGCTCGCAAACGCCATCCGGAGCATCACGCCACAACGGGCGACAATCGTCGCTCCGTTCGAGCGTGACGGGCATTCCGACCACGACGTGGCAGGCCGCGTTGCCAGGGAAGTAGCACAGGATCGCAAGGCGACTCTCGCGCAATATCCAATCTGGGCGTGGCATCGTTCCACGCCTGGAATCTTCGCGGGCCTGCGCCTCGGCCGTTTCGTCTTGAGTCCCGCCGCGAAAAGCGCCAAGCAGAGCGCGATTCAACAATACCAGTCCCAACTTCGCGAGCGCCCGGGAGGCGCGATCGTGCCGGCGCACGTGCTGGAATATTTCGCGCGGCCCCATGAGGTATTCGTCCTATGAACCGTGGGGCGGCCGCCGCTTGCCTGCCGGGAGCCTTCGAAGAGCGCTATCGTGCCGATCCGGATCCCTGGCGCTTCGCATCCGCAGGGTACGAACGTGAACGCTACAGAATTACGCTGGCCGCGCTCACACGAGACCGTTACGGGGACGCCCTTCGAGCCGGGATGCTCCATAGGCGAGCTGACCGCCTTACTCGCACCCCGCTGCGACCGGCTGCTGGCTACTGACGCCTCGCAAACGGCCGTAGAACGTGCGCGCCAACGCTGCGCGGAATTCGGAAATGCTCGCATCAGGTGCAGCGACCTTCGCAAGCCCGAGCTCGAAACTCCCCTCGATCGCTACATGATAATTCTCTAGATGCGCCTGCGCTGGCGGGATAGCTCCCGGCGAGCCCGCGGCACAGAATTGTGGCTACGCTTCCAGTGGAAAGGCCATGAAATCACAAGACACGTTCGCAGTACTGCTCGCCTGCCTGTTTACTGCGCCGGCGTGGGCTCAGGACCTGCCCGCATTCGTCGGCGGCGAGGTGCCCAACCTGGTCGACACCTACAAGGGCCTCCATGCGCATCCCGAGCTGTCTCACCACGAAGAGCACACCTCGGCGCTGCTGGCGAGCGAGCTTCGCAAGGCCGGCTATACCGTTACCGAGCGCATCGGGAAATATCCCGATGGGACCCAGGCGTACGGACTGGTCGCGATTCTGGAGAATGGCCCCGGGCCGCGGCTGCTGATACGCGCTGATATGGATGCACTGCCCGTCATCGAGGAAACCGGCGTCAGCTATGCGAGCCAGGTCAAGACGAAGAATGCGAGCGGACAGGAGGTTGGCGTGATGCATGCGTGTGGGCATGACATACACGTCAGCACAATGATCGGCACCGCACGCGCACTCGCCGCACTGAAGAAGCAGTGGCATGGAACTGTAATGCTGGTGGGGCAGCCCTCCGAGGAAACGAGCGACGGCGCGAAAGCCATGCTTGCCGATCGTCTCTACGAGCGCTTCGGTACTCCCGATCTGGCAATCGCACTCCACGACACCAACTTCCGCGCGGCCGGAACGGTGTCGATTGCCAGCGGCGCGATGATGGCGAGCTTGAGCTCCATTGACGTGACCCTGCGCGGCGTGGGTGGGCACGGCGCGCGCCCGCAGGAAGTCAAAGATCCGATCGTCATGGCGGGCGAGTTCATCGTCCAGCTACAGACAATCGTGAGCCGCCAGGAGAATCCTCGCGATCCGACCGTGGTGACGGTCGGAGACATCCACGGCGGCACGAAGCGCAACATCATTCCCGACGAAGTCAAATTGGAGCTCACCGCCCGCGCCTTCAGCGAGCCCGCGCGGCAGATCATCCTCGATGGAATCCGGCGTACTGCGCAGGGCGTGGCGTTGTCGGCTGGCGTTCCTGCAGACCGCGCGCCCATCGTCGACGTGAACGAAAATGAGGCCACGCCGGTGATGTACAACGACCCCGCCTTAGCCAAACGCGTTCAGGCCGCACTCACCAAATCCCTGGGCAAGCAGAACGTGTTCGATGAAGATCCCATCATGGCCAGCGAGGACTTCGGTGTGTTCGGACTCGAGGGCCACAAGATTCCCGCCGTGTTGATGTGGCTGGGTGCGATGGAGCCGGCGAGGTTCGCCGCCGCCCAGGCCGCTGGCAAACAGCTTCCCGGCCTGCATACGAACCACTTTCAGCCGGATCCGGAGCCGACCTTGCGCACCGGCGTGACGGCGATGACGTCGGTTGCCATCTCGTTGCTGCAGCACTGATCTCGCAACGCCATGGACTGGACGCGCCTAGCAGCGAAGGAAATCGCCGCTCGCGTACGCGAGCGGCTCGTTACCGCGGAAACGATCGCCGCGGCAACGCTCGAACGCATTTCGAGCCGCGCTGCCATTCATGCATGGGCGCACGTAGATCCTGAGAGGGTGCTGAGCATTGCACGCGCAGTCGACGCACGGGATACCACGAATCTGCCCTTGGCCGGGGTTCCGATCGGCATCAAGGATCTGATGGACACCTGCGATCAACCCACAACCTACGGCTCACGCATCTATGCCGGACATCGGCCCACCAGCGACGCGTCCATAGTCACGCGCCTGCGCGATGCGGGAGCCGTCGTCATTGGCAAGACGGTGACGACCGAATTTGCCTTTCGATCTCCGGGACCTACAACCCACCCACACGACCCCGGGCACACTCCCGGAGGCTCCTCCTCGGGTTCGGCGGCTGCCGTGGCCGACTTTCACGTTCCGCTCGCGACTGCCACTCAAACAGCAGGCTCGGTGATCCGCCCGGCGACCTTCTGCGGCGTGGTGGGCTTCAAACCGACCTATGGAGAGCTCCCTTACGCGGGCATCAAGGCTGGCGCCGAGTCGCTCGACACTGTCGGCTTGATCGCGCGGTCGGTCGAAGACATCATCTGCACGCGCTCGGCGATACTGTCGGGGCGTCTCGAAGCATCCCCCGCAGCGCCGTCCCCTCCACCAAAGATCGGTCTGTGTCGGACCCCTTCCTGGTCGCGAGCCGACCAGGGGGCGCGCGACTGTCTCGAAGCCAGTGCCCTGCACTTACGGCACGCCGGCGCCACGGTCGTCGATCTCGAGCTGCCGGTCTCGTGCGACGGGCTCCTCGACAGCCACCGAACCATCATGATGTTTGAAATAGCACGCAGCTTCGCCGACGAGGCGTCCAGGCAGCCTGAATTGCTGAGCCCGACCTTCCGCGAGGCGATCGCCTCCGGCCGGAGTATTCCCTTGCACGCCTATCGCGACGCGCAGACCCATGCCGAACGATCCCGACCCGCACTGGATGCCCTGTTGGTCGATTGCGACTTCCTGTTGACGCTCGCAACACCCGGCGAGGCGCCTGCGGGCCTGGAATTCACCGGGGATCCGCTGTTCAACAGTATCTGGACCGTGCTGCACGCGCCCTGCATCGGCCTGCCGGCCGGCAAAGGCGCCAAAGGGCTGCCGCTCGGCGTGCAGCTCGTCGGCTCCCGCCGCCAGGATGAGCGGCTGCTGCGCTGGGCCGCGTGGGCCGAGCCGCTGCTCGGCGAGCTGATCCATTAGTCGCGGGCCGGGCGCCCCTCAGGCATCGATGTGGTCGAATTCCGCGGTACGCCGGCATTTCTTGTTGAGCGTATCGCGCGGCAACTCCCCAAAGCGCTCCTTGTATGCCGTGCAGAAGTGCCCCAGGTGTTGGAATCCGAGCTGTAG
>JAQGOG010000145.1 GCA_028293765.1 Gammaproteobacteria bacterium
GATCAGGACGAACACGGTAAGTCCACAGGCCGCGACGCGTGCAAAACGTTTCATGGTCATGCTCCTCTGGCTAACCCAAAGTAGAACGTGTTGCAGAGCTTCAGCAATCGCTGTTCCCGTCGAAATCCCGGAGCACACATGTCTTGCCACGCGCACGATCGAAGGTTTGTCGAGCACACGCAGCGCATAGCCACGAGTAGGTCAGATGGAAGATACGACGCTAACCACCTTGATGGACACGCCGGCACGGCACGGCGGAAAGGCAGGTAAAATTACACAAGTGGTTGTTTATTAAGGGCTTATTACCCCATGCGTTCGGGACTTCGGTGTCGCAGACCGTGAAATCAGGCACTTCAAGCACTTGATTGAGAGAGGCTCGGTACCGCGGGACGATCGCCCGGTCGGCAAACCATTGGACAGGACTCCCGTGAATCGACAATATCACCGGTGGTTGCCGCACGTGCTCATAAACGCCTGTCGTGGACGCCGATTGATCGAAAATAACAACAAACCCGGCCTGTTCGAACCCGCAAGGTCGCTCACCCGCCCCAGCTATTCCCGGCGGCTGCCCGGCGGCGCCGGATGAGCACGAACGCGACCAGTCAACCGGCAGGGTCCGTGCTCGACGACGACGCGTGGGACGACCTGATCAGCTTCATCGAAGAGCGCCGAGTGATTCCCATCATCGGCCCGGAGCTGCTGATGGTGGACACCGACCAGGGCCCGCGCCTGCTCCACGACTGGCTCGCCGAGAAACTCGCGCGTCGTCTGAACGTCGATGTCACGCAGCTACCGCAGCCCTACACACTGAACGATGTGGTCTGCTGGTTTCTCAGCGCGCGCGGCCGGCGCGAAGAAGCCTACGTTCGCCTGCGCGGCATTCTCAAGGACGCCACGTTCGAGCCACCGCGCGCCCTGCGACGTCTCGCCTCGATTCCCGAGTTCGATCTCTTTGTGTCGACTACGTTCGATCCATTGCTGGAGTCGGCCATCAACCTGGAGCGCTTCGGTGGATCGCCCTCGACCGAGGTGCTGTCATACGCGCCCAATCGCGTAGCCGATCTGCCGACCGAGCGCGACCGCCTGGTGCGCCCGGTGGTCTATCACCTTTTCGGGCGCCTCTCCTCCTCGCCCACGTACGTGATCTCGGACGAAGACCTGCTGGAGTTCATCTGCGCGCTGCAGAGCGAGCACCTGGCGCCCGAGAAGCTCTTCCATGAGCTAGAACACAACCACCTGCTTTTCATCGGCAGCAACTTCAGCAACTGGCTCGCTCGCCTGTTCCTGCGCATGGCCAAGCGCCAGCGCCTGTCGGATCCGCGGGACGTCGGCGAGATCATGGCCGATGATCATACGAGCGAGGACCATCGACTCGTCTCGTTCCTGCAGCAGGTCAGCGTGCGCACACGCATCTACACCGGCGCCGAGCGGTTCGTGGACGAGCTGTATGAGCGCCTCGCCGCGCGCCGCAAACCCGCCGTTTCGAGCGAACGCAGCGCCGGCCCAACGCGTTTCCTGCCTCCCTCGCGAGAGATGCCCGACAACGCCGTGTTCATCAGCTATGCCCGCGAAGATCTGCCTGCCGTGCAGGAGATCAAGGCCGGCCTCGAGGCCGCGGGCATCACCACATGGTTCGACATGGACCGGCTCGAAGGCGGAGATGACTACGACCGCAAGATTCAGCGCAATATCGCCCGCTGCTCTTATTTCATTCCGGTGGTCTCAGGGACGACCCAGCGCCGGCAAGAAGCGTATTTTCGCCGCGAATGGAGCTACGCAATCGATCGGGCGCGCAACATGGCCGACGGCGCACTGTTCATCCTGCCGGTCACCATCGATGCGACCCGCCCCGCCGAAGCCTTGGTCCCGGACCGATTCAAAGCGCTGCATTTCACGCAACTGCCCGGCGGCAACGTGCCGAACGAGTTTGGGCAGCGGCTGAGCGACTTCATGCGAGCCCGCCAGTCATGAATGCAGAACCCGCCAGCAGTGTTGCGCCCGACGACGCCGCTGTGCCCGTCGATGATCGCCGTCCGTGGCTCGGGCTCGCCTCGTTCACGGAGGAGACACGCTCCTATTTTTACGGGCGCGAAGAGGAGGTAGCGGAGCTGGCGCGCCGTGTGCAGCGCAAGCTGCTGACCGTGCTGTTCGGTCAGTCCGGGCTCGGGAAGACCTCCATCCTTCGAGCGGGACTGGTGCCGCGGCTTCGCGGCCAGGGTTACTGCCCGGTGTACGTCCGCGTCGACTACGCCCGCGAAACTCCGGAACCTGCCGAGCAGATCAAGCAAGCCATTGCGCGCACCGCTCGCAGATCCGGCGAGTGGACGCAGGCAGGCGTCGCTTCCGAAGGGGAATCCCTCTGGGAGTTCCTACATCATCGCGACGACCTGTTGCTGGATGAATCCGGCAGCACGCTCATTCCGCTCCTGATCTTCGATCAGTTCGAAGAAATCTTCACGCTCGCCCAGGCGGATGAGTTTGGGCGCGCCCGCGCCGCGCGCTTCGTCGCGGATCTTGCTGACCTGGTCGAGAATCGCCCGCCCCGCTCGCTCGAAGCCCGGCTCGAAGCCGACGATTCCACCGCCGAGCGGTTCGACTTCGCGCGCAGCGACTATCGCGTCCTCATCGCCCTGCGCGAGGACTATCTGGCACCGCTCGAGGGCTTGAAGTCGGTGATGCCGAGCGTCACGCAGAATCGCCTGCGGCTCGCGCCGATGACGGGGACGCAGGGCCTGGCAGCCGTCCTGCGCCCCGGAAAGAATCTCGTGTCGGAGGAAGTTGCAGAGGCCATCGTGCGCTTCGTCGCCGGCGGCTCGGAGCTGGCGAATGCGGAAGTGGAGCCCTCGCTCCTCAGTCTGATCTGCCGCGAACTGAACGACACGCGCATCGAGCAGGGGCGCAAGGAGATCTCGCTCGATCTGCTCGCCGGCTCGCACGCGAGCATCCTCAGCAATTTCTACGAACGCGCGCTCGCTGATCAGCCGGCAGAGGTGCGCCGGATCATCGAAGACGAACTGCTCACTGACTCAGGGTTTCGCGAGAACATCGCCGAGGAGCGACTGAAGCGCAGCTTCGCTACCGCCGGCGCGACACCCGACACGCTGGCAGTGCTGGTCAACAGGCGTCTACTGCGCATCGAAGAGCGTCTCGACGTCCGACGAGTCGAGCTCACGCATGACGTGCTGTGCGGCGTGGTGAAGAGCAGTCGCGATCTCCGACATGAGCGCGAAGCGCGGGAAGCCACCGAGCGGCTGCTTACTGAACAACGTGAACGAGAAATCGCCGCGCGCCGTGCTCTGGTACGCGCGCGCCGGATTGCCAGCGCTTGCATCGTGCTTGCGATCGGCGCCATCGTCGCAGCGATGTTTGCCTACTGGAGCACGCAACGGGCGCAGCGCGCTGAGCGGATGGCCCAGCAGTCACGTGTGCAGGCTGAGCAGTTGCTGGGCTATCTTACGGATGACTTCGCGCGCGAGCTGGAAAGTTCCGGGCGACTGGACGTCGTGGCGAATCTCGCCAAACGCGAGGTCGATTACTTTCATGCGCTGCCAGTGGAGCTCAAAGGTCCGTCGACGGTACGTGCGGGTGCAATCGCTTTGCTGCAGTTCGCGAAAGCATCGCGCAGGCTCGGCAATCTCGACGGCGCCACGGCGGCCGTTTCCGAAGCCGAGAGACTGCTCGAGCAACTCCGGCACGATGGGGATGTCTCGGCTGCGACCACCGTTGCGCTGGCGCGCGCCCTCAGCACTAAGGGGCGTATTCTGGGCAATCGGCAAGACGCCGCAGCGGTGCCTACATCGCAGCGTGCCGCCGACCTGCTGAGTCCTCTCGCCCGGGACCCCAATGCCTCGGTCGCCGTGCGCGAGGCGGAGGTCGAGATCCTGGTTCAGCTCGGCTACCAACAGCAAGGCGACTTCGCGCTGGGAGAGAAACCAATCATCACCCTCCAGCGGGCGATGAAAGTCGCGGCACAACTCGGCGCACGCGATCTCACCAACATCTACATGACGGATAAGTACACCGAGGCCGGTGGGTGGCTCGTCACCACGCTGATTACCCTGGGCCGCTCCGACGAAGCCCGGCGAGCCGGCGCCGACGCTGGCGCGCTGGCGGATAAGGTGCTGACGCTGCGTCCCGGCGATCTCACGGCCCTCTATGCTCAGGGGCTCATCCAGTCCGCGCTCTCGGGGCTCGCGCTGGACGAGCTGCGACCAAACGAAGCGCTGACTCTGGGTCTGCGTGCCGAGGCCGTCCAGTCGACGCTGGTCACGCTCGATCCCAGCAACACCATCTCGCTGAACAACCTGGCCGCGGACCGATGGAACCTCGCCGACGTAGCCTGGTCGTTGGGACGGACACAGGAATCATTGCAGCACCTCGAAGCGGCAATCGTGGACGCTCAGAGCGCCAGCAAAGGCGGACCGAGCCTGCTGCTCGGCCTGCTTCGAGGGATGACGGAGCTGGCGCGGCGACAAGCCGAGCTGGGCAACTTCGCTGCAGCCGAGAAGATTGGCAGCAACATTGGACGATACGCCGCCGACTTGCACAGAAGCGAACCGAAGAACAGTGCGTTGCCCTTTTTCGCGGAGTACCTGAAAGGGATCACTGACGCGACTACCGCCCTGTACCGCGGCGATGCGCAGGCCGCGCTGCGTATCTGCGGAGAGTTTATCCCACGCATGCGCGCACTCGTCCCGCGAAGCGGCCTGGATAAACTCTGGAAAAATGCATCCGCGTATTACCTGAACGACGTCAAAGCCCGGGCGGAGCTCATGCTCGGCGACTACGCCGCCAGCGAGCAGAGCTCCCGGGAAGCGCTCGAGGCGCGCAAGCATTGGCCCGTGAGCGCTACCATTGATAAAAGCGACCAGGCCGGTCAATCGACTAGGATCGCACTCGCCCTCGTTGCCCAGAAACGCGGCGCTGAGGCACGGCAGATCATCGAGCCCGTAGTAAAGTTTCGTCGGGACTACGCCGCGCGTAATCACGGCGATCAGGACATGCAACTCGGACTGGCGAGCGCGCTGTACGTGCAGGCATTGCTCGATACGAAGCGTCGCGCGGCACTGTTGAAGGAGGCGGCATCACTGCTCGACGCGGTCACGGTCGAGTTCAAAACGACGCATACTGTGCGAGAGTGGCGGGATCGCGTGCGGGAAACGGTGCGCGCGCCTGCTGCACAGCTTTGAGAGCAAACCCAGAGCCGCCGGCCACAAGGGGCATGAGTTGAGTCCCACTGCCGCGCCGTTGTTTCGATCGAGCAGACAGCCCGGATACTCGAGCGGGATCAGCAGCGACCCGCGGCGCGTCGTCGCGCGCAAGTTCGAACGCGAAGTGCAGGTTCGCTTCACGACCGAGGCATGCACGGTGCAGTCACTCGAAGGCCTCGTGCAGGCAAGGCCCGGCGATGCCATTCTCACGGGCGCCGGCGGCGAACACTGGCGCGTGTCGAAGGCACGGTTTCCCGAGAAGTACCGCCCGGTGCCACCCACGCGAGCAGGTGAGGATGGGCGGTATGTCAGCCTCCGCACCCGCGTTCTAGCTCTGCAGTTACGTGAAGCGTTCGAAGTCCTGCTGGCCGACGGCCAGTCGAGACTGAACGGGCAAGTCGGCGACTGGCTGGTCGACTACGGAGACGGCAGCCTCGGAATCGTTTCGCACGCCATCTTCCCCACGACGTACGAGATTCTCGGCTGACGCGCGCATGCCGCTGCATCAGATCATTCAGCGACTGCTGCTCATCGGCGCCCACCTCGAAACGCCGGTTGCTCCGCCCGTGCCCGCTCCTCCGCAACGGCTGCAGCCGCTCATCGATTCGCTGGCGAACGCCCACCGCGAGTTCGATGAGCGCGCCATACGCTACGGGCATCGCTATCGCAGTGGGTTCTGGGCCATCTATCTGTTGAGCGCCATCGCCGTGCTGTGCGCGATGATGCCGCTGGCGCTCGGATGGGACAGCATGAACAACTTCATGCATCCCTTCGCGGCTGCCTGGGTCATCGCCGAAGTGGCCGTCATCGCCGCCGTGGGCATCATCTACTGGCAGGGCCACCGGCGCGACTGGCAAGGCGAGTGGCTGCGCGCACGGACGGTTGCCGAACTCACTTTCTATCTGCCACTGATCGCGCCGCTCGTCGACCGCTCGAAACAACAGGACGAATCCAACTGGTACTTGCGTGTACTGAATCCGGGTCCGCATCTGCGCGCATCGCGGGATATCGCACAGTTGTGCCGCATCACAGAGCCGCGAGCCCGCGAGCTGCTCGCCGATGCGTGGTCCGACCCCGACTTCGTTTCGACATATGTCGAATGGTCGATTGGCGTTCTGCAGTCGCAAAGGGCGTACCACGCGCGTGTCGCAATGCGATCACACGCGCTCCAGCATCGGATTCATCGCGTGACGGCCTGCCTGTTTGCCCTGACCGCGTTCGGCGCCCTGGCGCACTTGGTGATTCATTCGCGCTGGCTGTCGCTCCTGACGACAGTCTTTCCCGCCCTCGCCGCCTCATTGCATGGCGCGCTCGCGCAATCGGAGGCCTATCGAATGCACGCCGCCTCCGAGCGCGTCGCGCTCGAGCTGCAAGGCGTGATCGATGAGATACGCCGCTCACGGGTTATCGAGCTGCACGTCCGGAGCGCCGAGCCGCTCCAGCATGCAATTCGGGCTGCCATCACGCTCATTCTGGATGAGCATCAAGATTGGCACATGTTGGTACGCCCGCATCACTTGCCGCTGGGCTAGTGTTGCCCTCGCACGCGCCGTCAGAGAGCAACGACATGCCGCGACGACTATTGCCGAGCCCAGGGCGTCCCTCGATGGAGACGACGGCTCGCACCTGTTCCGAACGAGCTACTTATGCGTGCAACGGGTTCGCGGCGTCCTGCAATGCCTTGATGTCAACTTTCTTCATCTGCATCATTGCACCCATGACCCGCTGCGCGGCGTCTTTCGTCATCAACTCAGCGAGGCCAGCGTAGTTGATCTGCCAGGACAGGCCAAACCTGTCCTTGAGCCAGCCACAGACATTGTAAGAGCCACCCGCGCCCAGGGCGTCCCAGAGTCGGTCGATATCCGACTGTTCCGTGCAATTGACGAAGAGGGAGAAGGCTTCACTGAGCTTGTGGTGGGGACCGCCATTCAGAGCGGACATCCGCCGCCCCTGCAGCTCGAAGGCAACTACCATCGCCGAGCCCTTCGGGCCCGGGCCCGCATCACCGCAACGTGAGACGTGGGTAATGCGGGAATCGTCGAACAGCGAGACGTAGAAGTTGGCGGCTTCCTCGGCACGACTTTCAAACCAGAGGAACGGTGAGATGCTCTTGACGGCCATGGGTGGGCTCCTGTTGAAGGGGAAGCGCGTCGTGGCGAGGCACTTCAGGTTTCTAACACTGGGCGCGTCAGCGCGCGGCCGGCGTAAGTCGTGACACCACGCTTGGACATTTTCCCACCTTCAGCGCTTAACCTGATTCATGGCCCAGGTCACCCCGAACGGATCCTTGAGTTGCCCGTAGCGGTCACCCCAGAACATGTCCGCCGGCGGCATGATGGCCTTGGCGCCAGCGTCGACGGCGCGCTGGTAATCGGCATCGATGTTCTGCGTGAGTATCACGATAGAGAAGCCCTGCGGCTCGACCTTTGGATGACCATGCTCGGGATAGAAGTCGCTGAGCATGACTGAACTCCCGTTGATGTAGACATGGGCGTGCATGGTGCGGCCCTTCTCATCGGGCGGGTGCATGGCAGCCAGCTCGGCACCAAATGCTCTCTTGTAGAACTCGAGCGCCTTCAGGACACCATCGACGCTCAGGTAGGGCACTACACCGCCCTTGACCGGGGCAGCAGCAGGTTGGGTGTCAGTCATGTTTACTCCTTCAATATCCGTCTTGTTGCCGCAGTAGCTGATCGAGACGTTCGAACGTGCTCTCCCAGCCTTGCGAGTGGCCAGTGGCGCTCTCTCGGGAGACGAGGCCGGTTTGCGAGAATCGCATCAGCGTGCCCCCCTCAGCCGGGGGCTCCAAAATGACCGTGACGCGCGTTTCCACGCCCGGACCGTCCTCATGACTCGAGCCCTCCCATGCGAAGGTGAACTCCAGCCGCTCCGGCGGCTCGAGAATGAGATAACGGCCAGACTGCCAGAGCACTCGAGCGTCGTTCCTGGAGCGCAGGCACGCGCGCCAGGCCCCGCCGACGCGTACATCCGCTGTTACTTCAACGGCCGGCCAGTCGGAAGGCCCAAGCCACCGCACAAACACATCCGGCTGTGTCCAGGCAAGCCATACTCGTTCACGCGCAGCGGAAAATTTGCGGGTGATCTGCAACAAGTCCGAGCCGACTCTTGTCGCGGAGGGCGAGCCGCCACATGCGCTGCTGTCAGCAGCATCAACCATGGTCCGATCCAGGGCCGTCGAGTGCGCCCAAATAGTTTGCCAATCGCTCGAAGCTGCCTTCCCAATGGACGCGGCAGCGCTCAATCCAGTCCGTCATTTCGGCCAACTCAGTGACCTGGAGGCTCGCGGGCCGCGACTGTGCACGGCGACCGCGTTTGACGAGGCCAGCACGTTCCAGCACCGCAAGATGCTTGGCAACGGCCGGTACCGACATGTTGAATGGCTTGGCGAGATCGCTCAGCGTCGTCTCGCCAAGCGCAAGACGGGCGAGCATCGCGCGCCTGGTCGGGTCTGCAAGGGCTGCAAATTTGGTGCTGAGCGGGTCCGTCACAATTAAACCTACTGGTTTATTAACTAAGAAGTTTAAATAGTATCTGGGGGGGTGTGTCAAGTCCAATCGGTAGCCAGCCGCCGCTTCGCGATCCAGCTTTGCCTGCTGCACGAAGTTCCGGCGCTGAAACGCGGTTTACCGATCGGACGCGGTACAAGGAACCCGACAGTCGGCAGCCAGAGATTGGGTGGTGATTAGGTTCACGCCAGCCGGGAGCCCGGCCCGATGGCGCCCATCACGGTGGCCGCGACACATGGCGCCCGAGCTCCGACTCGATTGCTCCTAGCAGCTGTTCAACCAGACCCGCCCTCTTCTCCACCGCGCGTGATTCCCGGATTTTTCCCGCGGCCCGGAGCGCGCGTGCTTCATCAAGGAGCTCGTCTCGGTGGTGCGATGCCCGAAGATGCAGACCGGACACGTCCCTCACACCTGACGGGTTGCCGTCCAAACCAGTCCCGCGCGTGGGTCGTTTGTTCTTCGCAGCCATAGGTTGTCACCTCTGTTGGCGGTCCGTCTCTACGTTATGGTTTGCTGAGCGTCTTTGCCTCGCGGAACGGAACTAGTAATACGTAACTGTCAACAGCGGCGCACGAGCTGATCTATTCGCGCCAGTTGTGTCGTCGATCGCGACGAGTGCGGCAATAGCCGGGCCGAGATCCTCCATTATACGCACCTGGAAGTCGGGAAGACTCAAACGCTGGGCTTCAATCATCAATGAAGTTACGTCAACCGATACGTACGTGCCCACATCCGAATGGGCAATCGGTGGTGAGATTCTCGTGGCTGCCAGCGGTGGCTGCAGCGTGCGATCGAAATCAGTCGCGAGCAGCGTCGGCGGTTGAAAGGACACGAGGTCGACGAGAATCGGAAGGCTGCCGTTGATCGGTTGCAGGTCGTCGATAAAGACTTCGAGGAACGCCGAATCGATGCGTGCGTCACCGGGGACACCTCCGGCGCCTGTCAGTGGGAAGTTCAGGAACGCCCTGAATTCCGTGAGTGCCACTGGATCGATCCCGGCAAGCACCGTTTGCACAGTCGGCGACATGCCCTGGGTGATCGTGGATGAATTCTGCGAGGTTTGTTCGATGTCGCCGTCGAGGCCCGGGTCGCTGAATATCTGGGTGACCACTGTCGAAGGTGCGGCACCTCCATCGCCACCGCCGCACCCTGTGAGACCGAGGACTGCGCAAGCTACGGTTATCGTTAGAATTCTGGCGTATCCCATCATGAGCCCCAGGCGCTTGTATGTAGGCATAGTTCTTGAGTTTTCTTGAGAAATCAAGACCGCCTCTCAAACCTCCCCTTTGAGCGCGCTCGCAAACTGAGACTCGAGCTGAGGCGCGCATCGAGTCGCTTCCGGCAGCTCTTCCTCGACAGTAGCCGCCATGAAATGTTGGTTTTGAACCCGCAGCTTGAGCACTACCGATAGGGCCATTAAATGGCAGCAGCAGCGCACTGCGAGCGGAACGGGAAACGATGGCAGCAATACAATTGGAACCGGTGACGGCACGGTGATTTACTATGAGGACTGGGGAAGGCCCCAGCGTCACGGCGCACGGAGAACAAAGATGCAACGCGGGACATTAACGTATCAGGCCGATGGTCTGACGATGAAAAGCGAATTGTTCTTTGAGCCGAGCAGCGGTCCACGAGCCGGCGTGCTGGTGTACCCCGAGGCCTATGGCCTCAATGAACATGCTCTCTCACGCGCCGAGCGCCTGGCCTCGATCGGTTACGTGGCGCTTGCCTGCGACCTGCACGGGCAGGCACAAGTCGTCGAGGATCTCGGAGCAGCCATTGGAATGCTCAACGCGTTGTACGCCGATCCTGCAAAGACCCGCGCTCGCGCGACGGGTGGGTTGCGCGCGCTGGCGGCACGCTCCGAGGTCGACGCCGCACGCATCGGAGCGATAGGCTTTTGCTTCGGGGGTACGATGGCCTTAGAGCTTGCCAGGTCGGGCGCCGATATCAAGGCAGTGGTGGGCTTTCACAGTGGTCTTGCGACCGCCGCGCCGAAAACCGATGCCAAGGCGATCAAAGCCCGCATCCTGGTCTGCATCGGCGGGGACGATCCGTTTATCCCTCTCGAGCAACGTGCGGAGTTCGAGACGGAAATGCGTAATGCAGGCGTGGATTGGCAAATGCATCTGTATGGCAACACCGTGCACAGTTTCACGAACCCAAACGCTGCCAATGCCAAGAGACCCAACGCACTTCGCTATAGCGCCACCGCGGACAAGCGTTCGTGGAAATCGATGCAGGATCTGTTTTCCGAGGCTTTCGCTTGAGCGTCGCTCAAAGTGCTTCTTACGTCTGCTTGACATGGTTTCACCTGTAGAACCTCGACTCCCCGGCGCCCACGCGCTTGCCGCTCTGGCCGGCCTGCGCTTTACCGGCTTCGCGGGTCGTACCAAGAAGCGAGCATAGGGCCGAGCAGACCCCAGTTCTTTTGCTGGAGGAGGTATCCCTCACCCAGCGCTCCTCAGCATTGCCGGATACGCTTTCCAAGCCGACAATCGCGCCAGATTCGGCAGTAGCCGCGGCGGCGCCGCCCATTCACGGAGCAAAGGATGAAATATCTCGTCACCGGTGCTGCAGTTGTCCTCGCTTTGATATCGATTTGCAGGGCAGCCCATGCCTCCGATGTTCCAAGCGATCCCTCGCCGGTGGACTGGGTGAACACGTTCATAGGGACCGGCGGATCGAGCGACGGTCCGGAATATGGAGGAACGATGCCGCTGGTGACCACGCCGTTTGGCATGACCAACTGGACTGCGCAGACCCGCCAGAATCGCATCAGCGTGAGCTCTTATGCGTACGAGGACGGGGCGATCTCGGGTTTCATCGGCACGCATCAGCCTGCGATCTGGATGGGCGATTACGGGTATGTCACGCTGATGCCGGAAATGGGTAATCTCAATCCGGCTGTAGAGTATCGGCGGCTGCCATTCAAACATAGTGACGAAATCAGCACACCGTACTACTACGCAGTGAAGCTGGGCGCAGATCCATCGCATCAAATCGTCACAGAGCTCACTGCTAGGGATCACTGCGCATACATGCGATTCTCCTTTCCGCGGGACGGCAAGGGCAGTGTGCTGATCGAGGCCACCCGCGCGGGAACCGTCGGCTACGTCGCGGTCGATGCAGCGCGTAAAGAGATCTCAGGCTATAACCCAGACCGCATGGACGCCTATCTAAGCAGCCTCAGACTGCCAAACTTCAAGGGATATTTCGTGGCGCGTTTTCGGCAGCCGTTTCGCGCACAGGGCGTCTATCAAGGCGTTCTGCCGGTCGCGGACCGAACCGAAGTGACCGGCGATGGGGTCGGAGCCTTCGCACGGTTCGATACAAAAGCAAACCCCGTAATCGAGGTGCAAGTGGGCACCTCCTTTATCAGCATCGAGCAGGCACGCGCCAATCTCGACGCGGAGTTGCCAGCGTGGGACTTCGAATCCACGCGGGACGAATTGAAGCGAAAATGGAATGCCAAGTTGAGCATCGCGGCGATTGAAGGTGCAACGGACGACGAGCGGCATGTTTTTTACACTGGCCTGTATCACGCACTGCTCTACCCAAAATTATTCTCCGAGAATGGCCGTTACTACAGCGCATTCGACGACCAGATACACAGCGGCGAGTCCTACACGGCCTTCTCGATGTGGGACACCTTCCGGGCCGAAAACAGCCTCTTGACGTTGTTCGCGCCGGAGCGTATCGACGGCATGATCAATGCTTTGCTGCAGGATTTTCGCGAGGGCGGCTGGCTGCCGAAATGGCCGAATCCGGCCTACACCAACATCATGATCGGCACACATGCGGATTCGCTGATCGCTGAGGCCGTGCGCAAGGGATTCAAAGGCTTTGACTACCGGCTCGCCTATGCGGCGGTTTACAAAGATGCCAACACTCCCCCCGACGGTGACACGACCCGACGCTGGCTCGACCGCGAACCCGGCGTACCGTACGAGGCGCGCGCCGGCCTGACCTACGCGAAGAGGCTTGGCTACATTCCCGCCGACCAGGTATCTGAATCGGCCTCCAGCACCCTGGAGGAGTCCTATGATGACTACGCGGTGGCGCAGATCGCCAAAGCCGTGGGCAAGTCAGCGGATTACCAATCTCTGCTGCAGCGCTCGCACGCTTACCAGCGACTATTCAATCCGGCGCGCGGGTTCATGCAGCCGCGCAATTCCGACGGTTCCTGGGCCAGTCCCGATACGGGCTGGACCGAGGGCGACCAATGGGTTTATCTGTTCGCCCCATTGCACGACATCCCCGGCGTAATTGCATTGCTCGGCGGGAGAGACGCGTTCAACGCTAAGCTCGATGCGCATTTTGGCGGCCATCACAATCATCACGACAATGAGCCCAGCCACCACTATGGCTATCTGTATGACTTCGGTGGACAACCATGGAAGACACAGGCGCTGGTGCGCGAGATTGCACGCACCGCATACGCCAATTCGCCAAATGGCGTCCTCGGCAACGAGGACTGCGGACAGATGTCCGCCTGGTACATCTTCACGGCCCTCGGGTTCTACCCGGTCAATCCCGCATCGGCGCAGTACATGATTGGAAGCCCGTTGTTCACGCGTGCCACCTTGAATCTTCCGAACGGCAAGCGCTTTCAAATATCCGCCCCCGGCAATTCGCTGGATAAACCCTACATTCAGTCGGTCAAATTGAACGGCAAGCCGCTTCTGGAGCCCGTGATCACCTACGACCAGCTGGAAGCTGGCGGCGGCCTTGAATTCATCATGGGATCAAAGCCCTCGGATTGGGCGTCGGACTGGCGGCCGGAACGAACCTCCACGCACTGACACTCGCGGGTCACATGAAAGAAGATGCTTTGCCGGCTAAGTTGCAGTGAGTGCCCGAACGGGTCTTGGCTCGCTTCGAGACAATCCCAGGTCACATTCGCCGTGTCTGTCAAGCCACATCGTTCCGGCCTGCATCTGCACCGAGTTATGCAGTTAGTTGATTTTTCGCTACGCGCCGTGCCGCGCACGTTGCATTGGCGACGGACGCCGGTCGAACCTTGAACTGGGCTGCGTGCGGGCTACGCGAAGCACGCGGCGTTCGTTCTAGGGACGAATACGTCAGTGGCTGGGGCGAGCGTGAGCCTGAGTGTGTACTCAAACGGCGGCAAGGGGCGCTTCATACAGGGGTGTCGCATCTCAAAGGAACAGCACCGCCATGAGAAAACTTCCGCTCGTCTGCAGCCTCTTTGCGTTCGTCGCGTCCGGTTTTGCGTTGGGTCAACCTGGCTCACCAGGGGCTTGGAGAGAAATCGCCGCTGCGGTGGCCGATTCTTCGCGCCCGGAAACCGACAGCGACCGGGACGCAGAGCGTAAGCCGGCGCAGACTCTCGCCTTCGCGGGCATCCAGCCGGGAGCCAAAGTGGCCGACTACGCCGCCGGATCCGGCTACTTCACGCGCCTGTTCGCCGATGTTGTCGGACCCAAAGGGCACGTGTATGCGGTCGTTCCAAGCGCCCTGTTCCAATACTCGAATATCGTCAAGGGAATCGCCGAAATCGAGATGTATACCCGCAATCACGCCAACGTCACGGTGACTTTCGCCGCCGCCCTGGAAGGGGTGAAGTTCCCCGAGAAGCTGGATCTGTTCTGGATCTCCCAAAACTACCACGACCTGCATGACAGCTTCATGGGTCCGGTGGACATGACACTATTCAATAAAGCCGTCTATGACGCCCTGAGGCCGGGCGGTGTGTACGTAGTGCTGGATCACTCCGCCGTAACCGGGGCGCCGTCCGATGTCACCGACACCCTACACCGTATAGAGCCATCGACGGTCCGGCGAGAGGTCGAAGCAGTGGGCTTCCAGTTCGACGGCGAGAGCGCAATTCTCGCCAATCCCAAGGACCCGCGCACTGCCGGTGTGTTCGACAATTCCATCCGTGGCCACACGGACCAGTTCATCCTCAGGTTTCGAAAGCCGATAAGATGAGGCCACACGCATTTCCTGCGAGGTCATTCGAAGTGTCGGACGAACAGAGTTCATGGCTATCGCTGACCTCTGCGGACCTCACCGCGCAGGTCGATCCCTGCGGCGCACAATTATCCACACTGCGAGACCGCGCCGGTCGCGATCTCCTGTGGAACGGCGACCCTTCTGTCTGGAGCGGGCGTGCGCCGCTCCTTTTTCCCATCGTTGGAGCTCTCGCCGGCGGCAGCTACCGGTTAGGCTCGAAAATCCAGCGCCTGCCCCGGCATGGCTTCGCGCGCGGCATGGTCTTCGAAGTAGTAGAGGCGGCTGCAGCCTCCGCCACCCTCAGGCTGAAGGCGGACGAGGCGAGTTTTCGGGCGTATCCGTTTCGCTTCGAACTGGATGTCAACTTTGCGCTGGATGGTCCGACTCTCTCGGTGGTGATGTCGGTCCGGAACATGGGCGTCGATGCCATGCCTGCCAGCTTCGGCTACCACCCCGCATTTCGTTGGCCGCTACCTTACGGACAGGCGCGGTCATCCCATTTCATCGAGTTCGACCGCGACGAGCCTGCTCCCATCCGGCGCGTCAACCCCGAAGGGTTGCTCACGCCGCAGCGTCACCCAACGCCGATCTCAGCTCGACGCCTCGCGCTCGCAGACGCACTCTTTCAAGACGACGTCGTCATATTTGATGCAATCCGCAGCCGTTCTGTTACCTACGGCGCCGACGCGGGACCCCGGATACGCGTGAGTTATCCCGACGCGCCTTATCTTGGCGTCTGGACGAAACCGGGGGCCAATTTCATCTGCATCGAGCCCTGGCAGGGCGTTGCCGACCCCGAAGGATTTTCCGGAGACTTCAGGGCGAAGCCGGGCGTGTTCACCGTAGCGGCCGGCGCGGCCCGGTCGATAAAAATGGCGCTAACATTGTTGGAGGTCAAATCGGCCGTTCCAGCGATGCGGCCAAAGGCGTGAACAGCTTCGGGCCCTTCTCGGTCATGTGCCAGCAGTCCTCGAGCCGGATGCCGAATTCGCCCGGAATGTAGATTCCCGGTTCGTCGGAGAAACACATTCCCACCTCGAGTGGCGTCTTGTCGTTGCGGACCAGATAGGGCGCCTCATGCCCATCCAGCCCGATGCCGTGGCCGGTTCGATGCGACAAACCCGGCAGGCCGTAGTCCTTGCTCCATCCCTGCTGTTCGTAATACGTACGGACTGCGATGTCGATAGCGCCGGTGGGTATGCCGAGTTTCGCCGTCTCGAGTGCAATCTCCTGGCCCCGCTTCACCCGGTTCCAGACTTCCCGCTGGCGAGGTGAGGGTTCGCCGAACACCCAGCTTCGCGAGATATCGGACTGGTAGCCGTGAACGGTGCAGCCGGTGTCTATGAGGATTACCGATCCCTTGCGCACACTCTGCGGTTTGACCGACCCGTGCGGGAAGGCGCTCGCCTCATTGAGGAGCACCAGCGCCTCTTCGTGCGAGCCGCCCAATGCTTCGGTCGCGGCCGCCATCAGGCTCAGGATGTCGGAGCTCTGCATGCCGAGCTCGATTTTTCCGTGCACATATTTTAATGCGGCGAGAGTGACGTCGTTTGCCGTCTGCATCAAGGCAAGCTCTGCAGGGGACTTCACCAGCCGGCAAGCGCGCACGAGCTCGTCACCCGGAACTACTTTTCGGCCGCCTGACGCCCTGGCCACGCCGTCAACGGCGAAGAAACGAGTGGTGGCCTCCACGGCGAGCGGGCTTTCCGCCGCGCCGTAACCACGTAGCGCGTCGGCGAACAGTGCAAACGGATTCTCATCCTCCTTCCACGGTCGCACGTCGGCGGGTACCTGCAGGGTTTCGCGGATGGAGGGTTGCTCGAAGAAAGGCGTTACCACGACCACTTGCCCCTCGGCGGGGATGAGGGCCGCGGTGATGCGTTCGGATCTGCGCCACTGGACGCCCGTGAAATATTCCAGCGTGGATCCCGACTCGACCAACAGCGCCGCAATTTTTCGCTGCTGCATCAGGGATTGCACTTTCGCCAGGCGGGCGTTGCGCTCCTGCGGCGTAATGGGCTGCGCGCCAGTTGTCAGCGAACTCAAGCCCAGCGATCGCGAGTCCGCCGCCGCGAAACTCGCACTCGCGGCTGCGGCAGCACTGACCGTCGCCATTCCGAAAAACAGGCGCCTGGAAACCGTCATCATTTTCCCCCTTTTCGCATGTTGAACGCCGATCGCTTGGATATGCGCGCGCTGCCGTCTTGGGCCGATCTCCCTCGGCGCTGGCATTACGCTCGTCGCATCCTATTGGCTTTTGATCCGCAACAAAAGCCTCTGCGGGGATGATTTATGCTGCTCATCCGGCAGCCGGGATTATTTCAGTTGAAACGCAGTAAACGAACATCGCGGCCCGCTGCAGCGGATGTCCGGCGTTTCCGCCTCTGGGACACCTCCCGAACGACCCTTGGGCGGCTTTCCCGCTTTTCAATCTCTCCGATTGGCTACGCGCCAAGTATCGCAAGACCGGCGCGATCCCGGGCAACACGCCGTAGAATGCCCGTCCTGACTTCCCGAGGAACTTGATCATGGACATTCTTGCAGTTGAAATCTTCGCCACCGTAGCCCTTCTGTTGGGTCACTTTGCGATTGTCGTCTGGAACCGCGCGACGCGTTCCAGGTAACCCGGTGCTCTGTCATGAGCTTTTCGAGAGCAACGCCGCGAGTTGCCTGGGGCGCGCCTCGCGCTGGAGCTGTTCGAAGGTGCATTGTTCGGGCTTCTTATCGGGGCGCCAGCGCAACAGCTTCGTCCCATGGCGGAAGCGATCTGCCGTTACCTGGTCGTAACACACCTCGACGACCAGATCGGGCCGTAGCGGCTCCCATGCCGAGGATCGCTCGTTGCTCCATCTGCTCGGAGCGCCGGGCGATTTTCCAGTGAAACCAGGCGGCTCGATCCGCTCCTTGAGTCGTTCCGTCAACTCGGCACGCTGCGCGCGTGCGATCGACGAAGTGAAGCCCACGTGATGCAGCTTACCTTGCGAATCATACAAGCCGAGTAGCAACGACCCGACGAGGTTACTGTCCGTGCCGTAACGGAACCCGCCAACGACACAATCCGCCGTACGTCTTTTTTTAACCTTCAGCATCGCTCGTTCGCCGGGCAAATAGGCTCCGTCCAGAGGCTTGGCGATCACGCCATCCAGGGCACCCCCGGCGGCACTCAACCAACGCTCCGCGGTCTTTCGGTCACGCGTGTACGGACTCAGGCGCAATTGCTCCGAATCGCCGAACGACTCCATGAGCGCCTCCAGCACTGCCCGGCGCCCGGTGAGCGCGGTTCCCAGCAGACTGCCCCGGTCCGCTGTCATGAGGCAATCAAAAGCCATGAATGTCGCAGGCGTTTCAACCGCCAGCTTCCTGATGCGGCTCGCGGCAGGATGCAGTCGCTGCTGCAGGGCGTCGAACGACAGGCTTGCTCCGAGCGGGACCACCAGCTCACCATCGATCACGAAACTCTCGACCGGCAGCTCACGCAGCAGGCGCACCACTTCCGGAAAATAACGTGACAGGGATTTGCCGGACTTCGCGCGCAACTCGACACGCTCGCCGCGGCGAAACGCCAGGCATCGAAAGCCATCCCACTTGGGTTCGAATTGCCAGCCGCCCTCATCCGGAAGGCGTTCGACGGAGCGCGCTTCCATCGGGGCGGTCGTCAACGGCACCGTCGCTGTGGAATAACCGGATTTGACACTCGCCGTGCCCGCCATGATGCAGCCCCTCTCCCCCGATCTTACCTCGGCAGGTTGCGTACTTGCGTAAGCGCCGGGTACTCCCGAGCGTCACCAGGGCGTGTCAGACATATCCGAAAGCGCGACCAGGCCAGTAGTCGGGGGCTCTGGCCGACCCTCTGCCGGCTGAAGACTTCTCGCCGCGATTTCAGCGCCGGACTACTGGCGACTTGAGGATCAGGAAGACGCTGCCCACCACGAGGGCCGCTGCGACAATGGTTCGCGCGGTAACTTCCTCCCCGGCCACGAAGTAGCCCAGAGCAACCGCCACGAGAGGGTTGACGTAGGCGTGGCTTGCCACCCGCGTGGCCGGCATGCGTGCCAGCAGCCAGACGTACGCCGTAAAGCCAAGTAGCGAGCCGCCGACAATCAAATACAACAGTGCCAAGCCCGCGCGCAATGGAATGTCAGGGAACGAGTGCAGCTCACCCGTCAACTGCGACAGTGCAAGGAGCACCGCGCCGCCCAACATCATCTCCGCGCCAGCCGTCAGGGGTAGCGACTTCGGAAGCGGCATAGAGCGGGTGAGCACGGCGCCGAGAGACCAAGCTGTGCCACCGGCGAGGATTACGAGGCACGGAAACGCGCCGAAGGACTGCTCACCATTCTTTAGCAACAGCAAGGCTATGCCACAAAACCCAAGCGCCACGGACGCAAGCATCCGCCAGCGGAACGGCTGCTGGCGAAAGACAAAAACTTCCAACGTCATGGTCAGGAGCGGCAGTGTTGCCTCGATCACCGAGGTGATTCCGGAGGGCACAAATTGCTCCGCCCAAAAAAGAGCTCCGTACGTAACGACGAACATGCACAGCCCGATGATGGCAATCCCACGCCACTGCACGGCGGAAGGAGCGGGCTGCCCGCGTAGACGCATGAACGTGTAGAGCGCGGCACCGGCGACGAAGAACCGGACGCCCGCGGTAAAGAACGGCGGAATCTCCAGCACGGCGATTCGGATAGCCAGAAATGTGGCGCCCCACAGGAAGTAGATGGCGAAGAACGCCAGCAGCATCCGAACGTCGAACCGCCGGGCGCGGGTCCACGCCATACCCTCGCTAACCGCTAAACTATCCATAGAAGGTTAGTATAGCCAACCCGCGCCTAACCTGTAAAATGGTATTTAGAGGTTATATGTCCCGTCCAGCAAAAAACCAGCAGCCCTTTGATCTGTGCGGCGACCATCCGGCGCTCGACTTCGTCAATTCATTGGATAACCGGTTCCGGCCCAACGGACCGATCGAATTGCTGGCGGACTACGGCGACCTGCTCCGATTCATGGAGCAGGCCCAACTGCTCAGCTCGCAGCAGGCGCGGTTATTGGCCAGGAAGACGAAGCAGGACGCGGGAGCGCAGGTGTTGCAATCCGCGCATGAGCTGCGCGAGGCGGCCGCCGCGGCTTTCTACGGTAGCGTGGATCGGCGCCCTCCTCCGCTGACGGACATTCGGACTCTCGAGCGACACTTTCTCAGTGCAAGCCGACACCGGGAGCTGCGGTGGGAGCCGTCGACGGAGAGCTCAGACGGACGACCCGGAATAGCCTGGACATGGGGTCGCTTCGAGACCGAGGCGGACCTGCCTCTATGGGTACTGTCGCAGACGGTGTCCGATCTGATGATGTCCGAGGAGATGGGACGGGTGCGTACCTGCGGAGTGGCTACATGCCGGTGGCTTTTCCTGGACACGAGCAAGAATCACACCAGGCGCTGGTGCAATATGAAGGTCTGCGGAAACCGCATGAAGGCGCGCCGGTTCCAGGAGCGAGCCACCGCGCCCCGAGTCAGCCGATGATCGCCTGATCCTGGAGCCTCGGACCGCGCGCCTGCGAGGGAATCGGCACGATCCTGGCGGGTGTAGGCTGATCCGCGCAATCGAACCCATCTTCGGTCCCATTCGGCTTGCAGATCAGATCGTGGAATCCGTCAGCGCTCGAATCCGGCGTCGCTGCCGGCGCGGGCTGGCTCACCGGCTCGGAATGAACCTCGGCCGGCTGTGCGCCGGCCGTCGCCGCGCCGAGCAGGAATACCACCACTATGGAGTTCTTCAGCATTGCCGAAGGACCCGAACGGAAACGTCGGATCATCAGAAAGTCCCCTTCCAGAGGCTCCCTCGAAGTCGGAGCGCTTTATTTTGTTCTTCGCGATCATCCTAACAGGGTGAACCCCGATGCCGGTAGTCACGTGACATAAGCGCTGCGACTTCGCGGTGATTATCGTACCCCCGGCCCGCAAGCTCGGATGGTGGATGTCGCGGCGCACGAACCGCATGTTGTGACGCGCGTCGCTCAGAAAGGCGCGAATCTACCAAATGCGGCATGCAGCATGGCATTCCGCCGCGTGGACCTGGCCGCGGCAACCGACAAACGGAGCCTAAGCGCGCCTACGCAGCGCGACCAGAACGTCACCGAGCCGATGAATTTCCGCCATCGTGTTGTAGTGCACGAGCGAGACCCGCACGGCACCGGTTTCCACGGGCAGGTTCAGGCGCTTCATTAGCCTCGGCGCATACATGTGGCCGTCGCGAATTCCGACGTCCGCTCGCGCCGCCGCTTCCGTTACCGCCTGGGGCTGGATACCGGGCAGATTGAAGCAGAACGTGGGTACGCGTTCCGCCACGCGAGCATCGTCCGCGATCCCATAAATCTGCGCCCCGCAGTCCCGCAGGATTCGCGCCAGCTCGAGCGAGAGTTTCTGCTCATAGACCTGGATGGCATTCATCGCGTAATGCGTATCTTCGCGCAATGACTTCGGGTCCGGTGTACCACTCATACCCGCAAGGTTGCGGCCCACCTGCGCGAGATAGTTAACCGCCGCGTCCATGCCCGCGACGTTCTCATAAATGAACGTGCCGGCCTCGATCTTTCCGGGCGGCTCGTCCGGAATGAAATCCTCGCGGAACGTCGGGAGCTGCTTGAGCAGGTCGTAACGGCCCCACATGAAGCCCATGTGAGGCGCGAAAATCTTGTAGCCCGAGCACACGAGGTAGTCGCAATCGAACGCCTGCACGTCGATCGGACCGTGCGGACCGAAGTGCACACTATCGAGGAAGATTTCGGCGCCAGCCGCATGAGCCAGATCCGCAGCCGCACGCACATCCACGATCGAACCGAGTGCGTTGGATGTCAGCGTGCACGCCACGAGTCGCGTGCGCGACGACAACAGCGGCGCGAGGTCTTCGGTGTGCAGGCAGCCATCCGGGCGCATCTTCCACCAGACGAACTTCGCCCCCATCCTCTCCAGGGCCAGCCAGGTTTCGACGTTCGCCGCGTGATCGAGATCGGTCACCACGATCTCGTTGCGCCGCTCGAGTGTTTGCCCGACGGCGAGACTGATCGTGCGGATGAAGGATGTAGCGTTCATGCCGAACGCGATCTCTTCCGGGCGCCGCGCATTCACGAAAGCGGCGACGCTCGCCCGGGAGCGCGCGACGGTGGCGTCAACCGCAATGCTCTGCGGATAGCGGCCACCGCGCTGCACGTTATGCTCGAGCAGATGCTGGTTGATGGCATCCAGCACCATCTGCGGCACCTGCGCGCCCGCGGCGTTGTCGAAAAAGATGAACGAGCCGGCCCGCTGCAGGGCCGGGAACTGTGCACGCAGCGCTGCCGCCGGAAATGTCTCGTGACCCGCCGTGCTACCGGCAATACGTGTGTTCATGTCGACTGGGCAATCAGAATGTACGGGTCACCTGGATACCGATCGTGCGCGGTCGCACGGTCAGGAGCGCACTCGGATCCTGTGTGGAGTTGATTGCCGACACCTGGGCCCGTTTGTCGGTCAGGTTGCGGGCAAAAGCGATCACGCGCCACGGACCGGTGGACACGCCGGCCCGCAGATTGACCAGCGTGTAGGGCGCGAGCGTGAGGTTGAAGGGGTTGGAAGCGAAGTAGGCGTTCACCGCGTCGCGATACGTGACGTCCACCGCCAGGATGCCCGTCAGGTTGTTACCGATCGGCCGGTCGTAGTCGAGGCCGACGTTGAGCTGCACTTTCGGCACGTTCGGAATGCTGTCACCGGTGACGCCGAGCGTGGGGTTGAGTTTTTTCTGCGTGGGGTCGGCGCCCTCCGCGAGGTAGGCGTCCTGGTACGAACCGGCGAAGCTCGCCGTCAGATACTGGATCGGATGCGCTTCGAACTCGAATTCCACGCCCTTGACCTTGGCTTGGCCGGCATTGCCCTGATAAACGAAGGCGGCGTCGGGGGTGGTTTGCTGGATCTGCATGTTGCTCCAGCGGATAAAATACGCATCGAGCTGATAGTCCAGTGCGCCCTCGAACAGGCGGCCCTTGATGCCCACCTCGAAGTTGATGAGCGAGTCGGGCGCGTAGGCGGCCGGTATCGGCTCGAAAGGCTGGCTGACCGCGTTCAGGCCGCCGCTGCGAAAGCCGGTCGACACCGTTCCGTAGCCCAACAGGCTGTCGCTGAACTTGTAGCTGATGTTGCCCTTCCAGGTGACCTTGTTGAAAGTCTCCGTCGGATCGGGAAGGGGAACCAGCGTCGGTCCCGGCGGGAAGCCACCGAACGGATGGGTCTGCACCTGCACGCCCTCCAATGTCTCGGTGAAATAGCGTATGCCGGCGACCGCGGTCCAGGCGGGCGTGATCTTCCAGGTTGCCTCGCCGAATCCCGCATATTGCGTGGTGCTGCGGTGGTCCGTGCGCCCGAAGAAAGTGTTGCCGACGCCGGGGAAGCTCAAGGCATCGTCGGAGTTGGCGCTGCTGAACGGACCGTTCGGAAGCCCCTGGTTGTTGGTCGCGATGACGTCTACGATCAGGTCCTGCGTCTCGTGCTCTCGGTAGCCGCCGACGACGAAGTTGACAGGGAAATCCAGAGCGCTCGCATACCGGATCTCGCTGGAATTGACTTTCCGCGTGCGCGGCTCGAGCGTTTCAGCGGGCACGGGGACGTTGAACGACACCAGAATGGGCGTCGAGTCGAAGGTGAAGTTGGTCTTCCGATTGAACTGATTAGTGGTCCCAGTCACCGTGCCTGCGCCGGTGTCGTACGTGACCGTCAGGCCGAAGACCTTGAGGTTGTCGCTCCAGGGACTTTGCGTGACATCGGTATTGCACAGGTCGCAGCCCTGCACCGGAAGGATGGGGCCGCCATGGAAGGCCGTGACTCCAGCGGGAGTGTAGCGCGACGAGCCATCTGAGGTTTCGGTTTGCGTCGTGAAGTTAGCGTCTACGGTCAGGTTCTCCAGCGGCTGATAGCGCAGCATGACGCGCCCGCCGGCCACGTTGTCATTATTGACGCCTTCCAACAAACCAAGTGTGCCCACGCGGATCTGGTTGATATAGCCGCTGTCGTGGAGTTTCCAGCCCACCATCCGCAGGGCCAGCACGCCTTCGCTGATCGGCAGATTGACTTCGCCATTGACGTTGTAATTGCCGCTGGCATGAGCCGTCTGCGACCCTTCCACCGTCGCATAGCCGCCGAAATTAACGAGATCCGGCGCCTTGGGGATGAAGCGGATCGTGCCGCTCATGGAGCTCGCCCCATACAGCGTGCCCTGGGGACCGCGCAGCACCTCGACGTGATCCAGGTCGTACAGCCGGATATCGGATTCGAAGCCGCCGCCATCATCGGCGTTCGAGCCGCTGATCACCGCCTCGCCGTAGTAGATGCCGCTGGTCGCGGCGCCGGTGGAGTTGATGCCGCGGATGACGTATTTCTTGTCGCCAGGGCCGAGATCCTGGATCGCCAGGCCGGGAATCTGTCCCGCGATGTCCATGATCCCGACGGAGCCGGAACGCTGCAGTGCGTCGCCGGAAATCGCCTGGATGGCCCCGGGCACGTCCAGCACCTTTTGCACGTTGAGCTTATTCGCGGTGACCGTGATTTCTTCCAGCCCGCCGCTCTCGTCCGCCGGAGCGTTGGCCGCGGAGGCCTTCGAAGCGAGGGCACTCATCAGTAGCGCTGCAGCAACGGCGCTCGAGACTGACAGTTGGACTCGGCCAAGGGACGGTTTCTTGTTTTTCACGGTGGGCATCCTGGAGGAAGGCAAGGGCATCGTTAAGCTCGTTTTACGGTCTCAATCGAAACTATGACTTTTCATATGAGATGTCAATCGTTTAGATGTCAACAGTTGTGCTTGAGCAACAATCCCCCGACCGCGGGAACGGTACCCACACAGCAGGCGGCGGCGGGCCGGCCCTGCTCCCCACGGAGCAGGCGCGTTCAGTCGTAGTAGTTGATACTGGGGTTGTCGCCGGGGCAGATCACGCCGACGACATCGATGCCGTCGGCGGAGGTCGCCTCGAGCGAGTGAAGCTGCTTGCGCGGCAGGAAGATCACGTCTCCCGCCGTGACGCGCGCCTTTCGATCGTCGGTCCACATATAGCCTTCGCCCGAGAGCACGATGATCGCCTCCTCGTAGAGATGCCGATGCGGCGCGGCCTTGGACGGCGGGATGTGGCCGATGAACTGCGTGATCACATTGGAGCCGATGCGCTTGTCGACCAGGATCTGGAAATAGCGTTGGCCCATAGCGGTTCGCTGCTCCGGATCGACCGACACGACACGCTGCTCGAAGCTCGCCTCGAAGGTGTCCGGCATCCGCTCGAGCCATTCGAGCTCGCCCAGCGGGCAGGCCAGGACAAAAACCTTCAGGGTCTGGCCCGCGGCGGCCGTGAGTTGGATCGCTTCGGATGGGCGGATGTACACGCCATCCGTCGCCTTCACGTCGAACTCCCGGCCGGAAATCGTCACGGTGCCGCTGCCGGAGCCGATGAAAAGAATCACGTCACGAGACCCAAGGGTCATCACCGGTGACGGCCCCGACGCGACTTCCATCAGCAGCTGGGTTTGATACAGCGAGCCGAGCTCCGCGGACACCAGGTAGCCATAGCGCAGGTGGCCGCGGGTCGTCATCGGAGCGAGATCCGACGCGATGACGTAGCAGCTGCCATTCAGCAGGGCCCGGGCGCCATTTCTCTCCGTGACCACCGGAATGTCGCGGTTCGCCGGGGTGAGCGGATCGTCCAGGGGCGAGCCTTCCGGCAGGTTCGTATGGGCGCCATCGCAGAACGGCCCGTTGCGCGTCTGCTTGCAGCCGCAAAGGAGCGCTTCCTCGTGCTCGGGGGCCGCCTTGAACTGCAGCGGCTCGAAGTTGGTTCCCTTATGGGAGCCGTCGCAAAAGGGCTGGTTCGCCGAGCGGCCGCAGGTGCACCAGAAATAGGTGCGGCCGGCTCTCAGCTTGACCAGGCAGGGTTTCGGGCGGGCAACGATGGGATTCGACATGGCGGCCGGTACTCTGCCCGAACGGGCAGCGCCTTGTACAGGCCACACCGGAAACGCCGCTGTCTTGGTTACACTATGAACCTTCAGGGCGGCGCGGCCGGGCGCCAGATCCGTCGGAGCGCGCTCTATGCAGTGGCCGAAGTTCGCATTCGACTGGCGTGCGTCGCCCGATTGGCTGTGGCGCGCGGTCGTATTTCTCCTCGCGCTCGGAGTGCTGGTGCTCATCACCACCCGCTGGAATCGGTGGGAGAGCAACGCCCGTCGGCAAACGACCGATGACGCCTATCTACAATCGGACCTGACGCCCATCGCCGCAAAGGTTGCGGGCTACGTGCGCACGATGCCGGTGCAGGATTTCGAGCGCGTGCATGCGGGACAGGTGCTCGCCGTGATCGTCGATGACGACTATCGCGCCACCGTCGATCAACTCACCGCAGCCGTGGCCGCCGCCGCCGCGCAGGTCGAGGCGCTGAAGGCGCAACGCGAACTCCAAGGCGCGAACGTTCAAGCCGCCAAGGCGTCCGTCGCCGCAATCGCAGCCAATGTCGAACAGAACACGCGTGATCTCGCGCGCCAGCACCGACTCCTGGAAACGGGCTCCTCCTCCACGGAAGCGGCGGAGAAGTTACAGACGACGCGGTCGCAACTCGCCGCGCAACTACGGCAGAGCCAAGCTCAGGCCAGCGCGGCCAGCCGCCAGCTCGAGGTGCTGGCTGCCCAACAGGCGCAGGCGGAGGCGGCACTGATGGCGCAACTGGCCAATCTGCGGCTGGCAAAGATCAATCTCGCCTACACGCGCATCCTCGCCCCAGAAGGTGGCGTGCTCGGACAGCGCCAGGTGAAGCCCGGCCAGTTCGTGGGAGTCGGTGGTCAGATCACGACCCTCACTCCCCTGCCGAATGTCTGGGTCATTGCGAATTATAAAGAGACCCAACTGACGCACATGGCCGTCGGGCAGAAGGCCGAGGTCAGAGTCGACACTTTCCCCGGCCGCAGGCTGAGCGGTCACGTGCTGGCCTTCGCTCCGGGTTCCGGATCGCAATTCAGCCTCCTGCCGCCGGATAATGCAACGGGAAACTTCACGAAGGTCGTGCAGCGAGTGGCCGTGAAGATCGCTATCGACGACGCCGATGGCCTCACCGATCGTCTGCGGCCGGGGATGTCCGTCGAGGCGACGGTCGAAACCCGCGAGAACGAACGCCGATGACCGGGGAGACAGCAGGTCGAGCACCGGAGACGGCCGTCATGCCTGCCGCACCCACCGCCATTCCGTGGCTGGGACTGACGGCAGTGTTACTGGGCACCTTTATTTCCACAGTCAACACGCGCCTGTCCAATTTCGGGCTCGCGGATATCCGTGGAGCTGTGCACGCCGGCTTCGACGACGGCGCGTGGATCACGACAGCGCAGACTGTCGCTCAAATGCTCGTCGCTCCGGTTGCTATCTGGATGGGCGGCGTGTACGGGTCCCGGCGAGTGTTGCTCGAAGCCGCCGCCGCCTTTGCGGTGATCTCGTTCATCGAGCCCTTCTCGCCGAATCTGCAGATGCTGCTGGGGCTGCAGTTCGCAGGTGGCCTGGCAACCGGGTTCTTCGTCCCCCTCACTTTGAGCTTCGTGCTGAAGAACATGCCACCGAAGGCGTGGGCGTACGGCATAGCCGTCTACGCGCTGAACCTGGAGGTGTCTCTCAACATCTCCGCCTCGCTCGAGGGTTGGTACGTCGATTACCTTTCCTGGAAATGGATCTTCTGGCAGAACGTGCCCCTCGCCGTCGGCATGGCGACCTGCCTGCATTACGGGGTGCGCCCGGAGCCGGTCAATCCCAACCCGCCACGCCCCGATCTGTACGGGTTCGCGGCGGGGGGCATCGGCCTGGCGCTCATCTATGCTGCCCTGGATCAGGGTAACCGGCTGGACTGGACCAACTCGGGGCTGGTGTGGGGCCTGATGCTCGCCGGAGTCATTCTACTGGCCGCGTTCTTCGTGCACGAAAAACGGACGCCCAATCCAGGCGTCAATCTCAAGGTCATCTTTACGGCGCCAATGCCACGCCTGTTGCTCCTGATCGCCTTTCTGCGCCTGACCATCCTGTCAACGGCATACGTCATACCGCAGTTTTTACAGGTCGTCAGGGGTTTTCGCGCACTCGAGGTCGGGCAGACGCTGGTGTGGCTCGCCGCACCCCAACTGGTCATCTGCCTGCTGGCGGGCTACATCCTGCGCAGGACGGATCCCCGGCTCGTGGCCTCGTTCGGGTTCGCTTGCATCTGTGCGGCCTGCCTCATGGTGGCGCACGGATTGACGCCGCTGTGGGGCTCCGATCAGTTCCTCCCCTCGCAACTCCTGCAGGCCGTCGGCCAAAGCTTCGCGCTATCAGGAACAGTGTTCTTCGCAGTGCTGCATCTGCGGCCGCAGGATGCGTTGAGCTTCGGCGCCGGGACGCAAATCGCGCGGCTCATGGGTGGGGAGATCGGCCAGGCTTTCATCACTACGTTCGTGCGCAAGCGCGGTCAGATCGCATCCAACCTGCTGGGCCAGCATCTGCAGAGCGGCGACCCGGACGTCGTCCGACGGTTGCAGGCATATGCCGCGGCGACTGCACGCGCCGGAGACCCCGAGTCCGCGACGACCCGGGGTGCCAGCGTGTTGAACAATGTAGTGCATAGCATGTCAATCACGCAGGGAATCATCGATGCCTTCGTCGCCATCGCCGCTCTCACTGCCCTGATCCTGATCCTGATCGTGACTCGGGGGGCAGCCCCTGCGGGACCGGCGTCGCACGATCCAATTTTCGCGCCTCGCGGGTCTCGCTCCCGATGAGCCGCTGCCGCATCGCGAATGCCTTTATCGCAATGCTCGGCGTCTTGAGCGGCTGCACCGTGGGACCTGATTACCACCCGCCCGCGCCTGCAGCCGGGGCAGAGGCGCCGCTGGTCTCTGTAACACCTGCGCTCGAGAGCGTGGCCGAGCCGCCCGATGATTGGTGGCATCTCTATCACGACTTGTTGCTCGATAAGTTGCTGGATGAAGCGTTCACCGCCAACGCTGACCTGAGGGTCGCCGCCGCGAATCTTTCGGCGGCGCGCGCTGTGCTCGAAGCTACGAGAGTCGGACGCTTACCGCAGACATCTGTCGGCGTCAGCGCCCAATACGGTCGCGACGCGGTCACAGACGAGATCCTGGAGATCCTTGGCCAGCCTCCCCAAAATGTCTGGATCTACGACGCCCTCCTGGATGTGTCCTACGAAGTCGACCTCGTGGGACGCGTCCGCCGATCGATCGAGGCCGCGCGTGCCGACGCCGCGTCTGTGGCCGCTACCCGCGACAGCGTCAAGATCAGTGTCGCCGCCGAGACTGCCCGGGCCTACGCTCAGATCTGCGCGCTCGGTGAGGAACTCAGCGTGGCCCGGCATTCGCTCGAAGTCGTCAGCCGCGAGGCGGAGATTACTGTCAACCGCAACGAGGCCGGCGCCGGTTCGCAGTTCGACGTAGTCAGAGCGCAGGGACTCGTCGCGCAGGTGCGCGCCAGCATCCCGCCTCTGGAGGGACAACGACGAGCGGTGCTGTTCCAGCTCACGGCTCTGTTGGGTCGCACGCCATCCAACGCTCCGACAGAGGCGGAAGGTTGCATGTTGCCGCCGCGGCTGAAAGAGCTCATTCCGGTAGGGGATGGCGCTACGCTGCTCAAGCGCCGACCGGACGTGCGCCAGGCCGATCGGCGCATGGCCGCCGCTACGGCGCGCATCGGGGTTGCCACCGCCGACCTCTATCCCAAGGTCACGCTCAAGGGACTCTTCGGAGGCGTCAGCACTCAGCTGAACGAGCTGGCAACCAACAAGGGGCTCGCCTGGGGTCTGGGCCCCGGTATTTCCTGGACCTTTCCCAACGAGGCAGGTCCGCGCGCGCGCGTGAGACAGGCGAAGGCGAGCGCAGCCGCTGCCCTCGCCGGCTTCGACTCGGTGGTATTGCAGGCGCTCAAGGAGACGGAACAGGCTCTGGTAAGCTACGGCGCCGAGCTCGACCGCCGGCAGGCGTTATCGGACGCGCAGGATCGGGCGCACAAGGCATTCGACATGGCCCACGACCAGTTCATCGCAGGCGCGCTCAGCAATCTCGACCTGCTCTCCTCCGAACAGTCGCTCATCGCGACCGACGCGGCCGTCGCTACCTCGGACGCGGCTCTGGTGCAGGATCAGATCGCGGTGTTCAAGGCGCTCGGTGGCGGCTGGCGCGTTGCGGAGACCGCCGGACGTTGACGATGCTGCCGACGATGATCGCTCTGTCAGCGCTGCTGATCTGGCTCTATCTGTTTTTTGCGCATGGGAAATTCTGGGCGTCGGGGCCGGAATTGGCGCCCGCTGTACCGGCTGAGTTTCCGGATGTGGATGTCATCGTCCCGGCGCGCGATGAGGCCGCAACCATAGGACCGGTGATCGCGTCGCTCCTGGCACAGGATTACGCCGGCAAGTACCGCATAACACTGGTGGACGACAATTCCACCGACGGCACAGCTACCCTGGCCGGCGCCGCGCCGATCCTGCGCGTGATCTGCGGCGAGCCCAAGCCCGCGGGATGGTCCGGTAAACTATGGGCTCTCAGACAGGGCATCGCGGCGAGCAGCGCGCCGGTACTGTTGTTTGCCGATGCCGACATCGTGCACGATCCCCGGCATCTGTCATCGCTGGTTGCGCGGCTGGTGCGTCCGCCTGTAGCCATGGTGAGCGAGATGGTGCGGTTGAACTGCACGAGCGTTGCCGAACGAGCGTTGGTGCCGGCGTTCGTGTATTTCTTCCAGATGCTCTATCCGTTCGCCAGGGTGAACGACCCGCGTTCCAGCGTCGCCGCGGCCGCCGGCGGCACGGTTTTGATCCGCCGCGAGGCACTGGAGCGGATTGGCGGAATCGACGCGATCAAAGATGCTTTGATCGACGATGTGAGTCTGGCGAAGGCGGTGAAGAGCGCCGCCGGCCCCGCGGGCGCTCCGATCTACCTGGGCCATTCGGCCCTCGCCACATCCATCCGGCCCTACCCGGGTTTTCGCGATTTGTGGCAGATGATTTCCCGCACCGCGTTCACGCAGCTGCGCTATTCGGCGCTCCTGCTGGCGCTCACGTTGATCGGTCTCACGCTGGTCTGGCTGGTACCGGTCGCGGCAATCCTCTTCGCTCACGGCTGGAGCTTCGCGGCCGGTCTCGCGGCTGGCTCGCTCGCGGTGCTCAGTTACCTGCCTACCCTGGCACGTTATCGGCAGAACAGGCTGTGGTCCCTGGCCTTGCCGCTGATAGCGCTGTTCTACATGGCCGCCACCGTCGGCTCGGCTCTGAACCATTGGCTCGGAAAGGGTACAAGTTGGAAGAGCCGCGCCTATGGGGCTGAACCCTGAGCGTTGACTGCGCCTCGATCCGAACCGACCCGTCGAACGAACGACTGGACGGCGAAGCGTTCGATTCGGGTACGCGAGTTGCTGGCCATGAGCCCGCCGCAGCGGACTGAAAGATTAAGGTGGGAAATAACCCATCGAAGCTGCAATTGGGATGGGCGTGCGCAAACAGCAGGAAGAAGCGGTCGTTTCCGCGGGAGAGCTTCCCGCACACCTCACGGAAACGGCGTCCCCCACCAGCGCGCTCGACCTGACGAAGCTAACCTGGACAGTCGGAATCGTTCTGCTGGCCGCCTACAGCGCGGTGTTCGTCGCACTGTCCCCTTTGCCCATCCAGGATCTTCCCGGCCATCTCGCCCGCGCCGTGGTCATGAACGATCTGATCTTTCAGGCCGGCGCGCGTTTCGGCAGCGCCTTCCAGTTCCATTGGCTGCCGATCCCTTATCTGCTGGGCGATCTCATGCTGACCGCGGCGGTAGGCCCGCTCGGGCCTGCCGCCGCCAGCGCGCTCTGGTGTGTTTTCGTTTTTCTGTCATTGCCCTGTGCCGTCGTTTTCTACCTGCGGGTGCGCGGAGTCGCACCGAACCGACGCGCAATGGCGCTGCTGGTGAGCCTCTACCTCGCTACCGACTGGTTCTTTCTCATGGGCTTCCTGAGCTTCCGCGTCGCAGTCGCCGTGCTGATCGCGACGCTGGGGCTCGTCGAAATGCTGCGACGAAAATGGTCGTGGACGCTGTTCGCCGTGTATGGCGGCACGGTCGCGCTGGGCTACCTGATGCATTTCGCGGCCAGCATCTTTCTGTGCACCGCGCTCGCAGTTACGGCGCTCCTGGGGCTGTGGCGACGTACGACGACTCTGCGGACCGAGGCGCTGCTGTTCGTTCCGCTCCTCGTCGTGTTGGCCTGGCATTTCGCCGCAGGGCACGGGTATCGCGAGCCCGGCGACCTCGTTGTGGGCCCTTATGTATGGGGAACCTGGTCCGGAAAATTCGCGCGTCTGGGGAGCGAGTTCTTCCGTTTCGCGCCGCGCAGCGACGGCCTCATGGCGGTGGTGCTGGCAGCCAGCGTGTTGTTGCTGACCGGCGCGCCGCGCCGGCGCGACTTTCGCAATCCGCTGGTGTTGGAATTTCTCGCTCTCGCCGCGACCTTCCTGGCGATGTACTTTGCCCTGCCAATCGGCTACTCCGAGGCATGGTATGTCGATACCCGGCCCCTGCCGGTGGCCGCCCTGTTTCTCATCTTCGCGTGTCTGGCGCTGCCACGCGCTTGCGCGTCCGCTCAGACCCGGCGGGCAGCGGCCGCGGTGTTTCTGGCGGCGCTGCTGGCGATCGGAAATCTCGCATACCTGACGCGGCACTTCATAATCGATCGCGCCTGGGTCAGCCGATACAGGTCGGTCGTCGCGGCGATCCCGCTACATGGCCGCGCACTTCCTGTGTTTACGCACGGGCAGGAAGGAGCCGTCGTGCCCTTCCTGCACGTAGACGGATTCGTCACTATCGACCGGGCGGCGGTGGGTCCGTATGTGTTCGCGGGAGACAACGGCAACCCCATGAAATACTTCCGGTATATCCACAGACCGTATGATCCGTCACTCACCTGGTACGGGGATGTTCCGCAGGGAGGCGTGGACTGGGAGGCCGTGGACCGCGACTACGACTTTGTCATCCTGACCAAGCCGTACGACGCGAGGTCGGTGGGCTTGCCTACCCGGACCGTGGCAGAGAATTCGAGCGCCGCGCTGGTGGCGATCGCCAGATAGGGGCGCCGGATGAACCTTCCGGCGCCGCCTGCACTACGCATCCAGCTCACGCCTTGATGAACCCGAGCAGCTCTTCGTTGACCTGGTCCTTCAGCGTCGTACACATCCCATGCGGTGCGCCCTTGTACACCTTCAGGGTCGCGTTCTTGATGATCTTCGACGACAGCAGGGCCGAGGCGGCGATCGGAACGATCTGGTCGTCGTCGCCATGCAGGACCAGCGTCGGCACGTCGAACCTCTTGAGATCCTCCGTGAGATCCGTCTCCGAGAAAGCCTTGATGCAGAAGTAGGAAGCCGGGAAGCCCGCCATCATCCCCTGCAGCCAGAACGACTCGCGCACCCCTTCCGAGATCTTCGCACCGGCCCTGTTGTAGCCGTAGAACGGCATGCTGAGATCCTTCCAGAACTGCGCACGGTCGGTGACCACGCCGGCGCGCAGCTGATCGAAAACCTCCATCGGCAGACCGCCTGGGTTGGCGGCCGTCTTGAGCATGAGCGGGGGGATGGCGCCGATCAGGACCGCTTTGGACACTCGGGACGTGCCGTGGCGACCGATGTAACGGGCCACTTCGCCACCGCCCGTGGAATGGCCTATGTGGATGGCCTTGCGCAGGTCGAGTTTTTCGACGAGCGCCGCAAGATCGTCGGCATACGTGTCCAGATCGTTGCCATTCCACGGCTGGCTCGAGCGGCCGTGGCCGCGGCGATCGTGGGCAATACAGCGATAGCCGCGGGAGGCCAGGAAGAACATCTGGTCCTCGAAGGCATCCGCGCAGAGCGGCCAGCCGTGGCTGAAGACCAGAGGTTGTCCGCTACCCCAGTCCTTGTAATAGATCTGCGTGCCGTCTCGGGTCGTGATCGTGCTCATGAGCGTTTCCTTTGGTCGACAGTTTCGCGCCAACGCGATGCGAGCACCGCGCACCTGCCGAGGGCGGGAAAGTTGACCCTCGGCACTACGCGTATATACCCGCAATGAGCGCACTGCTATGGCGCAAATCCATGATGGAAACGTCCCATCCAGCCGAAGCTGGAGTTGCGCAGTGTCGCGCAACTGCAGCAATCAGAATCGATCCGATAGACGTCTTAATCGACGGACAACATGCATGGATCGCGAACCGCCGCAATGACAGAAATCTACGATGGAAATGTCCTATCAAATGCCTCCGGCGCGGCATACGCTGCGGTTGGCAACATTCCCGGGAGCCGCCTGTGGTGAACCTGCACATAAACGGTGAAGTGAAAGCAGTTGACGCTGCCAACGACACTCCTCTGCTGTGGGCTCTGCGCGATGTGCTGGGCCTCACCGGGACGAAGTTCGGGTGTGGTATCGCACAGTGCGGTGCCTGCACGGTGCACCTGGATGGCAAGCCGATTCGATCCTGTGTGGTGCCGATAGGATCCATCGGCGAACGCGCCATCACGACGATCGAGGCCATCGGCGCAACGCCCCCCGGCCGCAGGATCCAGCAGGCCTGGCTGGATCTCGAAGTGATTCAGTGCGGCTACTGCCAGTCCGGACAGATCATGTCCGCGGCGGCGCTGTTGGCGAACAAACCCGATCCGGACGATGCCGCCATAGACGCTGCCATGGCCGGCAACATCTGCCGCTGCGGCACCTACGTGCGGATTCGCGCAGCGATCAGGAAGGCCGCCAGATCCGCGTGAGACGGGCGGCACAACCATTTTAGATCATCTCCAAAGCAACCTCGGGTGCACTCCTCATGACAACCTCGCGCCGGGCGTTTCTTCAGGCAGGCACCGCGGCGGGCAGCGCTTTCCTGCTCGGCTTTCACATTCCCCTCGCACAGGCTGCCGACGCAGCGGCGCGGGCCCCATTCGCTCCCAACGCCTTCATCCGCATCGACCCGCAGGGCGCGGTTACGTTGATCATGCCGCAGGCGGAGATGGGCCAGGGGGTATACACCTCGATCGCCATGATCCTGGCCGAAGAGCTCGACGTGCCCTGGGCGCAGGTCAGCATCGAAGCCGCGCCGCCGAGCGACAAGCTCTACGGCAATCCGCTCTTCGGCATCCAGGTCACCGGCAATTCGAACTCGATCCGCGCATTCTGGCCCTCGCTGCGCAAAGCCGGGGCAGGCGCACGCGCGCTGTTGACTGAAGCGGCCGCGCGACGTTGGAAAGTGGCTGCGCAAACCTGCCACACCGAAGCCGGCACTGTGAAGCACGTGCCCTCCGGCCGCTCGCTTGCGTACGCAGCGTTGGTTGAGGATGCCGGCCACCTGTCCCCGCCGAAAGATCCGCCGCTGAAGAACCCTGCCGATTTCAAGACGATTGGAAAATCCCTCAAGCGGCTCGACACACCCGAGAAAGTCAACGGCAAGGCGCTGTATGGCATCGATGCCATGCCGCCGGGCGTGAAGTTCGCGACGCTGGCGCTCTGCCCGGTGTTTGGAGGCAAGGTCGGCCAGGTCGATGACAGCAAGGCGCAGCAGGTTCCCGGCGTCCGCCAGATCGTCGTCCTGGAGGATCTCGTCGCGGTGGTCGGCGATCACATGTGGGCTGCGAAACAGGGACTCGCCGCGCTCGGGATCACGTGGGACGAAGGCCCAAACGCGAATGTCACATCGGAGACGGTATGGCAGCAGCTGCGGGCTGCCAGCGAAAAGAGCGGTGCGGTCGCCAAGACCAGCGGCGATGCGGACAAAGCGCTCGCTAGCGGCGAGCGGCTCGACGCCGCATACGAACTGCCTTTCCTGGCACACGCCCCGATGGAGCCGCTGAATTGCACGGTTCACGTGAAGTCTGACTCGTGCGAGGTCTGGGTGGGTACGCAGGTCCAGACGCGGGCGCAATCGGCCGCCGCGCAAGTGACGGGCCTGCCGCTGGACAAAGTGACGCTCCACAATCATCTGCTCGGCGGCGGGTTTGGCCGGCGGTTGGAAGCCGACATGGTCGCGACGGCTACCCGCATCGCCAAACACGTCGACGGGCCGGTCAAGGTCGTCTGGAGCCGCGAGGAAGACATCCAACACGATGTCTATCGCCCCGTCTATCGGGATGTACTGGCCGCGAGCGTGGCCGATGGCCGGGTCGTCGGCTGGACACATCGCATCACCGGATCGGCGATCATCGCGCGCTGGCTGCCCCCTGCCTTTCAGAAGGGCATCGATATCGATGGCGTCGACAGCGCCGTCGACATTCCCTACGACATTCAGAACCTGCGGGTCGAGTTTCAGCGCGACGAGCCGCCCGCGGTACCGACCGGTTTCTGGCGCGGCGTCGGACCTAACAACAACGTATTCGCCATCGAGAGCTTCATGGATGAACTGGCGAAGAAAGCCGGCAAGGATCCGGTCGCTTTCCGGCGCGGCATGCTCGGGAAGAATCCGCGTCTGCTCGCCGCCCTCGATCTCGCCGCAGGCAAGTCAGGCTGGGGATCTCCCCTGCCCGCTCGCACCGGGCGCGGCGTGGCGGCACAGGGAGCGTTCGGGAGTTTCATCGCGACCGTTGCGGAGGTCGAAGTAGATGAGAACGGCGACGTTCGCGTGCACCGCATCGTCTGCGCTGTGGATACCGGCATCGTAGTGAACCCGGACACCGTGGTGGCGCAGTTGCAGGGCGGGCTCATCTTTGGTCTCACCGCCGCGCTGTTTGGCGAGATCACCATCGACAAGGGCCGCGTCCAGCAGAGCAACTTCCAGAACTACCGGATGTTGCGCATCAACGAGGTGCCGAAGATCGAAGTGCACCTGATCGCGAGCGGGGCAGCCCCCGGTGGGATCGGCGAAACCGGAACCACCGCGGCCCCTCCGGCGGTTGGCAATGCGATCTACGCCGCGACCGGAATCCGCCTGCGCCGCCTGCCGATCGACCGGGTGCTGCTGGCCGGCCGGAAAGGCGCCTGACAGCGATCTGCCGGCTACGCGGTTGGCACCACAGCGGCGGGCTGGCCGCGCGAGCGCTTACGCACGCTCGCCCATGGCTTGCGCGTAGCCTTCCGGCTTGAAGCCGACGAGCAGGCGTTTGCCGAGCTCCAGGACGGGTCGCTTGATCATGGCAGGCTGCGCGAGCATCAAGCCGATGGCCTTGCGCTCATCGAGGTCCAGCTTTTGCGCCTCCGGCAGCTTGCGAAAAGTCGTGCCCGCGCGGTTCAGCAGCGTCTCCCAACCGGCCTCGCCGCACCAGCGGGCCAGGACGCCGGAGTCGATGCCGGCGGTCTTATAGTCGTGAAAGGTGTACTTCACGTCATGGCCGTCGAGCCATGCACGTGCCTTTTTCATAGTGTCGCAGTTCTTGATTCCGTAGAGCGTGTTGGCCAAGGCAATGATCCTCCGTAGGTAGATGACGGATTCGCTGTTATTTTCCGGTCCTGAAACGCGTCCACGCGCGCGTGCGCAGACGTACGTACTGCTCGCTCTTGGGGCGCTCCGGAATCAGCCGTGCCGCCAGATCGCCATCCGGAAAGATCGCGGCATTGGCGAGCTCCGGCTGCACCTGGGGCTGTGAGGCCCGGTTGCCGTTGGGGAAACGGATGGCGTTGGTATTATCGGCCGCAACCCTCGCATCCATCAGGAAATCGATGAAGCGGTGCGCGTTGTCGGCGTGCGGCGCATCCGCCGGGATGGCCGCAACATCGAACCACATGACTGCGCCCTCGCGCGGAATGGTGTAACGAACCTGCTCGCCGTTGCCCGCGATACGGGTGCGCTCCTGGGCCTGCATCGCATCGCCGTTGCTGGCGATGATGAGGCATAACTCCCCGGAGGCGAGCTCGTCGACCAGGGAACCGGAGCTGATCCTGCGGATGAAGGGACGCACTGCCATGAGAGCATCCTGAGCGCGCTGCAGACTTCCGGCGGTTTCGCTGTTGGGCGGTTCACCGAGCCAGGCGAGCACGCTGGGAAAGATGACATTGGGCGATTCGTAGAGCCCGATGCCGCAATCGGCAAACCGCGCGGCGACTTTCGGGTCGAACAGCATCGACCAGCTGTCCACCGGTGGCTGCGGCATGCGCGCGCGGATTTTCCCGGCATCGTACGCAAATCCGGTGATCCCCCACGTGTAGACCACGGCGTGCGCATTGCCCGGGTCCATGGCGGCGAGGCGCCGCATGATCGCGGGATCCATATTTTTGAGGTGCGGCAGCTCTGTCTTGTCCAGCGAGCGGAAGACACCGGCAGGAATCAGCCTTTCCAGATAAGCGCCGGAGGGAAACACGACGTCATAGCCGGAGTGCCCGGCGAGCAGCCGGGTCTCGAGCGTGTTGTTTGAATCGAAGACGTCATAGCGCACGCTGATGCCGTACTTCGACTCGAACTCGTGCAGCAGCTCCGGCTTGAGGTAGTCGTACCAGTTATAGACATTGACGACCTTCTCCTCGGCCACCACGGCGGAAGGCGCGGAATGCCGCTGCCCGCAGCCGGCCAGCAGCACGCACAGCAGCGCCGCGCAGCCGCGCAAGGGCCGGCAGAGAGCTCGTTTGATTAGCGACGGCAACGCGTACCCGGCGTCAGGTCATTCGGCCGCAGGAACGTTTTTATAACCGTAGGCGACGCGATAGTAGTAGCGCCGGATGAGTCGGCCGTCGCGGGTCATCGCCCCCTCCCTGAGCGCGTCCAGCCGCGTCACACGCGATTCAACGCGCGCTCCCGTCAGATCCTCCGGATTCCATCCGACCAGGAGCAGTGTTCGCCCTTGCTGCAGCGCTGGCGGGAACCAGCGCTCGTACATCAGGCCATTGTTGCCGAAAAGATGCTCACTCGTAGTCTGGCTCACCGAGCGCGCCTGATCGGGCGCATAGAACGCCAGCTCGCTCGCGATCATGTATCGATCCATCCCGACCACCAGCGGCTCACTGCCGCTCCTACGGATTTCGTCCCTGACCGCGGCGACCTGCTTCCCGAGATCGCGCCAGCCGACGGGGACCAGCTCCACCTGTTTACCGTAGCCAACACCCGGAAGACCGAGCACCAGATAATGGAAGAACGCGCCGTAGATGAGCAACAGGGTCACCAGGGTCGGTGCCCAGGCGGCGCGGGCCCATGCGGCAGCGCCTTTGAGGGCCTGCTCCCCCGAGGACACCAACCCAAACGCCAACGCCGGGACAGCGGCGATCCACAGCGTGCCGGTCCAGTCCAATTTTACGTCGTGACGGATGCTGAAGGCCACGAACACGACGAGAGGAACGAGAACCGGTAACTGCAGGAAGCGCCACCGCCGTAAGCCTTCAGCGGCCACGCCGGCAGCGGCTCTGTCAGGGCTACCGCGCAGCGCGGCGGTTACGGTCAGCAGTCCCGGAGGCGTCAGGAACACGAGTACGGACGCAATCAGTTTGTGTAGCGAGAACTTGGAGGCCTCCGCAAGCCGGCGCGAAGTCTGGAAAGCGAAGGAGGCCCAATGGTTACTCGCATTCCAGATGATCACCGGCGAGAAAATGGCCAAGGCGAGCGCGGCGGCCGCGTACGGCACCCAATGCGACAACCAGCGCCGCGACTGCGAATCCAGAACCATGAAAATGAGCATGGCCGGGACGAGCATGCCGATGGTGTATTTCGACAGCAGCCCGAGTCCCAGACACACACCCGCGCCCCACCACGCCGCCGAACGGCCGCCGATGAGGGCGCGCTCGAGATAATAGAGCGAGGCGGCCCACGCAGCCGTGAGGGGCACGTCCGGCGTCATGAGGATGCCCGCGAAGAAGAAGTACGGCAAAACCTGCATCAACACCAGCGCTACCAGTGCACTCGGCTCACCGAACAGGTTGCGCGTCAGCCGATACGTAAACAAGGACGCTATCGCTCCACATAACAGTGCGCCGCTGCGCACGCCGAACTCCGTATTGCCGAACACGGCAGTACCGAGCCAGATCAGCCACGCGACCATCGGCGGATGATCGAGGTAACCGATGTCAGGATGTTGCGAGTAATTCCAGTAATAGGTCTCCTCGGGAAGGAGCTCGATCTGTGCGCAATAGATGAGACGCAGCAGGGACGCGCAGATGACCACCGCTATCGCGATTGCCCGCCAGCGCAAACCGCTACCGATCCGCCACGCGCCGGACGATAGCGACAGCGAGTATCCCGCGTTCGTCACGGCCATCGTGACGGCGATGGCGAACACGATGGCGCCTTGCGCCGGCAGCCCCCATCCCGTCAGCAAGGCGAGCACGCCACCTCGCAGGAACAAGGCTATCAGGCTCACAAGGAACAGGTGCCCATACAACCGCGGATCGTGCGCTCGCCCCGCACGGGTCACCACGGCCCGCACGTTCAGAAGGTAATTCAACAGAGCGGCTACGGCAAAGCTGACTATGTGGGCCGGACCGAGCCGCATGCCGGCGCTCAGCGCAGCAATGAAAATGAATGCGTCGGCAAGCGGCCAGATTGCGGTCGCGAGGTAAGCGCCCAGGGATTTTGGGGCGGTTTCGCCGGAACGGCCGTCGAGCGTGAGCACCCGGACGAGGTCAGCCTGCCACTTCAACGCTTCAATTCCAAACAGGGGTCATTCGCAGTCTGCGGTGTCGGGCGCCGTGGATGCTTTCGAGGCAGCGCACAATGATGAACTGCGCGGCAGCAGAGTTCAACCTCGCGGCGGCGTCAATCCTCGAGGAAGTCTTCGTTCCGCACGCTCGCCAGATGCGCCTCGCGCAGATCGAGTTCCCGCTCTATGCGGCGGCGCGCCTCGTCCTTGAGCTCGCCCCGCCGGTATCTTTCGTTGATGACATCCCGCTCTGCGCAGATGAGCAGCAGCTCGGTTTTATCGCCCTGGAGCACGCGCTCCATCTCCTCGTCATCCGCATCGCTGCGGTTCCTGGCTTGCCTGAGCCGCTCACGGTACCGGGAGCGAAGCCGCGCCACGATATCTTCCGGGACCCCCCCGGCCTGCAGCGCCTCGAGGCGCTCGAGCGCCGTCTCGATCGCCTGCTGCCGGATCCGGAATTCCTCGACTCGTTCCGCTAACCGCTCACGACGGCCCGCGTTGGCAAGCCCCAGCGCCCGGACCACCCAGGGCATAGTCAGGCCCTGGCCCACCAACGTCACCAGAACGACGACGAAGGTCAGGATCAGCACCAGATCGCGATTGGGAAAGGGCTCCCCAGCGGCCGTCGTGAGCGGAATCGCGAGTGCCGCCGCCAACGAAACGATGCCACGAACCCCGGTGAACGCGAGTATGAACGGCCACTGCCAGGGCGGTGCCGGATCGCTGCGAGCGATCGAGGGGACGAGCCATCGAGGCAGGTACGTCGCGGGATACATCCAGATGAAGCGGGTCAGGATGACTACGATGCAGACGATTGCCGCTGAAGTGGCGAGCTCGGTCACCGAGTAGTTTTTTATGCCGCCGATGAGCGTGCGTGCCTGCAGACCCGTGAGCAGAAACACCAGGCCCTCGACGACGTAGATGAGGAAATCCCAGAAAAAAATGCCTTGCAGCCGGGTCGGGGCGCTGATGAGCCGCAACCCGTTCCAGCTGATGTAGAGCCCCGCGGTCACGGTCGCGAGCACTCCGGAGCCGCCCAGCTGCTCGGGTGGCCAGTAGGCCACGAAGGGTGTCAGCACCGAGAGCAGGATCTCGATGCGCGGTTCGCCGACCCAGCGCCGCAAACGCAGCATCAGCCAGCCGACCGCTATGCCCCACAGAAGCTCGCTAATCACGATCGCGACAAAGGTGCCGGCCGCATGAGTGAGCGAGAAGAGACCGCCCCCGACCGCCGCTACGGCAAATCGATAAAGGATGAGCGCCGTCGCATCGTTGGCGAGACCCTCGCCCTGGAGAATGACGCCGATGCGTCTCGGGAGCTGCATCCTTCTGACGATAGACAGCGGCGCAACGGCATCTGGCGGCGAGACGATGGCGCCCAGGACGAAGCCCACTTCCCACGACAAACCCAGCAGCCAGTGACCCGCTGCGGCAACCGCCGTAGCGGTGAATACGACGCAGCCCACGGCGAGGAGCGAGATCGGCCGCAGATTGAAGCGGAATTCGCACCAGCTCATCGCCACGGATGACGAGTAGATGATCGGCGGCAGGATGAGAAGCAACACGACATCGGGTGCCAGCCGTACCGCCGGCAGCCCCGGAATCAATGCCAGCAGGACTCCCGCGAGCACCAGCAGAATCGCCGGCGGAATCTTCAGGCGCGCGGCCATGACGGCAACCGCCGCAATGACCACCAGGAGCATGACCAGGATCTGGATCGTCGCGATCATTCGTGTTCGGCTCCTGTCCGCACGGGCAGTATGGCCGCACGACGGCCTGGGGATAAAATGTTTGAACGATGTACGCATTGCGAGCCGCTCCCGAGCTTGCGGCGACCCGGGACGGGTGGGATAGTCCGTCACTTGCCCGCGTGGACCTGGGATGGGCCCGTTATATCCGAACGGACACAGCGTTTGAAGGGGAAATAAGAATGGCGCAGCGTGTTGGAATTGTCGTAGGCAGCATCGTCGCCGTGGGTCTGTTGGTACTGGCGTGGGCCGCCATTCGCCCGGGACCGCTGGCGTTCGCCGGCAAGGGCGTGGCGCTGAGCGACTACAGCGGGCAACCGACCGGAGTGCCGGCGGACTTTCAGGACACAGAGCGCCTGGCGCGCGGCCAGTACCTCACGCAAGCCGCCGACTGCCAGGCGTGCCACACCACGGAGGGAGGCAAGCCTTTCGCGGGCGGCCGCCCGTTCGATACGCAATTCGGCACGATGTACTCGCCCAACATCACCCCCGATCAGGAGACCGGCATCGGCAGTTGGAGCGATGCGGAGTTCCTCAAGGCGGTGCACGAAGGAGTCGGCAAGGGCGGCCTGAAGCTGTATCCCGCCTTTCCTTACGCGTCCTACACCTATCTCACCGATGACGACGTGCTCGCCATCAAGGCGTATCTGTTCAGCCTGACGCCGGAGAAGAACGTCCCGCCCGCAAACGCCCTGAAGTTCCCGTTCAATCAGCGCTGGCTGATGACGTTCTGGGCCGCCATGTACAACCCGAACACGCGCTTCAAGCCCGTCGCGGACCACACGCCGACGTGGAACCGGGGCGCGTATCTCGCCGAGGCTCTCGGCCACTGCGGCGAGTGCCATACGCCGCGTACTCCGCTGCAGTCCCTGGACAACCGGCGCAAGTTCGCCGGCGGCATGGCTGAAGGCTGGCGTGCGTACAATCTCTCGAGCGACAAGGAGTCGGGCATCGGCACCTGGAGCCAGGACGACCTCGTGAGCTATCTCAAGACGGGCCATTCGATGGACCGCGGCTCGGCCTTCGGACCCATGGCCGAAGCCGTGCACCTGAGCTTCGCCAAACTGACACCCTCCGACGTGAGCGCGATCGCCGAGTACGTGCGCAGCGTGCCTCCCGTCGACACGCCCGACCTGCCGGCTCCGAAGAGCGAGCCTGCGCCCGCCGATCCGGCGCAGGGCGTCGCGATGGATCAGAACACGAAGGGCCGGGAATTCTTTGCCGGCGTCTGCTCGGGTTGCCATGGCTGGACCGGTGCGAACTCGCTGGTCTCGCATTCGACTTTGACCGGCACCCGCGCGGTCAACGATCCCACCGCGACCAATGTGGCCCTGGCCGTATTGCGAGGCTCGAGCGCGCTGCCGCCCTCTGGCGACATCGCCACCATGCCGGCATTTGGCGCCGCGTATTCCGATGCCGATATCGCGGCGGTATCTAACTACGTCACCGCGCGCTTCGGCGCGAAGGGTTCCGCCATCACTGCGGATGATGTGCGCAAGCTTCGCGAGACAAACTAGCGCAGCTCGAGAATGTGCAAGGCTTAGGGCGCACGCCAGTGTTCATGCGGGCGGGCGCCCTTTTTCACCGCGCTCGCGCCCGTTTCAATAGTGAGGCGGACGCTCGTCCTCGGGCGTTCGCGCCCCCTCTTCCGACCTCATGGCGCCGACACGCTCCGCCAACGCCTGGATCTGGGCCCGCAGCGCCTCGATTTCCCGGCTCTGGCGAAACACAACGTCGCTCAACTCGGCGTTCGCGCTTTCCAGGAACGCGATTTTCGTTTCGATTCGCTCGAGTGCCTCGGGACTCATTTTTCCACCGCTATTGCTAACACCGCGGTCTGACTCGCGTGGCCGAAGCCAGCGGTGCGCGCAGATCCACGCCGCTGACTTCCCCCGCAAACAGTGGATGTAATGGTCGGATGGCTATCGTCATGGCAGGTCTGACATCCATCAGGCGAGCGTGATACTGACCGGGCAGTGATCGCTGCCCATGACATTGGCATGAATCTCGGCGGCCTTCACGGCAGCGCGCAGCTGCGGTGAGACCAGCACGTAGTCGATTCTCCATCCCACATTTCGCGCCCTGGCGTTGGCGAAGTGGCTCCACCAGCTGTAATGACCATTCCCCTGCGTGAACAGCCGGAACGTATCGACGAAGCCGGCTTCGACCATGTTCTGGAAGCCCTTGCGCTCCTCGTCGGTGAAGCCTTTCTTGCCGCGATTCGGTTTCGGGTTCGCGAGATCGAGCTCGGTATGGGCGACGTTCAGATCGCCGCAGAAGATGACCGGCTTTTTCTCTTCCAGCAGTCTGCAGTAGGCCAGGAACGCCGGATCCCAGTGCTGGAAGCGCAACGCCAGGCGGCTGAGGTCGTCCTTGGCATTCGGGGTATACACGGTCACCACGTAGAATTTCTCGAACTCCGCCGTGATGACGCGGCCTTCTTCCGCGCTGTCACGCTGCAACTCGTCTGCGAACTGGAAGCGATTGGCGAAGTCCTGCGGAAAGCCGTTGATGACGGCAAGCGGCTGCTCCTTCGCGAAAATCGCAGTGCCCGAGTACCCCTTCTTGACGGCGGAGTTCCAGTACTCGTGATAGCCGGGCAGCTCGATCTCGATCTGGCCGCGCTCCGCCTTCGTTTCCTGCAGGCAGAGGATATCGGGCTGGTGCGTGGCCATGAATGGCTGGAACTGCTGCTTTTTCAACGTGGCACGAATGCCATTGACGTTCCAAGAGTAGATTTTCATTCCGGATCTTTCGCATGAGGCTAGGGTAGCGGATGGGGCCGGAAGTCTACCGCACGACTGTTCCCGGAAGAGTCGTGCGGTCAACCGAACGCCCGGCAGCGCGTTCGCTTTCAATGGCGCGGGCAATCAGCTCCTCATCGGGGCCCAGGCTCGCCACGAGGACGGACCTTATGATGAAGCAGCTGATTCGTACCTGCGTCGTTGCCGTTGCGGCGACCGGCGGACTGGCGGCGTGCGCCTCACTGCGCGTCACGTCTGACGTGAATACCCCGCTGGTCGCCTCGGTCCATTGCCATACGTATGCGTGGGCAGGTGCGTTCCACGGAAACAGCCCTTTGCGCAACGGCATTGCCAATCCATTGAATGAGAGCCGCCTGCGCGCCGCGATTGCGGCTCATCTTGCGGCGGCGGGCGTACAGCCGGCGACTGCCGCCGCCGATTGCCTGGTCGGTTACGGCATCGGCGCCCAAACCGACATCGAGGGCGTTTACCCTGGTGGATATGGTTACGGCTGGGGCTGGCAGGCCGGTTACGGCGGCCCCTGGGTATGGGACGAGCCCTACGTCTACCACGAAGGAATCGTCGCAGTGGACGTCTATGACAGGAAGAGCAAGCAGCCGATGTGGCATGCCTCGGCGGACCAGAGCCTCTACGGCCTGACAGGCCCCGATGCCGAGAAGAAAATAGAAGCCGCAGTCGCCGCGATCTTCACGAAATACCCGCACTGAGAGCCTCCCTCCGCTAGAAGCCCGCGCGGCCGCTGAAGCGCGCGATGCGCGTGCGCGGTCGGGGTTCGCGTACCGGTCGCGACCCCTCACCACGAACCTCAGTGCGCCGCGCTAAAGCCTGCGCACACGGGCTTGAACAATCCCGACGTCTGTACAGAACGCGCGCGCCCGCGTGCAACGATTCTGACACCGCTCCGTCACCGACACCCAACGCCCTTCGTGCGCCGCCACCCGCAATAAAACCGACGTGTCGCCCAACCAGGGGCTGTTGCTCAATAGCAACGGAAGTTCGGTTTGGCGCCGGCGTCAGCTTTACTTTGAGTGACGATTGAATATAGAGTTGAAACATAACTAAGGCGCCTGGTCCCAGGGTTTTTCCTGCTAGACCACGGATCCAACTTTATTGGGAGACGACATGAAGCTGATTCGTCTGGGTCCTCCGCGTTCGCGTGTTGTGGCCGCACTACTCCTGCCTGTAGCGGCCACGGTAGTGCATTCCCAGCAGGCCCCCGATTCCGCGCAGCAGCCCACCGAGGTCATCGTCACGGGCTCGCGCATCTATCAGACTGAAGCGCAGCGGGAACAGCCGCTTTCCGTCATCAGCTCGGAAGCGCTCGAGAAGACGGGCCTGGGCAGCGTCGGCGAAGTCCTGCAGCAGCTGACGACCGGCGGACAGGCGCTGAACGCGAAATTCAACTCCTCCGGCAACTTCGGCTATCCGGCGGACGGTGGCGGCATCGGTGCGGGCTCCGCGCAGGTCTCCCTTCGCAACCTCGACTCGAAGCGCGTGCTGGTACTCGTCGATGGCATCCGCTGGGTGAATGAATCGTCCGCGTCCGGTGTCAGCGGTAGCGCGGACCTCAATACGATCCCGATGTCGATCGTTGACCGTATCGAAGTGTTGGAGGACGGCGCGTCAGCGATCTACGGATCGGATGCCATCGCAGGCGTGGTGAACGTCATCACGAAGAAGAAGTTCGATGGTGTAGAGGTCAACGGCTACACCGGCGAGTACAGCAAGGGCGGCAAAACCACCGAAGGCAGCCTGACCGTCGGCGGCTCGGGCGAGAAGTTCACGGCCGTGTTCACCGGGAGCTACTACAACCAGGATGCGATCAGTTCCTCAAAGTGGTGGCAGTCGGCGACTCCCGAGCCGCTCGCCGGCCTGGCCGCCGGCAGCTCGGCGACGCCGCAGGGACGCTACACGTTCTGCGACCCGGCCCAGCCAGTGCCCTCTTACGGCTCGTGCACCGCCGATCAGAACAACTTCTACAATGTGACGCTGAATAACGGCACCAAGACGCCCGTCTGGAATGCGGCCAATCCGTCCGCGGGCACCTACCACGACTGGAGCAACGCGGATCGCTTCAACTACGCGCCGTTCAATGAGCTGCTCACGCCGTCGAAACGCAAGGCGATGTTCACGAACGTCACTTACGCGGTAAACGACAACATCGAGGTGTACGCGAAAGCTCTCTACAACAACCGTCAATCGCAGAACCAGGCCGCTCCGGAGCCCATCTTCGTGGGCCCCTATGCCGGCACCGGCGGACTTGCGGATACGATCTCCGTTTCCGCCCGCAACCCCTACAACCCGTTCGGCATCGACCTGAATGCCGCGAGCAACTTCGGTTGGGTGACCCGCCGTCCGCTCGAGGCCGGACCGCGTGTCTTCAATCAGGACGTCAACACCTGGTACGTGAATGCCGGCTTCCGGGGCACCCTCAATTTCGGCAACGGGTACAAGTGGGACCTCAACTACGTCGACTCGCAGAACAAGGCCGAACAGACCTTCACGGGCGGTTACAACATCGCGAAGATCGGTATCGCTCTCGGTGATCCTGCCGTCTGCGCCCTCGTCCCGGGTTGCGTGCCTCTCGACCTCTTCGGAGGCCAGGGGCGGCCCATCACGGCGGCACAGCTGAAGTACATCCTTGCGCCGCAGCTCGACTCGAGCGAGGAGGATCTGCAGATCTTCTCCGGAAATATCACCGGTGAGCTGTTCCATATTCAGGATCGCGCGGCCGGCATCGCAGTGGGTGCCGAGCACCGCACGTACAACGGCAAGTTCAACCCGGATCCACTGCGCCAGACCGGAGAATCGCAGGACTCGTTCGCAGCTCCCGTGGCGGCCAGCTACCACGTGAACGAGGTCTACTCCGAGTTCAGCCTGCCGCTGCTGGAGACCCTGGGCGCGAGCGCCGCGGTCCGTTATTCGGACTACTCGAACTTCGGCAGCACGGTGACCTACAAAGGCGGCCTGCGGTGGCAGCCGACCCAGGACATCGGTCTGCGCGGCACCTACTCGACCGGCTTCCGCGCTCCGAACCTCGGCGAGCTCTACGGGCTCACGCAATTTGGCGCCACTCTCGTCGATCCTTGCAGTGTGGCCAGCGGAAAAACGCTTCCGCCGGCTCTTCAGGCGGCCTGCCTCGCACAGGGCGCGCCGGTCGGGTTCCAGCAGGCAAACACTCAGATCACGACCTTCACCGGGGGCAATCCGAAACTGAGCCCCGAAAAATCGAAGAGCTACACGGCGGGCGTGGTGTATCGGGCCAGCTGGGCTGAAGGGTTCGCCGCGACGAACCGGCTCACCCTGGAAGTGACCTACTACAACCACAAGATCAACGGCGCCATCCAGGCCGAAGACATTCAGGCGCTGCTGGGCGCCTGTCTTGCGGCCGGCGGTGTCAGCGGAAGCTCGTGCACGCCGTTCACCCGCCAAGCGGGCGGTAACCTGGCACCCCCGCAGAACTTCCTCGCCAATCTGGGCCAGATCAAGACGGATGGCGAGGACCTGAAGCTGAACTGGTCATCGGAACCGCTGCCCTTCGGACACTTCCGCGCAGGGGTAATGGTGACTCGCGTCAACAACTACAAGGCGACCGACGCCGACGGCAACGTCGCACAGCGCCAGGTCGGTATCGAAGTCGCCAACAGCGCGATTCCCCGATACCGAATGAACGATGTGCTCGGCTGGGGCATCGCCGACGTGGATGTCACGTGGACGGTGCGCTATCTCTCCGCAGTACAGGAAGCCTGCAGCAACGCTACCGTGATCGGTGTGCCCGGCTGCGAAAAGTCGACCACCATGCACACGATGCAAGCGGTAACCTACAACGACGTGCAGGTATCGTGGAAGGATGCCTTCTGGCTGAAAGGCCTCACTCTCGAAGGCGGCGTGAACAATGCCTTCGGCGTGAATCCGCCGATCTGCTTCACTTGCACGCTGAACGGCTACGACGCCGGCACGTACGATCTCCCCGGCGCATTCTGGAACGTCCGGGCGAAATTCAAGTTCTGAAGAAAACTGCCGACGGCGTGAGCTGCGGACTGTGTGGTCCGCAGCTCACGCCGGACCCTCGGGTGAGACGAGCCGCTCGCCGTTGAGAAAAAAGCCCTTATCCCGATCGAACGTCAACCGAACGACAGGACCTGTCCCAGGCCGTCGTACTCTCTTGCGAGCTGCTGTTGCACGTAGCCGTGCAACACGAGGATGTGCCGCTCGGACGGCGCCTCGAAGCACAGGCCATAGAAAGTAATTCCGGGATGCCTGCTATCCGCGCCGCCGTAAGCCACCGCAACTTTGGCTTGCAGGTCGATCTCGTGCTGCCTGCCGATCACATCGACGGTCGTGTGCAGTTGGATCGTGCTGCCCACCTCCAGCGCCAGCGACTTCTCCACGGCGATCCGGGCGCCGCCCACGCTCAGATCGACGATGCTTGCGTTGTGAGTCTCGGGCGTCACGAGCGTGGCCTGCAGACTGACCAGGGCTCGCGGCACCTGCCGCACCAGCCGCCGTTCGATCACCTCGGGCACCAGGATATGCAGATAGGGGTAGGGGTCGAATGCGACCTTGAGTATCGCTCCCCGGAAGCGAAAGACCGTGGTGGCACTGAACATCCGGCAGAACCACACCTGCCCCTTGTTGACCGGCGCCAAGGCCTTGTCGGCGCGGGCGGGCGCAGTCATGACGAGACATCGGTTCTCGTGAGACACCCCGATGACCCAACACAGATAGCTCTCGCCCGTTTCTTTTGGTGAGATCTTCACGCCGTAGCGGGCCCGCTGAAAGATGTTGGAGTAATCGCGACTGAGCGCCTGAAGGGGATCGGCCGGCGGGACTTCCGGTGAATCCACGGCGGCAGCGGCAAAGCGCGGTTCGTCGTCGGGACTGTCGGGCTTGTAGTATTCGCCGTGGGACTGCAGGCGCTCGAGACTTCGTTCGGACTCGACGACGTGGCCTTGTGCCAGCAGCAGCTTGCGTTGGGAATCGTAAATGGAGAACGGCAACGACTTGCCGACGGCAATCCATCGCTTGTCGAGCAGTTTCTTGAATGCCGTCATCGTCCGTTTCGGCCCCGCGTGTACGATCTGTCCTGTCCCTCAACCCCGAAGGCAGGCTCAGCCGTTTGGGGCGGCACGAGTCCTCTATCGGCGAGCAGCCGGAATGCGGGAGCGTGCCATGGCAAAAGTGTGCTGCGCAGCACACTGACGAGGTAGCGGTATCGGCGGCGCGGCGGCCACCCGCCCCCAGGCGTTCGGTCGGACGGGAGATTGGGGACTTCCCGTATCGAGCTTGCCACAGATTTTTTCGTGACGCGGTTCCCATCCCGGCAAGCTTCGACGTTTAGCTGGCTCGCCCGCGGCCGCTCTCAGGGACGCTTGAGCTCAACTGTTTCCATACACGATAGCCCGCAGGACGACCGGTGCACCTTCAACAACTCAGCTCTTTCGGAAGCCCTCTGGACACAGCCTGGACGGCCTTCAATCAACAAAGTCAGCCGGGCAGCGCCAACACCTCGGTCGCAAGCGGCAATGGCGGCGGCAACCGGCTACCTTGAGCCAATTGTCACACAGCCCAACGTGCCCGGGTGCGGGTATTGCCCGGATTGCGCGCAAGTCGCATGATGGGCGGCACTAGAATAATTCCACTTTCGACCCATTTTGAAAGGAGCTACGCGCGGCCGGCATGCTGTGGGGTCTACTGTCTGTTCTCGTCATCGTCGCGGTTGCCGCGATAGTCTGGTCGCTGACGCGAAGGAACCAGCGTCGGCGCAGCGCGCCCGAGGAGGTGCCGACCGAATTTGTATTTGCGGCCCCCAGCGCGCCGGAGCCGACCAAGGGCGCGGGCACGCCGCCTGAGGTGCAGCCGCTCGCCGCCGACGCGGTTTTTGCGAAGTTATACGAGCTCGCGCTAGGTGTGTCAGGGCTCGGATCGATACCGTCCGCGGAGCACGAGGCACTCGCGGCAGCCACGACAGGCGCGCTCCAGGATCTGGCGACTCAGGACCGTTACGCCCCCCGCCGCCCAAACTTGTTGCCGCAGCTGCTGCGTGCGATGAACGACGAAGAGGTCTCACGCCGCGAGCTCGTCACTATTATTGCGCGTGACCCTTCGCTCGTCGGCAATCTCCTGAAGATGGCCAACAGCCCGTTTTACCGGGTGAACCCGCAGCCGGTGGAAAGCATCGATCGCGCCGTCGTGATGCTCGGCAACGACGGTATCCGCTCGCTCATCGCAGCGTCGCTGACGCAGCCCATTTTCAACGTCGCCGGCGGCAACTTTCCGCGCTTTCCCGAGATCGCCTGGGAGCACACCTTCCGCTCGGCAAGTGCAACTGTCACGCACGCGGCGATCGTCGAAAAATCCGATCCGTTTGCCGCGCAGCTGCTCGGCCTGGTCTCGGGGCTGGCCGGCATCGTCGTCTTTCGCGTAGTGCTGGATCTGTACGAGGAGCATACAAAGCTCCGCCCCGACGCAGGCGTCATAGCCTCGCTGCTGGATACTCAGTCGGCCGGCGTCGCAAAACGTATCGCCGTGACCTGGGGTCTGTCGGACCGCATACTGGCCGCTCTGGAGGACCAGACGACCGCGGTCGCGGCGGACCGGCACACCGCACTGGGCCGCTCGCTCAGTTTTGGACGCCGCGCCGGTGCCCTGGCGGTTCTCTACGTCAACAACAGCATCGATGACGTAACAGCACAGATTTCACTGCCCGTGGCGGGCATGGCCGCGATTGAGTTGGACCGCCTGTGGAAGCGGCTGACAGCGGAGCAGGAGCTCCCCAAGAAGAAGAAGAAGAAGACGTCGAGCGCCGCCCGCTAGCCAATCCACCGCCTGCTTTCCGCGGCGCTGGCCAGGAACGCTACGTCAGATACTCGCTCGGGAAGACGATACGGAAGGTTGTGCCACGCCCGCGCTGCGTCTCGAGCTCCATGCCGGCATCGAGCAACTCGCACAGTCGCTTGACGATCGACAGGCCGACGCCTTCGCTCGGCTGCTCCGATTCCGCGCGCTCCCCTGACTTGGAACGCAGTGTTGGGGCGATAGACAAGGCCAGCGCGCCTGGCTCCCTCTCTGCGGCCTCGCGCGCGATCGCGTGAGCCTCTTTGGTTGCCTCGCTGATCATCTGGACGAGCGGCGCTGCTGCGCCGTCATCAAGACCAACACCGGTATCCTGGACGCACAGCGCCCAGCGCCGCACCTCTCCAGATCCAACCTCCGCGCAGGACACCAGCACACCGCCCTTTTCCGTGTACTTGAGTGCATTGAGGATGAGATTCTGCGCAATGCGCCGCACCTTGATCGAGTCTCCATCGACCAGCAGCGCCGGCGGCGCGTCGAACTTGAGAAATAGCCGGCGCTTGGCGGCAAGCGGCTGCAGTGAATCGCAGAGCTCTGAAATCACGCTCCGGGCATCGAACGTCACGACGTTGCGCTGCTCACGGCCCGCCTCGAGACGCGTGAGCTCGATGAGGTCGTTCAACAGCGTATCCAACGAATCCGCACTGCGCACGAGGCTTACGAATGTCGGCAGGTCGGGGGTTGCCACGGCCTGCCCGAGCGCGGTGGCGGCGAGCTTTACGGCTCCTACATTTCCCCGCAAATCGTGGGCCGCCTCCCGCCAGAGCTCGGTCCGTTCGCGCTCGACCGTGCGCAGTTGCTCGAGCACGCGCTCCAACTCGCGCAGCCGGCCTTCTGCCTCGGCCCGCTCCAGGACAGCGTGGCTCGATGCGCTCTCGACCATACAGTCGACAAAGAGTTGCGCGAGCATGGTCCGCACCTCGCTCACTACTGACCGAGCGGCATTCGCCTCGGCAAGCGCAAAAGACTCGAGCTCCGTGAGCAGGCAGAGGTGCAGGTGGCCCCATTCGCGCATCGTTTCCCCGGAGTTGTAGCCGTGCAGCCAGCGGTGCTCGCCATGATCGGCGGCGCCGGCGAGCTCATCAGCCTCGGCGGCAGCCTCCACATCCCTGCCTCGCGCGCGTAGGGCACGATCGAACGCGTCAAGAATGCGTGGCATGTGATCGATGAACTGCCCCCGAACGAGGGATGCGGAGGCGCTCACTTTCGGATCGCTGTCTACCGCACGACGCCAGCAGGAGAAAACCTGCTCCCGCCGTTTCTTGAGGTGAGCGGCGATCCGAGCGAATTCAACGGGCGGGGCGGATGTCATTGCAGTCGCCGGAACCTCAGGAAATGCGCAGCGGGTGTGCTTCGCACAATCGCCAGAAAATACCTTCCTGGCAAGCTTGGTCTGTGACCGGACCGGCGTCGCGACTGAACTAACGCTTAGCGCACCCAATGGCCGCCATGCATATGCCACCCGTCGCGTTCACGGACCCAGCGGTGCGGTTCCCAACGGTAGCCGCGACGTGGTGCCTCCCAATGGCCAGGCACCCACTCGTGACGACCGCCGACCCAGTTCCAGTAGCCGCCCGCCCAGATATAGCCGGGGTAAGGTGCAGCTCCATACGTCTCGATCCGGACCGGTGGTGGCTCAACCGCGACCGCACTGCCGACGTAATAGCCACGGGCCGGAACGACTACGCACGCGCTGAGCGCCACAGAAAACGCGAGCGCGAGCGCCGTATTTCGCACGTAATTGCCCATGTTTTGCATATTTCTCTCGCCGTGTAGCCAATAATCGGGGCCCGGCTTCAGGCGCCTCAACTGTATAAACGCAGCAGTGGGCACCTGGTGCACAAATGGCGCGGGAGGCGCAGGCAATCAATGATCGTGCTACGAGAGAGCGGTTACGCAGCCGTGCCGTGGAAAAACGGTGGGGGCATTACACGGGAAATCCATCGCGCCCCCGCCGATACGGCCGCATTCGACTGGCGGCTGAGTCTGGCAACGATCGATCGGGCGGGGCCCTTCTCGAGCTTCGACGGCTACGAGCGGACCCTGGTACTCGTACGCGGCGCCGGGGTCGAGCTCGACTTTGGCCTCCATGGGCTCGCGAGGCTCTCAACCGTCGGGCAGATGGCCTGCTTCGATGGCGGGTGGGAAACGGAGTGCACCCTGCTCGACGGCCCGGCCACCGATCTGAATCTGATCGTCGCAAAAGAGCGCATCCACGCACACGTTCGGCTCACGGGACTCGCGACGGCTGAGGTCATTCAAACATCAGGTTGGACGGAGACGCTGGTGTGTTGTCTGTCAGGATCCGTGCAAGTCGAGAATGCCGCCGGCAATCTGGAGACACTGTCCGCCATCGATGTTGCACGCTGTTCCCCGACGGACGGACTACTGAGATGCCGTCCGCATGCATCCGGGCCGGCGGCGCTGCTGATAGCCGCAGTGCGACCTCGAGAATAACCCGTCGCCGGAATACGAACGAAACCCGGCGCTCCTTTCAACCTCACCAAAATGCGACAGATCACGGCGGAAATCTTCAAGCCGCCCCCGGGAAGCCTGAATTAGTGTACCGTCCTCAAGCAAAGGTGCTGCAAAAGCACTGTCACGGGAGGCGCGTCATGATTCTGGGGATGTCGACGGCAACCTTCACGTTGCTCCATGTAGTGATCAGCCTGATCGGTATTTTCTCCGGACTCGTAGTCGTCTACGGATGGTGGAGCGGAAAGCGGCTCGAGGCGTGGACCGGGCTTTTCCTGGCGACCACGGTCCTGACCAGCGTCACCGGATTCATGTTCCATTTCACGAGCTTTGGACCGCCCGAGATCATCGGCGCCCTGTCGCTGGTGATTCTCGCAATCGCGCTCCTCGCGGTGTACGTGTATCACCTCGCGGGTGCGTGGCGCTGGATTTACATAGCGACCGCGACAATGGCCCTCTACCTGAATGTCTTCGTCGGCGTCGTGCAGTCATTCCAAAAGATACCGTCCTTACAGCGGCTGGCGCCGACCCAGTCCGAAGGACCGTTCATTGCCGCGCAGGTCGTTGTGATGGTGGTGTTTATCGTCTTCGGCATCGTGGCGGTGAAGCGCTTTCATCCGCCGACCACGCGGACCGGCGCCTTCGCCTGAAGTCAGCCCTGAGGCCCGGGGCGAGCTTACTTACCGAGCGCGCCGCGTAGCCGGGGCACTTCGAGCAGCGATCGCACGAACGAGAACGCCTCGCGCGCCGGCATCGGGGCTGCGAGGAGATAACCTTGAATGGTGCTGCAATGTTCCTGCGCCAGGAATTGGCGCTGCTCCTGTGTCTCGACCCCTTCCGCGACGACTTCGAGGCCAAGGTCAAGCCCGAGCGCGATTGCCGCGCGGCACAGTGCCGCGTCATGGGGATCGGCGGTGCAGTCCTTGACCAGCGATCGATCGATTTTCACACAATCGACGTTCAGCAGTTTGAGCCGCGATAGCGACGAGTGCCCGGTACCAAAGTCATCGATCGCGAGCGAGACCCCCAAGGCCCGCAGCCGCGCGAGATGGCGTGCCGCGAGCTCTGGCGACCTCATCGCGACAGTCTCCGTAATTTCGAGCTCCAGCAGTTCCGCCGGCAACGTCGCGGCCGCCAGTGCCGCCGCCACGCGCTCGGGTAACTCCTCACGCGCAAACTGTACGGGCGAGAGGTTCACCGACACACGCAAGGGCTCGCCGCCCCTGTTGAGCCACGCCCTGACCTCCTGACACGCTCTCTCCATGACCCACTGGCCGATCGACTCGATGAGGCCGGTTTCCTCGGCCATGGGAATGAACAGTCCCGGCAACACGAGGCCGCGCACCGGATGGTTCCAGCGCAGCAGCGCTTCCACCGCCGTCGGCCGTCCCGTGACGGTATCGATCCGCGGTTGGTAATACAGTTCCAGCTCGTTGCGCTCGAGGGCTTCGCGCAACTCGACCTCGAGGGACAGTCGGTCGGTACCCGGCCGCATCGCGTTCTCGAACAGGCGATAGGAATCCCCACCCTGGGCTTTCGCGCTGTACATCGCGAGATCCGCATGCTTGAGCAGCGTCGAGGCATCGGCGCCGTCCTTGGGAAAGCGGCTGATTCCGATGCTGCAGGTGGTGTACACGGTCCGACTGGCGAGTAGAAAGTTGCCGCGCAGCTGTCTGAACAGCTTTTGCACGGCTGCATTGACGTGACCTTCATCAGGCAGCCCATCGAGTACCAGCACGAACTCGTCGCCGCCGAGCCTTGCGACCACATCACATGCGCGAACCGTATCCGTCAGACGGCGAGCGATTTCAACGAGCAACTCGTCGCCTACGTCATGACCGAGAGTGTCGTTGACGTATTTGAACCGATCGAGGTCGATCAGCAGCACCGCAAGCGATGTGCCCGTCTGAATCGAAGTCTGCAGCATTTCTTCGAGCTTCGAGCGCAATCCCAGACGATTCGCGAGGCCGGTCAATGCATCGTGGTAGGCGAGGAATGAGATCCGCTGCTGGCGCTGCTCATCTGCGACTTTCTGTTCGGTAATGTCGAACTGCACGCCGAAAATGCGCGCGGGGATGCCGTCCGCCCCCCGCTCGAGAACTCCACCCGCACCGAGTATCCAACGCCAGGACCCGTCCTTCGCACGCAACCGGTGATGCCCGCGAACCATGTGCCTGCGACCCTCCAGGACGTCCTGGATACTGCGGTCGCATTCGGACCGGTCTTCCGGGTGAGTGAGCTCGCGCAGCCAGTCGATGCTGTGAAAGCACTCGTCGTGGGGATAACCCAGCGTGGTCATGAACACCGAGTTGGTCTCGACCAGGTTGGTCCTGGCGTCCCATTCCCAAGTGCCGATGTTGCCGCCCTCGATCATCATCTGGGCCCGACTCTCGTTACGCCGTGAGGCCTCGCGCTTCAGCACCTCGCTGGTCACGTCGCTCTGGATGCTGACCCAGCCTTTGATCGCACCCTGTCCGTCGTGCAGTGGCCGCGCATCGGAATCGAGCCACCACTCGTGACCGTCCTTGCTGCGAACGAGAATCTCGAAGCGAATGCCGCGCCCGGACCTGATCGCCTGCCGGATGCGCGCGATGGTCTCGGGGTCGGTGCCGTCGAAATACAACAGCTCACTGGACTTGCGGCCGATGAACTCGGCTGCGCTATAGCCGCTCAGGTCGGTGAAGGCGTCGTTCGCCCAGACGATGTGATACTGCGCGTCGAGGAGCGTCACGCCATACCCTGTCGCGCGCGCGACCATCGACAACCACTCACCGGCAGTGTCGGGGGTGATCTCCCCGGTGGGCGGGGCAGGATTTCCGGGTCTCATAGTGCACCGGGGACATCCCGTCCCCCTTAGCCGTAATCGTCGGTACAGTGTTGCCGCCTTTGGTCGCAAAGAGCTTGACCAAGTCGGCATGACGGGTGCGACCGGCGTCACAGGTTGGGGTGCCGATTGCGGCAGGGCAGCATGCTGCGCCGCATGATGTGAGCTGGTCGTCACTTGCGCGACCGTATGAACACGATCGCGGGAACAGGATCAGCCCGTTCCTTCTCTGCGTCAGGCCAAGTCTCGAGCGGATGCCCGGCGCGCACGACCATCAGTTCCTTCAAGCCCTTCACGCCCTCCTGCCGTCTAGTGTTGCCCAAGAGCGCCGCTCCAGTCCTTGGCCTGTCTCTATGGAGTCTGTGCACGATATGCGGTCATACTGTCGCTAACCTGTCACGGTTTTATCGGAGTACGTGCTTGGCTCGCATCCTGCTCGTCGATGACTATCCGGCGTTGCTGCGAGGCCTGGTGGCGATGCTGCGCGCCGGCGGCTATGCAGTGGACACTGCCTCGGATGGCGCCTCTGCGGTCAGCATGG
>JAQGOG010000078.1 GCA_028293765.1 Gammaproteobacteria bacterium
CTGGACCGTGAAGATCGTACCCTTCACATTGGTGTCGAAGGTTTCGTCAATGTGCTCGGCGGTGATCTTGCCGAGCGCAAGCTGGCTTCCCGCCCCGGCATTGGCGAAGACGATGTCGAGGGTTCCGCGCTCGGCCTTCACCGCCGCGTAGAGTTGGTTGAGGTCGGCCAGATCGGAGACCGAGCCCTTCACCCCGCGAGCATTGGGCCCGAGGTCGGCCACAGCGGCGTCGAGCGCTTCCTGCCGGCGGCCGAAGATGAAGACGAAGGCGCCCTCCTCGATGAAGCGCTTTGCTGCGGCGCGGCCGATGCCGGTAGCGCCACCGGTGATCACGGCGGTCTTTCCATTCAGTCTGTTCATGACGTGCGTTTTTCCTTGGAGTTGTACGGAAGCAGGGAACTGCTTACCGTGGATCTGAGGTCTTTACTCATGAAGACAATTGACTAAATATCGATAAGGATCATCTACTCTTTAGATAGTTATGCTCGATAACGTCACCATCAATCAACTTCGGGCCTTCGTTGCCGTGTGTGACCAAGGAAGCTTTTCCGGGGCTGCACGGGAGCTGAACCGTGCACAGTCGGCGATCAGTCACGCGATCAAGGCACTCGAGGGGGCCTTTGATGTGGAGCTGTTCGAGCGCAACACCCGCAAAGCGACGCTTACGTCCGCGGGCCGCAGCCTCCTGCCGGATGCTCGTGCGGTGATCTCACGCACCGAGGAAATGAAGACGCGCGCGGTTTCAATTGCTGAAGCCGGGGTACCGCAAGTCTCGATTGCTGTGGATACCTATTTTCCGCGCGCGCACTTGATCGAATGCCTGCGCGGCCTGCAGGCGGACTTTTCAACCGTTGCAATCAATCTGCGCATTACGACCATGCAGGGCGGCGAGCGTTTGGTTCTCGAAGGCACGTGCGCATTGGCGGTGACGATCACGGACGTGCCGGAGCTGAGCCCGGGTACCATAGAAAGGCAGCATTTATGTGAAGTGCAAATGGTGACCGTCTGTGCGCCATCGCATCCGCTGGCCGCAATCGCGGGGCCGATCCCGCGGGAGGAATTTGGCCGACACATCCAGCTCGTCGTAACCGACAATCAGCCCGATTCGGAAAAGACACAACAGGGAGTCGCCAGCGAACGCCAGTGGCTGGTGAATGACCTCGGCGCGAAGCACGATCTGCTCAGGGGAGGCTTGTGCTGGGGGCACATGCCGCGTCATATGGTTGCGGAAGACCTCGCGAATGCAACACTCGTCGAACTCCAACGGCGCGCATGGCACATGCGCCCACTCACCTTCATGATCTCGCAGCGGCGCGGGTACTCGTTTTCCGAATGCGAGACACGGCTGGTCGAGCTCCTTGGCAATCCTCAGCGCTTCCCAAAGGATACCAGCCAGCTCTCCGTCTCACGCAAAGGCGAAAACCCCTGAAGGCCCGCCATGCGTGAGCAACAGTCAGTACGGCCTGCCGCTTCTCGACGGATGTCACGCGGGGCGTGAAGATTGTGGGGAGTTATGAATAGCAGCCATTGAAGGATCTGGAGGCCGATCACGTGCTGGCGCGGACCGACTACAAGGAGGTGCCGCCGCGTGTGGACTACGCGCTGACCCCGCTCGGTCGCAGCCTGGCCGACGCGATCGTCCCGCTGTGCACCTGGGGAACCGAGAACATGGCGGAAATGACAAGCATCTTCGCCAAGCGCGACACTTTCCCCTAGCAGGATGCTGAAGAACCGCTGAGTCGGACGACCCTCCGCATTCGTGGGAGGGCGGCAGGTCGAATTCTTCCGATCAGACCGTCAGGATGCGCGTTTGGGCGCTCTGGCCCATGTTTTGTGGCAGCGATCTCTTCAGGCATCCCTAGACGCACGACGCCATGCCAAGTAGCCCCGTTTAAAGATGCGTAATAATCGTCGCCTTCGGCTCCGCCAGTGACCCAGTCAGGTGGTCCCTAACTCGGGAAATCAGCCGGTCCTCACCGAGGAAATCCTGCAGTTCAGGACTGGCTCAGGAAGCGAGTCGAGAGCGCTCACTCGCCGCCGGTAGTGTGATTTCAGAGTTGCATTGGACGGTGGTGGTGCGCTTACGGTCAAGTCTTTCGCCCACCGTTCAGCGCACGCGCCAACGAGTGGAGCCTTTGGATTACCTGAGCGAGCTGTTCAAGCAGCTGCCGACCGCTATGACGGTAGAGGCGATCGAGGCGCTGCCGTCCTAAAACCTCAAGGTAGTTCTGGACGCGCGGCGCAAGCGGGCGGCTAGCCGCACCGTAGATCAACGCTCTAAGAATCGTCACCGGCTCGGCGTCGCTTGGTGGACGACTTGGCCGCCGTCGTCTTATATAACGGGATTAACGGAGTGCTCACAAACACCCTCCCGGAACTCATTGGCTCAACGAGCATCCAGTTACGTCCGCGCACACTTCGAGCCGCCGGCCGCCAGGGGTTATGGCTCGGACGAACGGGCAGCTTCGAATTGTGCGCGCTGTTCGGCAACGGAGTCCGCCCGTTCCTTGATTGAACCGGCGAGGAACCCGGGGCGATCGCCTTCGATTATTTCGGTGAGGGCCTTTTTGTCGATTGAACCCTCTCGTGTCCACACGACCTTGAACGGGAAAGGGCGTCCGCCACCCACCATAGGAAACCGGCGGCTAAATGAGGTCAGTGTAAGTAGAGTTGCGCCCTTACGAATGAATGACAGTGCCTTTTTCTGTGGCACATTTACTTGATCGAGCGGGCCCGCATCATTTGGGGTGGTATTTATCCACTCCCATTTGTCCTCGCGCGACTCGTATCCCAGGTTAAAAGCGTCCTCCCCCCCGATGTCCAGATCGATGTCCCCCACTTTGTCCTCGTCCGTTTTTAACATGCTGCCAAACAGAATGACGGTTGTGGGAACCCAGTGGAAAAGCAACGGGTGGTCGGCCACGTATTTGACGCGCTCCAACACAAATTCGAGTTGCCGCCGTGCGGTTGCGCGGTTGTACCGTCGGGAGGTCTGCTTTTTGGCGCGGTAGCACGTGCGGCAATGTAAGTAATCCAGGGGTTCGAGAACGCACCCACAGCCGCCACAGAATCCCACCATTTGCGTGCGCGTAGGGTCTGGTCCGGTGTTGAACTGCAGGCGGTTGTTGTTGCTTGTGGTCTTCATTGCATGTGCGACGTTTGCAGTATATTCGCTGACCCAGCTAAGCTTTTATTTTTGACTATTCCAGCATCACCCGAAAGCGCTCCATCCGGAAACTTGTGTTTGGCACAATTCTGTTGAGCTCTATGCCGTTGACGAACCAAGCCAGCCTGTCATAGACGGCGCGTACGTCATGCCGCGACGACCTCCGGTGTGACAGGCCGATTCGGACGTTAGTGAGCACAAGCGAGTATGAGCGAAACACCCCAGAGTCAATAGTTTACCCATTTTGGTTTGCGCTCGCATGCTGCCTGGTCTCAGCGGGACGGTAGAAAATCGGTAGAAAATAGACACCGGTCTGGACGAGATTGGGCGGCAGGAACGCCGCCGCCACCGCAGCCAACAAACAGCTCTCCCCCTAGCGGCGGCCTCTTTCCGGTTAAGACGGTTGCGCCGATCGCGCAAACTCCGGCGCACGCTGTACGTAGCTGTCCAGCGCATGGCTCTCCGTCGAAACGGTGCCCTTGCCATCGCGCAGCTTTCCGCTCCAGGCGGCAGACCCGAAACGTTTCATGGTTTTCTCCATGCTTTGACGTGAACCCGTCGACTCTGGGGGCGGTGACTTCTACCCGCCCCAGAACACCTGCCATTTCATCAGCTATGCTGTCCGGCGGCTTCCAGAATGAGCCCGGTGATCTCGTCGGGATGGGAGATCAGCGAGAGATGGCTTGATTTCACCTCGATGGTCTTGGCGCCCATGCGCTTGGCCATGAAGCGTTCGAGGTCCGGATTGATCGTCCGATCTTCCGTCGAAACGGCATAGAAGCTTGGCTTCGACCGCCAGGCCGCGTGCGTAGTTTTGCCTGTCAGCAGGGACTTTTGGAACGGCTCCTGGACAGCATAGAGAACCTTCGCTTTCGCTTCCGGCAGGTCGCCCGCGAAATCGCGCAGAAACGCCGCCTCGCTGAGACGCCCTTCATCGCCGTCGAATAGGATGCCGGCGGACGCGGGGGGCGTCGGAAAAGTGTTGGCCAAGGCCGTGTAGTCCTCGCCCGCGTCCGGCGCCCGCGCCGCCACATAGACCAGAGCCGACACGTTCGGATGCACGCCGACTTCGGTGACAATCATTCCGGAGAAGGAATGCCCGACTAGCACAGTCGGACCATCCTGCCGATCCAACACGCGCTGCGCCGATGCGACCGCTCCAGGCAACGTCGTCAGCGGGCTTTGCACGGCCGTGGCGTTGAGTCCCGCCCCCTGCAATCGTGCGATCACCTCGGACCAGCATGATCCGTCAGCGAACAGGCCGTGCACGAGGACAACGTTGCACGCCTTCGCCGGAACAGGAGTTGCGGCCATGCCGCGTGTGGAGACCAGCGACGCGGCAGCGCCGACCATTGCGATGGCAGAGAAGGTACGCCTGTTGATCATCATGATCTGTCTTCCCTCTTTGGCAGGAATTTCTGGCCACGATTTCTGAGGCTCGGCCAAAGGGACAACGCACCCTGTGGCGCGAATGCAGTGCTGTCGGGCATCGAGAGGACATGAAATCTACTATTGCTCATATCCGATGTGGTTCCGCACTCGTGCGGCGATTGTAAGCGCCTCAAGCGCTCACCTTTTTGATCAGACGTAGCAGGCGGTCATCGAGGCTCTGAGCAACCTTGTCGATATCGGCATTGTGGAACTGCCCAAACTGCGTCGAGGGCTTATCGTATTCGAAGGTCGTTCCGCCGTGCGCATTCTCATACACATTGAGCCGCAGGGGGGCGTAGAGCGCAGCACTGAAATTCAGCTTCGTCATCCGGGCGGCAGCAACAACGTTGCCGAGATAGTAGACGCTCCCCTGTTGGGGTCTTCCTTCCAGTGCCAGCAAACCACCTTGCTCCGCTACGAAGTGAATCATGAAGCCATCTGGCTCCAAGCCTTGGGTCAGCTTCGCACGAAGTTCGTCGATCTTGTCATCCTTGAGGAGTTTGCGATAGCTTTCGTCGAACCGCTTGACCTCGTCGTCGAGCCGAGATGTCACGAGTTGATAGCGTGTGGAAGTCTCGATTGTCACATGTTCCATCACGACGGGCGTGTTCGAGACCTGGAACTCCTGCGGTGCGCCGGCTATGGCCGCACCTCCCAAAGCCAAACTTGCGTAAAGCACAGCGCCTACCTCTGAGAGTCTCCCAAACATCACAGACCTCCAAACTCGGCTGAACGGGGCGTTTCTGACATGCTGCTTCCCAATTCCAATCCTCGGACGCGAAAACCGGCCGCCGGAAGCTCTTTCGCGACCCACGAAGAGCGCCTACCTGCATATTCGTCACGGCTTACGCGGTATAGGTCACTATTTCATTCACTTCCTTGGCTGCCCGGTAACCGGACGCGAGAGCACCCTGCATCCATCCAGGCTCTGCCGAGGTGTGTTCTCCGGCGAAGTGAATTCGGCCCTCCCGACTCGCAAGCACTGGAGAGAATGCGAACACCTGCCCTGGACGCAACTCAGAATACGCTCCGCGCGCCCACTCGTTGTGCTGCCAGGAGAACGAAACGCCGCGCTCTCTGTCGGCTTGTAGGCCTGGGAAGACGCGACCGACGAAATCCGCTGCATACATCAAGCGCGCGTCCTCGCTCATTTGATCAAGTTGCAGAGCCCGCTCGCCCTCTTGGTAAAGTTGCAGGATTCCAGACCTGCCCGGCCGGTCCCAACCGGGACTCCAGATTTCCGCGGAATGATCCATCTCCGCGAAACCGCTGAGCCCCTGCTGTTGCCAGTACCTGCTCTTCGTCTGAAGAGCCACCTTCACAACCGGAGCATAGCGAAGCTGGTCCATTGCCTGGTGCTTCAGCGACGTGAAACGTGGGTGAATTTCGATGGTCTTTAAAATGCTAAACGGGATGGTGCAGATTATCGCATCCGACTGCAGCGACTGCTGCAGCCCGTTTTGCGTGAAGATGGCGCGGACACTCTTTGCATCCTGCTCGATGCGCACCACGCGTGCGCCGTAGGCGATTCTGCCGGCTAGCCGAGCGGCGATTGCCGCCGGAAGCAACTCGTTCCCGCCCTTGATCTTGGTCAGGTTCTTGAAATCTGTCGTTGCCAGGACGCGCAGGATGAACAGGGCCGACGCTTCCATTGGATAAGCTCCGAGCTGCAAGAATTGCACCGCGGCCGCGGACGCGCCCCTGCTGCGGATAAAGTCGGCGAAAGTGCCTTGATCAAACTGTCGCAGCGAAGCAGGGGGCCAGTCCGGAGCAGTCATATCTCCCGCGGCGGCAACTTCTTGCGCTGGGTCGATAACGTACTTCTGTAACATCCCCGAGATTCCGATCCGCTTTTCCTCGGGAGAGAAATCGAGGTATTGCCTCAGATCAGTTCCTGGAGTAACGGGTATTGATTTTCCGCCAATATTCAACAGCGGCGTGAGTGAGGCCGGGGAAAATGGCTCGGTCGAAAGTCCAAAGCGCCTTGCATACGTGAGTGTCCAGGCATGATTAGGCGGAATACGGCCCGCGCCCGCCTCAACATACAGTCCGTCGGAAAATGGTTGACGAAGCGTGAGCACGCGGCCACCCGGCCGCCGCTGTCCTTCGAGGATGGTCACATCATGGCCTGCCTGCGCGAGTTCGTGCCCGGCCGCAAGCCCACTCAACCCCGCACCCAAAATCAAGACGCGCTTGGCACCGTAATGCCTGTCGAGAGGCCCATCCGGCGGAGTACTCTGCCCACCAACTTCGCTGCGGGCCGTGCGTGGAACGAGCAAACCCGTCTGGGAAAGCAATAAGGATGCAAGAGTGGATCCTAGAAAGGACCTACGGGTAGATCGCGCGATATAACTCATTTCACGGTCGCTACCGCAGCCTTTTCGATGAGGTCAGCTACAACTGACGGATTGGAGATCATCACGACGTGGGGAGCGCCCTTCACGACGATGGTGTCCTTTGCACCCGCACGCTGCGCCATGAAGGCGTGTGCAGCCGGTGGGATGACCTTGTCGGCGCTGCCATAGACGAACCAGGACGGAATGCTCTTCCACGCTGGCGCCCCGGAGGCTCCCATGAGGGCTACGTCCGTCACGGGACGCTGTGTCGCCGCCAGGAGCTTGACCTGCTTCTCCGGAACATCAGCCGCGAATACGGGCCGGAACTCGTCCTGTTGGAGATAGAGATCGTGGGCACCGTCCGCCAGGGCAACCGGCGGGGCCAACGCCTCAGCGAGGATACTTCCCGGGAACTTGCCAGTGAGATCGAATGCGCTCTCGCCAGCTTCCGGAGCGTAGGCCGCCACATAGACCAGGGCGTTGACATTATCGGCACCGGTTGCGGCGTTGGTGATGATCGAACCTCCATAGGAGTGGCCGACCAGGACCACCGGCCCGTGGACGTTTCTGACAATGTCGGAGACATAGTCCGAGTCGCTCGCGAGGCTGCGCAGCGGGTCGGGAGCGGCGATGGCTGTATAGCCGTCAGCCTGAAGTTTGGAGATGACACCATCCCAGCTCGATGAGTCTGCCAGCGCACCGTGGACCAGAACAATGGTGGCCTTCGTCGATTCGGGCGTGGCGGCCGAAGCTGTACCCATTGGCATGGTCAACATGCCAATGGCGCTGAGAGCCAAGAGCGCGGTAGATGCCGCCTGCTTTAAATACGTTATAAATTTCATCCAAGTGTTTCCTGCTAAGTTTGAAGGGTGGGGATCAAATCCGACGTTCACGGGCGATTGCTCGGCTTGCCTGCTCGCCGATGATGACGCTGGGGGCCATGGTGTTAGCCAGAGGAACCCGGGGCATCACGGAGGCGTCCGCGATACGGAGGCGGTCGACGCCGTAGACCTTGAGGCGGCTGTCCACGACGGACATGCCATCCCGCCCCATCTTGGCAGTACAGCTCTGGTGCCAAATGGTCGTTACGCCGTCGCGGATAAAATTGTCCATGGCGGCAGAGGTGAGCGCCGTTGGCATGACCTCCCGCTTCACGAACCCCCGAAGCGCCTTCGCGTTGCCGACCTGACGCGCGAGCTCCACGCATCGCCGCAAGGCTGTCAGGTCAGCAGGATCAGAAAGGATCTGCGAATCGATCTGTATCGGATCTTCGGGTTTTGCGCCTGTCAGGCGCAGACGACCCACACTGTGCGGGCGCAGCAGCGCCGGAAAGATCCCCCAGGATCCGGCCGGTATGATGTGGCGCGCTGCGAGCTCAGGGGTTGGGACTGGGAACTGGATCTGGAGCAACTGGATATCAGGACTGTCCAACTCCGGCGCGCTCTTGGCGAAGAGGGTGGCTTCGCCGCCATTGCCGTGGGGGGGAATCGGCTGCGGATATTCCCAGATGCAACTCGAGACCATGATGTGGTCCTGGAAGTTGGCGCCCACTCCCGGGAGATGTTGGATCAACGGGATATCCACGGAGGCCAGCGTTTCAGCATCGCCAACGCCGGACTGCATCAGTACCTTTGGGGTGTGCACGGCCCCCAGGGACAGAATCACTTCCTGCGAAGCGCGGAAGCGATGGCGCCGACCATCGAGCAGGCACTCCACGCCGATCGCCGCTCCCCGTTCAATGAGCACGCGTGTGACCAGGGTGCCGGGCAGCACCGTCAGGTTTGGCTGGTTCATCAGCGGGAATGTGTAGGACCGGAAAATCGACTGCCGCCGACCGTCGCGGATGCGCAGGTTGAAGTAGGAAGCACCCCCTGGGCCTTCCATCATGGAGCCGTTCACATCGTCGAAGACAGGGATGTCAAGTTCGGTGGCGGCGTCCAGCATCGCGGCCGCGACGGGATTCGGCTCGGTCGGTGGCGTGATGTAGAGAAGACCGTCGCGTCCGCGTCGGGCTGGATCGGGTTTGCCCTGCCAGTTTTCGATCTCGCGGTATATGGCCAGAACGGAGTCATAGCTCCAGGCTGGATCGCCGGATTCCGCAGCGAAGTAATCCCAGTCGGTCTTGTGACCACGAGCCCAGAGCATGACGTTGATGCTGGATCCTCCGCCCAGCACTTTGCCCATGCTCATCGGGATGGCGCGCCCGTTGAGGTGCGGATTGGGCAATGCCGTGAAACCCCAGTCGCGCGCGCTGCCCAGATTCATCGGCCACGCCGCGGCCATTTCCACTTCGGGAACGCGGTCGCTTCCGCCGGCCTCGATCAGCAGCACCGAGACGGCCGGGTTTTCGGCCAACCGTCGCGCCACGACAGCACCGGACGAGCCGGATCCACAAACGATAAAGTCGTAGGTGGCCCGCAAGGAGCCGCGAAGTCGCAGCTGGTTTTCTTCCACCTCGCGGGCGAATTCAGCGTCGAGACGCTCGTGAGTTGATGACAGTTCGCTCATTTGCGACTCCACACGTGACAAGGGAAGTTTCGCGTTAACCAGGACCGCACCGCCTGTCGCGCGAAGGACCGGGTCGGGGGTCATGTTGGGTTACGCGTTCAGGAAGGTCTGGACGTGGCTGACGAAGAACTCGTGGTGTTGAAACAGGGCGCCGTGGCCGGAGTCGGGATAGAGGACCAACTGAGCGTTGCTCAGACCCTTGAACATCGCGTAGGCGTTGTCTGCCGGCAGCATGGTGTCGCTGCTGCCGCTGACCACGAGGGCGGGCTGGGTGATAGCGCGCAGAATGGTGTGCTCGGGATCGGGCGTGGCGCACCACGTGATCAGCGCCTTGGCCTGAGGATCGGTTACGGCGCTGCCGCTATCAGTGTCCCGATCTTCCTTGCGGGTGTAGACACGCTTCAGGAACGCCTTGCCGGCGGCCTGGCTCGCGGCCGATCGGGTGAAGAACAACGGCAGCCGCGGATCGGGCGTTTCGCTGCGGGAAAATGCCTCCTTCAGGACGGCCAGCAGGTGCTCTTCGCCGCCCCGCGGCGCGGTGCCGACGAGAATGAGCTTGCGGACCAGCGGGCCGTGCTCGGCCGCCATCTGCTGGGCAACGCAGCCGCCGAGGGAGTAGCCCAGCAGGTCGACTTCGGAGAAACCGAGCTGTTCGATGAAGGTAACAGCGTCGCGGGCCATGGCCTCAACACTGTCTGGGGTTTTGCCTGTCGAGCGGCCGACGCCCGCGTTATCGAAAGCGACCACGGGACGATCGACCGCCAGGGCGTTCACGACGGCGGGGTCCCACGCGTCGATGTTCCCCGAGAAGTGCTGCAGCAGAACCAACGGTGTTCCCGTGGACGGGCCCATCCGGCGATAAGCGAACCTGATCCCAGCGCCTTCGACGTAACGAGTGGGCGCTGTCTCCAGCGTGGCTACCTCACGGTCCGCGGTAATGAGTTCGTTCATGTGACACTCCAGATGCTTTGAGAAAACCGTCCGTTCGAAGCGGCGCGGCAGAGGATGGGGAAAAAGCGCGATCCCGGCTTTCGAGAACGGTTTCAGATTGCGTAACCGTACGACTGGGTGGAGTCCCTTATCCCGACTGCGATCGCGGGGAACGGGGCGACGCAGGCGGCACTCCTTCGGCCGCCGCGGGAACGGACTGCCGCGTCCCCTAACGTCACCTCGCTACTGTGTTGACGGTAGCTGACAACGCTTAACCCAGCGTGACGAGGGGTGACACGCCACACGCCGGAGTCCCCGTTAGATTGATCCTTTCGCCGCCTCGCCAGCGCCATCGGCTGGTGTCGACGATGAGATCACGGAGGGCTCATGAAATGACGATGCTCAATTCTCAATGGGAGCCCCGCCTCGGCCCGGCCAGCGGTGCTCCTCGCGGTGCGCATGTTGGAGGCTTGTGGCAAGAGCAGCCTTGCAGCCTCAGCCCGCAGCCCGAAATTATCGTGGCTCGCTGGACCGACACGCGTACAGAAGATCGGCGCGAGGCTGTCGTGGCGCCGGATGGCCAGTTCGTGTTGGGCGTCGCTCTGACGCCGACACGCGTCCGATTGCGAAGCGGCGGGGAGATGATCTTCGACGGTGTAATGGCGTCCGGCATGACCTACGTCTGCCACCCATCCCAAACCCTGCACGCGGAGTTTGCGGGTCCGGCGGATTTTCTGCACCTGTACGTTGCTGGCGGTTCAATCCACAAGCAACAGACCGCAGAGACGAGCGCGGACATGTATGGCGGAGCCTTGCTTGCGACCATGCTTTCTCGCGACGCCCTGATCGATCAACTCGCGCGAGCAGTGCAGACGGCGGAAGATGGCGCGGATGAGAGTTACGTCGAGACGCTGGCACGTGCGATCGTAATGCGCACAACGCAGATCCGCCAAAGGAGCTCTCGCGTCTCGTCCTTGCCGAAGTGGCGCTTGAAGCGGGTAACTGACTATATAGAGGCTCATATCTCCGAAGCCATATCACTTGCCGATATGGCGGCGGCAGCCGGGCTATCCCGCACGCACTTTACAGCGCAGTTCCGCATTGCGACAGGCTGCAAGCCTCACGACTTCATTCTCCTGCAAAGGATCGAGGCCGCCAAACGGTTGCTCGTCGAGACCTCGCGCCAACTGCTGGACATTGCATTGACGGTGGGGTTCCAGGCACAGGCCCACTTCTCGACCGTATTTAAACGGTTCGTCGGCGAGACTCCCGGCCGCTGGCGACGCACTCAACTCGCCGAACGATCCCAGACGCGAGAGGCCGCCTGAGACGGAGCCGCCTACCCACATCAGCTGGCCGCGCCGGAGCGACTGGCCATTTTTTATCCACGGCATCGGCACCGATGCCGCTCAAACTCGAAGGAACCGCAATAATGAAACTGTCCATTGGCGCTCTCGTCATTTCTTTCCTAACCCTTGGCGCCAACGCCATGGCTGCACAAAAGCCGCCGATCGTACTGGTCCACGGCGCGTTCGAAAGCGCTCAGGTCTGGGGTCACGTTACCGCCAGGCTGAAGGCCGATGGCTACAGAGTCATGGCAGTCAACTTGCCGGGCCGCCCAGGGACGCCGAGGGCGCCTGATAAGGTGAGTCTCGACCTATACCGCGACGTCGTTGTGGCGGCGCTGAGCAAGTTCCGTCGCCCGGCGGTTGTGGTCGGCCATAGCTTTGGCGGCATCGTCATCTCCGACGCCGCCGAAAAGGCACCGGAGAAGATCAAGACCCTGGTGTTTGTCGCGGCCTACCTGCCGCATGACGGTGACTCCCTGGTGTCGATGGCCAACCAGGACCCCGACGCCAAGATCGGCCCGCACCTGCAGATTCAGAAGGACAAAGGTATCGCCGTGATCGAATATTCGGCGCGCGCCGACCTGTTCTCCAATGGCGCCCCTGCGCCGCTGCGGGCAGCGATCCCCAGCCTGATCCTGGATGAACCGCTCGCGCCACTTGCGACTCCGGTACGTGTTACCGATGCCAGATTTGGCCGGGTCGACAAGGTATACGTTCACACCGCCCTCGACCAGGTGATCAGCCCAGCGTTCCAGGCCAAGATGGTAGCCAGCACTCCGGTGCGCACCGAAATCACCCTCCAAACCGGTCACACCCCGTTCCTCACCGACCCGGAGGGTTTGGCAAAGGCGATCGAGGTTGCTGCGAAGTAGCGCTCGAGGCGCGATGCAACGGAGGTGGCCGAGGGGAGCACGTTATCCGTTGCTAAACGGCGTCATCGCCCGCCTGTAAGACCGGTTCGCTGGCCGTATCACGGGGAGCAGCGCGCCGCCCGAGCTCCGCCAGGAGTTGAGCTGCCAGTATCAAGTCCGTTGTCTGGTATCCCTCCCCAAAGCGCTGATAGATGCTGTGCAGCAGGTCAGCGGCGTCCGAGGACTTGCCTCGGCTGGACCACAGACGCGCAAGCCCCATAGCCGAGCGCAGTTCGAGGCTGAGGGCCGATTGGGCCCTTGCTTGTTGCAAGGAAAGTTGGAACGCCCGCTCGGCGGCTTCGGGATCGGCAACGGTGCTTTGGAGCCAACCACGAACTCTCATCAGTTCAGGTTCGCATGCGTCCTGAGCGCCGGCCTCGTTCCGGGCCAAGGCGGCGTCGAGCACTGCCGCAGCCTCGTCAATCTCTCCAGACTGCAACAGGCCTTCCGCCAGCGCCCGATGAAAAGCGGGCGTCAGGACGTGATGTTGCTCCGACTGCAATATCCCGAGGGCACGCCGCAAAATCGGAACACCCACTGCCGGATCTCCGCGCGCAATGGCGAGCTCACCGGTCAAAGCTAAACCGACTGCATGATAGGGGCCAAGCGAATGCCGCGCGGCGTGAGCGACCAGGCGTCGGATGAGCTGCTCCGCTTCATCAAGGTCGCCACGCCAAAGAAACACGGTGGCCGTAAAGATCAAGGCGATACACAGATTTACTGGGTGATCGCGCTTGAATGCTTCGTCGAGCGCCCGTCGCGCGGTTCTGGCAGCCCGATCGGGAAACCCGCTGAGCCAAAGGGCGCGCGCAAGCGCCACTAGCCCGCCAATCCGGTGATCGTAGCCAAAGAATTCTACCTGCGCGGCGTCCGAGGTCGCTGCCTGCGCGACACCGCGCTCGCAGTGCCGTTGAGCGTTAGCCTGATCCCCTAGCAAGTGGTAGGACACGCCCAACATCCACTCTCCCGTGGCGATCGCCGCGGGTGAGCCGATCTCTCGAGCGATCGCGATGCTGCGTTGGGCGACCACCATGGCGCCCTGGAAATCACCGATGCGGGTCAGGAAGATGTTCAGACCGGCGAGCAGATGCAGCTGATGCAGCAGGTCGCCCAATTCGTCGGCCAACCTTAGCCCATTTTCGATGGCCTTTCGCACATCATCCCCGTTGCCGCGGGTGAACATTGCCGAGACGGCCAACCTTGCCTGTAGCCCCAATTGGGTTGCCTTGTCTGCGTACCCTTCAGGCAGCGCAGCCAGGGCCTGCTCGCACCAGCGATGGCATTCGATGAGCAAGGAAAGCCTCAGAAACAATGGCGCCCACGCTGCGGTGAGCCGCGCGCCGATTAAGGCATCACCAGCGCAGGAAAAGCTCCACGCCAGCGCCGCGCGAATGTTGCCCATGTGAGGTCCGACGTCCGCCACGTCCTCGCGGGAGGCTGCAGTGCCCTTGCCTGGATCGCTTGAACGCCACTGCGCGTAGTAGAGGGCATGTCGTCTTGCGACGGCGGTCGCCGCAGTGGTTTGCGCAAGCTTTTCAGCCGCAAAGGCCAGCGTTGAGTCGAGCAGTCTGTGATGTGCGATTCCGTCGATCAGCGCTACCCAGATGAGCGATTTATCAATCAAGCTGATGATCGCGTCCGCGACCTCCATCGCATCAGTCTGGTCGTCAACCGCCACGGCCTGGGCCGCCTCGAGCGTAAACACGCCAACGAAGATCGAGAGGCGCACGAGCACGCGCCGGTCGCGGTCGGACAAAAGACTGTAGCTCCAATCCAGCATCGCGTGCAGGGTTTGGTGACGAGGCAGCGCGCTGCGACGCCCCTGCCAAAGGAGCCTAAATCGATTGCTCAGCAAGTGAGCGGTACCCCGGAGCCCATAGGTACCCACTCGGCTACCGGCCAGTTCGATCGCGAGGGCGACGCCATCCAGTCGACTACAGATGGCCGCCACGGCCGGCGCGTCAGCGTCGGTCAGTCCGCGCGCATAGCCACTGGCGAAGGCGCGCTCCATGAACAGCTGCACGGCGGGCGAGGTAAGAGCTTCTGCCGCAGTCAGATCGTCCCTGACCACTGGACAATCCAGCGGCATCAAAAGGTGAACATGCTCGCCCTCCGCGCGCAGCGCCTCACGGCTCGTCGTGAGGATATGCACCTGCGGCGCATCGCTATAGAGTCGCTCCGTCAGCGAAGCGGCGGCGTCGATGACATGCTCACAGTTGTCGATGACCAGCAGAATCCGACGACCCGCCAAAAACGCCAGGAGACTGGGAAGTGGATCATTCGCCTGCGCGAAGATACCCAGCACAGCAGCTACAGCGCTCGGCACAAGGGGTGGGGCGTTCACAGCGCCAAGGTCCACGAAATAAACAGCTTCCCCGAAGTCGCTGAGCAATGCGTGAGCGACGGAGACGGCGACAGTTGTCTTACCCAGGCCACCGGGGCCAACGACGCTGACAAAGCGTCGGGAGGCTAACAATGTTGACAATACCTCGATCGCGCCGTCACGGCCGATTATACGGGCCAATCGCGCCGGAAGGTTATGCTTCGGCACACGAGGAGGCTGGGAGGACAGGAGAGGCGGCCTCGCTGCCCGTGATTGTGCGGCCGACCGATCAACAGGCGCGACGAAGCAATAGCCTCGCCCCGTTACATTCGCGATGTACCTGACTCCGTCCTGGCCATCGCCCAGCGCTTTGCGCAGCTCCGCGATCGTTGCCCTCAGGCTGCCGTCGCCTACCACGACATTCGGCCAGGCTCGGTCCAACAATTCGCGCTGCCCAACGACCTCGCCGGCCGCTTCTACGAGCGGTATGAGGACATCAAGCGCTCGACTGCCAATGTCGACCGTCTCTGCGTCCCTCAGCAGGAGGCGCTCCGCCGGGATCAGCCGATAGGGTCCGAACGAGATGACATCACCAGCAGCCATGGAGCCTTGACACAAACCCACTCAGAGTGAGACACCAACATCCGCGCAGCGTCTCCGTTCGAACTGTCCTTGTGTTCGCGACCCTTACAGTGTTGCTTTCTCTGTCGATATCAGGCGGGCACCCCAGTAGCGAGCACCGCCAGGGATCGGAGCTTGGCATCCAGCTTGATGGCCGCCGCGGATACCTCATCGTTGTTGAGCCGGCTCATCAGAGACGACGGCAAGTCATAGGCCATACGAGCCTCCCCGGATCCCGATTCGTAGATAACGACCCTGATCGGAACGTTAAGGCCAACAGCGGGGTCGTGCGTGATCATGGTCTGAGCGATCAACGGGTTGCCAATGATGTATGACCGGATCTTGGCTCCCACACCCACTCTACTCATCCATGCGCCATGGTCGTTCGTCAGGAAGCGCATGAAACCGCTTCGGCCCTCGTAGGCTCTGATACGAGCCTCGAAATCGGCTCGGCTAGTGGCGGCGGCGACCTCACGCGGGATGATGGCGGGGTCTTCGACGCTGCCAAGTTCGGCCTCGAAGGCAGCGACCACATCGTCGAAGGAACGCTGGCTGACATGTTCATAGTGCTGAACGGTGAAGCTATCGATCATGATCGCCTGCTCTTTGCCTCGCGGTGAATTCGCCCGGCCCGCCCGACACGTCACCGACGTTGGGCAGGGTCGGCTTGACATAGCCGTATATACGGCTATATATATGCTCTTCTAACTCAAGGTTGTCAATGTTCCCATGCCCAAGACCCCAGCTGAGTTCTGCACCTGCCTGGCGCTTCGCCAAGCAGCACGGCACGTGAGCCAGTACTACGACCAGCATCTGGCCCCCTCGGGTCTGCGAATAACGCAGTTCTCGATCCTCGCCAAGTTGAAGCGGGAGGGGCCGTTGACCATCAATAGCCTCGCCGAGACGTTGGTGATGGACCCGACAACCCTTGGCCGGAACATTCTTCCCCTACAGCGAGATGGCCTCATTGCCGTCGCTCGAGGGGCAGGCGACCGCCGGAGTAAGGAACTGTGCCTGACGGATGTTGGGTTGGAACGACTCGACGAGGCCTGGACATACTGGGCCAAGGCCCAGGACGGCTTCGACGCCGCCTTTGGTCGCCGCCAGGATTCGCAACTGCGGACGTTGATGCGAGCCGTGACGTCAACCGAGCTTGTGGTTGCTGCTACCGAGCCTTGAGCCTACAGCTACCGGGCTTTCATCAGATGCCGGACTGATTGCGCAGAATGATGAGTTGAACGATTTTGCCGTCATAGGACGAGAAGTAGAAGGCTAGGACAAGAGGGTCCGGGAGCCCACGCTTGTCGAATAGCCCGTCCACATGGGCTGTCACGATTGAATGCCCATAGTGCTGGACAATCTTGACGACTTTAAGTGTCAACCGCTCGCCGATGATGTCGCGAGCGGCCCAGGCGGCTATCGCCTCTTTGCCCCAGTAGTCTGTAAGCTGATCGTTGACGAGGGCGTCATCGGCGAACGTCGCTAACAGTGCGTCGAGATTGCAAAGATTGGTCGCGCGGATATACGCGGTCACCGACGGCGGCAGTCCGGCGGTCATCTCGCCAGTAGGGGCCGTCTGTGCGCCGGGATCGTGCTGCTTCTCCATGTCGACCAACGCCCCATCCTCGTTCAACTTCAGCGGATATTGCCGGAGGAGGCCCAGAAGGGCACGTCATACGGTGTTAAACGACGTCATTGCCCCGCCAAGTCAGATCGCTCCGCTCGCCGATGACGGCGGAGTTTACAAGATCAGGCCTTCGGAGATTGCTTCGTCCAAAATTCCACTGTTCGCGAGAGAAACGACTCCAACGCTATCCCGTCGCCATCGACGAGGAGCCGGTCTGAAGGCGTCACTAAATACTTCGAGGCCGGAAAGTGCGGCAGAAACACGCCCGCTTTTTACTTCGAGCGCTGTCAACGTCCGCCCGGAGCGCACGATAAAGTCGACTTCCACTCCTGTGATGCGCAAAAATTGAACCAGACCCAGAGAGGGGTCACGCGGCCGCAAGTGAGTACTCGTTGTGAAGTCCTCCGAGGACCGGATCGGCGCGGACCATGTAAGACTCGCCGCGGCGATGGCGCGAAGTGGGTCTCGCACTCTGAGTGAGGGGCGGATCCGGAATACCCGGGCCTAACGCCATGTGTGGGCGCCCGCGATTGTAATGCTGGACCCAAGAGAGAAGGACTTTCCGCAGGTGAGCTTCCGACAGCGGAATGAGCCAGTCCAGACACTCACGACGAATCGTCCCGATCACCCGTTCGCACACAGCATTCATCCGCGGACTGCGCGGTGCCGACTTCAACACCCTCATCCCCAAGGCGCCGATCGAACCGTCCAGCTCAGCAGAGAAGATGCTATCGCGGTCATGAAGTAAAAACCGATGACGGCTTTCCAACCCGGCCACCTCCCGCAGCTGCTGCAGTGTCCACGCGGCACTTGGATGTCCGGTCACATTTAAATGTAGTAACCGCCGACTGCCGTGCTCAATCACGACGAACACATACAGCACGCGAAAACTTGCGGTCACGGCGACAAGGAAGTCACAGGCGAGGATTCCGTGTGCGTGGGTGCGCAGAAATGTCGACCAGCTTAACCCTCCGCGAGGTCGACCTCTCCGGCTCTGCGGGAGGTACTTTCCCACTGTACGCGGTGAGATCTCTATCCCCAGTTTCAGGCGTAACTCGTTCGCGATGCGCTCTTCGCCCCACAAGGGATTCTCACGGGCCATCTGCCGAATCAGCGCCTGCAGCCGACGTGGAATCGGCGGCCGGCCCGGTCGCGACTTCAGCCGCCAGAACAATTTCCACCCCTGTCTATGCCACCGCAGTAGTGTCTCCGGGCGCACCACGACCAGTGCATCTCGCCAGTCGAAGAACCGGGACAGGATCGTCAGCGTAATCCGCGTGGCTTCTCGGCCGCCACAGCCGAAGTCGACCGCAGGGCGAGCCACAGCCAGCGCATACCATCGCAGATCACAGAGATGACGCCGACGACGATACCTAGCATACCCCTACCATGCCACGGAACGCCTCCGCGCCATCAGTCGTTGACGCGTACGCGGCCGGATCGAATAATTGCGGACCACAGCGCTTTTCTGGCGAGTCGGCAGCGTTCCGCGTCGGTGAAACATAGACGACGACCACCCAAGCGCTCCTTGAGCACGCGATTTCTTCCTGGAGATACTCGATCACGTCCAGCTGATGGCGGTTTACCCAACCAGCGAACATCAGCAGAACTAACTGAAAAGGCAGAAGCAGTGGCGACATCACGAGCGGAGTATATCGGCCTCTCAAGCCTCATGCCCTACCCCATTTCCTACATTTCAGCGCACAAAATCGCGCCGTGCAAGTATTTGGACAAGAAAGCGTTTCAATTGGACGACGCTCAGGGTTTCATTTGGCCGGTAAAGAGGGTTTCATTTGGCCGATACCTTGCCTTACAATTGGCCGATATGGCTGCAACTCTATATCGCCGGCTGGCGGAAGATGCCTTGATCGCCGCACTTGCGGACACTCCTGTCGTCCTCATCCACGGACCGCGGCAATGCGGAAAAACGACGCTCGCCCTGCAAGTGGGCAAACGCCGACGCTATCGCTACTACACCTTCGACGACGCAGCAACGCTCGCCGCTGCCCGCGCGGATATCACAGGGTTCGTTTCGCGTCTTGAAAAGCGCGCGATATTAGACGAGGTCCAGCATATCCCAGAGCTATTCGCCGCCCTTAAACCTATCGTCGATGTAACCCGGAACTCCGTTCGCTTCATTCTCACAGGCTCCTCGAACGTACTGCTGATCCCACGTTTGTCAGACTCCTTAGCGGGTCGTATGGAGATATTGCGACTCTACCCTCTCTCGCAAATTGAGCTAGAACGTGCTCGTCCGAGCTTTCTCAGCACCCTATTCAGTGAGGCGCAGTCATTCCGACACAGCGGAGTTCTTGGTAAAAGTCTTGCAGAGCGCATTGTCCGTGGCGGATATCCTGTGGTCCAGAAGCGTACAGCGAAGCGGAGAGAAGCATGGTACGCGAACTACGTGGAAACCCTCGTTCAGCGTGACGTGAGGGATCTCTCCCACATCGGAAGCCTTGAGGCTCTACCAAAACTTCTCACGCTTGCTGCAAGCCAGACTGCACGGCTCGCCAACCTCAGTGAGATGGCGAGCGAATTCGAACTCAGCCGACCGACGATCCGCAATTATCTGACACTAATCGAGCGGCTTTTCTTGATCGAATTCTTACCTCCCTGGTTCAGCAACCGCATCAAGCGACTCATCAAGAGTCCGAAGCTTCACTTCGGCGATACGGGCTTGGCTTGCAACCTCCTTCGCTGCAGTGCTGCTGAGCTCGACGACCAGCGCGAACTGCTCGGTCAACTCCTGGAGACATTTGTATTTGGAGAAATTGAAAAGCAGGCGAGTGCTCACCTGGAACGGATTGATTTGCACCATCTACGGGACAAGGATGGCTACGAAGTCGACATCGTCGTACAGCGCGGAACGCGTCACGCGGGCATAGAGGTAAAGGCGGCGAGCTCCGTCCGCGAAGGAGACTTCCGGGGTCTCAAACGGCTGCGGGAATTGCTGGGGTCTCGCTTTCACAGCGGAATCGTCTTGTACGACGGCGAACACGTGCTTCCCTTCGGCGAACGACTACTCGCGGTCCCGCTTAGCTCATTGTGGGCTCGCGCTCTACGAACTGCCGCTACCGTCGGTCAATCGAAATGAGCGTTGAATCTCTGAATTCGTCGTTCGGGACGTAAGTGTCGCAGGTTCAAATCCTGTCGTCGAGATTGCCTGCCTTCCCATGGCTTCCTGCGGATCGAGCGGCAGGTTTCGATTGCGGATTCAACCGGTCGACGCAACACATTGGGTAAATCTTTGGGCTGGTGTTTCGAAGTTTAGCGTTTTCCGTGGCCGTGCGTTGAGTTGTCGTGCCACGGCATTCAGCTTCGCCTGCGTGTGAACCGACAGGTCTGTTCCTTTGGGAAAGTACTGCCGCAGCAAGCCATTGGTGTTCTCGTTAGAACCCCGTTGCCATGGGTTCTGCGGATCACAGAAGTACACCTTGATATCGGTTGCTAACGTGAAGCGTTGATGATCCGCCATTTCCTTGCCCCGATCCCAGGTGAGTGATGCGTAAAGCTCTCTGGGCAGCTGCTGAGCGTGCTTAACGAGGGCGTTGATCACGGTCTCGGTATCCTTGCTGTCCACCTTGGCCATCATCACGTAGCGTGTTTGCCGCTCCACCAAGGTGACGATCTGGCTGCTGTGAGTACCGAAGATCAGATCACCTTCCCAGTGACCCGGCACGGCTCGATCCTCTACCGATGGCGGGCGCTCGCTGATCGAGATCGTGTTGCTGATCCTGCCGTGATCATCCGTCTTCTGCGTGTGATGGCGCGAGCGACGCATCACCCGAGTTCTCCGCAGGTGCTGCAACAGCTCTTTCTTCAGGGCGCCACGGGCTTGGATAAACAGGCTCCGATAGATGGTCTCCTGTGACACCTGGTAGTTCTCATCCTCCGGATATGTGCACCTGAGCCAACCGGCGATCTGTTCGGGTGACCAGAACATCTTAAGCTTCTGGGCCACGATCCGGGCCAGCGCGCGGTTCTGCGCAAGTTTACAGCTCTTGGGACGGTGTGCCTTGTCCCAGGCTGCCTGATCCGCGCTGCTCGCTCGGTAGCCGTGGCAACCGCCGTTGCGCCTGATCTCACGACTGACGCTCGAGGGTGCACGACCCAGCGATGCGGCGATCGAACGCATCGAGCGGCCGGCGACGACTCCACGGGAGATCTCTTCGCGTTCGGATAACGAAAGCGC
>JAQGOG010000069.1 GCA_028293765.1 Gammaproteobacteria bacterium
CGAGAAATTCGTGTTGCCCGTGGGAGCAATGACCTCCGCACCCGCCAGCGTCACGAACTTGCCGGCCATCACGGTCAGGGGGCCCGTCGCGTATTGCAGGAACGCCTGGGTCACATTCACGGTGCTATTGGTGCCGTTCTCAGCAGCATTCACGACGCGGGCATCTTCTCCGCCTATGATATTCACCAGCGCGCCGAAGCCCTCTTTCGGCTGGTAGGCGATTGTCACGCCCGCCTGGTCGAGCTGAAATGTGTCGTGCTCGATGTCGAACTGATGGAATGTGCTGTAGCCGGACGAATGATAGTAGGACGCGGCGACATAGCCGGTGATGGCAATGCCCGAGGCGTCCAGGATGTCCGCCAGTTTGGGCCCGGCCGGAGCCGCTGCCGGGGCATCTGCGGCAAGAACGAATCCCGGAGCCATGCCGGTGATCGCCAAAGCGGTGCAGGTGATGTGGATTTTGTGCAACATTTGTTTTTGCATTCTCGGCCCCTCCTCGTGCCGACGGGTGTCGGTGCTCTGTCGCACAAGCATCAAGCATGCCAAGTTAATTTCCTGTTAAGAATCCGCGCACTGCGATCACATGGAGGGCGCGCGGTCGCGGCGCCGCACTAATGTGGTGCGCCTTTTCGAGCTATAAACCCAAACAGGTGCGCGCCGGAGAGGCTTTAGCCTTGGTTAGAATGCAACGGATATTTCCTGGTGCAGACGCGGCAGAGGGGGAGGCGACCGGCCTGCGAACGGCGCAGGGGTCTGACGTTGCATTTCCGCATCGGATCGACTTACGACGGGAGCGCCTGCGGCCGTCGGTCTTCTTTTGAGAAGATGGCGGTCAAATCGTGTAAGACATTGTCTGACACAGTTTTCGGACCCGACTTTGGTAGTGCGCTGACACAATCGGCGCCGTTTCTATTGGTTCGGAACCCGACGATGTCGCCGAATGGCGACAGCGGGGGTTCCGTTTGCTTTTTTTTTGCGCCGTGAAGGGCCAGCGCAGTTGATTGCGCACTGAGGACTGACTTTAGTGATTCCGCTTCAACGTTTGCAGGTGCTCGCGGTCGTCGCAGTGCTGTTCGTGTCGACCGTGGCAGCCGCTCAACCTGTGGAGCCGGAGCAGCCTGCCAACGTCCCCGGCGACCTCAGTCCGCCGAAGCAACCCGGCAATGCCCCAGGTACTACCAGCCCGCCAAAGCAGCCCGGCAATGCCCCGGGTACTACCAACTCACCGAAGCAACCGGCCAACGGCGCGGGCGCTACCAGCCCGCCGAAGCGGCCTGCCAGCGGCGCGGGCGCTAGTACATCGAAGCAACCGGCCGACGCCTCAGGTGCCGCCGGCTCGCCGAAGCAACCACGGGCCGGCAGCCCGCCGAAGGAGCCTGCGAAGGGCCCGCGAGCCGTGGGCCCGACGTCGCAGCCTGCCGCCGCGCGCCCTGTCACCCCTGCACGACCGCCGGTGGCCCCTTTTACTTTCGCGACGGTTGAGCGTTTCGCTCAGGACCGCGCGAGCAAGCCTTACCGGAATCGCTCGGCGAAGTTGCCCGAGGACATTGCAAAACTCACCTACGATCAATATCGCGACATCCGCTTTCACAGGACCAGCTCGCTCTGGTACGACCGAGCGCTGTTCGAAGTGCAGTTTTTCCACCGTGGCTTCAACTTCGACCGCCGCGTCAACATCTCGGAGGTCAGTGGCGGCGTGGCGCGGCCCGTCCTCTACAACCCGGCGATGTTCGATTTCGGTCCGAAGGTGCCCAAGCTGCAGTTACCGACCGATCTCGGCTTCGCCGGCTTCCGCATCCATTACCCGCTCAACTCGCCGGTGTACAAGGACGAGCTCATCGTGTTCCTGGGCGCTTCGTACTTCCGGGTATTAGGGCGCAACCAGACGTACGGCCTTTCCGCACGCGGCCTCGCGATCGACACCGGCGCCGCCTCGGGCGAGGAATTCCCCTACTTCACCGATTTCTGGCTCGTGCGCCCGGACCCGCAGCAGCGCACGCTGACGATCTACGCCTTGCTCGACAGTCCGGGCATCACGGGCGCCTATCAATTCGAGGTGCGCCCCGGCACTACCACGCAGGTGCAAGTCACCGCTGAGCTGTATCCCCGCCGGCAGATCGCCAAGCTCGGCATAGCGCCGATGACCTCCATGTTTCTATACGGGGAAAACCAGGGTAGCCATCGCTTCGACGACTTCCGCCCCGAGGTACACGACAGCGATGGCCTGATGACAGAGTCGGGAACGGGCGAATGGCTGTGGCGCCCGCTCGTGAACCCGAAGGACCTGCGGGTGAATCGCTTCATGGATGAGCACCCGCGCGGATTCGGTCTCGTACAGCGAGACCGCGATTTTACGCACTACCAGGACAATGAATCGCGCTACGAGCGGCGCCCGAGTTATCGGATCGAGCCGCTCGGTGACTGGGGGAAGGGAGGAGTCGAGCTCGTCGAGATTCCATCGGATGAGGAGATTCACGACAATATCGTCTCGTATTGGGTTCCAGACGCGCCGGTGCAGCCGCAGAAGCCGGTGACCTTCTCGTATCTGCTGTCGGCATACACTAATACGACGCAGTGGCCCCCAGGAGGAAAGGTTATTGCTACTCATTTCGCTCGGCTGATGCGGGGGACGAGCGTAGTGGCGGGAGTGCGCCGGGTCGTGGTTGACTTCTCAGGGGGCGATCTCGATAGCCTTAGCGGCACACAGCCTGTGCAAGCAGCCGCGAGCGCAAGCGGGGGCGAGATCGAGGGTGTCACCGTCGAGCGCCTGGCGGCAAATGGCGTCTGGCGGGTGTCGATGCTCATGAAGCCGAGTGGCGACAAGGCGGTCGACCTGCGCTGCTATCTAACTCTGTACGGCGAAGCGTTGACCGAGACTTGGACTTATCTGTGGACCCCATCAGGAGCGTAGTCATGACACCGGATCGCCTGCGACGGGCTGCTCACTGGCGCAGAGCGCTGTTCTTCGGTCTGACGTTCCTCACTGCTGCCTTCGCCACCACGCTGATGCTGGATATCCTGCGGACCAACGGCTTTACGAACTGGGAAAAGGCCAGCCTGCTGCTGTTCTTCGTGCTGTTTACCTGGATCACCGGCGCGTTCTGGACGGCGTTGGCGGGGTTCATCATTCGACTCGTGGGACGCGATCCCGCGGTGCTGCATTCCGACGAGGTTGTGGGCCGGCCGCTCACCGGCCGAACCGCGGTGATCATGCCCATCTATAACGAGGACACGCACCGGGTGGCGGCGGGACTCGATGTCATATGGTCTTCGCTCCAGGCGTGCCCGGAGCAGGCCGCGTTCGACCTCTTCATCCTGTCCGACACGCGCAAAGCAGCAATCGGTGCGGCCGAGGAGCAGGCCTACGCCGCACTGGTCGCCCGCCACGATGCGCAGGGCCGGATGTTCTACCGTCGCCGCAAGGAAAATACCGGCCGCAAGGCCGGCAACATCGCGGATTTCGTGCGCTCGTGGGGCGCTGCCTACGACTACGCGATCGTGCTCGATGCGGACAGCATCATGTCGGGGCAGGCCCTGGTGACACTCGCGCAGATGATGGACGCGCATCCCGGGGTAGGCATCCTTCAGGCGCTGCCGATGCCGGCCGGACGCGAGACGCTGTTCGCGCGCCTCATACAGTTCGCGGCTCGGCTCAACAGTCTCATGCTGGCGAGCGGCCTGGCGTTCTGGCAGCTCGGCGAAGGCAACTACTGGGGCCACAACGCCATCCTGCGCCTGCGCGAGTTCGCCGCACATTGCGACTTGCCGCGGCTGCCCGGCTCCCCGCCGTTGGGCGGGGAGATCCTGAGCCACGATTTCGTGGAGGCGGCATTCATGCGCCGCGCGGGATTCCAGGTATGGCTGCTGGCCGATCTCGGCGGCAGCTGGGAAGAGGTGCCGTCGAACCTGGTCGACTTCGCCGCACGTGACCGCCGTTGGGCGCAGGGTAATCTGCAGCACCTCGGGCTGCTGCCAATGCGGGGCCTGCACTGGCTCAGCCGGATTCATCTCATCACCGGCGTGCTGTCTTACCTCACTTCGCCGATCTGGCTGGCGGTGCTCACGCTGAGCTCCATCGTCGTTTGCCTCGATGCGGTGAATGGGTATCAGTATTTCGCGTCCGGGTCGTACTCGCTGTTTCCGACCTGGCCGCAATACCGCGATGGGGAGATCGTGATTTTGTTGGCCGGCACCATCGGCGTGCTGCTGGCGCCCAAGCTGCTGGGTGCGACCCTGGCGCTGGTCGACCCGAAGTTGCGACGGGGATTCGGCGGTGCGTGGCGGCTGTGCGCCAGCCTGCTGGTCGAGCAGTTGTTCAGTACGTTGCTCGCGCCGTCCATGATGTTATTTCACACGTCGTTCGTCGTTACGACTCTCGCCGGCCGGACGGTCACCTGGAACGCGCAGGACCGGGGCGATCGTGGCATTACCTTTCTCGAGGCCCTCAACCGTCACAAGTGGCATGTGCTGCTCGGATTGGTCTGGGGTGCCGCCATCCTGTTGATCGCTCCGCGCTATATCTGGTGGATGTCGCCGATTCTGCTAGGGCTGCTTCTCTCGGTTCCGCTCACGATGCTGACGAGCCTCACCAGCGCCGGGTTGTGGGCCCGCAGGCATGGATTGTTGCTGACGCCGGAAGAAACCGATCCGCCGAGCGAGTTGGCCGGGCTTGAGCAGCGTTTGGCATCGCGAGACTTTCTTGAGTCACCTCGCGGAGGACCCGGGGACAGCCTGAGTACGCTCAGCGACCAGGCGAATGCGATTCGAGCGACGCAGAGCGTGCCGACGCGCGAGCCGCTGGCGATGGAAGCCACGGCGCCCGTCTATCTGCATCCTCGCGATGCGCTGGCCATGGTGCACAGACTGGTCAGTGCCGCTTCCACTACGCCCTGACGGGCGTCGCATCGACCTGAGCTGAGGCGAGCTTAGCCAAAATCCGCGGTGCATGCCCCCCGCGAGGGGGTCACGGCGAGCATGCACCGCGTTGCTAGCAACCTGTCACCGCCTAACGTGCGGTTCTCGAGATGTACTAAAGCAAATACAATGCCAACCGCCCTCAGGACCCAAAAAACGCGTAAGTGATTGATTGTTCGTGAGCGGGGTATTGCCGCACTGCATCGCGTGCACCGCGATCGATCCAGTTGCCACACGGAAGAACCGAAACGGAGCACGGCCGGTCGCAGGCGCGTGTCCGCCCCGTGTATTGCGTGTTGACGTCCTGCCCTCGTAGGCGTCGAGGGTCCCCGGTGAGTGCATTTGGCCGCGCGGAAGAAGGCACTCGCTGCGCCGGGCCCGGCGAAAGAGAGCGTACCGGCGGCCGGATTGGGCCAACGCAGCGCGCAAAAGCCTGGTTTCGTGAGTGGTTCTCTAACCAGCGGGCAACGCAGCGGCGCTCGCGCCGTTGCCGGGAGCCATGCCCTGCGACCCTGCCCTGGCCACATCGGTCTTGAGCGCGTCCTCTTCCGCCTGCTTCGTCATGACGACGATGCTGATGCGCCGGTTGATGGGATTCTGCGGATTTGCCTTGTCGAACAGCACCGACGATGAGAGGCCCACGACGCGTGCGATCTTGTTGTCAGGCAGCCCGGCCGCGGTGAGGGCACGCCGTGCGGCATTCGCACGGTCGGCGGATAACTCCCAATTTGTATAACCGCCCTGCCCGGGATAGGGGCGGCTGTCCGTATGGCCGGTGAGGCTTATGCGGTTCGGCACCGAATTCAGATAGGGCGTGAGCTCATGCAGGATGTTCTGGGTGTAGTCGCGCAAGCGCGCGCTGCCCACATCGAACATCGGCCGGTTCTGCGCATCGACGATCTGGATCCGCACCCCTTCGGGGGTGATATCGAGCAGGAGCTGGTCCTTGAAAGGCTCGAGCGCCTGGCTCTTGCTCACCGCTTCCCGGAGTTCCTCCATGAGCGATTCGAGCTTCTTGTGCTCTTGCGCCTGCAGCAGCTGCAGAGCCGGTAGCGTTGTCTCGGCTTTCGGGGGCTCCTGCGACTGAGTTTGCGCCTGGGCCTGCGCCTGATTCGCGCGCGCGGGCTCCTTGGTCGGCTCGCGACGTGTCGGCGCAGCAGTCGCGTCGAGGTCCGCCGCCGGACTGATTCGTGAGCGCATCGCATCGAGTCCGCCGCCGAGATTGATCGGACTCGTACTCGCTCCCCCGGGTCCCATCTGGGCGGGTGCCGCCTTCACGCTCTTGCCGCTCTCCATGCTCGGGTTCTTGAAGTACTCGAAGACAGCGGCGCGCTGCTCTTTGGAGACCGCGGTGACGAGCCACATAACGAGAAAGAACGCCATCATGGCGGTCACGAAGTCGGCATAGGCGACCTTCCAGGCGCCCCCATGATGTGCCGCTGCGCGCCTATTGCGGCGTTTGACGATGATGATCGGGCGTTCAACCTTCATTGGCGTCGACTTTTTTCCGTATGCGCGCCGCGCGGCTCAGGCCGCCTTCAGCTTGCCCTTGAGTTGTGCTTCGAGGTCGCTGAACGTGGGGCGCACGTCGCTCATGAGCAGCTTGCGGGCGAACTCGATCGCGATCGCCGGCACATAGCCCCGCACGCTCGCGACCAGCGCCATCTTCACCACCTCGAAGGCTTTGCCTTCCTCGTTGGCAGCGTGATTCATCGAGGACGCTATCGGGCCGACGAAGCCGTACGAGACCAGAATGCCCAGGAAGGTCCCGACGAGCGCGGCGCCGACCTTGTGGCCGATGGTGGCGGTGTCCGCTCCGTCGAGACTCGCCATAGTGTTGACGATGCCAAGCACCGCCGCCACGATTCCGAACCCCGGCAGCGCGTCCGCCACCGTCTGCACCGCATAGCCCGGCTCGTGAGCGGCCTGGTGATGGGTTTCCAACTCCATCTCGAGCAGGCTCTCGAGCTCGTGCGGATCCAGACTGCCGCCCACCATCAGGCGCAGGCAGTCGGTGATGAATTCCATGAGACGGGGGTCGGCGACGATCTGCGGATAGTTCTTGAACAGCATGCCGCCGTCCTTGGACTCGAGATCGGTCTCGATCGCCATGAGGCCGTCCTTGCGGATCTTCACGAGCACGTCGTAGAGCAACTTCAGCAGCATCACGTAGTCATCGCGCTTGTAGCGCGGACCTTTGATGACGGCGATGGCGCCCTTGAAGGCCGACTTGACGATCTTGGTCGGATTGCTGGTCAAAAAGGCACCGAGCGCCGCGCCCACGATGATGAGGACTTCGGTCGGGTGCCAGAGGGCGAGAATGTGCCCGCCTTCGAGCATGAAGCCGCCCACTACGCAAACGAGAACAACGATGGAACCGATGATTTGAATCACGGAAGAGGGTGCTGCCCGTGGTTGAGGGGTGCACGGTCCATCGTGCGGTCGCTGGCTGTATCGGCCGATGTGCACCGGTCCTTTAGTCTCGGGTCGGTGGCGGGTGGGTCGCGAAATGTGACGCCGCGCACTAAGCGGCGAAAGCCTGGCCACTGAGATAGCGGCCTGCGGCGAGCGGCGGGAACGGGGTCGAGGAGGTGCACCGGAGGCGGGCGGCGTGCAGCTCGCCTGCACCAACGTCGCTCCTGCGCGCCGGACTGGAGCAGCGTTTCAGGGCCTTATCTCGCGTTCAGCGCGCTGGCACGCGCGTTGCAAATTACCTCTTACTGGAGGACCCATGAGCGCGCGTGAA
>JAQGOG010000169.1 GCA_028293765.1 Gammaproteobacteria bacterium
TCGAAATGCGCAAGCCTCCCGTCCCGAAACGCTCGACAAAATCGGCGACGACAGCTTGCCAAACGTCGTCAAAGCCAATAGCTGTCGTCGCTATCTCGACCGAGCAGACGTGTGGCTCCAGCAAGCGTTCGATCAAAACCTCTAAATTTCCCGACGCAACGACGCCCACTATCGACTGGGTGGCAATTCCACCGGCTCTGGGCTGTAACGTGTATTCGAATTTCAACGACTGCATGTAAGTCGCCCTGTCACCAATTTCTGAATTTGCTCGGCGCTCGGTATAGGCCCCCGGATGCGAGGGTCAACTCCTTGATGGAACGCGCCGCAAGCCAGCGACGATCAGCGGCGAGCGGGTCGATGCCGAGGTCCTCCGGTGTACGAATGACACCGCGCTGGCGGAGCATGTGAAACATTGTCGCGTTGCGTCGGCGGCCGATCTCGGTGTAACCGGCAACGCCGCGGATGGCCTGTTCGCGCTCCTCGTTGCTCCTGCAAAGCAAAAGATTGGCGATTCCTTGCTCGGTTACGATGTGGGTCACGTCGTCTCCATAAATCATAATCGGAGCAATATCCAGGCTGAGCTTCTCAGCGAGTGCAATCGCGTCGAGCCGTTCGACGAACAAGGGCGCATTTTTGTCGCCGAACGTTTCGCCGATCTGGACGACCAGCTTTCGTCCGCGGCGCAGGGCTGGCGGCGAATCAGGATCTGCCTCCGCTCCGGCCATCAGCCAGGCTTGACTCGCGTGCCGGCGGCCGCGCGGGTCCGAGCCCATGTTCGGAGCGCCGCCGAACCCCGCGATGCGTGTCGTCGTTACGGTGGAGCTGTGCCCCGCGAGGTCGATTTGCAGCGTGGAGCCGATAAACAGGTCGCAGGCATATAGACCGGCAACCTGACATAGCGCTCGGTTGGAGCGCAGCGAGCCGTCGGCCCCGGTAAAATAAACATCGGAACGCGCGGCGATATAATCATTCATGCCGACTTCCGACCCGAAGCAATGAATTTGTTCAACCCACCCCGCCTCGATCGCGGGAATGAGCGTGGGATGCGGATTGAGCGCCCAATGGGTACAAACCTTGCCTTTGAGGCCCAGTTTTTTTCCGAATGTGGGAAGCAGTAGTTCAATTGCAGCGGTATTGAAGCCGATACCGTGATTGAGGCGTCGAATGCCGTAGGGCATGTACAACCCCTTGATGACCAGCATCGCCATCAGAATTTGCGTCTCGGTGATGGCGGCAGGATCGCGGGTGAACAGCGGTTCGACGTAAAAGGGCTTTCTGACGTCAACAACGAAATGAACTTGGTCACCCGGTATATCGACTCGAGGGACGCGATCGACGACCTCGCCCACTTGCGCGATTACCAATCCACCGCTGCAACTCGTGGCCTCCACAATCGTGGGTGTTCCTTCAGTATTGGGCCCGGTATAGAGATTCCCATACCGGTCGGCGCTCACCGCAGCAATCATTGCAACTTGGGGAGTGAGGTCGATGAAGTAGCGCGCGTACAGTTCAAGATAGGTATGAATGGCACCCAGCTCGATTTTGCCGTTTTGTAGCATCCGAGCGATGCGCGCCGACTGAGGTCCGGAATAACTGTAATCCAAACGTCGGGCGATACCTTTGTCGAAAACGTCCAGGTGTTCAGGAAGAATCACTCCGGACTGAATCATATGCAGATCGTGAACTTGGAGAGGATCGAGGTTTGCCAAAGCCCGCGCTAGCACGTCAGCCTGCTTCTGGTTGTCACCCTCCACGCAGACCCGCTCGCCGGAATGAACCACACAGCCCAAAAACTCGCGCAGCCGGCCGAGGCTAACGACCTTGCCGTCGGCGAATCGCGCTCCTGCCGCAATCCGTGCCTCGCGATTTAGCCTTTTTGTATACCAAACCTTCATTAAAGCACTAAAGTGCACTCTAACCGTACCAATTTCAGTGTTTGAGTATGCATGAAACTCGATAAAGCAACAACACGCGTACATACGTTATTATATTTCTTGCCAGAAACAGGGCGGCGTGTATATATTCATGAGTCCTTGGGGCGCATAAAAATACAAGCATCGGGAGTTTTGTCCAGTGATGCATAATAGATTCGGATTCGTTGGCAGTGACGAGGCCGGCTTCGAGATCAGAGCTAGTCCGTGATGACACTGATGATTTCCGGCGTGGCAATTCTCGCGATCTGTACGCTGCTCGGTGCGCTGCTCGGAGATCTGCTGGGGATGGCGATCGGAGTAAAGGCGAATGTCGGGGGCGTCGGCATCGCCATGATTCTCCTGATCTCGGCACGGCTGTGGCTCCTCAGGCGCCGCCTCCTTACGGACGCAGTGACCCTTGACGTCAAATTTTGGGCCGCCCTGTACGTTCCCGTGGTCGTTGCAATGGCGGCGCAACAGAATGTGGTCGCCGCTTTCGTGGGTGGCCCTATCGTGCTGATAGCCGCTATAGGGGGTCTCACGCTGTGCTTTGGCGCCGTAGCCCTCATTAACCGACTCAGCGGCTCGACTGAAACGATGGACGAGATCGAGGCCCGGGAAGGTCAACTCTTAGGCGCCTCGTCGGATAGCAAAGGCAAAAGGGCCTAAGCGCATGACAATGTTTGCGCGAGTGTTGATTGCCAACGGCCTGCTGACTGCCTTTGCCGTGGTCGGGCTCATCATGTGGTTGTCCGGGCTGATGTCGAGATTTATGACGTTTGGCCGCGTCCACGGTTCCGCTATTGCGATCATCGCCGCACTGGTACTGGCTTTTCTTGGCGGCAAGGTGACGGGTGGCACTCGAGGAATTGCCGATATTCCGCTCTTTTCCGGCATTGCGATGATGGGCGGCGCAATGCTGCGCGATTTCGCTATCGTCGCGACAGCATTCGAGGTGGATGTAGATCGCGCCAAGACAGCAGGTCTGATCGGTGCGATCGCCCTGTTGCTGGGCACGATTCTGCCATTCATCGTCGGCGTCCTGACCGCGGCGGCATACGGGTACACCGATGCCGTTTCGTTGACCACCATTGGGGCCGGTGCCATCACTTACATCGTCGGACCTGTAACGGGCGCTGCTCTGGGGGCGAGCTCGCCGGTAATCGCCATATCCATTGCCACCGGTGTATTGAAAGCGGTGCTGGTAATGATTGGAACTCCTCTGGTCGCCAAGCTGATCGGCCTGGATAGCCCGCGCGGTGCCATGGTTTTTGGCGGCCTCATGGGGACCGTGAGCGGTGTGTCGGCCGGCCTCGCGGCCACCGACCGGCGATTGGTTCCCTACGGTGCCTTGACCGCCACTTTCCATACGGGACTCGGGTGCCTACTCGCACCCTCCATTCTTTATTTGTGCGTACGCGCCATCGTCGGAGATTGAATGTGACACGGCCGTCGCAATTGGCTGAAGAAATCGCCGGTGAACGGATGCTGTTGTGCGACCGCATTCGTAATGCACTGATCGACGAGATCGCCTCAGGTGCGCTTCCGCCCGGAACCGCGCTCGACGAGCAGCAGCTCGCCGCTCGCTTCGGTGCCTCACGCACACCTGTCCGAGAAGCACTTCGCCAGCTTTCCGTGAGCGGCCTTACCGAATCGCGGCCACGTCGTGGGGTCATCGTGACTCGTCTGACAACGGAACGCATAATGAATATGTATGAGGCGATGGCGGAGATCGAGGCGGTGTGCGTGCGGCTCGCCACATTTCGCATGACGCCCTTGGAGCGAGGAGACTTGATTGAGCTCCATAACACTTCGAACGCCATGGCGGCTGCTTACGACTTCGATGCATATGATGCCTTCAACCGGGCATTTCACGAGAAACTCTATTGTGGAACACACAACGATTTTCTCGCCGAACAGGCGATCGCTATCCGCGCGCGACTGAGCGCTTTTCGCCGAACCCAGCTTCGCGAGGGCGATCGGATTATCCGCTCGCGTGACGAGCACGATCGGGTGATAACCGCCATTGCGGAATGCGACGGAGACAGGGCCGCGCAACTCATGCGTGCGCATATGCTGAATGCGGCGGCTTCATTGGCACGCTATCTCGCGCTTCACTAAACCGGCGCGGCGCCGTCAAATATTCCTGACGTCAACATTTGCACTGCAGGGATGGGTTATTTTTTTTAGATGGATTAATCGAAGATATTCTGAATATTAGAACAAAATGGGGGGGAAGGAAGAATGTTTTCACCTAATATATTAACGGCTATCGATTCGCGAGTATCAGAGCATTCCGGACATCAGAATTCTTGCCGGTTTGGCTTAGTCAGCAAAATTCTGCTCACGAGTTTCATCGCAGGTGTTCCCGCGAGCGCGTTGTTTGCGCAAGCGGCTCCGGCGACCGATGCGAACTTGGAGGAAATCGTCATCACCGGCACACTCATCAAACGGGCCGACTACAAGGCGGAGAGTCCGACCTCGACTTTGAGCAGCGCTGCGATTGCGGCTTCCGGCCAACCCTCGCTCGACCGGGTGATGGGCCAGATGCCGCAGTTTGCAGCCGCACAGGGCGCTGCCCAAGTTGGTGACGTTCAGGGAACGGTGCTGTTTGGTGGCGGCGCTTCCTATAGTGATTTGCGCGGTATCGGTCGCAATCGATCGCTGGTCCTGTTGGATGGCCGTCGATTGATGCCATCGACTCCGGACGGTGCGATCGATCTGAATACGATCCCAACGTCGATGCTCGAAAGTGTCGAGGTTATCACTGGCGGCGCATCCGCAACTTATGGTTCCGATGCGGTGGCTGGTGTAGCCAATTTCAAACTCAGGCAGAACTTTTCGGGACTTGAACTGAATGCCCAGGAAGGCACCTCCACGCATGGAGACGGCACAACCACGCAATTCGGTGCAATCGCCGGTGGAAAAATTGCCGATGGCCGGGGCCACGTTGTGGCCGCCTTTGAATATTCGCGCCGCCAGACTGTCGACGGCTCCGCGCGACCCTTCTTTACCCAGCCTTCGGTGCGCTTCCTCGGCCGGCCGGCGGAAGGCGATATCTTTTCCGGCGGCTGGGGTGCCGGCGCAACCGCCCCGACGGTTGCCGCGGTCAATTCGGTACTGGCAACCTATCCCGGCACAACACCGTTGCCGGGCTCGGGCCCGTACGTCGGTGCGATTGGTGTGAATACCGATCAAACGCTTTACACCAGTGCTGGAAGTGCCTGTGCTCAGAATTACAAGGGCGTGGGTTCCGAACGCGGCGCTATCCTCAGTAATTGCACCACTGCAGGCCTGGTGCTGGGCAACTATTTTGCAGTCCAGGTGCCGCTGACCAAATACAACGTGTTCACGAAGGCGGATTTCGCCGTCTCTGATCACGTCACCGCCTACGGGCAGTTCAACTTTTCCGAGTCGATCGCGCTCGATCAAAACAGTCCGGGCAGTTCTAAAACCAACGCCGCTTCACCACAAGAGCTGAAGATTCCGGTCAGCAACCAGTTCGTGCAATCAAATCCGGCCCTGCTGTCGCTGGTGAATTCTGCATACGGGGGCGTGCCGCCTGCGGGCTCGTTCTTTTATTACTCAAAAAGTATGTTTGGTTGGCCGCCCCGCACTCAGAATTTCAAATATGATGTTTGGCAGGCGGTTGGTGGATTAATGGGAGATATTCCAGGCACCAAGTTGAATTGGGATCTGTATACATCCTACGGCCGCAGCAACTATTCGAGCCAGGCGCTCGGTGATTTCAGTATCGGCGCGTTCACGAATCTGCTGGCTAATGAAGGCGTCGGTGGCTGCACCTATAATCCGTTTGGCATCCAACCCGTCAGTGCCGCCTGTTTGAAATATGCTGGCCGAACGGACAATACCAGTAACGTGCTCACCTCAAAAAATATTCAGCTGACGGTCGACGGCCCCCTGATCATGCTGCCGGGCGGAGAATCGAAATTCGCGCTGGGTGCGGATTACCGCTCATCCGGTTTCAACTATCAGCCTGATTCAATTTTTATAACCGGTGATTCGTTAAGTTATGGAAGTGACACGGCCTCGCAAGGCTCCCAAAATGTGAAGGAGGTTTTTGGCGAGTTACTGGTGCCGATCCTGCAAGATCAATTCATGGCCAAGGATCTGTCATTGGATCTAGGTTATCGCCGTTCCAAATATGACACCTTCTCGGCCAAGAGCACTTGGAAAGCTGACCTCAGCTGGGAAGTGCAGCGCGGATTCCGTCTGCGGGGTGGCTATTCGGTGGCGATCCGTGCGCCTAGCCTTTCGGACCTCTACGTCGGCAGTTCAGTGAGTGACATTCTCATCAGTGGCGATCCGTGCGACACCCTTAATTCATATCGCACGGGTCCCAACGCGGCCCAGATTCAGGCGGTGTGCGCCGCGCAGTCGCCCGGGGCGGGGGCGGGGACCTTTTCCTATAGGGGCGGCGTGGCCACCATCCCGGTCAAATCTGGCGGTAACAGCTTGCTGCAGCCTGAAAACGCGAAGACATGGTCAGTGGGAACCGTTTTCACGCCATTGACCGGATTGGATATCTCGGTCGACTATTACAACATCAACATTGCCGGTGCTATCTCGAGCCTGTCTGCAAACCAGATTCTGGCCGACTGCTACGGCACTGCGGCCAACCCGACGCTCTCCCCCGGCAACTCCTTTTGTCAGCGCATTCAGCGCGATCCGCGTTCGGGAAACATCGCGTTGCTCACTTCGGGAACATTTAACTTCAACGAAATCAAGCTTGACGGCATCGATACGCAAATCGACTACCAGTTTGGTTTGGATAAGTTGGGTTTGGTGAAATTTGGTTCGATCATTTCGTATCTGCATCATTACACCGTGGCCCCGGGCGATGGCACACCACCGGTCGAATATGCCGGAGGAGTGACCGATACACTGGTGACAGCCGATGGCGAAAATCTTTATTCGCATCCTCACTGGAAGGCTAATACGACGGTCGGCTACAGCATCGGTGCATTCACTGGCACGCTACGCTGGCGCTATATCGGTCGCATGGCCAATTTGGATGTTCCTAACGCCCCGGTGCTTGCATACCATTACTTCGATACGGACGCGCACTACAACGCGACCCAGCACCTAACGCTGACCTTCGGCATCAACAACATTGCCAACAAGATCCCGCCGTACATCGCCTCACTTGAGTTGCGTACCGATGCTGCGACCTATGACGTGATTGGACGTACGTTTTACGCGGCGGTGAAATACAAGCTCTAAAGAATACATCGGCCGCGCAAGCAACGGGCTAAGGGTCATGTTTGACCGACGGAGGAAATCCACCCTTCGACAGACATGAATTCGGCAAAATATCGATTGCCACGCTCGCCGCGGGCAGGAAGTTCAACCCACCTATCCCGCGGCGGAGCGTTCGCGACAAGGGCTGTATGTCGCACTGGGCCGACCGCCCTCAAGCGTTGCCCGGCGAATCCGGTGGCCCGGGAGGCCCAAACAAGTTGCCGGCCGGCCGATCAGCCCCGCACATGCGTATTCCACCGATCATGAACGCGCTCTCCACTTGATCGTGAACACCGAGTGAGGGAGGCAACTGAACAAGCTATCGAGCAGAGTCTGCGGTTCATACTCCCCTATATCCACCCAAATGGGGGGAGTGAAAGGCGCTGGTGGGTTGCGCCAATACGAGGAGCACCACGTGTCGGGAAAGCCCCTTGGGATGCTCATCAATCAATTCAAATCATCGATCACGGGCCGTCCGGAGCTTTGGGAGCACGGTCTTCAAAGGTTGCTCGATGCTCGCAATGAGTTGGTACATCAGTTCTACTCGCGATTCGATTTTCTTGCGCCCAAAAGCATCGAGGAGGCCCTTGTATACTTGGATCGGCAATACAAAGAGTCGGAGGAATGGCCAGAGAGTTTTCGGGTGCAGTCACTCGTGCTGCTGCTCATTCTGATCGATACCAACCCGGGGATGGCAGCCGAGTACGGTAGCTACCGCGAGAAGCTCCTCGAACGGTTACCGGCGTCTGTGGAGATCGTGGTTCCGAGAGCCCCGACCGAACCCTGTGGGCAAGTCGGTTCATCGATCACCCTGAAGCGTGCGTAGACAACAGCTATTTGGAGAATCGGATCAGGCCGTTTGCTCAGGGGCGGCGGGTCTGGTTGTTCGCACAGACTCAACAGGGTGCGAGAGCGAGCGCGAATCTGTACTCACTGGTCAGTTGTGCTCGCGTCAACGGACTCGAGCCCTACGCCTTCTTGCGTTATCTCTTCGAGGACTGCCGAAAGCGACCACTGCCGAAGCGCTTGAAACGATGCTCCCGTGGAACGTCAAGACCATCCTCCACGCCGAACGTGCAGTCGCCTGATCCACTCTATGCCGTTTGAACCCGTTTACATGGTTTGGGACATCTATGACGGCGCTTGAAACGCTAGCGGAAGCTACCTGACGGCGTCCGCTTGCGATCTGACCTCGCTTGCCCGAACAGGGCGCGTCGATAGCTCATCGCTCACGACTATGTTTGAGAGCACCCGGATTTGGACGACGATGCCGGACGTCAATCACCAGGGCCGAATCGCGACATTCGGGCACCAATAACCAAGGAACAAGTCGCTTTCCATGACTACGCTCGTGTTCTGGGCTTGCTACAGCCTGCCGCTGTACGTATATGGGCTGTACCTGCTTGGCGCGCGACTGCTGACAGAGTTGGTGGGCAGACGCGTCGATCAAACTGGCCGAGGGCGCTCGAGGTGGGGGCACGCGACAATGTTGGCCACCCTCGTTTTCGCCGCTTCTCCGGCGAGCGCCTACTTAGTTGGGCCGGCAGTCCCGCTTGAGGAGCTCGGGCGTACCGCCGATCTAGTGTGCAAGGCGACTGTCATCGGCGATCGCGGGGTAGCCGATGGCTGGTTCGAGCCGATCTCCGGCTTCGAGGTCCGCGAGACCGAGCTGCGCGTTGTCTCGATCGTGAAGGGCGTGGCGTCGAACGTGATCCGGTTCCGGCACTACGCCCCATCTTCGGGGCTGACGATGTACCCGCCGCAGAGCTACAGGTTTGCCACCGGACGCACCTACCTCGTGCTCGCGGCCCAGGTTGCGGGCGACACGTATCGTCAGCTGGCAAAATCGCCCACGGAGATGGACCGGAGCGTGCTGCTCGCCGCCGACGCCAAGCCACATCACGGCACTACTCTCACCGAAGCCGCGTGGGCTGAGCTGCTCGGGCTGCTCAAGAGTCCCGTCGAAGACGACGTGGTCGGGGCGATGCACCAACTCGATGTGATGAGCGGTGGCCCGGCGTGGGATAAATTCGGGCTGCGGGACTTCGAGCGATCACAGGTACTCGCCGCGATCCAGCCGCTGCTTGGAAGCAAGAGCCTCGCCATCGCGACCGCCGCAATAACCGTATTCGGGAGGGACAGCCCCTACTTCGACGATCAGGACGCGCCGTTCTGGCTAGTCGGAACCGATAAAGGCCATATCCCGGGTATTGGCGCGCGCAAGAGGCTCGCGGGCCCGCTGGCTGCAGTTGGCGCGAGAGAGCTGCTCAAGGTCGCCACCGATGGTATTACACCGGAGCTCCGCGCGATGGCAATCAGGTCCCTCGGGCGCTCCTCGCACGCGATTCCCGCCGCGATGATTGCTGTGTGGCTTCGCGATCCGAGCATCCTGGTGCGTCGGGCCGCGGTGCTGGCGAGCGCTGACCTGCCCGACCGCGCGCCGATCGTGACGGCCTCAACGGACGGCTCACCGGACATTCGCTGCACGGCCGCACTGGCGGTCGGATTTGCGCAGGACCCGCGTCTCGTGCCGCTACTCGACAGTCTACTCCGGGATCCAGCGGACAGCGTACGCGCCGCCGCCGCACTGAGTCTGGTCTCATTCCCGCTCGACGAAGCCGCACCGGTGATGAAGGCAAACCTTGCGTCGGACTTCCGGCCGGTGTTCGTCAACGCGCTCGCGCAAAGCGATCCGCGGCCGTATCTTACGACGCTCGCCGAGATCATCGAGCAGCAACCGCAACCCGCAAACTGGTGGGGCGGCGTCCTTCCTGCTGCTGACAGTTGGCGGATTCTGTTCGACTTCGCTAAGTCTCGCCCGGCGGCGGAGCTGGCCGCGGGGAAGCTCGATCGCTCACTCGACGCGCTCGAGCGGATGCACTGGTATAGCTCGGGAGAACTGACCGAGCTGTATGCGCTGTACCTGAGTCGCGGGCTGGTGTCGCGGGCAAAGCAGTTCCGCGAAACGACCCGGAAAAGCGCCTCGTTCGACATGGAGATGTATTTCGACAGGGTCGATCAGAATCCGGCGGCATACCTACAGTAGAGCACCGGGGGCTTTACGCGCGCCAGGCCGGAAGCAGTAATAAGGGTCCGGTCGCGTGATGAGTGTCAGTCGGCTAACCGGGTCGAATAGCAGTCTGCGAGTGTCAGCTTCGGGTCGAGACTGTGTGAAAACTCACGGCGCGTGCGGCGCAGGTGCGCTGGGTGCGCTAACAGGTTCATTCAGGGCCTACAATTCGCGCGAAATCGCGCCTATGTGCCTGAAAATGACATGCCGAAAATGATCTCCAGGAGTTTTCACACAACCTCGGTCGCATGCGGACGTAACCCACGCGACACTCAATCCTCGGTGTTTTCAGGCTAGGTGGCGCCCCGATGTAGAATCCCGTCAGAAATCGGCGCACATTTCCGAGCCCAGGCCAACTTCTCTGTGCGGTCGAGTTTCTTCAATGCCGCTTCCGCCTTGAGTGCCTCGGACTTGCTGGCGAAGGCCTGTGCGCCAAGCACGCGAACAGGAGGGTTGGAGCGCGTGAATTTCGCCCCTTCGCCACTGCTGTGAGCGGCGAAGCGGGCTGCGACGTCGGTCGTAATTCCGGTGTACGTCCGGCCATCGCGGCACCCAAGCAGATAGAGCCACCAGCACTGGGTCATGCGGATAGGTTATCCGATGCTGCCCCTCCACTGGTCCGTGACTGCTCTCGGCCAAGGGCTGCCGTCCGCGTTGGCAGGCGCTATTAACCGGCGGATTTATGCGATCAGGAACGCCGGCTAAGTCAGTGGGTGCCAGGTGCCGTCTGACCACCGGTGCGGTTAGAGTGGGGTGTTGCAATCCGTTGCAAACCGACGCCGAAGTCAGCGTCCGAGGATGGCTAGTTTGGCGGTACCGCTCCATGTTGGACGCACCGCCGGGTGCGCGCAGGTTCCTTGTGATATAGATGTCCATGGCGAAGGGCGGCCGTCACCGAGAGACAACCGCCCCAGGAATCTTCAAACCGGCCGGGCCGCCGTCAGCTATAGACGGCAACCGTGAAGGTCACTACTGATCGTCGTCATCATCGTCGTCAGCCGGGACCGGTAAATCCCCCTCCAGGAAGCGGCGAATATCGGTAGCTTTGGCCTGCCCGAGCACCTTGTCGACTTGCACGGTGATCGCATCGATCTTCTGGCGCAAGTCCTCGTAGCGCTCGATCGCATCATGGCCCAACTTCTGATCGACCCTGTTGGTCTCGCTGTATAGATAGGTGACATGCGTCTGCAGACCCGGCTGACTGTAGCGGATCTTGGGCGTCAGCAACTGATCGGCGATGCGCTTCAGCTCCTTTTCCCTGCTCGCGTTCGGATGTGTCTTGAGCTCTTCCATAGCATTGTTCAGGCGTGACACGTCGAGATTGGTATCATTCACCAGCTTGAGCAGGCGCATGTTGTGTTCAAACTGCGCGGTCAGATCAGCATTTGTCACGCCGCTTGCCAGTGTGCGTGGGTCCTCGACCACAGTCAGTTGCTGTTGCGCCGTGAAGGATCCATCACGCATCACGACAGTGTACTTGCCCGGCGCCGCAATCGGACCGACCAGCCGCTGCCGGCCGCCGTCCTCGCCTTCCTCGCCGCCTTCCCCCTCTTCCTGGCCTTGCTTGGCAGAAGCGCTCGAGCTATCTGACTCGTCGTGCGGCTTGCCCGAATAGCGCAGGTCCCAGATGAACCGATGCATGCCCGGCCGGGCATCCAGGCGCGCCGCATAGGTCGGACGGTATCGGTTCAGCCCGGTGTCTGAACCGTGCCCCTCCTTGGTTCCCTCGGTGCTGGTGAAACTCCGGATCGGCCGGCCGAAACTGTCGAGGATTGTCAGCGTAACCGGGCCCGTGGCACCGGGGGCGAGATAGTAGTCAATCTGCGCCCCCGGCAGAACTGACTCGGGACCCGCCCCCGGGTTAGGCCCTTTGTCGGCGCCGGCGTTGATGCGCACCGCAACCGCGGGCTCATAGAGACGGTCCGATGAGCTCGCATTCGCCGGCGGCGGAAGCTGACGCAAGGGGCTCAGATTATCCAGGATCCAGAAACCGCGCCCCTGCGTCGAGAGCGCCATGTCACCGTGTGCCAGGCGGATGTCGGTGACCGGCAGCGCCGGCAGATCGAGCTGCAGCGTTTGCCAGTTCGCACCGTTGTCGAAGGAGACGTAGAGGCCAAACTCGGTTCCCGCATAGAGCAGGCCGGGTCGCACGGGATCCTCACGAATGACGCGAGTCGGCTCATCCCTCGCGATTCCGTTGTGACCGTCGGTCAGCTTCGACCAGGTCTTGCCATAGTCATCGGTGCGATAGAGATAAGGCGCGAAATCGCCGAGCAGATACCGGTAGA
>JAQGOG010000182.1 GCA_028293765.1 Gammaproteobacteria bacterium
TGCGGCGTTGCGGCGGGTGGCGCCGCTTGCAGCCTGCATGGCTGGCAGCGCGCCGCCCCCTGCGGGCACATTTGTCGCTACGCAGTACTCGAGGACTGCAGTCCTCGAGCGGCGTGACAGTTTGGAAAGCGTCGTTAACGGCGCGACGCTCGAGCCCGCCGCGGTCCCAGCTGCAGGCCGGGGAGTTACATGGGCAGTCGGGAACTCTCGAAATACCGCGCCAAGCGCGACTTCAAAAAGACGGCTGAGCCGAGCGGCTCGGCCGCCGTAGTGCCCGCCGAGCACTTGCGGTTCGTCATCCAGAAACACGCCGCGCGCCGCCTTCATTACGACCTACGCCTCGAGCTCGACGGAGTATTCAAATCCTGGGCAGTGACACGCGGCCCCTCGCTTGACCCCGCGGAGAAACGACTGGCCGTCGAGGTCGAAGACCATCCGCTCGCCTACGGAGACTTCGAGGGCACTATTCCGGCGGGACAGTACGGCGGTGGCACAGTGCAAATCTGGGATCGTGGCTACTGGGCGCCCGAAGGTGATGCCGGCGCGATGCTCGCGGCGGGAGATCTGAAATTCGTGCTCGAAGGCGAGCGTCTGCACGGGAGTTGGGTGCTCGTGCGCATGAAGGGTGACCGCTTCGGCGGCAAGCGGACCAACTGGCTTCTGATCAAACACCGTGACGAGTACGCCCGCCCGGGCGACAACGACGGCCTACTCGCGGAAGACCGTTCCGTCGCATCCGGCCGCACGATGGCACAGATCGCCGCCGGGAAGGGGCCTGGGCCGAAACCCTTCATGCTGGCCCGGACCAAGCCCGCCAAGGCCGATGCCGTCTGGAATTCCAACAGAGCCGATCGCTCCCAGGCGCCACCTGCTGCGCCTCCGAAAGGGATGTCATCGCGACCCGCTCTGTCAAGACCCAAGCGACCGCCATCCTCACAGCGTACCGACATATCACGGCGCACAACAGCGCCAGGAGCCGGTCACCCAACACGACGCGCAGGGAGCGGAAAGAGCGCTGCGACCGCCAGGCCCTCGACCGGTTCGCATCTCTCGAAGCGGCCCACGGCCTCGAAGTCCAAGCGTGTGAGCCCACGCTCGCAAAGCCCGAGGGGCGTTATAGCCTCGAGGGCCAAACGCGTGAGCCCACGCTCTCAAAGCCCGAAGGGCGTTACAACCTCGAAGGCCAAACGCGTGAGCCCACGCTCGCAAAGCGTCAAAGGTGTTACAGCCTCGAAGGCCAAGCGCGTGAGCCAACGCTCGCAAAGCGTCAAGGGCGCTAAGGCCCCGAGAGGCTCAAGATCGGTCGGCTCTCACGTCGGCCGAGGTATGCGCTCCCCGCTGCCCGGTTTCATCAACCCCCAACTCAGCCTGCTCGTCGAGCGGCCGCCCGCCGCAGCGGGCTGGGCACATGAAATCAAACTCGACGGCTACCGGCTGCAGCTGCGCGTCGAAAGCGGACAGGCAGTGCTGAAAACGCGCAAAGGCCTCGACTGGACGGCGAAGTTCGACTCGATCGCCGAGGCGGCGCACAGCCTTCCGGATTGCATCATTGACGGTGAGGCCTGCGCCTTGGACGAGCGGGGCGTTTCCGACTTCTCGGCCCTGCAGGCCGCTTTGTCTGAAGGCCGCACCGACGCGCTGGTGTACTTCGCCTTTGATCTCCTGTTCGCGCAAGGCGAAGACCTGCGGCCTTTGCCCCTCGTGGAGCGCAAGCGTCGCCTGCGGGAAATGTTGGAATCACTGCCCAAGAAAAGCGCCGCGCACATCCGCTATCTCGATCACTTCGAAACATCGGGCGACGCCATCCTGGAGTCGGCGTGCGAGATAGGGCTCGAGGGCATCATCTCCAAGCGACTCGACGCGCCGTACCGTTCCGGCCGCACGGGGAGTTGGACGAAGTCCAAATGCCGTGCCGGACATGAGGTGGTCATCGGCGGATGGACCTCCGATGGCACGCAGTTGCGCTCGCTCATTGCCGGTGTATATCGAGAGGGGAAGCTCGTCCCGGTCGGTCGTGTAGGGACCGGCTTCAGCGGCGAGAAGGTCAGGTTGTTGATGCCGCGTCTGAAGAAAGTGGCGAGCGACAAGAGCCCGTTCGAGGAACGAATTCCCGTTCCGGGAGGACGCAAGGTCAATTGGTTGAAGCCGCAACTCGTGGCGGAGATCGAGTTCGCCGGGTGGACCGAGGGCGGTAATGTTCGACAGGCAGCGTTCAAAGGCTTGCGTGACGATAAGCCCGCAGCGGAGGTCCGTGCGGAGAGCGCGGCCCCAGCGGACGCCACCGCGATGTCGCCGGCGCCAGCTGTCCACCTGCGCACAGTGGTGAAAGGACCCGCCAGGAATACAGCGGAGAATAGGGCGAACCGTGCGAGCAAGGCGGCGTCCAAGACGTCAGCGGGGGGCGCGATGACGAGAACTTCGAAGGGCGCCGCAAAGAGTTCTGCAAAGAGCGCTGCGAAAGGTTCCGCAGGCTCCGCGGCAAAAAGCATCGAAAAGCGGGCTGCGAAGGCATCCGCGAAGGCCGTTGCCAGGGGTTCGGCGCAAGCCGCTGCGAACGATTCGGTGCAAGCCACTGCCAAGGTGTCACCTGGAAGGGCTTCGCAGCGTTCGACGGCAGTGCATGCGAGCAAGCCGGGTTCCGCGCCTTCCGGCTCGCAAACGCCAGCAGTCGTCATGGGCGTCGCGATCTCCAAGCCGGACAAAACACTCTGGCCGCACGCCAACGACGATCGTCCTGTCACGAAGTTGGATCTCGCCAATTACTTCGCCGCCGTCGGCGCGTGGCTCCTGCCCCACATTGCAGGCCGACCCTGCTCGATAGTTCGAGCACCCGACGGCTTGCAGGGCGAGACCTTCTTCCAGCGGCACGCCATGCCCGGCATGTCGAAGTTGTTCGATCTGATGCGAGTCTCCGGCGACCGTCAGCCCTATGTGGCGATAAACCGGATGGAGGCACTCGCGGCGGTAGCCCAGAGCGGCGGTCTCGAGCTGCATCCCTGGAACTGCGAGCCCGGTAATCCGGACGTGCCAGGGCGCCTCGTGTTCGACCTCGATCCCGCGCCCGACGTCGAGCTCGGGACGGTCATAGAGGCCGCGCATGAAATGCGCGAGCGACTCACAGCCCTGGGGCTCGAGAGTTTTTGCAAAACCACCGGCGGCAAAGGCTTGCATGTAGTGACGCCGCTGGCGCACCCGCGAAACGCGCGCCTCGACTGGGAACTGGTCAAGGCCTTTGCGCGCGAGGTGTGCCGGCAGATGGCAATCGCCAAGCCCGACCGCTATCTCATCAACATGTCGAAGAACGCTCGCAAGGGACTCATATTCCTCGACTATCTTCGCAACGACCGCATGGCGACCGCCGTCGCTCCGCTATCGCCGCGTGCTCGCGCCGGTGCTCCGGTCTCGATGCCGCTCACCTGGGAGCAGGTTCGTTCTGGGCTCGACCCGAGCAAATTCACCGTGCGAACCGCGCCGGCTCTTATCGCGCGAAGCAAGGCGTGGAAAGATTACGAATCCGCGGAGCGCCCGATCGTGCGGGCGATCGAACTGCTATCGAAGGGGCAGAAGGCTGATACGGGCCGCTTGACAGGTCGAGGATCCGGCGGTGGTAAACGCACAGCAGAGCATACGCGTTGATACAACGCGGGAGCAGCGCTCGAACTCGTCCGCGCCAACCAACGCGCCTCGAATCGCTCGCTACGCTACACAATAGAGCTGTTGGCTTGCGAGGCCCCTGACAGCCCGTTAGCCTCTAGAAGTCGATGACCTGTCCCACGCCAGCAGCCCGTGCCTTCTGCAACACGTAGTGCGCCGACGCGAGATCCTGCGGAGCTATCCCCAATGACTTATAGAGAGTCACATCGCCCGGTGACACGCGTCCGACCTTCGAACCGTTCGCGACCTCCCCGATCTCACCCAGGATGTGATCCGGCGTGATCGCTCCGGCTTTGAGGGCTCGCAGATACTCGCCACCTTCGTTGACCGTCGAGCCGCGATAGTCGACAAAGAAGCGCGACTTCACCACTGCGGGCGTGTCGATCTCAGCTGCCGTGGCAATACTCGAGCCGACGACATTCAGATGTGCGCCCGGCGCGAGCCATTCGCCGAGAAGGATCGGCTCGCGTGCCTTGGTGACTGTGCAGATGATGTCGGCGTTGAGCACGGCTGCGCGCGGTGTTGCCGCAACTTCGATAGTCACGCCATGCCTGGAGCCTTCACTGCGTGCGAAATCTGCCGCCTTACTGCTGTCCCGAGCCCAGACACGGATGCGGCGGAGTCTGCGTACGGTCAGCATGGCATCGAGGTGACTTCTCGCCTGTTCGCCGGCACCGAGGATGGCCAGATCGGAAGCATCGGGCTCAGCCAGGAGCCGCGTGGCCAGGCCGCTCGCAGCGGCGGTGCGGATGGCCGTGATTTCGGCGGCATCCAGCAAGGCGACTGGCTGGCCGTGCTCGACTTCGAACAACAGCACGAGGCCGAGGTGTGACGAGTAATGCGGCGGCTTGTTGCCGGGAATGAGGCTCACCAGCTTGACCCCGAAGCACTCGGGCTCACCGAGGTAGCCGGGCATGTTGCCCATCATGCCCAGTTCGCCCGGCATGACGAGAACGGAGCGCAGCGGGAGCACGACACGGCCCTCCGATACGGCGCTCATCGTCTTGTGCATCAGTTCCACGCACTCCGCCATCGGCAGCAGACTGCGCACGTCCGGTCCGCGCAATACTCGAATTTCCACGTTCGCACCTCCGTTTCTTGAACCTGCGCAAGGGGCCGTGACGTCCACCGGCGCCCAGTTGCTCCCACCGGTCCCCTCGTGGACCCTGCGGAGCCCGTCTGACTCATGTTAGCCTGCTGCGCCCTCGCCATGGCGCCCATGAGTCAGTCATGGCCACTAGCGCGGAGCGAACTCGCTGCGCAGGTCTTTCATCGCCCCAACGAACGATTCTATGTCGGCTTCGTTGTTGTAGAAATGAAAACTCGCGCGGAGATTATTGTCCCGATAGGAAGTGACGATGTCGCGCTTGATGAGTTCCCGGGACAGCCCGGCGCTGTCACGCGACGGAATTGCCACGGTTGCACCGCGACGGGCGTCCTGAGTGGGCGTGATACTCGGCCAGCCGATGTCTACGAGCTGTTCCATGCAGCGCCGGGTCAGCGCGAAGTTACGCTTCTCGATGGCCGGCGTGCCGACGTCCAACAGAAACTTCAGGCCCGCCTCGGAGGCGTAGCAATTCACCACGGCGGGTGTGCCCGCTTCGAAGCGGCGCGCGCTCGGGTGAGGGTGGTTGCCCGTGATATCCATGGCGGGAATATCGGCTTGCGCGAACCAGCCGGAGTTCGTGGGAACCAACGACTTGGTGAAGGAATCTCGGACGTACATGAAGCCGATGCCGGCAGTCCCCAGCAGATACTTCAGCATGCCGCCGACGGCGAAGTCGACGTCCAACTTCTTCACGTCGATGTCGATGGACCCGACCGCCTGGTAGCAGTCCAGCAGCACCTTGGCGCCGTTCGCACGGGCCAGGCGGACGATCTCGGGAATCTCCAGCTTCGCGCCATTGCGGAAGCAGACGTGCGTGATCGCCACTAGTTGCGTGTTCTCGTCGATGGCCGCGGCGAAACTTTCCGCGGGAATGTATCCGCTGGCATCGCGCGGCACGCGCACCACTTTGGCCCCTCGGGATTCCTGGGCGTACCAGATCTGTGCGTTGGTGGGAAATTCGAAATCGCTGCTGACGACTTTGTTGCGCGGACCGGAGAAGTCGAGCGCGCTCGCCAGAGAGTTCAACCCGGCTGACACTGAAGCGGTAACGGCAATCTCATCTGGCGTCGCCCGCAGCAGCTTCGCAGTCAGCTCGCGTACGCTTTCATTCTTTGTGACCCACACGTCCCAGTTAGCGCCGATCGCGAGCCGGTCGTCCATGTAGGCCTCGATCGAGGCCTTCACGTCGTTCGCCAGAGCGCAATACGACCCGCTGTTCAAATAGGTCTTGCGCTCCAGAACGGGAAATTCCTTTCTCAAGGCGGCAAAGTTCGGTTCCATGGTCCACAGTCTTTGAATTGGCGGGAGCGCATTATATGCAATATCATATGATTCTACAATTATCGCCCGCGCCAGCGGTGGAATCGCTGGAAATTCCTTCGGTTACGCGGATACTGTGCGACTCCGCTGCGCACGGCAATGCAGCGGGCGCGCGCTTCGAAAGTGCGCAGCCGTCAACGGGCAGTCACGAGGAGAAGCGGTTCCAATGTTAGACCAGGTGAAACCCGTCGGGATGAACGAGATCCGGGCCGCCCAGGCGCGACTCGCAGGTCTCGCCATGGTCTCCCCGGTAGTCGCCTGCCAGGCGGCGCCTCCGGGAAAAACCGTGCGCCTGAAGTTGGAGAATCTCCAGCCGATCGGTTCGTTCAAGATCCGCCCGATCGGCAACGCGGTCCGGGCGCGGACGCCGGCGCAGCTCGCCGCCGGAATCTACACCTCGAGCTCGGGCAACAGTGCACTGGGCGTCGCGTGGATGGCCAGAGAGCTCGGTATCGCCGGTACCGCCGTAGTGCCGGCCAACGCCCCTGAGGCGAAACTGGAAAAACTGCGGCGGCTGGGCGCGCGCATCGAAATGCTGTCGGTGGAGGACTGGTGGCGCGCGATTCGCGTCGGGCGCTTGAGCGATCAACCGGGCGTTTACATCGATGCCGTGCGCGATCCGGCTTGTCTGGCCGGCGACGCTACGCTCGGGTTGGAGATCCTGCAGCAGTTTCCGGACGTCGAAGCGATTCTCATGCCATTCGGTGGCGGCGCGCTCGCGTGCGGCATTGCCTGCGCCGTCCGTCTCCTGCGGCCCGACATAAAGATCATCGTCTGCGAGTTGGAAACAGCGCATCCATGCAAGGCCGCCCTGCAGGCGGGCGCCCCCGTCGAGACCGCGCATGAGCCCGGATTCGTGAGCGGCGTGGGCTTCGGCACCGTCCTGCCGGAAATGTGGCCTTTGATCAGAAGCATGGTCGACGGCGTGATCACAGTCTCGCTTGCCGAAGTTGCGGCCGCCATAAAAGTGCTGGTGGAGAACAACAGGGTGGTTGCCGAGGGCGCGGGCGCGATACCCGTTGCAGCGGCGCTATCCGGACGTTATGAGCAGTCCAAGGTGTGCGCGGTAGTTTCGGGCGGCAACCTCGACAGCGCCATGCTGACGACGATTCTGCAGGGTGGCGTGCCCTAAGCCGTGCCGCTGTTGTCAGTATCCACCGCGGATGCCATCGCGAGCGATGCAGGAGCGTTCCGGCCCATTCGCCCTCTGCGGGCGAAGTAGACGATCGACAGCAACACCAGGCAAGGGAACCCGACGAGCCAGGAAGTGCTCCAGGCCTCCTGGTCCAAGCCCATGGTGATCAGCACCGCACACAGTAAAACGAGCCCCACGATCTGCACGACTGGGAAGAACGGCATCCGCACCGGCAAATCCTCCTTCCGGTGCCGGCGCCGGAAGCTCAGATGGCTGAGGAGAATGGCGATCCAGACGATGATGGCGTCGAAGAGCGCCACGCCGAACAGGTAGTTGTAGGCTTTCGGCGTCAGCTTCGAGACGCCCGCGGCAAGCAGGATGCAGACGCCCGAGGTCAGAATCGCGGCCACCGGCGTGCCGTTCTTGCTGAGCCGGCCCAGAAAGCGCGGTGCGAAGTTGCCACGCGACAGGGAGAACAGCATCCGCGAGCACAGGTAGACGTTCGTGTTCATGCTCGACAGGGCGGCAGTCAATACCACGAAGTTCATGATTCCGGCCGCATGCATGATGCCCGAGTTCGCAAAGACCCGTACAAACGGGCTCTGCGTCACGACCGTCGCACCGGTCTCGGTCCAAGGCACGATGGTTACGACGATTCCGAGCGCCAGGATGTAGAACAGGAATAGGCGCAGTCCCATGTTCCGTAGCGCGGCGGGGATGTCCCTGACGGGATCGCGGGTCTCTCCGGAGGTGACCGCGATGACCTCGATGCCGTTGAACGACAGCACCCCCACTAGCACGCCCATCCAGACCCCGCCCAAACCGTGCGGCATGAATCCGCCGGGCAGCCCGGTGAGGTTGTGAAAGCCCGCGGGCGGCCGGCCGAGCCCGAAGATCATCGTGGCGCCCAGGATGATGAACAGGACGATGGCCACCACTTTGATCATGGCGAACCAGTATTCGATCGAGCCGAAGTTGTTGACCGACCTGGAGTTGAAATACAGCAGCACGAACGCGAAACCGACCGACCACATCCATAGCGGCGTATCGGGAAACCAGAAGGTCATGTACACGCCGGCCGCCACGGCCTCGCCGCCGATCGCGATCACCTGCGCCATCCAATAGGCGTAACGCACGATGAACCCCGCCCAGGGGTTGAGGTAGATCTCGGCATAAGTGCCGAACGATCCGGCGGTTGGATGAACGACCGCCATTTCCGACAGGCTGAAGACCATCGCGCAGGCCGCCAGGGCCGCGATCGCGAAGCTCAGGATCACCGCGGGTCCCGCGTAGCCGATCGCAAGGCCGCTGCCCATGAACAGGCCGGTGCCGATGGCCCCGCCGAGCCCGATCATGATGACCTGGGAGCGCGTGAGGGCCTTATGGAGGCCGCCCTCTCGCTCGGCGATCACGGACTTGTCCACGGCAGACCTCCTCGCGACGGTAATCTACTCAAAATCATATACGGCGGAATTCCCGACAGCCCCGCGGCAGCTTACCGCCGCCGCAGTGACGCCGTGCTTGAGTTTCGGCTGCCGATGCAACAGCTCAGCAGCTCAACCAGCGTCTGGGGCCGTGACGGGTGCGGAGGCAGGCAATGGCTCTTCCCCGCCGGCTGTGTTGCGGGTCGCGGTGCGGTCGTTGCGGATGCAGTCGCAGAATGGGCCCCCGCCTGTGCGTTTGCAGCCACATAACACGGCCTCGCTGTCTTGCGGAGCCGTGAGCTTCCGGGGCGTGAACTGCGAGCCCGCGTGGGAGCCATCGCAGAACGGCTGCCGTTTGCTGCCGCCGCAAGAGCACCAGAAGTAAGTGCGCCCGGCCTTCAGCTCGACGCGATACGGTCCTTGTGGGGCGAGCAGAGGATCGGGCATCGGCGGTCTCAAACGCTTCAGGTCTAAAGCTTCTGCACCGATACTATGATTTCTCATATGGTGCCGCAAGCGCCCCGGCCCGGTGTCCGCGGACTGCACGATGAAGGGCGCAGGTCCCCAGCACGACACCGGTGCGGCATCGCCTGCTGTGGGGGTCCGGGCTCGCCGGCGGCATGCCCCTGCGATGGTGACCTTCTGCTTCGGTTCACGCTCGGCGGCAGACCCCGGGCACCGTTCCCAGAGGCCTTTGAACCTTTTCCGAGCTCCTGGCGACTCATTCTCTGAGTGCTGGGCGGCTACGTTTCACCGTCGTCGGCGAGCGCCGACCCTTCAACTTGCCCCCAGGTGAGCCCTTGCCCGCAGACCCGTTGCACCGTGGTTCGCTGCTGCAGCGTCTGCCGCTGGTGACGCTGTACTTGACGGAGCGCTGCAACTCCCGCTGCGTGACCTGCGACTATTGGCGCCATGGCCGAACGGACCTGAGTCTCGCGGCGGCGACGCGACTACTGCCAAGTCTCACCCGCCTGCAAACCCAGGTGGCATTGATCTCCGGCGGCGAGCCGCTGCTCAACCCCGACTGGGCGCAGATCGCGCAGCTGCTGAAAGACAATGGCCAGAAGCTCTGGTTGCTGACCTCCGGCTTGTCCCTTGCAAAGCACGCGCGCCGGGCAACAGAGCTGTTCGACGCGATCACGGTTTCCCTGGACGGGACTAACCGCGCGACCTACGCCGCAATCCGCGGCTTGGACGCCTTCGACAAGGTGTGCGAGGGCATCGAGGCGGCCGCGCGGGCGGGCGTTCCGCCCAGCCTGCGCGTCACCTTGCAGCGGTCCAATTACCGGGAGCTGCCGGGTTTTGTCGATTTAGCGCGGCAGACCGGCGCCCGGCAGATTTCGTTTCTGGCGGTCGACGTCGCCAACCCGCACGCGTTTGGCCGCACGGATGATTTTGCCGCCGATGTGGCGCTTCGTCCGGAGGATCTGCCGATATTCGAGCAACTCCTCGGCGTTCTGGAGCAGGAGTATGCCGAGGACTTTCGCTCGGCGTACATCGCCGAGAGCCCGCAGAAGCTGCGGCGCATCCTGCAATACTTCGCCGCGCTCCATGGACAGGGGGCGTATCCACCGGTTCGTTGCAACGCGCCCGAGTTTTCCGCGGTCGTGGGTGTGAAGGGTCAGATGCAACCGTGCTTCTTCATTCCGGGGCCCGCGGATGCACAGCTGCACGGGGATGTCCCAGGCGCGCTGAACAGCACTGGAATGGTTGCTCTGCGCGCGTCTATACGCGCGGGCGAGCGCGCCGAATGCGCCACCTGCGTGTGTTCCTTGTGGCGCGATCTCGACAAGATCGAGGGGACACTTCTTCCCGAGCGGTTGGTTGGTTTCGGTTCAGAGGCTGTATGACCCCTTCGCAACGTATCCTGCTGATCAATCCCACGATTACCTCCCGGCGCAGTGCCCGGTTTCCGCTCGCGGTTCTCAATCTCTCGGCGGGGCTCGACGGGAAATACGCCTCCACCATCATCGACGGCAATATCGACCGCGATTTCGTCTCCGCCGCCGTGCGTGCCGTCGGCTGCGGGGGCATCGATGCCGTCGGGGTGAGCGTCATGGGAGGGCCCCAACTTCCAACAGCCATTGCCGCCTCCCGAGCGATCCGGGCCGCCTCTCCCGCCACTCCGATCATCTGGGGCGGCCACTTCCCGACCATCTGCGCGGCAGCGGGCCTCAACGTGCCGTACGTCGACTATGTCGTTCGAGGCCAGGGAGAGGCAACCTTCGGCGAGCTTCTGGATGCCGTTTTCAGCGGCGCCACCGACAGGCTCGCCACGATTGCCGGATTGTCATGGCGCTCGGGCAGCGAAGTCGTGCACAACAGGAATCGCCCGTTCTCTCCCGCCGGCCCTGGCCGAACGCTGCCGTACGAGCGGCTCGGAGATCCCACGCGGTATCTGGGCAGAACCTATCTTGGGCGGCGCACAGCGGGCTATCAGGCAGCCCTGGGCTGCCGGTTCCGCTGCACGTTCTGCGGCGTGGCCGCCATGTTTCGTGGCAAGACGGCATTGCCGCCCGCGCAACGGCTGGACGCTGATCTGGAATTCCTCAAGACACAGCTCGGCGCCGATTCCGTGCTGTTTTTCGACCATAACTTTTTCGACCGTGAGGTCGACACCGTGCCGCTGCTCGAGGTCCTCGCGAAACACGCGCTGCCGTGGTGGTGTTTTGCGCGATCCGACGCGCTCTTGAACCTTTCCGAACGCTCCTGGGCGCTCGTCAGGAAAAGTCGTCTGCGGATGGCCTACATCGGCGCGGAGTCGGCGAGCGACTCCCAGCTGCATGATATGCGCAAGGGCACCAGCTCCAATCAGACACTCGAGGCCGTCAAGCTGTGCCGCAGTCAGGGCGTCATTCCGGAGCTGTCGTTCATGCTGGCGCCCCCACAGGATCCGGAGGGCGAGACGGAAAGAACCTTCGAGTTCATCCGCCACATCAAGCAGCTGCATCCGCAGACGGAAATCATGATTTACGTCTACGCGCCGCTCCCCCCGCCACCCCTCGATCCGAGTCCGCAGGTGGTGCGCACGGTCAACGGGCTGCGCGACGCCGCTGGCCGGCCTCTGGTGTTTCCTCGAACCGCCGACGAGTGGGCTCACCCGCAATGGCTGCGCTACTGGTGTCACACGGATGTCCCCTGGCTCTCGGCTCGTCTCCGGGAAAGGATCCATGACTTCACGACCGTGTTGGGATGCAGATTTCCCACCGTCACTGACATCCGTTCTCCTTCTGTTGGGAAGGCCGGTCTTCGGGCCCTCGCATCCTGGCGCTACCGCTTGCGACGTTACGATCGGCCGTGGGAGCTCGACCTCTCGAAGAAATTCATCCGCCTCTGGGACCCGCGCTTAGCCGGCCTTTAGACGATCGGGCAGCCACTTGTTGCATGTCGCACAGATCAGTTTCTTCACCGACCCCGAAGGACGCGCACCGGAGCAACTCCTGCGCGCGTGGCCCTCTCTGGTCGATGTTGCCGAAGCCGCATCGCAAGGGGGCGCTCGCGTGTCGGTCATCCAGGCCTGCGCTCGCAAGCAGGCACTCACACGCAACGGCGTCAGGTATTACTTTCTTCCGTTCGGACGCGGCGCTTCGACGCCCGACACCGCCAATTGCCTTGGCGAGCTGCTGAGCGAGCTGGCACCCGAGGTCCTGCATGTGCAAGGCCTCGGATTCGCGCACGACGTGGTGGCGCTCGCGCTTCTCGCGCCCGGCACTCCAATAATCCTTCAGGATCATGCGAATCGACTCCCGCGGCTCTGGCGGCGCCGGCTGTGGCGACGCGGATTTTCCGTGGCTGCGGGAATCTCGTTTTGCTCACGCGAGCAGGCACGGCCCTTTGTGCGCGCCGGCCTTATACAGGCGCAAACGCAGGTGTATGAGATTCCGGAATGCCCCAGTCGCTTTATAACGGGGGATCAAGCCGAGGCGCGGCGCGCTACTGGTCTGGAAGGTGATCCTTGCTTGCTGTGGGTCGGGCATCTGGACCCTAACAAGGACCCCATTACGGTGCTCAATGGAGTCAGTGAGGCCAGTCGACGGCTGCCGGAACTGCAACTTTGGTGCTGTTTTGGAACCGCACCGCTGCTGCCGATCGTACAAAGGCGCATCGACAGCGATCCACGCCTGCGGCACCGCGTGCACCTGGTGGGACGGGTTGCGCACGAGCGGATCGAACAACTGATGCGTGCGGCGGATATCTTTGTGCTTGGCAGCCACCGGGAGGGGAGCGGATATTCCTTGATCGAGGCGCTCGCCTGCGGTTTGTCGCCCGTCGTCAGCGACATCCCGTCGTTTCGCAACTTGACGGCAGGCGGGACCGGGGGCGCATTGTGGCCGTGCGAAGACGCGAAAGCGTTGACTGCGGCTCTGATATCGGTCGCCGCCCAGCCAAGGTCAGAGGTACGTGCGGTGGTGCGGGCGCACTTCGACAACGAGCTGTCCTTCGAAGCGGTCGGCCGAAAGCTGACTTCAGCCTACCGCGAACTGCTGGAACGCGAACGCAGGCGGTCGCCGCGCAGCAACGAGCGCTCCGCTCTCACCTCCTCGAGGAGCAGCTGACAGTGCAGCCGGCAGTGTCGATCATCATGCCGACCTTCAATCGACCGAAGTACCTTCGTGCGGCGATAGAGTCGGTGATGGCACAGACCTTTCGCGACTGGGAACTCATCATTGCCGACGACGGCTCCGGCCCGGACACGCAGGCCTATCTGCGAACCCTCGCCGCTGAGCCCCGAGTCAAGGTGCTCTGGCTTGCACACACTGGCAATCCGCCCGCCGTTCGCAACGTGGCGTTACGGGAAGCCAAGGGCGAGTACGTGGCTTTTCTGGACTCCGACGACGTGTGGAAAGAACAGAAATTGGCGACTCAGATCGCATCGCTCCGATCTCATGGTGCGCGCGAGTGGAGTTATACCGGGTTCACCATGGTGGACGACTGTGGCAGTCCTCTGACCGGGACGGGTGCCAGAGAATGCCCTGCAATCGACGGCTGGTTCCTCGATCCGCTGCTGAAGGGGGAGCCTATGATCGTGCAATCAAGCGTCGCTGTGCGTCGCGAGCTGATCCAAAGAGTCGGAGGCTACGATGACGAGTTGCCCGTCTGCGGAGACTACGCGCTGTGGATCCGGCTGGCGCAGCAAAGTGAGATCGAGTTCATCGCTGCGCCCCTCGTCCTCGTTCGCCGCCACGAGGAGCATTACTCCGATGACATCGCGGGTCTGGAGGACTTGCGACGGATGCTGGAGAAGGTGCAGCGGTCCGGCGTCGCTCCGCATCTGGACGCTGTCTTGCAGGAACGGCGCGCCAAAGTCGCGGCGGGCCTTGCCAGAGGCCATGCGTTGTACCGGAGCAGGCTCCGCGTCCTGAGTACCCTCTTATCGAGTGTTCACTATTCGTGGCGGTATCGGGAATGGTGGCTCGAGGCATTGAAGGCGACGGTCCGGGCCTTTGCAACCTCGCGTCTGCTGAGCATCGTCAGCAAGTACCGTAGTGATGGCCGCGCAAAGAGCGGAAGCTCAGGCGTGAGTTGCCGATGAGAACTCTGCTTAGGGTATGGCGTCTCCTCGACCCGCGGCAGCAACGACGCCTGGTGGGGCTGCAGATGCTCTCCGTGCTGATGGCGCTTTCCACCATTGGTGGACTCGCGCCTATCCTGCCGTTCTTCAGTGCGCTTGCGGAGCCGCATGCGATCGCTCATTACCCGGCGCTGCGGTTCCTGTACGAGCACCTTCATTTCTCGGATGAGCATCGCTTCGTGGTCGCGCTCGGTGTTGCGTTTGCGGCCGGAGTCGTGCTCTCGAATGGAATCAACCTGCTCGGTTCACTCGCCATCGATCGCTTTGCGTACCAGGTGGGCGATGCCCTGCACACAGCCTTGTTCGATGAATACCTGCACCGCAGCTATGGATTCCATGCAAAGTCCCACAGCGCGAAATTGACGAACAATGTTCTCCACGAGACGGGGCGGGTGACGGCCGGCATCCTGCGGCACGGCCTCATCCTCGTTACCAATATCGTCACGATCGTGTTCATTGTCGGGTCAATGATCTTTCTCAATCCCCGTGTCGCGATGCTTGCAATCGTCGGACTCGGCGCAAGCTACGCCGCCGTGTACGCGCTTGCGCGCCGCAGATTGCGGCGCAATGGTCGGATCGAGAGTCGTGAGTATGCAGAGCGAACCAAGATCGTCAGCGAGAGTTTGGGCGCGATCAAGGAGCTCATCATCCTGCAGGCGCAGCGCTCGTTCGTCGTCAGGTTCGCGCGCAGCTGTCAGTCGATTTCCGCAACCGTCGTCAGCACTCTGGCCATTTCACAAAGTCCCCGACCCATCCTGGAGTGTGCCACGGTTTGCGTCCTGGTGACGGTCGCGCTTTATACGAGCAACAGTGGGGAAGGAGTGGGCCCGTGGATAGCGCAGCTGAGCTTCATGGGGCTGGCGGTCTATCGGCTGTTACCGGCGCTGCAGCAGGCTTTTCTGGCCATTGTCAGAATTCGCGCGGATCGCCCCGCGCTCGAGAGTGTCGCTGACGATCTGCAGCGGGCACGAACCCAGGGACCCGTTGCAGGCTCCACTGCGGCCGGGCACGCCTGGCGCGGCAGGCCGCGTCGCGAAATCCAGCTGCGCGGAGTCTCGTTTTTTCCTGCCGAGGGCCGGCCAGCGGCGATTGCGAACCTGACGCTGTGCATCCCCGCGGGCACAGTCGTCGGGTTCATCGGCGCCAACGGCTCCGGCAAGACGACCTTGGTCGATCTGCTGAGCGGACTGCTCGTTCCACAGTCGGGGCAGGTGGTGGTCGACGGGATGGTGCTCAGCGAGGCCAACCGGAACGCGTGGCAGTCCACTCTCGCTTACGTTCCGCAGAACATCTTTATTTGCGACTGCACTGTGGCCGAGAACATTGCCCTCGGGGTTCCGGCCGCGCAGATTGACCACGAGCGGGTGCGCGCGGCTGTACATCTGGCCCGGCTCGAGGACTGTGTCAATGCGCTGCCCAATCAATATGACGAAGCGCTCGGCGAGCGGGGTGCTCGATTGAGCGGCGGGCAGCGGCAGCGGTTAGGTATCGCACGCGCCTTATACCGTGACGCCTCGGTACTCATCATGGACGAGCCCACGAGCGCACTTGATGGCGCTGCCGAGCGTGAGATCATGGATATGCTCGCCGCACGCCGCGAGGGCAAGACGGTTTTCCTCATAGCTCACCGACTGAGCTCCCTGCAGCACTGCGATGTGATCCACGAGCTTGCCAAGGGGCAGATCGTTCGAAGCGGAACCTACAACGAGCTGAGCGTGGCGTGGGGCGCCGATCGTGCTGCGCTCCACGCTTACGCCGTCTCAGGCGTCAACGCCTCCTGAAACGGGCGCTTGTAGCGCATTCTCAGCTGTTGGTGGATCCCGCTGGTATGAAAGAGCTGCGCACCCTGTAGCAGCGGCTGCTCCGAAACGATGCGGCCGATGAAGAGGGTGTGCGACCCGACGGTTTGAAAATCCAGAATTTCAACTTCCCGGACCCGCAGCGCGATAGCGGGGACGCGCAGCGAGAATTCCCGCGAGCAGAAGGTCTTGAAGGGCAGACTGTCCCAGTCGACCTGGCTCTGCTTGTGATGAGCACCCAGTTGATAGGCGATCCTGCAGGCGGTCCCCGGAACGTCCGCCAGTGCGACCTTGCGCCCACGCTTGATCGTTTCAACCGATGGGCTCGTATTGCGCAATGCCAGCGTGAACGCTCCCGGCTGCAGCGGGCCGACCAGATCCATCGGGAAGATGTTGCTGTGTTGTCCATCATCGACACTGACGAGGAAAACCGGTCGTGGGCGCAGATAGAACACCATCATCTGCTCCACCGCGGTCGGGGCCATCAATACTTTTTCGGGCGGGATGTTGCGCACCGCGCGCTCGTATCTCCAGCTGTCCCAACCGCGGCGCACCCAGTGCGCACAGCGGTGTGCCCCGCCAGTCACTTCGAACAGGCCCAGGTACGCTGCGGCTGTGTTCCAGTCTCGGAGATGCCTGAGGTGCAGTACGCCGATCACCCGCCCGAGCTCCCGATCACCAAAATGCAGCTCCGGGCCACGCTCAGGTCGAAGCGCCGACTGCAGCTGGGGAGTCAAGCCTATCCGGAGCGTAAACGGGCGCATGGCGGCGACCGCGCTGTTGTCGGTCACGTCAAATTCGCCTGCCGCGGTGACCAGGTTGACCGTGACGCTGTGTTGCGACGGGGGCAGGGAGATCGCGAGCCACTGGCCCGTGGGTCGCAACCTGCTTTTCACGGCCTCAGGGATGGGCAGACGCATGACGTGCTCGTTTGGAAAAAAGTAAGAACAGGTAGCGGCTCGTTGCCAGTGCTGCTCCGCGGGAAGACCTGAGCTGTGCGACTGCGGCTCCCGGCAAGCCGCGAATGGCGCGCTCCAGCGTGAAGTGAGGTGCCGCAAGGAGCGCGAAATCGCGCAGCGAGCGCCGGAATATGTTGGTAGCCGCCCCCGCGACGCAAAAGTGCCCCTGGCGCCAGTACTGGAGTCTATTGCTCCACCACCACCCGTAGCGCATGTCACCGACGAAGTATGGATTGAGCACGCTGGCAAGAAACTCTGCTTTGGGGCTGGTGAGCGCATGCAGCGTTGCGAAAAGCTCGTGCGGGTCATCGATCAGGCTGAGCGGGGCGAAGTTGGCTGTGACCACGGCAATCTCGTGTTGACGGCGCAGGTTTGGAACGTGCACGTCGACAAACTCCCGGTAGCCACTCTGACATAGATGAATCTGCCCGGACTCGATCTCGGGACGGCAACGCCGTGCGAACGACGCGCAGATGCGTGGATCCACATCGTACGCAATGACTTTGAAGCCGCGCGCGGCGTAGAATTTCGCGTCGCTGCCGCAGCCCGCGCCAAAATCGAAGATGCACCCGCCCGGCGCGGCGATCCTCAGGGCGAGATCCCGGAATGCCCGGCGCGCGCGCCGATCGGACTCGAGAGGGGTGGTCGCGTCAACATCCTCCTCACCTGTGCTCATATGGCTGGCTCGATTGTCCGCTAGTCGCGCCCGCAGCGCTGCGGAGCTCGAAGACGATCGCCACGGGCACATCAAGAGCGGCGGGATCGAAGTGAGCGTCGGCCGGAATATCAGCCGGATCGAGTCGCGGCTCCAGCACCCTCACGATCCTCAGGCCGAGCGCGTCACACGCACGCTCCCAGTCTGGGTACGAGTAGGGAGTGTGGTGGACCGCGTAACGTTGTCCACCGGCATTGAATTCGCGCCGCCACCCGAGAGCGTGCCCGATCGGGTGGAAGTCGCTGCAGAGAATGACGCCGCCCGGCTGCGTCACGCGCTGGAGCTCAGCCAGGGAGGCGTCGAGTGAGCGAAGGTGTCCCAGCGTCAGCCCACATATTGTGAGATCCGCCCACCGATCGCGCAACGGCAACGCCCCGACATGCGCCTGTATCAGTTGGAAATGAGGCGTGTCGAGCTTTGCGCCCGAGTGCGGAACTGCCGCAGCCAGGCTTGCCGCTTGCAGTTCGGCGTTCGCACGAGTCAGCATTTCGCTCGACAAATCGACACCGACTATGCGACGAGCGCCACGCCGCAGGGCGTGGATCATGTAGCGCCCGCTGCCGCAACCAGCGTCGAATATAGAACGACCGCCCAGATCCCGAGGGAGAAGCGCGAGCATCGCCCGCTCCTCGGCCTTCATCAGCGGGTTGTGAGCGCGCGCCGGGTAGGTTGGCGCCCAGCGGGCATACGCGGCCGCCGGTTCCAATATTGGCGCTGCTGTTTTGTCGTTCATCACGTCAAGCCATCCGCTCGAGACCCGGCTCCAACGCAATCGCATCGAGGTGTGCAAGCGCCAGCAGCTTGTCGCAACCGTCCAATCTCACCCGCGCCGTCGCGACGCCACAGGCGGTAAACCATTCGGCCAGGTCCGGATCGGCAACCACAGGCGCCCCGTTTCGTATGACAGCGCGCAGATCCCGCCGACCCGCCGCCAATAACTGTTGATAAGGGTCTCCGCCACGATCGCGCAGAACCAGCATGTCGGCGTGCTGCCCAACCTGAAGGTCGCCGACGAGAGGTGCATGGAGTACGCGGGATGCGTCGGTCGTCACTAACTGCAACAACTCACGCGGTGTCAGGTCGCTATGTGCCGCCGCCACACGCAGCTCGTCCAGCAAGTCGCGCGCGCCGCTCAACCGTGAATCACTGCCAAGCGCCAGGCGGCCCGCAGCGAACAGTCTGCGTGGGTCGAGCGACCTGTGCAGAATAGCGAGATTGCTGCTCGGACACCAGATGACTGCCCCGCCGCGCTCAATGACCAGATCGATATCTGTCTGCGTCAGGCCGACACCATGAACCAGAACCGTGTTATCGGCCACACACCCCAATGCTTCCAGTGTCGACAGCTCAGACGCGGCGATGGCGTCGGTTCCCTCGGCGAGGTGGATGATCCACGGCCGGCCCCTGGGCGTCGCCTTGAAGCTCTCTACGACCGGCGGGCCGTATGGCGCTGTTTCCGACGCAGGGTCGGCTCGCAGTCCCAGTCCCAGCGAGTGACTCCACCCAAAGTCTCGCAACACCCTGACCGGGAATGTCGGACTATCGAGCGAGGGGTGCCAGGGATCGTGATGCACGACCGTGGTCGCACCACAGAGCAGATTCTTGAGACCACCCTGGAGATGGCGCAGCTCTTTTGCCACCGCAGTTGCCGCGGCCACTGCGGGCGCGGAGAAGTGTGCGTGAAAGGCGGCACTCCAGGCGTAGCTGTTCGGGAACGGACCGCCGCGCGGCAGCGGAGGGATGCTGTTGAGGTGAAGGTGATCGTGAGCATTGATCAAGCCGGGAAAAATCAGGTGATTGCCGAGGTCGAGCTGCCATGCGTTCCCCGGAGGCCGCGTTCCCGAAATACGCCCGTCGCACAGGAACAGCGGCGAACGACGGATTTCGCCGGGTAGCACGAGCGTCGCTCGACGGATGATCATGTTGCGCATGGTAACCTCGACAGTGCCGCAAGGTGTAGAACTGAGCTCGCGAAACACGTCCGGCTTGCGCCGGCCTACCGCCCCGACATCGACAGGTTGCGAACGATCGCGGTGGTAGCGGGAATACCTGTCCGCCACAACCGTGTTCCTGACGAACTTGACCGCGTGGCGGGAAGGAGCGGATTACTTCCAGATCCCGGCAGCGCATGAGGCGATCGGGCACCTCTGCTTGCTCGCCATAGAGGAACGGTTGGCAGCGCCTGCGCATCGCGACCGGGAAATAGCCGCATGAGCCTCTTGTCCAACATGAAGGTAGGGGGTGAAAAATACCCGGCCTTGACCGGTGTGCGGGCCCTGGGAGCCACGGTTGTGTTCTTCGATCACTTCCCGTTGTGGCCGGACCAGCACCTCACGCTGAACGTGATGGCCTTCTTCTTCGCCTTGAGCGGCTTCCTGATCGTCCGTATCTACTATGAGCAGGCCGAGCTGCGGCGCCGGTGGCTGGCAAAGTATTTCGTGAACCGCCTGGCACGCATCTATCCGGTTTATTTCCTGCTGCTCAGTGTCGCGGTGTGTCTGCACCTTGATTTTCGGCCGTGGGTACTGCTCAAGAATTACAGCCTGACACATGCTCTCTTTCTCGGCACTCCCCTGCTCATACAGCCGAGCTGGACGTTGACGGTGGAGGAATGTTTCTATTTCCTGGCCCCGGCGTTCATGGTCCTCGCCAGACGCCGCAGCTTTGCGCTCGCGTTCGCGCTGGCAGGCCTGTTGCTGCCGACCGCGCTGATCATCTCGAAGCTGGGCATCGGCTTTCTGCAGACACCGCTGTTCGTCCTGTCGACCACTTTCTTCGGCCATTGCGTCGAATTCTTCGCCGGTTTCTATCTGGCACTGGCCGTCATGAAGCTGGAAAGGAAAGGTCTCGTGCAGGTGTCCGGAAGCCGCTACACGCTCGGGGGTCTTGCCGGCGTGGTGCTGCTGGTCACCGCCATGCTGATCGTCTACCGGCATGTCCCGCTGAATCGGTCGGCCATCATCGCGATCAATAACTTCCTGATCCCGTGGCCCATCGTCCTGCTGTACTGGGGACTGATTCGGGAAAACACCGTGCTGGCGCGCCTATTTTCGGGCCACGTCGCCGGGCTCCTGGGCAGGAGCTCCTATTCGTTCTATCTGCTGCACACGCTCATCATCGACTACCTGGGCGTGCCGCTCCTGGTGCGCATGAACGGCTACCGGGCGTTGTGCGTGTTGCTCACGTTCGTCATTACCTGGCTGCTGTCGGTTGTATTGTTCGTGTTCTATGAAGAGCCGGTGAATCTGTTCATACGCCGCAGATTCAAATCGAAAGACCGCTGGGTCGGTCTGCAGGCGACGCTTTTCCAGGTGAAACCGTAGCGAACCTGCGATTCTCGCGCGGCGCCCCGTCGGCGCTTCCTCATCACCATCAGGAAGTGAGCGCCGGTGTCCCGCAGCAGGGGCCAGTACGCTGCTTGCAACGATACCTCGATTGACTGGCTGAGGGCTCAGGGCAGATCATGGGAGCCTCAGGGCCGTACCGCTGCCGGCGTTATGGCTGACTCAAGTTTCTTGGGAAGGCGACTTCTTCCGCCAGATGATGCTGAGCAAAACATACGGCGGCTGTCATTGCGGCAACATTCTCGTGGAGATCGAGTTCACGCGCGCGCCTGGCACTTACAATCCGCGAGCCTGTGACTGCGATTTTTGCCGCAAACACGGCGCTTCGTATGTGTCCGATCCGCAAGGGTCCCTGCTCGTTCGAATCGAGAACGAGCGCGATAGCGGGAAGTATCGCCAGGGAAGCGGGCAAGCCGAGTTGCTCGTTTGCAGGAATTGCGGGGTACTGGTCGGCGCTTTCTACTCGAGCGACGGACGCCTTTACGCCGCTGTAAACGCAAAGATCATGGACGGTCAAGTGAGTTTCGGAGCGGAACAATCCGTCTCGCCGAAGCAGCTGACCGACGGCGAGAAGGTGGGACGCTGGCAGGACATCTGGTTTTCCAAGGTCAGTCTCGTTCACGATGACGTATAGGTCGGTGGCGGCTTCGGATCGGACCGCGACGCAACCGTATCCACGACGCCGCCCGGACTCGGTGCTCGGCGCTTCGGGTGCCCGGCGCCCTCGTGTCACAGATCGGCTGGCTATCCGGTCTTACAGACATGAAACTGTTTGTGCTTGGCGCCACCGGAAGAACGGGCATGGAGATCGTCGACCTGGCGCTGGCGCGGGGCCATCAGGTCACCGCGTTCGTCCGGTCGCCTCGAGAGCTCAGGCCTTCCGCTTCCCTCACAATAGTGCGCGGCGATCCGCGACGTCGAGAGATGATCTCGGCTGCGCTGCCCGGCCACGACGCGGTGCTGTCAGCGATCGGGGCGCCTCCGCGGGACGCGCTGCGCCCGAATACGTTGCTCACCGATTGCGCGCGCGCAACCGTGGACGCAATGACGAGCAGCGGAATCGCTCGGCTGACAATCGTTTCTGCTGCCGTTCTCTTTCCAGAAGAAGGTCTTTTCTTCGCATTCTTTCGATGGCTTCTCAAGCATCACGCACGCGACCTGCGTGCAATGGAGAACATTGTGCAGGCGAGCGGTCTCGAATGGACGATTGCGCGGCCGCCTCGTTTGCGTAAATCGCCCGACGCGACTTTCCGCGCGCTTCACAACGCGCTGCCGCCGGGAAGCCGCGTGATGTCATTCCGATCCGTCGCTGCCTTTATGCTGGATGCGGTGGAGCATCGTTCGCACGTAACCGAAGTGGTTGGGCTGGCGCAATGATCGTGGAGGCCTTGTGACCAATTTCCATACTCCCGTGCTTGTGGTGCACGCCCTCGTCGCAGTCATGGGGCTCGGCTCGATTACTTCCGTCGCAATTGTGGCGGCAACGGCGCGAAGAGCCGGGCGTGGTTCGGCGGAAGTATTGCCGTCGCTCGGCCCTTTGCTACGCTACGCCGCAATCAGTCTCGCGGCGGTACTGACGACGGGCGTTCTCCTGGATGTAACCGCGAACGGCGCGTTTCGTGCGGCGTGGTGGTTGCGGGGGTCGGTGCTGCTGATTGTCGCGACTGGCCTTTTGCACGCGCAGGCGCGCCGGGCGGTTCGGTTGGGCCTTGCCGAACAAGCTGACAGCGACCTCGTCCTGCGGCGGGTCGAGTGGATCGGGTATGGAATGTGCGCCCTCATAGGCGTGATCGTCGTACTCATGGTGGTAAAACCGTACTGATGACGCGCTCGACCGCCAATCCATACTTACATTCCGAGCTGTACACATCGCTCGTCCCCGGCGGTGCCGTCTGAGTGCCAGCGCTTCTGTTTCGTCGCTAGCGCTGGAGTATGACCTTCGAAGTTTCGAAATCAACCGGTGCCGAGGTGTGCTCGTGGATTACTTTCCATGAGCCGTGCAGACGTTTGAGCGCCCATGTCAGCCGGTTGCGCATGGCGCGCAATTCCTTGCCCTCCGCGGATACATTTTTGTAGGTGACAAATGCGTGGGCTGCCGCAACATCCTGCGAGACCAGCGTTTGCACATCGTCAAAGGCGACGATGACCCGCTCGGTTCCCAACGCCCCAAACCAATCGGCCACCATCCCGCGCCACTCTGCGACTCCTTCGTATGACCATTTGCCCCACATGTCGAAGACGCGCACATCCTGGTCATACAAGACGATGAAGGCGTCGACGTCCTTTGCGTGGACGGCGGCTCTGTAGTCATCCAAGAGGGCGAGGATCGGCTTTTCAGGTTGGCTCACTCATCATCTCCCACATCAACGTATTGCTCGACAAATTTGCTGCAGGGTAAGGCGCGTCGGCAGGCTCAGAGTCTATTCTCTTCAGCTGCAGACTGGCGGACCAACAAGAGTAGCCGGGCGCGCGGCCCGGCTTCCTTAGATCGTGGCATCGATCCGTTGCGCTACTTGAGGTCGAGCACCTGCATCGTCGAGGAACCAAGGACCCGCCTGATCGTGCTGCGGGCGGCTTCCGACTGGTTCGCCGCAGCCACGGAACCTTCGACCTGCTTGGCGATCGCGTCGCCCTTTGCGATCGCTCCATCCAGGGCGGCCCAGTTTTTGTAGGTGATCACCAGATACACGTCCGGGTCATCCGGCCTGCGCGCCTCGACCGTAAGCACCTGGTAGCTGACGATATAGCCGGCTTTCTTAGCGGCCTCCTGCTCTTGTTTCCAGGTAGTACTCAGCCACTTCATGTAGTCGTCGAACTTGCCGTCTACCGTTCGGATGCTGGCCACGTTGACTACAGGCCCTTCGGCGTAGGGATGGTCATCGGCGAGCGCGGCAACACTCGTGCACGCGAGACAGGCGAACGCCGCAACGGCGACAAAACGCTGCTTGCTCATGATGGAATCTCCTCGAGTTATAGGTTTCAGTTGTGAGGAATACGTGCGAGTCAGTTCCCGTCCCGCGCACGCTGGCTTCCAGCCAAACACACATGCATATCCTACGCGCTTTTTTTCAACTGACCGCGCGAAGACCCCGCGCATCGCCGGAGGGGGCATTCTGAGATATGCTGACACCATTCGTTACCGCGCCAGGCTCTTGCGAGTCGGTGAGAGCTCAGTTGACTATCGCCTGCCCTGACCGGGCCGGACCCGAGGAAGTGCCGGCGGCGGACTGCAGTGATCGCGGACTCGATGCGCGGACAACTCCTCTGACGGCGGTCCGCAACCCGCCGCCCGGTGCGCATATCCCAATGGGAGAAGGGTTAGCAGCCATGCGCCTTCGATAACCCATTGACCTCTCTATGAGGACGCCGCCGCCACGGCGAACGAAGCGCGTCCAGCCCGCCTGAGCTCACAGGCACAAGTTGGCGTATAAATGTGCTTTGCGTCATACCAAGATCGGATGCGAGCTATGAGCAATCGTTTCCACTTTCGCGTGTCGAGACGGGATGCCCTGTCCTTTGGCTTGGCAGCGGGGGCGGGCACGGCTCTCTCCATGCGGCGTCCGGTTTGGGCGGCGACGACTGCACCGACGCAGCTCCCGCTGATCACGAAGGCGATCCCCGCTACGGGGGAGAAATTGCCAGCGGTCGGCCTGGGCACGGATCAGTTCCGCACCAGCGAACGTGACGCCATTCAGGCTGAGATCCAGCGCCTCCAGCAGTTGGGCGGAACTGTTATCGACACTGCTGCTGCCTACGGCGATAGCGAGTCGCTCATCGGTGATGCGCTCGCGGCGCTCAATATCCGCGACCGCATGTTCATCGCCACAAAGTTGGCTGCCAACGAGGCGGGTCCTTCCGGGCGCGGCGGGAAGGAGAGTTTCGACCGCTCACTGGCGCGTCTCAAGACTCAAACTATAGACCTATTACAGGTCCACAATCTCGAGGGCGTGGAAGTCCTGATGCCCCTGTTGCAGCAATGGAAACAGGCGGGAAAGATCCGCTACATCGGCATCACGACATCGCGTGTGGGACAGCACAACCATATGGTCGAGTACATGCGCGAGTATCCGCTGGATTTCGTGCAGGTTGATTACTCTCTTGCGAATCGTGACGCGGCGATGAACGTGCTGCCGCTTGCGAGCGAGCGCCGCGTGGCCGTACTGGCCAATGTTCCGTTCGGCTTCGGCTCAGTGCTCCGCCAGGCGCAAACCCGACAGCTCCCCGACTGGGCCGCGGATATCGACGTGACGAGTTGGGGCCAGTTTCTCCTCAAGTACGTGATCTCGCACCCGGCCGTTACCTGTGCCATACCTGGCTCCACGAAGGTGGCGCATCTCGAGGACAACCAGCACGCGGCGCGCGGCCGGTTACCGGATGAGTCGATGCGTCGAAAAATGGAGCAGTTCTGGGATGCGGGCTGACGTCGGGCTCGGCCTGTTCGCAGCAGCAGGGGTATCAGCAGGAAATCCCCGCACGATCGCGCCCGCCAGAGGCGGGCTGCGAAGGGCGAGGCAGTGATTAAATGCGATTCACCTGGCCATCTAGGCTGACATCGCGAGCTTGGTCATATTGTGCGGGTCGATCACATATTTTTTGGGAGACCCGTCATGGAAGGTCTTGTAGGCCGCCACTGCACTGTCGAGGCCGATGACCTCGGTGTTCAGGAGCGGAGTGAGGTAAGGCATCCGATCCCACAGAATCGCCATCATCAAGTCGCGGTTGTAGTGCATCACTGGACATTGGCCGGCGGTGAAGGAGGGGGATTTGACCCACGCCTTGGGGAACCCCGTGGCCAACTTGCCCTGTTTGTTGAGGTCGTCGGGCGCTCCCGGGTCCTGATCGGTGTAGACGCCGGGGATGCCGATTGCGCCGGAGGGTTTGATCACTTCCATCAGCAGGTTGATGACGGCTTCTTCCTCGTTCCTGGTGCGCCCTTTCGGTCCATAGCCGTGGCACTCGAGGCCCACGCAATCGATCGCAGCATCGACCCAGCGCTCACCCGTGCCAAGAATCTTCTCAATCTGATCGGGTACGGGTGTGGCGCTCGACGTGTCCACCACCTGATATCCGCTCTCCGTCACGAGATCGAGCCGCGCCTCGTTCTCGTCGCCGACAATAATGCAGGAGGCGCCCAGAAGATGGGCGCTCGCAGCCGCGCAGCGGCCCACAGGCCCGGCCCCGGCGATGTAGACGGTCGACCCCGTCCCGACCCGTGCCTCCATGCAACCGTGGTAGCCGGTCGGCAGAATGTCGGAAAGCAGGGTCAGATCTCGAATCTTCTCCATCGCCTGATCTTTGTCTGGAAATTTCAGGAGCTGAAAGTCAGCCCAGGGCACGAGCATGTATTCAGCCTGGCCGCCTTGCCAGCCACCGAGATTGAAGCCGTAGGCGCCGCAATATCCCAGCTCTTCGTTGGCATTCAGACAGACATCGGTGTGGCGCTCCTTGCAGTTACGGCAAGTGCCACACGCCACGTTGAAGGGCACCGAGCAGATATCCCCTTGCTTGATCCGCTCGACATGTGAGCCGACCTCGATGACTTCGCCGGTGTTCTCATGGCCCATCTGCATTCCTGCGGGCGCCGCGAAACGGCCGTTATAGATGTGCAGGTCGCTGCCGCAGATGTTCGTCGTAACGAGCTTGAGAATGGCGGCGTGTTCGATTGTCCTGCCTTTCGGGTCCTGGAGCTTGGGATAGCCCTTGTTCTGGATCTCCATCTTCCCAGGTCCCATGAACGTGACTGCGCGATTGCTAGCCATTGACGTGTCCTCTTCTTCAGTTGGAAGCGGCTTCCGAGGCACCCTGAAGTGCGCCGGAGTCGAGAATTCGTTGCCGGTCCCGAGCGCTCCAGAACCCTGGAGCTCTCGAGGACATCCGGTGTGTCATTTTTAATCGGGGCGGGTGGGCGCGGCCTTGATATGCGTCAACCGTTCTGTCAGCGGCTCGCACGGCGCCGCCTCGGTTTCGGCCGAGACGATTGCAAGGAGCGCCACGCCGCGCTTGATCCAAGCAACTATCAGACTTGCTCGACAAGCGCCATCCTTACGGGCTCTACCAACGCAGAACACGCGGTCCAATCAGAATCCCAACCAGGCCGGGGAAGAGAATACCCACCGCGTACCAACTCGCAACGAACGCCGCTGCGCTTTCGTTGCAGTGAATCGCGTACACCCGCGTGGTCGAGCCGTTGCAAAGCTCGGGAGCTGGGCGGGGATACCGCTACGCTTGAGCGTCGGATGTGGGCTCTTGGAGCATGGCTACGCCAAAATCGGAGCGCCACTGGGTCGCTGGCCCGGATATTCCATGCGACCGATTGCTCGTATGTTGTATCGCTGGGCGCGCGAAAGACCGACGATGAATGGCCCCTCACGGCGGGCCGACCGCTGGGACGCGGAGCGACCGATCCGAATTGACGATCGGTCGCTCCGAGCGCCGCTTACTGTTTGTCGAACACCATGACACTCTCGGACTTCTCACCGTCCGCCGTGGTTATGTTCGATTTAGAGGTCATTGTCTTGCCGTCTTTTGACACCGTACGGCTGGTGGTGCCGACCGTCTTGCTCCCCTTCTTCAGGGTGAACTTCGCCGTGTTGCTGTCCACCTGCTTGCCCGAGAGGCTGTCGTAATCAGGGTTACCCTTCACCGGGAAATCCTTGCCGTCGAGCAGATAGGTGGTGTGACTCGTCACCTCTTTACCGTCGGCACCCACCGTCTTCATGACGAGAGTGATGCTCGGCCCGGACTGCGAGTACGTTCTCGTCTGACTCTTGAGCGCCGGGCCGGACGTGAACGTCGATTTCGGAACGTCGAGCTGCCAGGTGCCGACCACTGGATCGGGAACAGGCGCTGCGGCGAATGCGACGCCGGCGGCTGTTGCCACGATTGCAAGGACTGCACGTACAAGTAGCTTTCTCATGTTCGCCTCCCGTCATTTGTTGATATTTCTGACCGTACATTCACGATCTTCGAGTGGGCACGGCGTGCGCAAGCATGCGCGCACATGCTTGCGCAGACAAGGTACATGCGATCTCGGATGTGCCCCTCTGGTGCATTCGACACGGCCGGCCAGTGGTGCTTGCGCTGCTCGAGGTCGAACACCATCTCTTCGTCGCCGGTACCAGACTCGGCGTGTCATTCACCTGAATGGGAGTTAGTCAGGCGACAATCAGCTTATGTTGCTTCGCAACATAAGCCTTGGCACAAGGGGAAGCTCCTGGGCTACGAGGAGGCGCCTTCCGAAACTGAAAGGTACCCGGGCGAAGTTGCTGAGTTGCGGCGACCCAGCTCACGCGCGGCATGCCTGCGAACGCGAACGCTTGCGATTAACCGCCGGGCGGCCCCGAGGCCGGGCGCGCGTCGCTGCGCGACCCGGTCGACTGCATCACGCTGTCAGGCCCGTGTGTCAGTCCCAGCTGCTGTACCGCTGAACGGATCTCGTCCAGCTTTTGCTGTATGGAGTCGTTGGACGCGCTGTTTTTGTAGCCCATGAGTATCAACTTCACAGAGACCAAAAACACCCCCGCCTCGAGGAGCAGGTCGTGAGTGATACCCTTGGTAAAGAGCGCGATCAGGAAAAGGGCGAGGGTAAATAGGATCACGAGAAGTGACCATGGATCAAAACGGTTCCTTGCGTTCATTCTGCCTCTCCCCTGCGTTTTGAGCGGCGAGTCAGTAGACCTCACCGGCGCCTACGCTGATGAGGGTGGAGCCCGACTCGGTCACCGCTTCTTCATCACGATCAGGAAGTGATCGCCTATCCCGCGCACCAACGGCCAACTCGATACTCGCCGGTCCAGACGCCACAACCAGTCGTGCAAGCGCGGGTGTCTGTCTCGCACCCACGTCAGATATGGCGGGGGTGCAAACACACACAGGCCGCGAAAATGCTCGAGCGTAAAGTTCTGTTTGAATGCACCATAGAACTCCCGGGGTCCGTAATAGCGCGTCCAGATGGTGTGCTTGTTCATGCCCACGGCCACTGTCTTGCGGGCAAAGCGCATTTTCACCCGTGCCCAGCGTCCCCGGCGCAGGTAGTGCGCTATCTCCCACGGACACAGGCGCCCGATGACGGTGAATACGAGCGTGCCGCCGGGCTTCAGCAAGCGCGCGCATTCACGCGACACCTCCTTAAGATCCGGAACACAATTCAGCGGGCCGAGGTTCGAATACGCGCCGTCATATGTAGCGTCGCCGTCTAGATTGCCGAGTTCCTGCGCGCCTAACGCGATCGCCCGCACGCGACCCGTGAGATGCTCGCGCTCGGCACGGTCACTCGTCCGCTGCACCATCTGAGGCGACCAGTCGATCGCCGTGACGTTGTGCCCGAGTCGTCCCATCCGAGCGGCGTCCAGGCCGGTCCCGCAGCCGACATCGATCAGGCGGCTGCCCGCGGGAAACGTGGCATCCAGAAAGCGCCACATTTCCGCACGCATGTCTTGAATCAGGGCGTTGTTCCCACGCGGGCCGTCGTAGTCGGCCGCGACGCTGTCAAAAGCGTCCTGCGTGTCGCGTAGTTGCGGCAGGGGGGGCGCTACGGGCGCGGGATCCGAGGTGTGTGAAGTCTTCAGCGTAAAACCCTTGGCTCAATGAGGTCAGGTTGAGCTTTATCGGCTCGGGTGCATGTCGTATGTTGGCGGCCCCGGCATCGAGCTCGAAGGCATGACTCGCCAGAACGATAGTATACCGCCCGATCTTTTCGCCGACCCTTTTTGGGAACATGCATCGCAGCCGCGCGAACGCCTGCAATTACTGGGCGCCCGTTTCGAGTTCGAGAGCAACAGCCGTGAGCTGCTCAGTCTGGTGGAAGCGGCGTACGCAGGCCTGCCGCGCCATCGGCTATCGGGCGCGCCGCCACGCTTGCGGGTCAGGCTTCTGCTGACACTCGGCGGCAAGGCGCGCAAGCGCTCCGAGCCGCCACCGCTCGGGATGTTCTCGGGCGCAGGCTTCCTGGGCGGCACTACGGAAGCGTCGAACTTCGTCGTCCTGTCCCCCAGTCAGCGCTCCGCCCTGGTGGCGGTATCGCCGGCCATGTTGCGATTTCCGTACCACGCTCGCTACGAGCTACTCGAATTCGCCGTGTTTACGCTCGCCGCGCGTTCCCAGGGACTGGTCCCTCTGCACGGCGCGTGCGTCGGCCTGGGCGGGCGCGGCGCGCTGCTGATGGGCGCAAGCGGTTCTGGAAAGTCGACGGCGGCACTCCATTGCCTCCTGGAGGGCTTCGATTTCGTATCGGAGGACAGTGTCTTTGTCACACCGGATACGCTGCTGGCGACGGGCGTCGCGAACTTCCTTCATGTCTGCTCCGATTCATTGGGCTTGCTGGCACGCGCGCGCGACCGCGAGACCATTCGGAAATCACCCATCATCCAGCGCCGCAGCGGCGTCCGAAAATACGAGGTTGACCTGCGGCGAGGGGGGTACCGACTCGCGGTTGCTCCTCCAAGGCTCACCGCGGTTGTATTCCTTTCGGCACAAAGTGCCGGCGTGCGCCCGCTGCTGACCGCGCTGCCGAAGGCCGGCCTGCGCGCGAAATTGGCCGCCCTGCAACCTTACGCAGCAAATCAGCCGGAATGGACGACGTTCACAAAGAATGCGGCCCGGCTCGAAGCGTTCGAGTTGCGGCGTGGCAGCCATCCGCGTGAGACGGTCGAGGCGCTGCGAGAGCTGCTCGGTTCTCGGACCCGTTAGGCGTCAAGCAGAGAACATCAGCATGCGCATCGCTTTGATAGTGCCAGGCGGCGTCGACCGGTCGGGAGAGTATCGGGTCGTTCCCGTGCTCCTGACGTTGATTGGACGGCTGTCACTCCATAACGAGGTGCACGTCATCGCCCTGAGGCAGGAGACTGAGCCTGGCGAATGGGAATTGGCGGGTGCGCGCATCCACAACATCGGCTCGCGGCACATGCGCTTGCGAGCCTTGACGCTGCTGCGGTCTCTGCATCGGCAGAAACCATTCGATGTAGTGCAGGCGATCTGGTCCGGAACCTGCGGGCTCGTTGCGGTGACCGCGGGAAAGCTCCTGGGCATTCCCAGCCTCGTTCATGTCGCGGGCGGTGAGCTCGTCGCTCTCCATGAAATTGGCTATGGCGGCAGGCTGACGTGGCGTGGGCGCCTGCGAGAAGCACTACTTCTGCGGGGGGCATCCGCCATCACGGCCGCGAGCGCTCCCCTCGTCGAATCGTTGTCGGAACTGGGCTTCGTGGCACAACGCTTGCCGCTCGGCGTCGATCTCGAAACATGGCCGCCCCGCGATCCCGTGCGCCGCGAAGCCGGCAGGACGGCAAGGTTGATTCACGTTGCGAGCCTAAACCGGGTGAAAGATCAACCGACACTGCTGCGAGCCCTCGCAGCACTCGACAAATCGGGGACGGCCTTCGAGCTGGATATCGCCGGCGAGGATGTCCTGCACGGTGAGATTCAGGCGCTCGCGGGTCGCTTGGGACTGTCGAACAGAATCCGGTTTCGCGGCTTCCTGACACAGCGGCAGCTGCGTCCCGTCGTAGAGGCAGCCGACCTCATGATCGTCTCATCGTGCCATGAGGCCGGGCCGCTGGCCATTCTGGAGGCTGCGGTCGCGGGCGTGCCAACGGTCGGCACTGCGGTGGGTCACATAGCCGAATGGGCTCCTTACGCCGCGCTGGCCGTTCCGGTAGGCGATTCGGTGGGCCTCGCGGGAGCGATAGGTCAGGTTCTCAACAATGAAGATTTGCGCCTGCGCCTCGCTCAGGAGGCGCTGAACCGAGCCACGTCCGAGGACGCCGGCTACACTGCGAGACGTTTTGTAGAGTTATATGAGAGCTTGACGTGAAGCGCGACGGGCGCCCGACAGTGTGCCCTGCCGCGGTTTGTGGTTAGGGTCGCTCTCACTGCCCTACGCCAGAGCTGCGCGCATGACATACATCGTTGCCGGCCGAGTCGGTCGCGAAATGATCCAACGCATGATGCGTGCCCTTTGCGGTAGGTGATCCCACTTGTTTTGAGTTGCCCACGCACCGCTGTCCGCGTCCCCTTTGCGAATTCTCAGTGTCTCTGCGCTGGGCCGCACCCGGCCAGCGATATATTCCAACCTCTCGATGATCGATTGCGACCATTCGATTCCCGGCAACGCTTTCACCCAGATGCTCGAAAGAGAGACATCGGTGAGGCTCTGGCGCTCGGTGACGCGCCGAAGTGACGACGGACACCCGCGCGTGAGAGCGGTGAGGACTGCGGACGGAATGGCGCCAGGGTAATAGCGAGTCACCAGCCGCAGTGGCGGCAGCGCCCACCAGGGACCGCAGGCCCCGGTACCCTGCCGCAGGACTTCGTTCCAATCTTCCCCGCTCATGCGCTCAGCTAGCAGAGCGAGATCATGCAGTTGAAGCATGCGCAGGGTCCGGACGACCATCGCGCCAGCCGCGTGCTGGATCAAGTGCAGCATGAGCGCGGCATGGGACGGATAGGCGTTCAGGCCGGGATGGGGCTGTGTAAGAAAGACCAGGTCCGAGATGTCCGTCATGCGTACAGGCAGCTTCTCGCAGATCTGCCAGTGCAGTTCGATCTTGATGTTATTGCCGGGCTGCTCACCCAGCCCCCCCGATTCGGCGGAATCGTTGGGCGTGAATACGCGGTTCTTCCAGAACGTCACAGTCTCGCGATAGCCCAGCCCCTCGAGCAGACGTGTTGCTGACGCAAGATCGGATCCACGTACCAGGAGATCCAAATCGGCCATTGGCCGTTCACCCGGCGCATACAGGCCGCTCGTGTGCAGCGCTGCTCCTTTCAGCGGGATTATCGCAAGACCCGCTTCCCGCGCGCGGCTATGGATGAGTTGCTGGAGGGCCTCGATCCGCCGGTGACGGCTCGTGGTATTCGCTCTCTGCTCCGCGAGAAACGTCGCCCAATCCGCAGCACCCTGCCAGCGCAGCGAAACCGCCAGCAGCGGTGCGATACCATGGATCGCCGCCGCGGCCCGCGCGGCGCGCCACTCGAATTCAGACCAATCCGGCGTTGTGCCGGAAGCGCGCGCGACCTCGCCGGCCAGCGCCTCCGTCGTCTTGCGCAAAGCGTCCTGCACGACGTCAGGTCGTGGAGTCCCCTTTCGATCGCTCTTCATCCCGCCGCCGCCGCCGCGCTGACCGGCGAACGATATTGAAGCTCACGCGATAGCAGTTCGCTCCATCGAAAATCCAACACGCGACGCGCCCGCAAGTACTCGCCGCTGTCCCGCTCCGCCGCAGGCTGCTCGAGCGTCACCTGGGCGTGCAGGATGTTGCGGATGGCGCGGTAGAACTCGGAGTTGTAAGTACCCTGGAACATCATGTCCAGGTCGTCGCTCTCCTGCCAGTGAGTCTTGCCCCGCATCCGTTCCCTGACGAGGTCGTAGAACTTGGTGCCCGGCAGGGGATACGACACACTGACTCCCACGTCGTCGGGCCGCGCGGCTTCGACAAGCTGGCGCGTGGCGATGATGTCCGCCAGATCCTCGCCGAGATAGCCGAGCTGAATGAAAAAGCCCACGCGGATGCCGACAGCCTGTAGCCGGGCCCGGGCCGTCAGAATCTCCGTCACGGTGGTGCCCTTGTTCATGGCATCCAACACCCGCTGACTGCCGCTCTCGGCGCCGATCCACGCTTCCTGGCAGCCGGCGTCCCGCAGCGCTTGCGCCATGCGCTCGCTCATGAGATCGGCGCGTGTCTGAATCGTGAAGGGTATCGGGCCGCCGGCCGCCTGGATGGCCTGCGCGAAATCCGTCACCCAGTCGACCCGGAAGCCGAAGATATCGTCCGCGAACCAAACGTGATCTGGCGCGTATGTCTGTTTGAGATGAATCATTTCCGTCGCAACATCGGCGGCGCCGCGTTGCAGGTACTGATTCCCCCAGATGGGCTTTGCGCACCAGGCGCAGCGGAACGAGCATCCTTTCGAGGCTGCCATGTTGAGGCTGAAGTAGCCATGAGCCTTGCGCCACACTGAGCGGTAGCTGTCGATATCCACCAGGTCCCATGCTGCGAGAGCCGAACGTTGGGACGCACGCGCGGGTCCCGCTGCGCGACTCACCGTCATCTTGCCGCCGACGAGCGCGGCGACACCAGTTACTCCGCCGAGAAGCCGATCCGCTTCCAGATCGGGAGTGGAGTCGAGGCGCGGCACCAGTTGCAGCAGGGCGTCGATGCCCTCACCAGTCAGAACCGTATCGGCCCCCGCGCGCAGGTACGGCTCCGGGGCATCTGTGGCATCCGAACCGGCCGCTATCACTCGCGCGCCATAGCGTTGCGCGGTGGCGATCATCTCGCAGCATGCGCGGCGCATCTTGCCCAGGCACATCTTGCTCAGAAAGTTGAAATTGTCCTCGTAGAACAGCACCAGCTGCGGCTCGACGGCCCGTAAAAGGCGATCGTACTCATGAGTGCCCTCCGCGAGCATGGCGTCGAACAGCGCCACGCGGTGTCCTGCCTGTCGCAGCTGCGCGGCGATCTGCAGAGTGGCGAGCGGCGGATAGGGCTTGGCACGCTCCAGTTGCTTGTGATCGAAGCGCAGAAAATAGGAGTGACATACCAGAATAGAAAGCATTGTCCTTGAGCCCTTGTGCCGGCCTTCGCCGGCCTCTTCGAATCACAGTCCCACCGAGCTTTCGTCAGCCGCGGACCGTTGCCGCGGGTCCAAGGTAGTGCCTCGAATCGCACTCTCGCCCTACACGTAGGTTCGCTGCCCGCCCATTTCGGTTCAAAAGACGAGTCGAACGGGCAGATGAATTGCGCCGGTGCGCCAGGACCTCGACCGGCACCTTGCCGTTGGCACGAAAGTCAAGCGATCGAGGTGAATTGAATTCGCCGGGAACGGAAACCCGTTGCGCGGCGTGAGGCACTTACGGCAGGCCCCATTGCATTCGAGTGCGCCCGATGTCGTTTTCCGCATACAAGCTATTCATTGCACCGCTCGTCGCGGCGACGCTCGCCGGGTGCGCGGGTAACGGGGACGGTCTCGATGCCAACGGCAAGCCGATCGGCTCCTCAGGGGGCGGTACCGCGCCGTTGACCGCCGATTTTCAGTCGATCCAGGTCAACGTCTTCACTCCAATCTGCTCTCCGTGCCACAGCGGCGCGAGTGCGCCTGAGGGCCTGATGCTCGACGCGGGCCATAGCTACAACCTCCTCGTCGGCATCCCGAGCGCCGAAGTCCCGACCTTGAGCCGGGTCAAAGCGGGCGATCCCAACAACAGCTACATGGTGCTCAAGATCCAGGGCAGTGCCGGTATCGTCGGCGGACGGATGCCCTTGAATGGGACCCCACTCCCACAAGCCACGATCGATGTCATCCGCACTTGGATCACGAACGGCGCGCCGCAGGGGACGGCGACTGCGTCCGCGACGAATGCCATGGCGAAGATACAGTCACTCGGAAATAGCGCGCCCGCCGCTCCGTTCGCCGTGACCGACACAGCGCCGCTGGACAACACCACTGTCATCGCACCCGTCGCACGCATCGTGGTTGCCTTCAATCACGAAGTCGACGCGTCGCTGATCAACTACACCACGCTCACTCTCGAGCGTGTTGCTTCGGCGAGGACCGATTCTCCGGTCCCCATGGGTGAAGTCGGGATGCCGCCAACGCCGTTTGTCGTGCCGACTTCTGCGGCTCTCGCGGCCGGCAATCCGTCCGTCATCGTCCTCACTCCGGCTGCCCCACTGGTGACAGGAACTTATCGAGTGAGTGTCCGCGGCACTGGTGGCGGTGCCCTGGCGGACGTCAATGTCCAGACACTTGGGAGCGACTACTCCTTTACGTTCAATGTGGATGTCTCTCAATGACCCCCCGTTTCCCCCGGCTCCTCCTGCAATGCCTGGTAGCCGTGCTTTGCCTGGCCGCTCTGCGCGCTCACGCCGAGCCGTACCTGGCGATTCAACAGGGTCTGAAGTGCGGCCAATGCCACGTGAACCCGACCGGTGGCGGTTTGCGCACCGCTTTCGGCGATGTGTTTGCACAGACAGTCCTGCCGGCGCAGCACCTCGATACTGGCAGCGACGTCTGGACGGGCGACGTCACGAAGTTCCTTCGTGTGGGTGGCGATCTGCGGTTCGACGCCCTGGCTACGCAGGTGCCTCATTCGAAGACCCTCGACCAGTTCCAGATGGAGCAGACGCGCGTTTACGCAGAGGCGAACGTCATTCCCGAGCGGCTGATCGTCTATGTCGATGAACAAGTAGCTCCCGGGGGCGCACTCAATCGCGAGGCCTATGGTGTTTACTGGGCGGCTTCCCACAACTGGTACGTCAAGGCCGGGCAGATGTACCTGCCCTTCGGTTTCCGACTCGAAGACCAGTCCGCCTTCATCCAGACGGCCACCGGCATCAACATGACGACGCCCGACCAGGGCGCGGAGTTCGGCTGGGAGCACGGCCATTGGGATGCCCAGTTCGCCGTCAGCAACGGAACGGCAGGGGCCAACACGAACGATAGCCGTAAGCAATACAGCGGTCAGCTGATCTGGGTGGACTCGCTCTGGCGAGTCGGAGCCGCCGCGAACTACAACGACAAGAAGGCGGGTAGCAAGAGCGCCGGCGCTCTCTTCGCCGGCATCCGGACGGGTCCGGTCGAATGGCTGGCGCAAGGCGAGCTCGTCGAAGATAAAAGCGCTCCAAATGGCGGCCTGCGGACGGCGGCCGGTCTGGTCGAAGCCGATTGGACCGTCGTCAAGGGAAGCAACCTCAAGGTCACGGCTGAGTATTTCGACCCCGACCGTAGCATCTCAAACAACGGGCAGACACGCTGGAGCGTGATTTACGAATATAGCCCGATCCAGTTCGTGCAGCTACGCGGCGGCGTGCGCTACTACGACGGCATTCCGCAGATCGACTCGCAGCACACCCGGATATATTTCGTGCAGTTGCACGGCTTTTTCTGATGCCGTAGCTGTAAAAATGCAACGGCCGCGACGCGCGCGACCTTTCCTTTCCCATGCCAGTCAAACGGGATGCAACGCCGGAACCAACAGGCGGATGTGAGCCGCCTTCGCGAGAAGTGAGGCGATTGGGGGCGTCCCTGCCTTGGAGATGCCTGCGAAGAGATGTTGTCTGGATCAAAACGCCGCAGGGCGGTATCCTGATCTCCATATGGGGGCAAGACTTGGGTGCCGCGAATAAAACGCGGCACTCAATGAAAAGACTTCGCGATCTGTCCAGGCGACGGCGTGCATCTTTGCTGCGGCTGCAAGCGGAAATCGGCTGACCAGGCCTCTGAGCAGAAATGAATCATAAGGCGCGCGTTCTCAAAAGATATCCCAGCGCGAAGCTGGTGAAGACGGGTGGGGAGCGGGTTTCGTTTGGAGTGAGCGACGGCAGTCTTACCCTCAGTCAGTCCGAAAGTACTCCCACTGAAGCATGGCGAAAGGCAGCACTCGCCATCGACCATCCCTTCAGCGACCCGGATTCGCGCTGGCGAGACCCCGACGAGAAATAAAGACACGGATGCCAAGCCTCTACATGCCGTTGCCGATGTGGCGCAGACCGTCTGACATGGCAAACTCAATGGCGACGGGCTGGGCTTGGCGGTCCCGGTTGGCTTGAGTGCTCAGGTCAAGGGTTCCGATCCACCTGTCGGAGGAAGGATCGATAGCCGATCGTCCCGCTCCACCGTCTTACCGATTGCTCGAGCAGAGCGAATCTGCGCGGGTTCACCTGGGTGAGTCAGTGTTCAATACCGATGGGTTGCCGCGGGCACACCGTCTGGCGAGGCCGCACCAGCCCGGCGCAAATTCGTGAGCGGACCCCGCTCGCGACAAGCGTTGCTGCGCTGGCTCGAGACGCTGTGATCCTGCTTTAAAATCGAAAATTACGACCCTAAAGGGTCGCCGCGGACGATGAAGGTCGGCGCATGCAGCCGCGCTCTAGCAATCCTCTTAGCGTTTAGCGGCGCCGGCCAGTACGATCGCCTGAAATTCCATCGCCGTCACACGCGGTACCGTGTGGGAGCGGCGCGCATCGACGCGAGGATAGGTGCGATATGCCTGAAGCACTCATAGCCCCCCTGACGAGCCCCTCGGGGCTGCGGCTCGAAATCAATGCGAACGGCTCAGTGCGCCGCTTCGATTGCGATCCGATCTCGCTGACGCTCTTTGTCGGCAATGAGCTCGAGGGTGGCCCCACGAATCTATATCTGCGACGGCATTCGGACACGGTCGAATGGACGCCGCTTCTGGGCCCTCGCAGCAGCACTCGTTTTCATACTGATCCAGGCGGCAGGCTGGTAGGGGTCGGATCGTGGCTCGGTATCAACTACTGGATAACGCTGGTGCTCGCCCGGGACGCACCCGCTTGGTTCTGGCACGTACGCCTCGAGAACACGAACGCCTCACCACAGAGTCTTGACCTGACATACGCACAGGATGTGGCCTTGGCGCCGTACGGCGCAGTGCGTCTCAATGAGTACTACGTAAGCCAATACATTGACCACACGCCTCTACCTCACGCGACGCGTGGGGTCATCATGGCCTCACGGCAAAATCAGGCGGTCGATGGTCGATATCCGTGGTGCCTGATCGGCTCACTGCGTGAAGCCACTTCGTTCGCCACCGACGCCCTGCAGTTCCACGGGCTCGCAACTCGCGCGGGCGATACTCCGGTGGGGCTTGCTGCAGACTTGCCCGGCCGGCGCTTACAGCATGAGCACTCCATGGTGGTCATTCGTGACGCTCCGATACGGCTGGAACCGAACAGCAGCCTCGCCGCGGGCTTCTTCGGTTCGTATTTTGCAGATCACCCCGATCCCACATCCGCGTCGGACCTCGATCGGGCGGATCTCATGCTCACGCTGCCAGAAGCGGCGGCACCTCTCACGGTCGAATCAACCGCCGCCGTAGCGCTCAACACGGCAACACTCTTCAGCTCGGCACCGTTACTCAAAACGCTCGATCTCGACGCCGGCACCCTACGAGCGTCGTTCGGATCGGAATGGAGGCACGAAGAGGTCGATGAGCGCGGTGAACGCTTGTCCTTTTTTCATGGCGCCGATCGCCATGTGGTGATGCGCGCGAAGGAACTTCGTGTGCTACGCCCGCACGGCCATCTGCTGCGCACGGGGCGGCACACGACACCTGATGAATCGGCGTTGACGTCGACCGTTTGGATGAACGGCGTCTTTCACTCAATGGTCACGCAGGGACATGTAAGCATCAATCGCTTTCTATCGACAACGCACACGTATCTCGGTCTTTTCCGTTCGCACGGGCAGCGTGTGTTCATGGAGATCGGCGGCGCTTGGCAGCTGCTGAATGTGCCCTCCGCATTCGAAATGTCGCCCGACGCCTGCCGTTGGATCTATCGGCACGAAGAGGGTGTAGTTCAAGTACGTGCTGAAGCACATAGTGATCCGCATGAGCTGACCCTTTCAATAGACGTCATCTCGGGAAAACCTGCGCGGTTCCTGATCTCTCATCACGTCGCGCTCAACAACGACGATGGCAGTACGGCGGGCGCGGCACGTTGGCAACGCAATGGCGACGAAATCGTCGTAGCGGTTGCGCCTGAGTCCGATCTGGGGCGCCGATTCCCGGGCGGGACTTTTGCCATCGCTCCGCTGTCCGGCACCGAATTTCAACAGGTCGGCGGCGATGAGTTGTTATTCGCCGACGGGCGGTCGCGCCAGCAGCCTTTTATATGCATCGTCACCGCGCCTGCTCCCGTGGTCGGCCTGCGTATTCGAGGACACCTGATCGAGGAGGGCACGCAGACGCCGCTTCGTGCCGATTCCGGCGAAAGCCTGCTCCCGAGGCTGACCATGACAGTTCCGGGCTCAAGACTGCTCTCTGAGCAGCTCGCGGGTATCTCCGACATCGTCCCGTGGTACACACAAAATGCCCTGGTGCACTACCTCTCGCCGCGAGGCCTGGAGCAATACTCAGGGGGCGGCTGGGGCACGCGCGATGTGTGTCAGGGGCCCGTCGAGATGCTGTTTGCACTCGGCCGTCTCGAACCGATCCGCGATCTGCTGCTGCGCGTGCTGAGTACGCAGAACGCTGACGGAGATTGGCCGCAGTGGTTTATGTTCTTCGAGCGCGAACGCGAAATCCGTCCCGGCGACTCGCACGGCGATATCGTCTTCTGGCCGATCCTGGTGCTCGCCCAATATCTAATCGCTTCAGGTGATGCGAACATTCTGGACGAACAGCTGCCGTTCTTCGATCCGGGCGGCGTGGATGCTGGCGAACGTGCGACTGTATGGCAGCACGTGGAGCGCGCACTCTCGTTGATAGAACAGCGAGTGGTCCCCGGTACGGCCTTGGCCGCATATGGGCACGGTGACTGGAACGATTCCCTTCAGCCAGCCGACCCCGCTTTGCGCGAGCGCATGTGTAGCGCTTGGACCGTGACGCTCCATTTCCAGACGTTAGGCACCTTGGCTAAAGCGCTACGCGCCATAGGGCGTGCGAATGAAGCCGTCCGATTCGAGAAGTGGGCGGATACCGTGCAGCGAGACTTCCAGCGGCTGCTCGTTGTTGACGGCGTACTCACCGGTTACGCTCATTTCGAAGACGGCGACCACGTGCGCTACTTACTGCATCCGAGGGACGAGACGACCGGCGTTCGGTACAGCTCATTGGCGATGATCCACGCGATTCTCGAGGACCTGCTGACGCCGACACAGGCGCGCGAACATCTGCGCTTGATCGATACGCATTTGACTGCACCAGATGGCGTCCGCCTGTTCGACCGCCCGATGCCATACCACGGAGGCCCGCAACACATCTTCCAGCGCGCCGAGACCGCAACGTACTTCGGCCGCGAGATCGGCCTGATGTACATGCATGCACACCTTCGGTACGCGCAGGCGTTGGCGCACGTTGGAGAGGCGGGCCGCTTCTTCCAGGCGCTGTGCCAAGCTAATCCGATCGGTATCCGCTCGATCGTCCCGACCGCGACGTTGCGCCAGGCTAACTGCTACTACTCCAGTTCCGACGCGGCGTTTGAGGATCGGTACCAGGCGAGTGCGGAGTACGAGCGCGTCGCGCGCGGGAAGATTGCGCTCGACGGGGGTTGGCGTGTGTATTCGAGCGGCGCAGGTATCGCACTCGGTCTCATCATCCGGCGCTTTCTCGGCCTGAGCTACGAGTCGAGCATGCTACGAGTCGACCCTGTGATTGCGGCGGCACTCGACGGCCTGTGCGTCGAAACCACCCTGCTGGGCCGTCCGATCGAAGTGCGTTATCGAATCGGCGCTAACGGCTGCGGCGTCAACGAGATTGTGCTGAACGGACAGGCCCTGGTGTTTGCCAGTGATAAGAACCCACATCGTCGCGGAGCGGCCCTCGTCCCTACGGCAACCGTGGTGGAGCGGCTGGCCGCTGAGGGCAACTTCCTGAGGATCGACATCGGCTAGGCGTGGAGTTCGCCTCAAAAAGCACGCTGTCGGCCTGGGGTGGTCCGAAAGCTGCGCCCCCATATCGCGCGGCTGCGCTTGACTGGCTCCGCTTCTGTACGAAACTGTCGGGATGGGTTGGCGCAGCTGCCCGCCAGGCCTGCTCGTTCTACCGTATCTTCACGCGGGCCGCAGCTGCACCTGATCGCTCAACAGGGCCGGCTCAACCCGCGCAACCGCAAACCCCGTATCCTTGATAAGCACCGCAAAACGCTCGGCTCCGCGCGGCACGAGCTTGAACCGGGTCAGTGCAAGACTATGACGCGTCAGCTCGTCCGCCCGGGTCACCGACCCGGCAACCACCCGAGCGCCGCGACCTCCAGCATGCAACTCCCTCAAGTTGGCAACCACGGCAGCGTCGCTTCCGTATTCAAACAGCGCACCCTCTGACGATGCCGCTACTATCGAGCCCGCGGCGATGAGTTTGCCAATGAGCTCGCGCAGCGGCTCGACCTCGTTCCAGTTGTAAGCCTGGTGCGAAAGGCGTACGTCGAGTCCGGCGAGCGCCGCACCCTCGGCTCTCAAAGCCGCCAGCGCGTTGGCGCCGAAGGAAGGGCCGTTCGTGTCCGGGTCGAGAACGTGAATCGTCACCTGCCTGCGCATAATCTCTGGCGAATAGCGGCGCAGCAGGAGCAGGGAGTTGAGGCTGTCAATCGCCGTTCCGCCGCCGATGTTGATCAGATGGAGCGCCACTGCCGGACGTTGCGCAAGATCCGTCTCGAGGCCCTGCGCGAGCAGCTGCGCGACCTGCTGCAACCGGATTCGCATGGACGACAGGCCCGGCGCGGCCGCGAATTGCCGATCTATCTTGCTGTCGAAGGGCGCGATGAGGTTGTCGGTTCCAAGCTTCATCATGTAGGTGCTCAAGCCCGGAAGCACCGCGCCCTCGGGCTCGAGGAGTGCCCGGGCGAGCAGCGAGCGCTTCGCCGCCGAGCGCATGAAATAGCGCAAGAGAAAACCCGGCAGGCGCTTCTGCTTACGCTCCGTTGCCGCGAACGCTACCCGCAAGGATTCGACAGACTTCAAATCGTCGGCGATCGCGAACGTGGGGTGCGTCACGTCGATGACCGGTAATTCCTGGCCCTGTGCCGTGCGGGCGTATGACACACCGGGTTTTCTATCGGATGACCGTTGACCGGTTCGCATAGGCGCTCTCGAAATTCAAAGCTGCAGGAAGTCGCCGAATGGCGGTAGAAGTATCACGGATCGATCAACGGCGCGACACAGCCGCTGCGCGGCTGCGGCCGTTCGTTAAGGCGTTCACCGACCGTGTTGAGCTCGTGCGGCACGGAGCGCCCGAGTTGGCCGAACTCATTATCCGCGTGGCTGAGGAACTCTAGCTCGCAATCCTCGAGTCAGGACGGCGCGTGTTGTCAGTGTTTTGCCGCCAGGCCTTCCGCACGAGTCCGCAATGCCGACAGCGCCGCCGGCAACTCCGAGCGCAGCGAGTGGCGCAGCAACACGCGCGGGACCCAAAACCCCGGATCGACATACAACTCGTACTCGACAATCGTCGTCTGCCCAGCCGCCGCTGCGACTCCGTGTGGAGTCTCCACGAGTACCCACGTCCCTTTCTCGTCCTTCAAGTCGCCGCTGATCCGCCGGAAGTCGATGCGCTGCGGTCGTTTGTACTCCGCCCGGAAAACGGAGGTGACTGTCGGCATCAGCCACGAGTATTTGACTTCCTGCTCTAAGACATCCCAAGCGCCGTCAGGCGCCGAATCAACGCGGGTGCAGCGCCTCAGCCCGGGAATAAACGAGGCCGCGTGCTCACAATCCGTAAGCACGCCCCAGATGATTTCGGGTGCGGCCTTGATTCTGACGGCGGCGTGGACACGTCCGCGCCCACCATCACCGTCGAGTGCAACGCGGATTGCGACCTGCCCGGCCGAGAGCTCCTGCCGGACAGTTGGCTCTTGGATCCACGCGCTCTGTGCCCACGTCGCGATCGGCAGGAGTGTCCCGAAAATCGCACCGATCGCTCTCAGACGCACTACTTCACCGTATATCCTCGTGCTTCCAGACAAGCGCTCATCGCCCGTCGATAGTCAGCCCGCTTTTGCGACGCCTGCTGCGGCGGTACGCCGCCTGCAGGCTGAGTGGGATCGAACCCGGTCTGCGTCGATGCCCAGCGATGACACTCGTACCGGTCTGTGCCCTGTTGAGCATCGCTCTGCCCGTCTTTCGGATAGATATAAAAATCCTCGGCACCAGTGCCCGGCGCTCCGCCAGCAGCTGGTTGCGGCGGCGGGCCTCCCCGCGGACCCGCGCCCGGCGGCGGTGTGGTCACGATGTCGCTTTCGCTTGGCGCTTCCACCACCGCGTAGCCATCGGGCTCCTGCGTGTAGTAGACGTCATCAGCGTAGTAGTACGGCCTGCCGCGCAACCAGACGGTCGTATATCCCAGCGGCAGAGCCGCAATTGTCACTCCCGGTGGTGGCGCAACGACCAGAAAGTCCGGCCCGCTCCGGCTGTACCAAGTGCCGTCCGAGAAGAAGAACTCCCCGCCGGGCCAGCGGATGGTCGCGAAGCCCCGGGGGAGCGCGTGCACGACGAACCCGCGCGGGGGGTAATACCGGTTATGGTGGAAGCGCTGATCGAGCACGTACCCATGATGGTCTTCCCGCTCCCGATGATCGCCAGGCCGCTCGTCGGCCACCGAGAAGCTCACGGCCAGGGCCGCAACCGCCGCCAGCAAGGTACACTGGGCTGGGTGATGCTTCGACATTCAAGAGATTCCTTGGGTTCCTGTCGTCCATTGCCAAAACGCGAGAAGCCGCAGTTCGCGCACAATGGGTGAGCCGGGGGCGGCCCGATTTTGGCGAACCCGTCTGAAGAACTGCAAAGTACCGCAGTCTTCAGGTTACGATCAGCAGTAACACGAATATGTAATTTGGCCAGTTTAAAGAGGGTGCAATGGCTACAAAGCTCGATAAGCAGCTCAAGCGCGAGATTGACGTGGATGGCAAGCCGTACATGCTTGCGATCACGCCCGAGGGCCTGAAGCTCACGGAAAAGGGTAAGCGCAAGGGCCAGGAACTCTCCTGGAAGAATCTTCTTGGCGGCCAGGGCGCCCAAGCCACCGTGCTGAACGCCTCGACCGAAGAGACCGAGACGGAGTCCGAATAACGGCAAGACCCGTGGCGGGCCTTTGACGGCGCGCCGGTCGTCCCGGCGGCCCCACCAAGGGGCCTTGAGTCAGGCGGCCCAATGGACGGCAGCGGAATCGATGCGGTTCCGCGACCGTCCATTTTCATTTCCACTGCCCTGTCTCGACAGGCCACCCCTGCGGCTCCGGCGCCGATCTTTCGGCGGCTCCTGCGCGCAGGCCTATGGGGCGGGCCTGCAGATCCATGGCGGGGGTGCCAGCGGCTCCTTACGTCGTCCCTGCCGCAGCCAGCTGCAGCCCGCTCGAGCCCGTCCACTGATACCGCTGCTACCCCTGCCTGCTCCCTGCGCAATTGTCCTGGCTGGCTTTGATGTCCTGATCCGCAGTCATGTTAGGAAGCCGCGGGTTCGTGAACCATCGGACCAAAGCCCCCCGACTGGAGACCCAGATCACAATTCGCCATAACCGCTGGTTTCGCAGGGAGGCCGCGCGGCAAGGCGTCAGCCGGGCGCCGGTGCTGGAGCGATTTATGCTGCGGTGTGGCTCAAGACTCAGGCAGTGAGGCCGGCCCACCCAATGCCTGCCACGACAGTCTCATCTGACCAACTGAGCGGGTGCGTATCATGGCAGCCATGAACGCACGGGACCTCATCGACAAACTCGCTCTCGCACCGCATCCGGAAGGCGGCTGGTATCGTGAGGTTCACAGGTCAACGGCCCGTGTGGAAACGCAACGGGGTTCCCGTTCCGCGCTGACTACGATCTACTATCTGCTCGAGCAGCAGCAGTCGAGCCGTTGGCATGTCGTGGAAGCGGACGAAGTCTGGCACTTCTACGCGGGTGCGCCTCTCGAGCTGCTCGGCTACGATCCCGGCACACGCCATCTCACGAGGCATGTGTTAGGTGACGTGCGTGCCGGAAAAGTGCCCGTCGCCGTCATTGCCACGGGCATTTGGCAGGCTGCCCGCAGCCGCGGAGACTATTCGCTCGTCGGCTGCACCGTTGGCCCTGGCTTCGAGTTCGAAGACTTCCGTTTCGTCGCGACCCTGCCTGGGCACGCGGCTCACTTCGGGTCTGACCTGGCGCCGTTTGCGCAGCTGCTGTAATCCAGGTTATCGCTGCAGCGACCGTCCGCGTCGTGACGCGTTCTCGTCTAGAATCGACGCAGCCTTCTGTCGGAATCCCTATGAACCAGATGCCATTAGACCGGGAAAGCCTCCAGGTACTCCTCGCCAAGGTCCACGAGCGCCTGAGTGAGGCCGGCTCCGTCGATACGGCCTCCCGAGAGCAGCTCCGTCAGGTCATGGCCGACCTCGAGCGCGCCTTGGGCCAGGGTGGCACCGGCGGCGTTACGGGCGCAAAGGGCGCTGCAAGCGCTCCAGGCGTAGCGGGCGCCGTGGAAGCGAGCACCCCGCGCCTCGAATCGCTGGCGGTGCGCTTCGAAGCCGACCATCCTGGCCTGGCTGCGACGCTCCGGCGGCTCATCGATCTGCTGGGCAAGGCCGGCATCTAAAGTCACTGCGGGTCCGGGCACATCGGCCGAGAACACCCTCCTCAAGTCCGCCCAGCGTCCGCGAACAACTCTCGCCACCCCAACCGGCCTGCGTGTCGCACACTGCCAGGAGCGCTCGCCGAAAGCGCCGCAGCCTACGCGGCCCGGGCGTCTCTCGTTCAAACCGCCCTGCCGGACAACAGGCCCGCTTTTCGCCAGCAAAAGCCGCGCCTTTTGCCGGCGTGCCGCGCACCCTCTCGCAGGCGCGCTCGCTGAAAGCGCCGCAGGCTGCGCGCCCCGGGCGACTTTCAGCCCATAAAAAAGCCCGGTGTTCGCGCGAACACCGGGCTTTTTTTCAGCTCTTACAGGCCTTTTGGCCCATTCAGTCAATCATCCATCAGGAAACTGCGCAGCTGCTCGCTGCGGCTCGGGTGACGGAGCTTGCGCAACGCCTTGGCTTCGATCTGACGGATGCGCTCGCGCGTGACATCGAACTGCTTACCGACTTCCTCGAGCGTGTGGTCGGTATTCATGTCGATGCCGAACCGCATGCGCAGGACCTTCGCTTCGCGCGGCGTGAGCTGCGCAAGAACGGAGTGTGTCGTCTCGCGCAGAGACTCCATCGTGGCCTGATCGATAGGGGAGGCCACCGAGGTGTCCTCGATGAAATCGCCGAGATGCGAGTCCTCGTCGTCGCCGATGGGCGTCTCCATCGAGATGGGCTCTTTGGCGATCTTGAGGACCTTGCGGACCTTGTCCTCCGGCATTTCCATGCGCACGGCCAACTCTTCCGGCGTCGGCTCGCGACCCATCTCCTGCAACATCTGGCGCGAGATGCGGTTGAGCTTGTTGATCGTCTCGATCATGTGCACCGGGATGCGGATGGTGCGCGCCTGGTCGGCGATCGAGCGGGTGATCGCCTGGCGAATCCACCACGTCGCGTAGGTGCTGAACTTGTAGCCGCGGCGGTATTCGAACTTGTCCACCGCTTTCATGAGGCCGATATTGCCCTCCTGGATGAGGTCCAGGAACTGCAGGCCGCGGTTCGTATACTTCTTGGCGATGGAAATCACGAGGCGCAGGTTCGCCTCCACCATCTCCTTCTTCGCCCGGCGCGCCTTGGCCTCGCCGATCGAGACCTCGCGGTTCACTTCCTTCAGGTCGTTGATCGTGAGGTGATACAGCACCTCGAGCACCTCGAGCTTCTTCTGCCGACGCTCGATCTCGTCCTTGAACTTCGCGAGCGGCGCGGAGTACTTCTTCCCGCCCTTGACGTGCTTCTGCAGCCACTTGGGGTTCGTCTCGTTCTTGGGGAACGAGGCGATGAAGTCCTTGCGCGGCATGCCGGCATCGCGCACGGCGATGACCATGATCTCCTTCTCGAGCTGCCGCACTTCCGACACGTGCGTGCGCAGGTTGAGAATGAGCGCGTCGAACATGCGCGGCGCGAGCTTGAGTTCCATGAACTCATCGGCGAGCTTCGTGCGCAGCTTCAGCGTCTTCGGATCTTTCGCGCCGAACTTCTCGATCGAGGCGAGGACGTGCACGTACGCCTTCGCGATCGAAGCGAACCGGCTCGCGGCTTCCTCCGGGTCCGGGCCGGTGTCGACGACTTCCTCTTCGCCATCGGCGCCTTCCTCACGCTCCTCCTCGCTGTCATCCGCCTTCTCGTCGGCCTCGACGAGCTCCATCTTCGTGGGATTCTGCGGCTGGGCGATGATGTCCGGAGCGTTCGGGTCGATGAAGCCGACGATGACGTCGACCAGGCGCCCCTGGCCCACTTTCACGGGCTCATAGGCCTTCGCAATGAAGTCGTACGTCGCCGGATACATGGCCAGCGCACGGCGCACGGCATCGAGGCCTTCCTCGATGCGCTTGGCGATACGGATCTCGCCCTCGCGGGTGAGCAGCTCGACCGTGCCCATCTCGCGCATGTACATGCGGACGGGGTCGGTCGTGCGGCCGAGTTCGGCGTCGAGCGCGGCAAGCGCGGCAGCGGCTTCCTCGATCGCTTCCTCATCCGCCGGGGCGGAGGGCTCGTTCTGAAGCAGTGACTCGGTATCCGGCGCCTTTTCGTAGACCGGAATGCCCATGTCGTTGATGGTGTTGACGATATCTTCGATCTGCTCGGGATCGACGATTTCGGAAGGCAGGTGATCGTTGACCTGGGAGTAGGTGAGGTAACCCTGCTCCTTGCCACGGGCGATGAGCAGCTTGAGCTGCGATTGACGATCTTCAGGCATTACGGGAACACGACGCTCGATACCAAGAGGTTTTTTCTCAACAACAGGCTTCGCGCCGCCATTTTTGCTGTCCGCGGCGCTCTTGGCGTCCGTCGGGCGCGCAGCTTCGGCGACCTTTGGGTGGGGGGCCTCGGCCGCGCCCTTCTTGGGCGGGGCAGTGGGCTTGGAACGGTCCTTATCGCGAGCCACGGCGGCGACGGCCACCGCTTTCTCTGCGGCCGCGACCTTGGGCTTGCTCGCCTTGGGCGGCGGGCCTTTCTTGGCGGGGGCGGGGGGCTTGTGCTTGCGTGTCGTCATGATTAGGAGCGGGCGCGGTGGGCTAGCATTTCCCCTATGTGCTGGCCAAAGAGGGCCAACTCAAGGGGCGCCAAAGCAAAGCGGGCAATTCTATTTGACAAGGGTGTAAACGCCAAATTCGGTTTATGAGCCGCCGCCATCGCGGGGCTTCTTACGCATCATAAGTCTCTGAAATTCCATAAGTTCCTCCGGTTCGAGGCGAATTGTGCGACTTTTCTCCTCGAGGGCCTCCAGGCGGCGCGCCGCGGCGATATCCGCGAGTCTCACCAAAGCGCCGCGCAATTCCCCTGCGGCTGCCGCCGCGTCGGCGACGATCTCCTCCCGCTGCAGCAGCTTTTGGAGCGCGTCACCCCCCGGTTTGTCGGCCCATCTTTCAATAACCTGAGCTGGAATCTGCACGGGACGTTCCCGCAGATCGTCGAGAAGCTCACGCAGTAGCTCGATACCGGCTTCCTCGCACACCTCCAGCCCGGCACGCTCCTGCGCACTCACCTCCGCTGCGATCGCCGGAAATCGCACGAGCCTATCGATGGCCTGACGGACGAGACTACCGCGCCCGGCACTGGTGCGCGTGCGGCCCTGAGTTGTTGTTCGCATCGTGGGCGACGGCGGTGGCGCTTCCATCGCGGTTCGCGACTGCGGCGCACCTGTAGTGCTCCACAACTCATTCAGCCGTTGAGGCGCAATACCTACGACGCCCGCGATGCGCGTCAGCAGAAGCTCCCGATACACCCCTTCCGAGAGCTTGGCGAACAGCGGCCGCGCGAGCTCCGAGAATCGTGCGCGGCCGTCCGCATGCGAAAGATCCGCCTGTTCAGAGAGCTCGCGCACGAGGTACTCCGACAAGGGCAGCGTTGTCTCGAGCCGTTTCTCGAATGCCTCGCGGCCTTCTTCGCCGACGAGCGAGTCGGGATCGTGCCCGTCGGGCAGAAACAGAAAGCGGATCTCCCGTCCTTCGCGCGCCTCGGGCAACGCATGCTGAAGCGCACGCCACGCGGCCGCACGGCCCGCTCTGTCGCCGTCGAATGCAAACACGACCTCGTTCACGAGCCGGAAGATCCGCTTGAGATGTTCGGGGGTCGTTGCCGTGCCGAGTGTGGCCACCGCATACGTGATCCCTGACTGATGCAATCGCACGGCATCCATGTAGCCTTCGACGATGAGCAGGCGCTTGAGGTTGGAACGCGCCCGCCGGGTTTCATACAACGCATACAACTCACGGCCCTTGTGAAAGAGGGCGGTCTCCGGGGAGTTCAGATACTTCGGCTCCCCCTGCTCGATGATGCGCCCCCCGAAGGCGATGACCCGTCCGCGCGCATCGCGGATCGGAAACATGATGCGCTCCCGGAACCGGTCGTAATGCCGTTCGCCGTCGCGAATCTGGCCCCGGTCGCGCTCGATGATGAGGCCCAGATCCGCAAGCTGCTTGCGGTCCGCCTCATTGCCGCCGAAGCGCCTCAGCACCTCGTTCCAGGAGTTCGGCGCGAAGCCGATGCCGAACCGCTCGATGATCTGCGGCTCGAGCCCGCGTCGCTCGAGATACTGTCGCGCCCGTTCATCGCGCGCCAGAGTCTCGGAATAGAAGCCCGCGACACGCGCCATGAGCTCATACAGCGATTCGTCGGCCCGGTGCACGTTGGTGGCCGCATCGCCGCCCTCGCGAGGAACGTCGAGCCCGAGGCGCGTGGCAAGCTCTTCGACCGCCTCCGGGAAAGCCATCCTGTCGTGCTCCATCAGGAACCGCAGCACCGTACCGTGCGCCCCACAGCCGAAGCAGTGATAAAACTGCTTTTCGGGACTGACCCAGAACGACGCCGTCTTCTCACCATGAAACGGGCAGCACGCTTTGTACTCGCGTCCGGCCTTCTTGAGAGGCACGCGCAAGCCGATGACCTCGACGATGTCCGCCCGGGCGATCAACTCGTCGATGAAGCTTTGAGGGATGAGTCCCATGCCCCGCCTGCGACCAACTTCCGAAAGAAACCCACCATGGGCGTCAGTCGCCAGCGCGACGCGCCCTCGCCGGTCCGTCCGCCAGCGACAAGCCCCTGGCGCGAAAGCGCGGATATCCCTCTACATCGGGTCAATGCCGCAAAATCACCAACGCCACGAGGCAGCACAACAGTAGCGCCCCGACGGCGCCGGAGACCAGGAGCCGCAGGCGTTTCCGCCGGAATGTAACTAGTTCGACCCCTCGGATGTAGCAGCGGTTCCGCCGTATACCCAGCACTCCCGCGGTTACCAGAGACTCGGCGGCGTCCCGCTCAGCGTCACTCAGCTCGCTAAGGGGCACATCGTCGGCCAAATCGAGCGCACCACGCGCCCGGAGCTTCGCTAACAGGCGCCGCTCGCGCTCGAACCTGCGGCTGATCGCGAGGCAGGTGAGGGCGATCCCGATGAGCGCCGCTGCGGTGGCAAGTCCCCTCATGCGCCAGGCGCAGGACTTACGGGTTTCGCCAAAGCCCGAACCCCGTAGACACAGCGTGGGGGAACGCAGCATTGGAGGGCCGGCACCCGGGCTGACGTCCTTCTAACTGAGCTTCTGTTTGATCCGGGCGCTGACCGCGCCCATGTCGGCTTTGCCCTGGGCTTTCGCTTTCACGAGACCCATGACCTTGCCCATGTCCTTGATCGAGGTGGCGCCACTGGCAGCCACGGCTTCGACGATCAGGGCGTCGATCTCGGCGTCGCTCATCTGCTCGGGCAGGTAGGCCTGCAACACAACGAGCTCCGCCTTTTCCTTGGCCACCAGGTCCGCGCGGCCGCCGCTCTCGAACTGGGTGATGGATTCTTTGCGCTGTTTGATCATCTTCTCGAGCGCCGCCACCACCTGGGTATCGTCCAGGGTGATGCGCTCGTCGACTTCGCGTTGCTTGATTGCGGCGAGGACCAGCCGGATCGTGCCGAGGCGCTCTTTCTCGCCGGCCCGCATCGCGGTCTTCATGTCCTCGGTGATGCGCTCTTTCAAAGTCATAATAAAACCAGCGTGCCCAGACCGGCACCCTTCGAACGCAACCCGCGGTCCGCGACGGCCTGCGCAACCTGTGTAAGCTGCGCGCCGCACATGAGCCGTCTTACCGCGGAGCCCGCATGACGTCGCGGGACAGGCGCTTCATGTGGCGCTTGACCGCAGCCGCTTTTTTGCGTTTCCGCTCTTGCGTCGGCTTCTCGTAGAATTCGCGCCGGCGCAGCTCGGTGAGAATGCCGGCCTTCTCACAAGCGCGCTTGAAACGCCGCAAGGCGGCATCGAAATACTCGTTCTCACGAACACGAACGCTCGGCATCGAAACCTCAACTCATTGATCGGAATGAGAATTTGCCCGTGCCCACTGCGACGGGGGGCGGGGATTCTAAGGCGACATGCGAATTCTGGCAATTGAATCCTCTTGCGACGAGAGCGCGGCCGCCATTTTGGACGCCGGGCGGGGCCTGCTCGCGCACGAAATCTTCAGCCAGATCGAGCTCCACAGGGTCTTCGGAGGCGTCGTCCCGGAGCTGGCCTCGCGGGATCACGTGCGCCGGCTGCTCCCTCTGGTAAAGAGCGCAATGGCGCGGGCGGACACCCGTCCGGAGGAACTCGACGGCATAGCTTACACGGCCGGACCGGGATTGATTGGGGCCCTGCTGACCGGCGCTTCCCTGGCGCGCAGCCTGGCCTACGCGTGGAATATCCCCTCGCTGGGAATCCACCACCTCGAGGGCCACCTCCTGGCACCGCTGCTCGAGCCGGAGCCGCCGCCCTTTCCGCATGTCGCGCTGCTCGTCTCGGGCGGGCATACGATGCTGATCGAGGTGCAGGCGATCGGGAGTTATCAACTGCTCGGCGAAACTCGCGATGACGCTGCTGGCGAAGCTTTCGACAAAACGGCGAAGCTGCTGGGTCTGCCCTATCCAGGAGGCCCGGAGCTGGCTCGTCTGGCGGATAAAGGGACTCCCGGCACGTTCACCTTTCCCCGTCCCATGCTCGACCGCCCCGGACTCGAGTTCAGCTTCTCGGGCCTGAAGACCGCAGTGCTGCATGCCCTGCGGGGACGCGAGCTGACGGATGCGATTCGGGCGGATGTGGCGCAAGGGGTACAGCTCGCCATCGTCGAGACGCTTACCGCAAAGGCGCTTCGCGCACTTGAACAAACGGGGCTGGATACCCTGGTCGTTTCGGGAGGTGTCAGCGCAAACCGCAGCCTGCGGGCGCGGCTTGCCGAAGCAGTCCGCCGTCAGGGCGCGCGCGTGTACTATCCCCGCATTGAGTTCTGTACCGACAATGCAGCAATGATCGCGGTAGCCGGTCTCGCGCGCCTGGCGGCCGGCCAGCACGACGGGCTCGCCATTCAGGCGCGAGCGCGCTGGCCGCTGGAATCCCTGCAGCCGGTCGCGAGCTTCAATCCGTTGCATTTGTTGAATCTCTCTAAACATCCATGACGAGCCCGTTGTATTCCGGCGATCGAGTTTTCCTGCGCGGCCTCACCGCCGAATGCGTGATTGGCTTCATCGAGTGGGAGCGCCGCGTCCGACAGACCGTCGTCATCGATCTCGAGGTGCCGGTGGACTGCCGGCGCGCGGCTGAGACGGATGACGTCGCAGACACGGTCGACTACAAGAAAGTGGCGAAGCGGACCCTGGCGTTCGTCGAGGCGTCCGAATTCAAACTCGTCGAGACGCTGGCCCATCGCCTCGCGATGCTCATTCTCGAGGAGTTCGGCATCGAGTGGGTGCGGCTCTCGGTCAACAAGCCAGGCGCCATCCGCGACTCGCGCGATGTGGGTGTCACGATCGAGCGCACCCGCGGCGATCTTTCGCCCACTATTGCCGCCCGCGTCCAGGAGCCTCAGTGAAGTCAATTCGCCGGCTCTGCGCAACCACGCACGGCCATTGCCGCCGCAACCAAGCAGACCGCGGCCGCATGCGCCCAATGCGTAGCACGCTGGCCGCTCACGCTGACTACTAGACTTACTGTGCCTACCGTCTATGTTGCCGTGGGCAGTAACGTCAAGCCCGAACACAACCTCGCTTTGGCATCAGGCGAGTTGCAGCGCGAATTTCCGGGAGTGCGCTTCTCGCCGTGGTATCGCAATCACGCGGTGGGATTCGAGGGCGAGGATTTCATCAACTCCGTTGCCGGTTTCACGACGGATCTCTCTCTGCACGACGTGCTCGCACGATTGCACACGATCGAGACACTGTGCGGACGTCCGCGCGATGCGCCTCGTTGGGCGCCGCGCTCCATGGATCTCGACGTCCTACTCTACGGCGATCTCGTGCTCGATGAGCCGCGCCTGAAGCTGCCTCGGCCCGACTTGCTGAAGCGAGCATTCATGCTCGGTCCGCTCGCGGCCCTGGCGCCTGAGCTGGTGCACCCCACGGAAAAGGTGACGATAGATGAGTTGTGGCAACGCTTCGATCGCGCAGCCCATCCGCTCGTGGAAGTAGAGCCTACCAGCCCACGCTTCGACCGCCATCTACCGCCAGAATCTGGCCGGTGACGTATGGTGCTTCGGCGGCGAAAAACAGCGCGGCGCGCGCGACATCCGACGCTGACCCCATCCGTTTGAGCGCCGTGCGATCGATGATCTCTTCCTGCAGCGCCTTGTCCAGCCCATCCTCCGGCCACAACACCGGGCCGGGTGCGATGGCATTCACGCGCACATGCGGACCCAGCTCGCGCGCAAGAGACTTCGTCATCATGATGAGCCCCGCCTTCGCGATGCTGTACACAGGGTGGCGGCGCAGGGGGCGCAGGCCGTGAATATCTGCGAGATTGAGGATGAGGCCGTGACTGGCATGCAACGCTGGCGCCGCCGCCTGAGAGAGGAACAGCGGTGCCTTGAGATTGGTGCCGATGAGATCGTCCCAGTCCACCTCCGCGATGTCTCCGACCGGCGTCGGATAGAAGGACGAAGCATTGTTCACCAGGATATCGAGCCCCCCGAAGGCCTTCACAGCCGATTCGGCCAGGGCGGGCAACCTCCCGATCTCGAGAAGATCGCCGTCTACGAGGGTCGCGGAACCCGGCCGCACATCGTTCAACTCTCGGGCAAGTTCCGCCGCGTCTTCCGCGGAGCTTCGAAAGTGAAGCACGACATTGGCGCCAGCCGCATGCAACATACGGGCGACGGTGGCGCCCACGCGTCTCGCGGCACCGGTGATCAGTGCCGCCTTGCCGGCCAGCCTGGTATCCGGATGGGCAGTGCGCGAATCGCCGTCGTGAGGATCAGGGGTCTGTGCATCGTTTGGCATGGGGTCCGATTATGACCTCATCCGTACCGCGCTCAATCCTCCCGCCACTTTCCGCAGACGAGAAACAGCATTCAGATGCCGTTGCGGCGCTGCTGAGGGAGCAAATCGTCGCAGCCGGCGGCTGGCTGTCATTCGAACGCTTCATGGAGCTGGCGCTCTACGCTCCCGGGCTGGGCTACTACAGCGCCGGCAGCGTCAAAATTGGCGCGGCCGGCGACTTTGTCACGGCTCCCGAAGTCTCGGATTTGTTCAGCCGCTGTGTCGCGCGACAATGCGCGGAAGTCTTATCCGTCACCGGCGGTGACATCCTGGAGCTCGGTGCGGGCACGGGTCGAATGGCGGCTACGGTGCTCGAATCGCTCGCCGCGGCGGGCGTGCTCCCGGACCGGTACTACATTCTCGAAGTGAGCGCCGATCTCGCCGAGCGCCAACGCGAGCGCCTGCGCACATTGCCGCAGGACTTGCGTGACCGGGTGGTTTGGCTCGAGCGACTCCCGGAGCGCCCCATCCGCGGCGTCATCCTTGCGAACGAAGTGTTGGATGCGCTTGCGTGCCAGAGATTTGTGGTGCAATTGGGAGGCGAGATCCGCGAGTCGGGCGTGTCGCTTGCCGAGGGTTCCTTCGTTGAGCGCGCGTCAGCGCCTCATCCCGCGCTGGCCGGCGCCTGCGAGGCTTTGCTTCACGAGCTCCCGCAACCTCTGCCCGAGGGCTACACCTCGGAGGTGTGTCTGCGGCTCGAGCCCTGGATCGCGAGTGTCGGCGAGTGCCTCGAGCGCGGCGCCGTCCTGCTGTTCGATTACGGCCTGCCTCGTTCTCACTACTACCATCCCCAGCGCGTGAGCGGCACCCTTCGCTGTCATTTCAAACAGCTCGCGCACGATGACCCCTATGTCAATGTCGGAGTGCAGGACATCACGGCCTGGGTCGACTTCACACGCGTGGCCGAGGCCGCGGTCGCCGCAGGTCTCGATGTAACGGGCTTCGGCACGCAGGCTGCGTTCTTGCTGGCGACGGGCATCGAGAGTTTCGCGGCCGAAGCAAGCGGGACTGTCGAGCATGCGCGCCGCGCCGGCGAAGCGCGTCGGTTGCTCATGCCGGGCGAGATGGGCGAAGCCTTCAAAGTCATGGCGCTGACGCGCAATTACGCTGCCCCGCTGGGCGGCTTCTCCCTTCAGGATCTGCGCCACTCACTGTGACGCGATAACATACTCACCGTTCACTCCAGCGAGAATTCACGTGGCCGATACAATCAATACGATCGCACTCGGAATCATCGAAGGTATTACCGAGTTTCTCCCTGTCTCCAGCACGGGACATCTGCTGGTCGCAGAGCAGTGGCTCGGCAAACGCTCGGAGTTGTTCAACGTCGCGATCCAGGCAGGCGCAATTCTCGCCATCGTGCTCATCTACTGGCGCCGTCTCCTGGCGCTGCTGACCCGTTTCGATCAGCCGGAGAACCGCGACTATCTGTTCAAGCTGGCCGTCGCATTCCTGATCACGGCGGTGGGCGGCTTCATCGCCACCAAACTCGGCTTCAAGCTGCCGGAAAGAGTAGTCCCCATCGCGCTGGCCTTGCTCGTTGGCGGGATCCTGATTCTGGTCATCGAGGCGTACGTCGCGAGCAAACCGAAGCTCGCGACGGTGACCTGGAATGTCGCGATCTGGGTGGGCGCCTGCCAGATTCTCGCCGGCCTCATCCCGGGCACCTCGCGCTCGGCCGCCACGATCTTTGCGGCCATGCTGGCCGGCCTGACCCTGCGTCCCGCCGCAACGGAGTTCGCATTCCTCGTCGGCATCCCTACGATGTTCGCCGCGACCGGGTACGAGTTCATGAAGGCCCGTGGTGCCGGTGAAGGCCCTGAAGACATGCATGCTCTCGCCATCGGCTTCGTCGTCTCCGGCGTGGTTGCCTTCATCGCCGTGAAATGGCTGCTGCGTTACGTGCAGTCACACCGCTTTACGATCTTCGCCTGGTATCGCATCGTCGTCGGCGCGGCGTTGCTGGCTCTGGCGACGGCGGGCGTGGTGAGCTGATACTCGCCGCGATCCAACGGATCTGCGGACCAGCCGTTGCACGCAGAGTCTCCTCGTTACGCCCGCCGTGATTCGAACCGTGAGGCCGCCAATGAAAATGCGTCGACTCAGCGACGGCTGTCGGGTTCCGCGCATCTCTTCCCCCTGACTCTGTTTTCGCATTGCCGATAACGAACTCTGGGAGTGTGCGCTGCGGCATTGGATAGCGGGCGAATCGGAATCGCCGCGGCTGCTCCACGCCGGTCCGTCGCCGGTGGGGGATTGACTGCGGTCCGTCTGCCCGGATCGTGATTCGACCCGCTGAGTCGTAGCCCGTCGCAAGCAACTGGCCTATGCGACGCCCCGCGAACATAATCCCGAGCGAAGCGGTGCCGCTTGGTCGCGTGCGACTCGCAATCGATTCGAGGAGCGCAAATTATGACTCGACGTTATCGAGCCTTGGTCGTCGTCTTCATGCTCGTGGCACTTGTGCTGGTGTCGCTGGCGCTCGCTCTCAGCTACGACTCGCCTTGCGGCCCGCCGGCTTCACTCCCCGACGATACGACGCGGATGAAAGCCATTGTCTCTCGTTGCTATGGCTCGCCCGATGTTCTCACACTCGAGGAGATTGCCAAGCCGACCGCCGCGGACAACGAAGTCCTGGTAAAGGTTCATGCGGCTGCTGTAAATCCGCTCGACTGGCACTACATGAGAGGTATCCCGTACATCATGCGCATGGAGTCGGGTCTGGGCACACCGAAAGACACGCGTGTGGGCGTTGACTTTGCGGGGACGGTCGAAGCCGTCGGCAGAAACGTCACGCGGTTCAAACCGGGCGATGAAGTATTCGGCGGCAAGAGCGGTGCGCTCGCAGAGTATGTAACCGTTCGCGAAGATCGAGCGTTGGTGCGCAAACCGTCCAACCTGACGTTCGAGCAAGCGGCTTCCGTACCTGTGGCGGCAATCACTGCACTGCAGGGTCTTCGCGACAAAGGACGAATTCAGCCCGGGCAGAAGGTATTGATCAATGGCGCGTCGGGAGGCGTGGGCACATTCGCCGTGCAGATCGCCAAATCATTCGGTGCGGACGTGACCGGCGTTTGCAGTACAAGGAATGTGGAACTGGTCCGATCGATCGGTGCGGATCACGTGATTGATTACACCCAGGAGGATTTCACGAAAGGTGAACAACGTTATGATCTGATTGTGGATAACGTGGGGAGTCATTCGTTCTCAGAGTACCGGCGCGTCTTGAAGCCCAAGGGGACATTCGTCATCGTTGGCGGGCCCACAGGCGATCCGTGGATCGGGCCGTTGGCGCAACCGATCAAAGCCGGCATGTTGTCACCGTTCGTCAGCCAGGAGTTCGTCATGTTCTTGGCCGAACTGAACCAAGAAGACCTGGAGGTCATCAGCGGCCTCATGCGGGCGGGGAAAGTGACCCCGGTGATCGACAGGCGGTATAAGTTGAGTGAAGCCCCGGCAGCTATCCGGTATCTGGAAGAAGGACGCGCCCGGGGAAAAATAGTCGTGAGCCTGGAATAGAGGAATCGCAACGCGGGTGGGCACCGGCGTCGCGGCTCGATCTTGGCCCTGGGCCGGGCGCGACCGCAAAACTTTCATTGCCGCCCGTGTTGCGACAATTGCAGCCGCACTGAAGCCGGGAGCGTGCTGTTCTTGGGCTTCGGCGTGTGTCCTCGGCGTTCAGTACTCCTGCCGCGTCGGCCGGTAGAGGATCTCGTTGATGTCAACCTCCGCGGGCTCGCTGATCGCGAACGCCACGGCTCGCGCGAACGAGTCGGCAGGGACCGCTACTTGCGCATAGAACTTTTTTAAGTTCTCGGCCACGTCGGGCTCGGTGATGCTGTCCGTCAACTCGGTGTCCACTGCACCAGGGGAGATCACCGTCGTGCGAATGTCGTAGGGCTTCACCTCCTCGCGCAGCCCCTCCGAGATCACGCGCACGGCATGCTTGGTGGCCGCGTAGACCACTCCACCGGCTCTGACTTTGTGGCCGGCCACTGACGAGACGTTGATGATGTGCCCGGACTTCTGTTTCTGCATGTACGGCAGTGCCGCCCCGATGCCGTACAGCACGCCCTTGATGTTGACGTCGATCGTTCGGTTCCAGTCGTCGATCTTGCGGCGGTCGAGCGGCGAGTGCGGCATCAGCCCGGCGTTGTTGATCATTACGTCGATGCGACCGTAGGTTTGGACGGCGGCGTCGACCAGTCGCTGTACCTGGTCGAACTGTGTGACATCTGTCGCGATCGCGAGTGCTCGGCCTGCGCGCCCGACGAGCTCGTTCGCGAGTGCCTGAATGCGGTCGACGCGACGTGCACCGAGTACAACGGTGGCACCGAGGGACGAAAGATGCCGGGCGGCGGCTTCGCCGAGGCCGCTGCTCGCGCCTGTGATGACGACTACCTTGCCTTCGATGTTGTTGCTCATGTGGGAGTCCTCTATACGCCACGAATTCGAACCTGGGGGTCACCGTGCCCGGCACGTTCAAGCTATCGACGGCGGTAGTGACCTTTCCACTCGTCCCTCGCACTGCGTCCATCCGCAGCCGGAGGTGACGATCAAGGTCTGGCCGAGCGGATGCGTGTGCCAGGCACTGCGTGCGCCCGGTTCGAACGTGACGCTGGCGCACGAGACGCGCGCCGTGTTCAGCGGATCGATACGGACATTTCCGGTAAACCAGTAGCCCTTCTGCGAAGGCTGGGATCCGGCGCGCTTCAGTTGCATGGTGGCTCCTCGGTTGAGGCCTGGCACTCTGCTGACCCGTCAGCGAGCGCTTCGTTCGGGCGCCAAGTTGGTTTGGGGTGCCTTCATGCGAGGGCGCAGCAATGGCGCCGGCGACTGCGAACGATCTGATCGCGTTCACACGGTTGCGGGAATGCAGCTTCACCCGTGCCGCCGCGAAGCTCGGCGTCTCTCCGTTGGCGCTCAGTCACACGATGCGCGGCCTCGAGGAGCGGCTCGGCCTGCGGCTGCTCACGCGAACCACGCAGCGTTACCCCGACCGACCGATCGGGCGAGCGGCTGCTTCGCGCAATCGGTGGCAAGCAATGTCGGCTGTTGGTAAACGGCGAGTCAGAGCTTCGAGCCGCCGTCGACGCGCAACGTGTCACCGCTGATCCAGCGGGCCTCGTCAGAGGCGAGAAATACGACAGCAGCGCCAATATCATCAGGCTGGGCGATACGTTTCAGTGCCTGTATTCCCAACGTGAAGTCGCGACCGGCATCGGTCCGCGCGAAGTTGGACATGTCGGTCTCTACCACACCCGGCGCGACGGCATTTACGCGGATGCCGCAGGTGCCCAATGCCGAAGCGAAGTGCTTCACGAGGGTGTCGATGGCACCCTTCGTGGCCGCATAGGCGGAGAGCGTGCCGAGTGATGCGTGCGCCGCCAGCGACGACAGCAGTACGATGCTGCTGCCCTTGCACAGGGTGGGCAGAAGCTGCTGTACGAGGAAGTACGGCGCACGGACGTTCACGGCGAAGAGGTCATTGAAATCCTCAACGGTCGTCTCTTCTAGGGTGGCCGCCTTGAACGTACCGGCGTTGGCGACGAGGATGTCCAGTCGATCGCCGACGATGGCGCGTGCGCGCTTGGCCAGAGCGTGCGGTCCATCTGGCGCGCGCAGGTCGGCAACAACCTTTTCGGCGCGACCGCCGGCCGCGCGGATTTCTGCGACGACCGCCGCCGCGGCCTTCTCGCCGCTGCCGTAATGGACGAGGACCTGTGCGCCGGCCTTCGCCAGCGCGAGTGCGCTGGCGCGACCGATGCCGCGTGAGGCCCCAGTCACGAGCGCGGTCTTTCCAGAGAGACTGACCATGGTGAAGTTCCTTCTGTTAGTCACCCAGGTCAGCGACGCGCTGAGGGGTGTGCGTCCTCTTCCAACAGGAATAGGGAAGCGTGTTGGACGAGCGGGTGACTGTGCTGGGTCATGGAGAATTCCCTCTTGCGGTGGCGCTCAAACCGACATGCGAAGTGGTCAAAGCAGGCAGGGTCCGGAGGCAACGAAAGCTGCGAGAAGGTGCCTCGGGAAGACCGCCCCTTAACGGGGCGCGGAGCAAACCTCCGTGCCCGGACAGGATCAGTTGGCGGTGTGACCGCCATCGACGTTGAGGATATGGCCCGTGATGAATGAAGCCTCATCGGAGGCGATGAAGACGATCGCGCTGGCAAGCTCATCCGAGAGGCCGAGGCGGCCCATCGGAACACCCGTCACCAGAGCCGCCTTGTTCTCCGGTGTGCCCGTAAAACGGGTCAACATGCCAGTGTCCGTAGGACCAGGCGCCACGCCGTTCACACGGATTCCCGACTTGGCGATCTCGAGCGCCACCGACTTGGTGATGCCTTCGACGGCGTGCTTGCTGCCGACATAGACGGAGGCCCCGGCCGCGCCCTCATGCCCGTAGGTCGAGGAGATGTTGATAATGTTGCCGCTGCCCTGTCCTTGCATGATGCGTACTTCGTGCTTCATGCTCAGGATCACGCCGAGAACATTCGTGTCGAACGTCGCGGCATAGCTTTCCGCGCTCTGGTCCGTGATCGGGCCAACCTGGCCTTCGGTCCCGGCATTGTTCACCGCGACATCGAGACGGCCAAACCGTGCGACGGTCTTGTCGACCAGAGCGCGGACGTCATCCTCCTTGCGGACGTCGGCGTTGATGAACTCGGCCTCCGAACCGAAAGAGCGCAGCTCCTT
>JAQGOG010000083.1 GCA_028293765.1 Gammaproteobacteria bacterium
AGAACTCAGTCGCGAGATCACGCTCCGGGGGCAGCGCATCGTCCGGCCCGAGGATGCGTGTCTCGATCGCCTGACGCAACGCCCGCTGCAGCTGCTGATAAAGCGGCAGGCTGCTCGACTCGTCGAGTTTGCCCACCGCCTGTGAAAGCGGCATCAAAGTCGTTCTCCGGCCTGTTTAGCGATCACTCTCATACTACCAATATCATACCAGTCTGTTGTGCGGAGGATACAAAATTAAACGGAACTTGTTGATTACTGGACTGAAATGCGCCGAAGCGAAAAGTGGTCTCTACTGATATAGCATTTTAGCATGAGTGGTATTATATTGGCACGTAACTGGTCCCAGCATAGATGCCCGCGTGGCGCTCCAAAAGAAAGAATGCACGGTCTCGCGGGATGAGGGCACACGGCGTGGGTGCGCTTCGGTTAAGACAACATCAGGGGTAATTGAGACATGAGAATCGCAAGGTCGACGTTGATCGGCACGGCAGTCGCAATCGCATTGTTCGGGCGCAATTCCCACGCAGCCGACGCGCCCCAGGGTCCGACGCAGAGCGGCGAGCGAGGCGATGTCGAGGAGATTGTGGTCACCGGCATCCGCGCCTCCGTGGAGCATTCACTGGAAGCCAAGCGCGAGGCGACCAGTGTCGAGGAGGTCGTCAGTGCCGAGGATATCGGCAAGATGCCCGACAAGAATGTCGCCGACTCGCTGACTCGCGTACCCGGCGTTACGACCAGTTCCGCAAGCGCGAACGAGGGCGGCTTTGACGAGAACGACCGGGTCAGCATGCGAGGCACGAATCCCAGCCTGACGCAAACTCTGGTCAACGGGCATGGGATCGCGGCTGGCGACTGGTTCGTGCTCAACCAGGTGCAGCAGGTCGGTCGCAGCGTGAGCTATACGCTGTTACCCTCGGAGTTGGTCAGCAAAGTCGTTGTCCATAAGAGCTCCCAGGCCTCGCTGGTGGAGGGCGGCGTCGCCGGATCGGTCGACATCATCACGCGCAAGCCGTTGGAATTCAGCAAGCCGGTGACTCTGCAGGCCTCCGCCGGCGCCGTTTACGCCGACCTGCCGTCCAAGACCGACCCGCAGTTCAGCGCGCTCGGCAACTGGAAGAACGAGGCCGGCAACTTCGGCGTCATGGTGCAGGGGTTCTACGAGGCCCGCCACCTCCGGCGCGACGGCGTCGAGATATTGGGCTACGAGCAGTTCGCTCCCGGCAGTCCTGTCGTCAATGCACATCCCGATCTCGCGAACGTGTGGTACCCGAAAGAGGTCGGTGCGGCGCTCTTCGACCAGAAGCGTGTGCGCAAGGGCGGTCTCGTCGACGTCCAATTAAAGCCGACCGATGCGCTGACATTCGATCTCTCGGCTTTCTACTCGAAGTTGGATGCGTCCAACTACAACCGCAATTATCTGGAGTGGCTCACGCACTACGTGAACCTAGGTAATGGCCAGGGACCGGATCCCGGCTATGTCGTTACCAACGGTACCCTGACCAAAGCCAATTTCTCGCCGGTCGCCGGGACGTTCTACGGAGTCTACGACCAGATCTCGCGCCCGGATGAGAGCGCGACCGCCGGTTTCGTCAACCTCGACGGCGAGTGGCGCGCCAGCGATTCCATGACGTTCCTCGGGCAGGTCGGCACCTCCAAGGGCGATGGCAAGACACCGACCCAGGACGTGTCGGAGACTCAGCCCGGATTGGGCACCGGTGCCGGATACTCGTTGCATGGCATTGGCTCCGCTCCCGACTTCAATCTCGGCTCGCAGAACAACACGACGCCTTTCCCCGGCGGGACGCCGGTCTCGTTCGGCTGGATCTTCGGCGCGCAGAACGTCGATGTGAAGGACAAGGAGTCCTGGGGCAAGCTCGACGGCGATTACAAGATTCATGACAGCTCGTGGACGGATCTCAAATTCGGTGCGCGCTACCAGACCCACGAGCGGTCCTCGAACAATGCACTCGCGCAGGGTCCGCTGGCCCCCGGCATGAGCACGGACCATTACCCCACGACCTTCGGCAACTACCCGGGGAACTTCAACAGCTTCGGCGGCTCGATCCCGAGCGGCATCTGGTACTGGAGTCCGGCGCAGCTCGCGGCTTACGATGGGCCCGGCTTCGTGAACCGCGATCCGCTGCAGCGTGAGTACTACCAGTACCTGTTCGACGTCAAAGAGAAGAATTCGGCCGCCTACGTCCAGGCGGAATTCAAGGGCTCGAGCTGGGCGGCTGACGTCGGTGTCCGCTACGTCAGAACGCAGGAACACTCCGTCACCTACACGCAGGTGACTGCGGCAACGCCCGGTGCGATCACCACGTCCCTGTTCGGACCGTTCATTGGGATTCCGGTCGACCACACATACAACGACGTGCTGCCGAGCGCGAACCTCAAGTTCGATATCACTTCGGACCTCGTCGGCCGGTTCGCGGCATCGGAAACGATGACCCGCGCCGACTACTCGGCGCTCGCAGGCTTTACGGATCTGTCGCCGCCGTCGGTCGCCGGCGCCGTTGGCAGCGGCTCGGGCGGCAATCCCGACCTGAAGCCGATTCGCTCCACCAACTTCGACGCCGGCCTGGAGTGGTACTTCGCGAAGCGCTCGCTGCTGTCGGCCACTTACTTCTACATGGACCTGCGCAATTACATCGGCTTCGGCAGCGCCACCAAGAGCTACCTGACCTTCAGCAGCCAGGTTCCCAATGGAGCGCAGGTGCCTTACCTGCTCACCGTTCCGGTCAACGCCAAGGGCCGGGTGCAGGGCCTCGAGCTTGCCTACCAGCAAGCGCTCAGTGAGTACTTTGGCCTCGCGGCGAATTACACGTATGCCGACGGCAAGCAGACCTCGCTCGTGACGAACGGTGACGATCGTCTCGTGGGCACGTCGAAGAACACCTTTAACGTCAGCGGCTATTTCGAGAACAAGCAGTTCAGTGCGCGTGTTGCATACACCTACCGCTCTGCGTTCTTCAGCGGCCTCGATCGGAATACGGCGTTCTCCCAGGATGCGATCGGCAGCCTGACGGCGTCCCTGCAGTACGCGCTGAACGATATGATCTCGTTGACGCTCGACGGCGAAAACCTGAACAATCCCACCCTCAAGTACTACGCGCTCAACAAGGACCAGCCGCGCGCGTTTTACAAGAACGGCGCACAGTACTATCTGACTTTGCGGGCCAAGTTCTGAGGTCGGCGCCCATCGTCAGGCTGCGGATGGCTGGGAGCGGGAGCGCGGCACGGGTGTAATCTGCCGTGCTCCCAATCCACCCTGGACGGGGTTGCCCGTGACGACCGCCACGCTCTTTAATCACTCTTACAGTCCCGCGACCGGCAGGAATGCGGGTTCCGTGCCTGCGCCGGTGCGCCGCATCGTCATTGTCGGAGGGGGAACTGCCGGGTGGATGACGGCGCTAATCCTCGCGCGCTCGCTGATCGAGCGGGGCGTGGAGATCACGGTCCTGGAATCATCGGCGGTCCCGATCATCGGGGTAGGGGAAGGCTCGACGCCGTGGCTGCGAGGATTCTTCGACAGCCTCGGCATTCAGGAGGCCGAGTGGATGCCGGCCTGCCATGCCACTTACAAGTGCGGCATCACCTTCGACGGGTGGTCGACGAAGCCCGGATTCGAACGCTATTTCCACCCGTTCGCATCGATGCTGGACAACCTGACCATGACTCAGTTTGTTCACAACGTGGAGGCGCGGATCAACGGTGCGAACGTGCACGCGCATCCTGACCGGTTCTTCATCGCCGCGCGCCTCGCGGCCGAGCGGCGGGCCCCGAAGGCACGCGAGAACTTCCCGTTCGACATCTGGCACGGTTACCATTTCGACGCGACGCTGCTCGGGCAGTTCCTCCACGGGAAGGCGCTCGAGCGGGGGGTTCGCTACAGGAGTTGCCATGTGACTCATGCGACGCTCGAAGCCGGCGGAGCGATCGCCTCGGTCGCGACGAGGGAAGGCGAAACGATCGCGGCCGATCTGTTCGTCGACTGCACCGGGTTTGCGGGTCTCCTGATCGACAAGGCGTTGCAAACGCCGTTCGTCAGTTTCGCCGGCAATCTCTTCAATGACGCGGCAGTGGCGCTGCCGTCGCCCAGCGACGCATCGATTCCATCGCAGACCGTCTCGACCGCTCTCAAGCACGGCTGGGCCTGGAAGATCCCGCTCACGAGCCGCTACGGCAATGGCTACGTCTACAGCACGCAATTCTGCTCGCCCGATGCCGCCGAAACCGAGCTCCGCGAGCGGCTCGGCCTTCTGGAGACGGACGTGCCGGCGCGGCACCTGAAGATGAAGATAGGACGCGTCACGCAGCACTGGAACAAGAACTGCCTCGCGATCGGTCTTTCGCAGGGATTCATCGAGCCCCTGGAGGCGACGGCGCTGCTCTTCATCCAGCAGACGGCCGCAGCGTTCGTCGAAGTCCTGGAGCGAGGCGATCTCGGCGAGGCTGCGCACGAACGCTTCAACAGCCAGGTCAACGACCACTTTGAAGGCACCCGCGACTACATCGTGACGCACTACAAGACCAACACGCGGCACGACACCGAGTATTGGCGCGCCAATGCCGCCAACCGCAACCTGTCTGATAACCTGAAAAAGCTCTACTCGCTCTGGATGGCGGGCAAGAGCATCGCGCCCGGCGTCGGTCAGCAGACGATCGGCAAGGGCTATCCCGTGTTCTCCTGGTACTCGATCATGGCCGGGATGGGTATTTTTCCCGAACCCCGTGACCTGCGGCCGCCGACACCGCAGGAGGCGCGTTACAGCATGGCCGAGATCGACAACCTGCTGGCGCGCAGCTCGGCCAACTATCCGGACCACCGCGACGCCCTCGGCAGCATCCCGCCGCGCCGGCTCGACCCGTCTCTGCAGATCTACTTCTGGTAAGGATGGCATGCAACAGGCCATCCCACCTATCCGCGAGTTTACGAAACTGGACGACGACGCCATCCGGCATGAGGTCATTGCTTCCGAGCGTCCGTGTGTCCTGCGGGGACTCGTCAGTGGCTGGCCGGCCGTCGCTGTTGGACGGCGCTCGCCGGTCGCGGTGGTCGAATACCTGCGACGTTTCGATAGCGGCAGTCCGGTCGACGCCATCATGACTCCGCCTGAGGTCGAGGGGCGCGTCTTCTACGACGAAACCATGACCGGGTTCAATTTCGTGCGTAACCGGCTCCCGATCACAGCAATCGCGGAGCAGGTGCTGCGGTATGCCGCGTTCGCCCGCCCGCCGGCCGTCGCCGCGCAAAGTGCGCTGATTCGCGACTGTCTGCCTGGATTTTCGGCAGAGAACGCTCTGACCGTCATCGACGGCGCGATCCTGCCGCGAATCTGGCTTGGCAATGCAATCACGACGCCCGCTCACCTCGATGAGTGGAACAACATCGGCTGCGTGGTCAGTGGTCGCCGGCGGTTCACGCTTTTTCCGCCTGAGCAGATCGCTAACCTCTATATCGGGCCACTCGACTTCGCGCCTACCGGCGCGCCGATGAGCCTGGTGTCGCTGCGCGAACCCGACTTCAGGCGCTTTCCTAAATTTCGGGAGGCACTCGCGGCGGCGCTAACCGCCGAGCTCGGCCCCGGCGATGCGCTATTCATACCGCCGCTTTGGTGGCATCACGTCGAATCACTCGAGCCGTTCAACGTGCTGGTCAACTACTGGTGGCGCGGCTCGGTGGGCGCCGCGACCGCAACCGATTCAGCCTTCGACAGCTTGATTCATTCCATACTGAACCTGCGGTCGCTGCCACCCGCTACACGCGAGGCGTGGCGGGCAATCTTCGATCACTACGTATTCGGGGCGCAGGTCGGTGTTACCGAACACATCCCGGAGCATCGACACGGCATCCTCGGCAAGGTGTCGGCTGCAGACGCGGCGCGGCTGCGGGCATACCTCGCGGAACGTCTGCAGACGTGGAAGTAACGTCGATGACCGGCGTCTGTCTACTTATAACCGCAGGCGGTTATGATCCGCTCGAGCCGCGGCACGAAGGTCTTGAGAGGCTGTGCGTAGTTCCTGTACCGGCCGATCGAGCCGTCGTTGAGCTTCTCGGTGACTCGAGAATGGCCGGCCGTTGGTGCGGGGTGCCGGCTCTCATGGAAGCGCAGGCACGCCTCCTCGAACGGCAGGCCGAGATAGTCGAGCAGCCTGCGAGTCTGTCCGGGCTGGTCGGCGACGAGGGCTTCGTACTGCAGCACGTAGTCGCCGACCTCCAACTCGTGGCGATAATGCTCGACGAGATCGAACACCGCGGCCAGGTGGTGCGCCGTGTCCTCTATCCGGTAACCGCAGTTGAAACCGTGAGTCATATCGTTCGACATCGTGGACACGCAGACATCGAGCGGATGACGCCGTGCGTGGATGATCTTCGCCTCCGGGAAGGCCATCTTCAGCAGCGGCAGGTAGACCTCGTTAAAAGGCATCTTGTCGGTGAAGAACGCCTTACCGCCGTTTGCCAGGCCGTAGCGTTCGGCGCGCGCGAGGTAGTAGTCGCGAAACATCGTTGCGGCGTAGTGGCGGTCCGCCGTCCAGCTCTGCGCCAGGCTCTCGGGGAATGGCTGCGGGCCGGGCCAGAGATCACCAGCGAGCTTGCGAAGCTCGCCGAGGAAGGGGAGCTCTCCGCCGGCCATCACGGCGGAGTGACTGCAGAGGATCTGCTCGACCAGTGTCGTGCCCGAGCGCGGAAAGCCCATGATGAAAATGGGTTGCGGCACATCTGCCCTCGGCTTCGTCCGCGGCAGCCGTGCAATGTTCTCCCGCGTAAAGAAGTGCTTGAGCCGACCGAAGAGCGCCTCCACAGCGTCGGCCTTGTACTGCAGCCCACCTCCTTCAGCGGCGAGCTTGCGCTTGCCGGCGACGAAGTCAGCCCACGCCTCTTCGTAGCGCCCGAGGCGATCATGCAGCCGGCCGCGCGCCAGCTGCCCGTCGCCCGCGAGAGCCTTGGCGGAATCGATGATGGCGAGCGCCTCTTCGTGACGGCCCGCGCGCGCGAGATAGTTCGACCGAAGCAGATTGACGTCCGCGGCCGGCGAGACCGCTTCGGCACGATCGAGAAGCTCCTGGGCGCGCGCGAGCTCGCCGCGCGCCTCGTGCAAGGTGGACCAGCAGGTGAGCGTCCTAAGGTCCTTGGGCGCCAACTCGTGCGCCCGGGCGAAGTAGCCGTCCGCCTCATGCGTACGACCTTGCTTCATGAGATTGTTCGCGAGGTTCAGGAGAAACGCAGCCTGCGGCGCGGCGAGCTCCAGCGCCCGCCGGAAGTGCCACTCGCCGGACGGCAGGTCATTCATATCCGACACGATCAGGCCGAACACGTTGTGGGCCTGTGCGTTACCTGGATTCGCACGCAATGCGGCGCGCGCCACCTGTTCCGCGTCGGCGAGCTTCCCGTGCGTCATGAGAAGCTGGATCAGCTCGTTATGAGCCCAGTCGGCGCGCGAGTTGATGCCGATCACCGTGTCGAGCGTTCGGGCCGCCTCTCCCATCTGGCCGCGGTGCTTCTGGAGCTGGTAGCGCACTTCGAGCGCGTTAACGTCGCGGCCGGCGGTCTTGAGCCGCTCCTCCGCGGCCAACTCGGCCGAACGCAGCTCGCCGCGCGCAAATGCCTCGCGGGCACGAATAACCAGGGGGTGGGCCGATTCAACCATGAAGAGAGCCTTGAGAAGTGCGTGCAGCCGTCGCCGCGCAGACTCGCTATGGTGCCTGCTTCACGGCCGCTTGTTTAGCGCAATTTCACAAGGCTCAAGGGTGCTCACCTCGAATTGCTTTTACAGTGCCTCACGCGCGATGCGATGGGTGCTCGCGTGCATCGGGGCTACCGTATTTCTGAGTGCCTGCCTGCCTGCGTCGGCGAGGCCGAAGAGCGAGCATGCCGCGCGGCGCGCGTCGGCAGCGGTCGATGTCATTCCGGCTCCGGCCATGGTCGAGTCTCGCGACGGAGTCTTCGCGATTCGCGCGGGCACGCGGATTTCAATCCCGCGCGACCCACGAGCCGCCGGCAGCGCCCGCTATTTTGCCGAACTGCTGCAGCAGACTCGTGGTACTCGCCTCGAAATCGTGGAGCGCTCGGGCGCGACGGCGCCCGAGCACTCGATCGTGTTCCGGTTCGATCCGCAAGCGGTCGGGTCGAGCCCGGAAGGCTATGCAATCGAGGTATCCTCGCGTCAGATCGTCGTCTCCGCAGCCGATGCTCGCGGACTGCTCTATGGGGCGGTCACGCTGTGGCAACTCTGCACCTCCGAGGCTGCTCACTCCGACCTCATCGATGTTCGGGCGGTGAAGATCAGCGACAGCCCGCGCTTCGGGTGGCGCGGGCTGATGCTCGATTCGGCGCGCCACTACCAGTCGCCGGAATTCATCATGCGGTTCATCGACTGGATGGCGCTCCACAAGCTGAACGTGTTGCATTGGCATCTGACGGACGATCAGGGCTGGCGCCTCGAGATCAAGAAGTACCCTCGTTTGACAGAAGTCGGCGCGTGGCGCGTCCCGGCGGGAGCGGCCGCCGCGGCCGACATCGATCCAGGCACGGGCCGTCCGCGGCTTTATGGCGGCTTCTACTCGCAGGACACGGTGCGTGGCATCGTGGCGCATGCCGCGGAGCGTAATGTCACCATCGTTCCCGAAATCGACATGCCCGGGCATGCGAGCGCGGCGCTCGTCGCGTATCCCGAGTTGGGAGTGACCGAGCACCCGCCTGCTGCGGTGCCGGCCGACTGGGGTGTCTATTCGAACCTCTATAATGTGGAGGAGGGCACTTTCAATTTCCTGCAGGACGTTCTGGATGAAGTGATGGCTTTATTCCCGGGAAAGTACCTTCACGTCGGTGGCGACGAGGCGGTAAAAGACCAGTGGAAAACGTCGCCGGGGGTGCAGGCGCGCATGCGGCAACTGGGCCTTGCCGATGAGCAGGCACTGCAGGGCTACTTCATCGGGCGCATCGAAAAATACCTCGAGGCGCATGGACGGCGGCTCATCGGCTGGGATGAGATTCTCGAAGGGGGTATCGCCCAGGATGCGACGGTGATGTCCTGGCGTGGCATCGATGGCGCGGTGACCGCCGCAGGTGCGGGCCACGACGCGGTGTTGTCTCCCTGGCCGACGCTCTACTTCGACAACAGGCAGGGCACTGGCCCAACCGAACCGCCGGGACGCGGCCGCGTGGTAGCGCTTCAGGAGGTGTACGGTTTCGAGCCGATGCCTGCAGGAATCGCGGCGAACCAGCGGCAGCACATTCTCGGCCTGCAGGCGAACGTGTGGACCGAGCACATACGCACCGAGGAGCGCGTCGGTTACATGACGTTTCCGCGGGCTGCCGCGGTTGCAGAGGTCGGGTGGACGGCGCCCGAACGAAGGGACTGGGACAGCTTCGTACGGCGCCTGCCACATGAGTTTGCCCGCTATCGTGGCCTGGGCCTGAGTTACTCCGCTGACGTTTTCCAGCCCGCGGCCGATCCGCGGCAGTTGGGTGCGTTCGAGCGGCGCCCGAGTCAGGAGTTGAAAACCTGCACGGACAAGCTGGTATTGTCTCTGGAGGACGATGCGCCAATCGGAGGCAAGCGTGCCATCTTCCTCATCGATATCATGAATCCCTGCTGGATCTTCCAGTCGGCCGATCTCTCGCAGGCATCCGCGCTGCAGGTGGCGGTTGGGCAGGTGCCGTTCAACTTCCAGATCGGGAAGGATAGAGAGGCGATCAAGCTGGCGGCACCACACACCCCCGCGGGGGAGCTCGAAGTGCGCCTCGACAACTGCGAAGGGCAGCCGATTGCTGTCCTGCCACTCGCCCCGGCGGTCGCAAACGCCGCCGTGACGACTTTGCCCGCGGTCCGCATTCCAAGGACCCGGGGCCGACACGACCTCTGTTTCAGGTTTACCCAGAGAACGCTCGATCCGCTGTGGGCGTTGGACTGGGTGCAACTCGTGGAGTAAATACGCGGATGTCCAAGCTGATCCTGGTTGCACCGCTGGCGGGTTGGAGCACGCCGCTCGATGAGGCGCCCGACGCGGTATTCGCGGGGCGCATGCTCGGGGATGGTGTGGCGCTCGATCCCACCGGAACGACGCTCTACGCGCCCTGCGACGGCGAGTTGATTGCGGTGCCGGTGTCGAAGCACTCAATCACACTTCGCACTCGAGACGGCGCGGAGATTCTCCTCCACGTCGGTATCGACACGGTGGGTCTCGGAGGGGAGGGGTTCGAGCTGCATGTGCGCCAAGGTCAACAGGTCCACGCAGGCGACCGCCTGCTCAGCTTCGATCTCGACTTGTTGGCGCGGCGTGCGAAGAGCCTCCTCACTCCCGTGATCGTCATGGATGGTGGCGGATTCACGGTCACCCGGCGAAATCTGAATCGCGAAGTCAGTGTCGGCGATTTCCTGATGGAGCTCATGCCGGTGGCTCGTGTTGCCGGAACGGCTGGCGCAGCCGGTCACTCGAGCCCGGTCGGAAGAGCGCCTGCGAGCGGCATAGCACCGGGTGTCCTACAGGATGCGGGAGTGGGCCAGGGCCGAGCCGCCGGCGAGGGTGCAGCCAAGGCGCAGACCGTCAGCCGCCGCCTCTCGGTGACTTTGGAGCATGGAATACATGCCAGACCCGCCGCCTTACTCGCTGCCGCTCTGAAGGGATTCACGGCTGACGTGAGCATCGTTGCTCGCGGGCGGGAAGCGAGTGCACGGAGCACCGTGACCTTGATGACGCTCGGTGTTCGAAAGGGTGATGAGATTGAAGTCCGCGCGGTCGGCCCGGACGCCGACGCAGCTGTCGCCGCGTTGGAGGGCGCGCTTCTTGGCGCGGACAGGCAGGGAGGTGACGGCGCGCGCCCGAGGTCTGGCGGGCAGCTGGAGTCCCGCGCGTACCCGGAGTCCCTCGCACCACGGGAACTCCGTACCCGACCACCGCAACTCAACACTATGTCCGACCGCCGTGCTCCTCTTCCAAAGGACGTGAATGTCCTTCCAGGGGTCGTCGCCAGCCGCGGCCTGGCAATCGGGCACGCGCTTCAATTCAGCCGACCGCAACTCACTGCGCCCGAAGCGGGCGCTGGCGTATCGCATGAGAATTCCGAGCTCGACCGCGCCCGAGCCCTGGTGAAGAGCCGGCTGGAACTAGTTGCCGCGTCAGGTCCCGCTACCGCGCGTGAGATCATCGAAGCGCATCTGGCGCTCCTGGACGACCCCGGCCTCGTCGGCGTAGCGAGAATCTCGATCGCAAGCGGCAAGAGCGCGGGTTATGCGTGGAGCCAGGTCATCCGCTCGAATGTCAGCGCGTTGCGCGCGCTGCAAGATGCGAGGATGACAGAACGAGTCGGCGATCTGCTCGATCTCGAAGCGCAGATCCTGGGGGCGCTCAGTGGAGACGGCGGTGCGGCGGTACCCCGCGAATTACCCGAGAAGACGATTTTGATCGCGAATGAGTTGCTCCCCTCGCAACTCGTGGCCCTCGATGCCGGACGGTTGGCCGGCATTTGCATGGCCGCCGGCGGTCCTACATCGCACGTGGCCATTCTAGCGGCTGCCATGGGGATACCGGCACTCGTGGCAATCGGGCCGGCCGTTCTCGCGGTGCCCGGTGGAACGCCCGTCGTGTTGGACGCGGAGATGGGGCTGCTTCGTATTGACCCGGATCGCGGGGAGATGGAAGCGGCTTCGAGTGAGCTCGCGAGGCGCCTGGAGCGGCGTGCCGCCGAGCAGGTAGCGGCACAGCGCGAATGCCGGACGGCCGATGGCACACGGATCGAAGTGTTTGCCAACGTCGGATCTCTGGCCGAAGCGGAGGCGGCCGTGCGCAACGGAGCAGAAGGCTGCGGCCTGCTGCGCACGGAGTTCCTGTTCCTCGAGCGTCAATCCCCGCCGGACGAAGCGGAGCAAACTGCTCAATATCAGAGCATCGCGACGGCTCTGGCCGGGAGGCCCCTGACGATCCGTACACTCGACATCGGGGGTGACAAACCGATTCCGTATCTACCGCTGCCTCACGAAGACAATCCCGCGCTCGGGCTGCGCGGAGTGCGCACGAGTCTCTGGAGCCCGCACCTCTTGCGCACGCAGCTGCGCGCCGTGCTCGCAGTCCGTCCCTACGACCAGGCGCGAGTGCTCCTGCCGATGATTACGGATCCGGCAGAAATACGCACCGTACGTCGCATGTTGGACGAAGTGTGCGGCGAGGCCGGACGTACGGCGCCGATCGAGCTGGGTGTGATGATAGAGACTCCGGCCGCGGCGATAATGGCCGATCGGATCGCGGCGGAGGCGGACTTTCTCTCGATAGGCACCAATGATCTAACACAATACACTCTCGCGATGGACCGCGGACACTCCGAGCTAGCCGCGCGGCTCGACGCGCTCCACCCGGCGGTATTGCGGCTGATTTCGCGCACGGTGGAGGCCGCGCACCAGCACGGTCGCCGCATCGCTGTCTGCGGTGGTCTGGCCTCCGACCCTGTCGCCGCGCCGGTTCTGATCGGACTCGGAGTAGACGAGCTCTCGGTGGTGCCCTCTGTCATTCCACAGCTCAAGGCGCTCATCGGTGGCATTTCGGTGCACGGATGCCGCGAGCTCGCTCGTCAAGCTCTGGAGGAGGAGACCGCCGACGCGGTGCGGGCCCTTGCCGTCAAGATGTTGTCGAGTCTCGAGGAGGCCGTGCCCGCTCATGAGTAATCCTCCCAAATGCCTGAGTGACGCCTGCCAGGCGTGGAGTGTTCCCTGCCAGCGCCTCTCGCAACGGCATTGTCTTGCCGCGCCGGTGACGTCATGAAAAAGCTGCTGTCCAGTCTGCAGAAGGTCGGTGGGGCGCTGATGCTGCCCATCGCGGTGTTGCCGATTGCAGGGCTCCTGTTGCGCCTCGGCCAGCCGGACCTGTTGAATTTTCCGTCCATGGCCGCGGCGGGCGATGCGATTTTTGCCAACCTGGGGCTATTGTTTGCGATTGGCGTCGCGGTGGGATTGGCCCGTGAGAATCACGGTGCCGCGGGACTTGCCAGCGTCGTTGGCTACCTCGTGACGACCAAGGGCGCCGAGGTGCTGATTGGCGTACCGCCGGGCGCGGTGGAAGGTTTGACGGGGCAGGCGCACGACCTGGCGGTGGCTGCTTACAAGGCACATGAGCTCTCGAAGCTGAGCGTCCCGGCGGGAATTCTTGCGGGACTCACCGCAGGTGCGTTGTACAACCGTTTCAGCGACATCAATCTGCCGAGCTACCTCAGCTTCTTCGGCGGCCGGCGCTTCGTGCCGATCGCGAGCGGGTTTGCGGGACTCGTGTACGCCGCCGCGTTCGGTACGGAGTGGCAGCACCTCGAGGACGGCATGGACGCCCTCAGCAGGTCGGTGCTGCATGCCGGCGCGTTCGGTTTGTTCGCGTATGGTGTCCTGAATCGAGTGCTGATCGTCACGGGTCTGCACCACATCATCAATAACATCGCCTGGTTCCTCCTCGGCGACTACAACGGCGTCACCGGCGACCTCAAGCGTTTCTTCGCAGGCGATCCGACCGCGGGCGCTTTCATGTCGGGATTCTTCCCGGTAATGATGTTCGGGTTGCCGGCAGCCTGCCTCGCGATGTATCACACGGTGCGCCCCGAGCGTCGCCGCGCAGTGGGGGGCTTGCTCGGCTCGATCGCGCTGACGTCCCTGCTGACCGGAGTTACCGAGCCGATCGAATTCACGTTCATGTTTCTTGCGCCCTTGCTTTATGTCGTGCACGCGCTGCTGACCGGCGTGGCGTTTATCGTCATGGACGCCTTGCACGTGCGGCTCGGCTTCGGCTTCTCCGCGGGCTTGTTCGACTACGTGCTCAACTTCAACAAGGCGACCCGGCCGCTGCTGCTGCTGCCCGTGGGAGTCCTCTACTTCGCTCTTTACTACGGACTGTTCCGCTTCGTCATCGTGAAGTTGAATCTGAAGACGCCGGGCCGGGATGCGCCCGAGACAACCGCGCAGTCCCCAGTCGGAACCGCCCCCGGGGACCGGGCCCGAGGTTACATCGCGGCGCTGGGAGGAGCCGGCAACATCGTGACGGTCGACGCCTGTACGACCCGCTTGCGGCTCATCGTTGCGAACCAGGGCGCCGTCGATACTAACGCTTTGAAGCAACTTGGCGCCCGCGGCCTCGTGCGTCCCTCCGCCACCGCTTTGCAGGTGGTGATTGGTACGAATGCAGACCAGGTAGCCGGGGAGATCAAAAGCGCGTTGCGCTCGGCGCAGCCGCTGGAAACGCCCTCGATCTCCCAACCGGGCGTTTTGCTGGCGCCGGTAGCGCAGCAAAGAGAGATCGCCGCTGGCGCGCCACCCTCGGGTAACGGTGACAGTCGCGAACCCGGTTCGAGTCGCAGCGCCGGCGCCAACGATCCCAGTTCGCAGGCCCAGGGTGCCTTTACGGAACCCGACGAGGCGACGATTCGTGGCCTTCTGGCGGCATTAGGTGGCCCTGCGAACGTACGCACCGTCGAGGTGGCCGCCAGCCGCTTGCGAATCGGTGTACTGAAAGCGGCGGCCGTAGATGCCGCGGCTATTCGGTCTCTGGGGTTGCGTGGAGTGGCCCTGGCGTCACCGGAGTGGGTACATGTCATCGTGGGGCCGGCGGCCGCAGGCGTTGCCTTACGTCTTCAGCAGGGACCCTAGATCGGCCGTCAAACCGCTCAGTCCGGGCATCCGGCGCTACGAGTCGATTACGAACTGACTCATAACATCGTGTAAATCTCAGTTGAACACCCGGTTGGCAGGACGCCCGTACTGACGGCTGACGCGACGAAGGTTCGTGTCGGGATGTTGCTGCGCCCGTGGTGCGTGGAATTCTTCACGCGCAACTTACGCGCGACTTACGCACGGCGAAGGCGTCGTCCGGCGGACACGAACTGCGACGTGCCGGGCGGCTGGATACCCTGGGACGCCCCGCCGCCCACCAGACGGTTCCGTGGCTAAAGCCTGCTTGACTTTGTATCTAATCGTTAGCAGGCTAATGGTTATTCGATAGCGTGCTATTGAACCAGCCCGTCGCACATAAGCAACTCGCGGCGAGCATGAGAGGGGGAAATCATGTCGATGGAAATCACGCTATGCGTGAGGTCAAGTCTTGCTCGGAATAAGCACTCGTACGCTGGAATGGCTCTAGCGGCGCTGGCGGCTACGGCCCCGGCGATGCTGTTCGCTGAGACGCCTGCGGCACCAGCTGCGCAAACGGTACCTGCCGCCACCGCGGATCAGCCCCCAGAGGAAAAGCTCGAGAGCATCGTCGTCACCGGATCGCGCATCGCCCGCGGGGGCTTTGAGGCGCCGACCCCGGTGAGCGTCGTCGGTGCGGACAGAATCGAGGAGCGAGCGACGACTAACATCGGCCAGCTGCTCAATGAACTGCCGGCGTTCAGACCCACAAATACCCCGGCTTCTACTGGCCTTGGCGCTGCGGCCGGCTATGTCGGCGGCCGCATACTGGATCTTCGTGGACTGGGAGCAGTCCGCACCCTCGTGCTGGTCGACGGCAAGCGCTTCACGCCTTCCACGACGCAGGCGACGGTCGACACGAACATGATTCCCAGCTCGCTGCTCCAGCGAGCGGAAGTCGTGACCGGCGGTGCATCCGCGGCCTACGGTTCCGACGCTGTGGCCGGCGTGGTGAACTTCATCCTAAATCAGAAGCTTGATGGCATCAAAAGCTCGCTTCAGTACGGCCAGTCCAGCCGGGGCGATAACAAGACGACCTCGGCCAGCCTGGCCGGCGGCACCGATCTTTTCGGCGGCCGCGGCCACTTCATCGGAGCGCTCGAGCTCGAGGACGACAAGGGAGTGGGCGACTGCGAGACGCGCCTGTGGTGCTCGGAAGGATGGCTGAACTTCGGCAACGCCCCGGCCGGTAACCATGGTCTGCCGGCCAACAATATCCTCCCGAACATCAATCCGTCGACGATCTCGCCGACCGGCGTGGTCACTTCGGCGGGCCCCACGCATGGCATTACGTTCAATCCGGATGGCACACCGCGGGCTTTCCAATACGGCTCTCTCGTCAATAGCCTGTACATGGTCGGCGGCGAAGGGCACGGTCAGGACGGTTACTTCCAGGGGCTGCCCATCGTGGCGCCGAACGAGCGCTACCTGGTCTATACGCATACCAATTACGATTTCACGGACAGTCTCCAGGGTGGCCTGGATGTGTCGCGCGGCCATCTGCTCGCTCATGGCGACGGCGCGCAATACCGCAACGTCGGCATGACGATCAAAGCGGACAACCCCTACATCCCGACCTCGGCCGACCCGACTTTGAATCTTCCCGGGATCCTGGCCGCGAACCACCTCGCATCCTTCAACCTCGGCCGCAACTTCGCGGACATCGGCAATCCGCTGTTGCGCTCCAAGAACGATCTGTGGCGCGCGGTGTTTTCGCTGAAGGGAAAGATTGCCGGCTCGTGGACCTGGGATGCCTACTATCAGTACGGGCACAACCAGTTCGAAGTGGATGCCGACAACAACGTCATCAGCAACAACCTCTACAGCACTGCCCCCAACAATGCGAGTGCCATCGATTCGGTGCGCAACGCGACTGGCCAGATCGTCTGCCGCGTGAATGCCGTCACCGTCACCGTGCCCAGTTGCGTGCCGCTCAATCCCTTCGGTAACCAGGTGAGCGCGGCCGCGAAAGCCTACGTTACCGGCACTTCGGTGCAAACCGATCTCACGACAGAGCACGTCGTCACCGGCAACGTGCAGGGCGAGCCGTTCTCGACCTGGGCAGGGCCGGTTTCCGTAGCAGGTGGTGTCGAGTACCGCAGCGACAAGATCGAGGGCACCGCGGACCCGATTTCACAGGCCCTCGGTTTCTTTGTGAATAACGCGCAGAACATCAACGGCAAAGTGAACGTCACGGAGGGCTACGCTGAAACCGTCGTCCCGCTTCTCAAGGACGTACCGTTTGCCCGTAATGTGGAATTCAACGGCGCGATACGCCGCACTCACTACGATCGAAGCAGCCCAACAGCTTCCTCGAGCGTCAGTACTACCACGCACAAGCTCGGCCTCACCTGGCAGCTCGTCGATTGGTTCAAGCTGCGCGGTACGAAATCGCGTGACATTCGCGCACCCAATGTGAGCGAGCTGTTCGGTCCAAATATCAGGACCTTCGGCATTCTGAACGATCCGACGCGCGGCGGCCTGCAGACGAATCCGGTCGTCGTGTCAGGCTCCAACGGGACGCTCGTGCCGGAAGTCGCCGATACCACGACGGCGGGCTTCGTCCTGCAGCCTCAAATGGAGGGCGCGCTGGGCCGAATGCAGTTGTCCGTCGACTACTACAAGATCGATATCAAGGACGCGATCGGCAACCTCGGCGCGCAGACCATCGCGACGCGCTGCTACCAGGGCGCCTTGGAGTTCTGTTCGCTCATCACCCGTGATTCAGCCGGAGTCATTACCCAGATCAACGACGTTCTTCTCAACGTCAACGAGCAGATTACGAAAGGCGTTGACCTCGAGTTCGCGTACCGGCAGCCGATGGGCAGCCTGGGCAACATGAGCTTCCGCATCCTGGGCACGTACGTGGCCAATCTCATCACGGTGGACTCCGCCGGCCCGGTAGATAGGGCAGGGCAGACGGGTCTGCGCGCGGGCACTATCCCGGGTATTCCGCGCTACACCATCGACTCACTCATCAACTGGGTCTATGGCGGGTTCAGCACATCGCTGCACACCCGATTCATTCCGGACGGCATTTATAATGCCGCGTTCATCGGACCGGATCAGCCGGGGTACAGCATCAACAATCCCGCCAGCTCAAACACCAACCACGTGAAGTCGGCGCTGTACCTGGACCTCCTCACGCAATATGAGTTCTCGGGTTCCGGCAGCAGCGGCTTTACGGTGTACGGCGGCGTCGACAATGCGACTAACGTCGATCCGCCGCGTGTACCGGGTGCGAACGGAACCGGTAACAACGTGCTCTTCGATCCCATCGGCCGCATGTGGAAGATCGGCGTGCGCTACAAGCGGTAGTCCGGGAATGGGCCAAACTTCAGGATCCCCCGCGCCACGGTAGATCCTGGGTATCCCAATGCGGCATGCTGCGAAACGCGGTAAGGCACCCAAGGACGGCGTGAGTCGCGTGGGTGCGGGTCCCCCCTCAGGCGCGCCCAAGGTGCCGTCCGGTCTGCCGCCGCTCCAGGAGGCGCGGCGGCTCTTCCTCGAGAGCCACCGCTATCACGAAGCCGGCTCGCGCGAGGACCTCAACTTCCATTTCACGAGCCTCATGACGCAGTTCGCCCGCCGCTGGCGAATCCATGTCAACGAGCACCTCGCGGCGATCGGCCAGACACAGGCGCGCTGGGAGTCGCTCTTCTGGATTGAAATCGCCGACGGCCGGGTGACTCAGAAAGAGCTCGCCAAAAGGGTGGGCATCGAAGGACCGACGTTCGCGCGCATGCTGGACCGCCTGGAAAAGGAAGGTCTCGTCGAGCGCCGCGCATCTCCTTGGGACAAACGCACCAAGACCATTGCTCTGAAGAAGGGCGCGGCGCCGCGCCTCAAGCAGCTCAATGACGTGGTGGACCAGGCGCGCGCGCAAATGCTGGCAGACATCGATGCCGCCGATCTCGCCACCTGCATCTGCATCATGCAGCGCATAGTCCCGAAACTCGAACGCCCCTGACGTCAAGTCCCGGCGCAAACATAACTGCAAGTCTTCACGTCCCAAGCGTTGGTCGGCGCGATTTCCTCAACAAAATCCGCGCGTTCGCTGCTGATGACATAAACATGGCGTCAAATCGCGACGCTGTGACGCGTTGACACGGGCAACCCCGTGCCCCACTCTAATCGCCTGTCTGCACGAGGCACACTCTGCGAAAGCAGGGGTCGCAAAGCCACCGGTCTAAGGGGTTTCCTATGACAGCGGGGTTGCACGAATGGACTACGGCTCAGCCAACGCGCGGCTCGAAGTAGAGCACGCCCGCACATTCTCACGCGGCCTTCGCCCGCATCGAGTCCACTGTTTCCCACGTGATGGCGAGATCTGCCGTCATCTCTAACATTGGGTCCACGCAAGCGAGCATTCACATGACCATGACGAGTCTGTTGGCGTTCACACCCTGGCCGCCGCTCTCGGCAGTCATTCTGCTGATGCTGCTCGTGACGGCTCTGTATCTCGCCAGAGGCACGGCTCATCAGGCTATTCATGCGATTGCGGTCGCGCTGTCGCGCGGATTGCGCCTTGCTTCGCATTCCGTCGCGCATGCCGAAGAGCGGCTTGGTACGCGCAATCGTGAGGTGTTGTTAGCTGCGGGGCGGGAGGCGAAAGAGCGCATCGTCGAGCGCGAATTTGTTCGCGTCGGTGACACCGTGCGCAAGGACCTCGCGAATTACCCTGACATGCACCGAAGGCTCAGCGAAGCCATCATCCGCATCGAGGAAGATCAGGAGAAGGCGGTAGAGGTCCCACCCGAAGCGCCGGGCTGGGCACAAGCGGTGGAGGTCGTAGCCAACCTCGATGCGCGCAATGCTGGCGTCGATATTCTCTCCGACATTCATAAGTCGATGGTCAAGGCGCATGGTGAGGTGATGGAGGACTACCGCAAGGCGAGCTCCGAGAGGCACTCGCTGTTGCGCCGGATGATGCCGGACTGGCGCCTGATTCAGGAGACGCTCGGTCGCGTCAACAAAAGCGTCGAAAGCGTCATCGCACGATCGATGACCATCGACCGTCACATGGAAGAGTACGACGCGATAGTCCGAGGTGAGGACCGCGCCGTCTCGGTGTTGTCGTCGTCCTCGATCGTGTACTTCTTCGTGTCCGCATTGGTACTCGCCGTAGCCACGGCGGGCGCCGCCATCAACTTTACGCTCATCGCGCGCCCGATGGCCGAGATGGTGGGCGGGACGAGTTTCATCGGGGCGTTCCGCACCGCCGACATCGCGGCGCTCGTCATCATCATGGTCGAAATCTCCATGGGCCTCTTTCTCATGGAGTCGCTGCGCATCACGAGGTTGTTTCCGGTCATCGGCGCTTTGTCCGACAAGATGCGCGTGCGGATGATTTTCATCACGTTCGTGATCCTGTTGCTGATGGCGAGCGTCGAGGCCGGGCTCGCGTACATGCGCGAAGTGCTGCTGCAGGACGAGCTCGCCACCAGTTCTTTGCTGCGGGGCGATACGGTGTCCGCCGTAAACGGGCATTTGTGGATCACGACCGCGGCGCAGATGGGAATGGGTTTCATCCTTCCCTTCGCGCTCGTGTTCGTCGCGATTCCCCTTGAAACGTTCGTTCATTCGCTGCGGACCGTCATGGGCCTGACAGCAATCGGAATGCTGCGGGCGCTCTCGTTGATCCTGCGTGTGGCGGGCAACGGTTCCCGTCATCTCGGTACGCTCGCGCAACAGATGTACGATTTGCCGCTCTTCGTGCCGCTGTGGATCGAAACCCGCATGGCCGCCGCCGCGTCGGAGGAGGCAGCGAACCTGCACGCGTCCATCGAGGCAGAGTCTTGGCAGGAGGCACAGTCGTGAATCGACCGCTGCTGCTGTTGGTTACCGCGCTGGCGCTGAGCGCCTGTGCGCCTGCTTCGCTGCCGCGCAATACCGGCGTGTATCTCCTGGTCGACACCTCGGGCACCTATAACAAGCAGGTCAACAAGGCCGAGCAGATCATCCGCTTCGCGCTCTCGCGGTTGCAGCCAAACGATTCCATCGCCGTGGCACGCATCGATACGGGCAGTTTCAGCGAGAAGAACATCATTGCCAAGGCAACCTTCGACGATCGCCCGAGCACCGCCAACCAGCAGAAGCGCGCCTTCGCGAGCCGCGTGGAGCAGTTCATCGGCCAGTCGACTCCCGCGCCGTATACGGACATCACCGGTGGCCTGCTGCAGGCGATCGAGTTCCTGAAGGAAAAGCAGACCGGGCGCAAGGAGATCCTGATCTTCTCCGACCTGAAGGAGGACCTTGCAAAAGGCTATGTTCGCGACCTGCCGCTGGACTTCAAGGGCTTCGACGTCGTGGCGCTCAACGTGACGAAGCTGCGGTCCGATAACTTCGATCCGCGGGAATACCTGTCGCGGCTCGATACGTGGCGCGCCAAGGTAGAGAAGGGTGGCGGTCACTGGCGCGTGATCAACGATCTCGATCGGCTCGACGGATTGCTGTAGCCCGTTGGCTATAGACGAGCGCTGGCCCAATTTCCGCTATGACGTGATGTCAAACCGGGTGGGGTAGCAATAACAACGCATTTAATGGCGAACAATCATTGCAATACTGACGGCTGTCGCTAGACTTCGGCAGCGCGCGGTATTTCGGGGGTGTGTTTGCCGCAAACGCAGCGCGCGGCGTGCAGAGTCGGGGGAGCCACCCCACCTGCCATAACGGGATTTCGTCTCTTGCGGAATTTCCCACCTCGCCAAGAGGGCCACGAGCCTGCATCGCGGGAGGTTTGGGCGCTAGGAGTAAGTGCCGCGTTGCATAAAAACGACATCCTTGCGCGACCGGCGATGAGCGAGCCCTATTTCCTTTCCCCGCACGTCCACGTCTGCATCGCCGGGAAGCAGGTGATCCTGTTGGACCTGAAACGGGACAAGTACCTGGCGGTTGTGCCTGCGCATCGTCTCGCTCGCTGGGTGAGAGGCTGGCCGGTGGCGCCCCCAGAGCCCATCGCGCCCCTGGCACCTGAAGACGCGCAGTCATCGAACGACGCGGGTCGGGAGAGCGGTCTGCTTTCGAAGATGATCTCGCAAGGTCTCCTCGTTACCGACCCCAGGGTCGGAAAAGAAGCCGCGCCCGTGGTGGCCGAACGAGCCGGGACCGCCTTGATGGAATTCGATATGAATACCCGGCCACGCGCGAGTCTCGCGCATTTCTGGCGCCTCCTGGCAGCCTACACAGCCGCGAAATCAGCCCTGAAATTCCGCCCCATCAGGTCGGTCGTGCGGTTCGCGCAGGCACGCAATGAGCGTGCACAGGCATCCGCGATCGAGATGGACTTCGGCAGGGCGCGGGATCTCGTGACCGCCTTCATGCACCTGCGACCTTTGTTCTTTACCGCGCGCCAAGCCTGCTTGCTCGACTCGCTGACGCTGCTCAATTTCCTGGCAGGCTACCGAGTCTTTCCCAAATGGTTTTTTGGCGTGAAGACCGACCCCTTCTATGCCCACTGCTGGGTGCAGCAGGGCGGCTTCGTATTCAACGACACCCCCGACTACGTCAGGGGATTCTCGCCCATTCTGGTCGTTTAACGAACGCGAGGGATCACTGTCGTGTTTCGTTATTTGGCATTCGTATGGCACGATCACGACCCAGCCGCGCGGGAAACCGCGAGACGGCTCATTCATCGACATTCTTCGCAATCCCCGGAGTGGCGGGTAGCGGCCAGTGAAAAGGGACTTTTCGTGGGGTACGCCGGTGCCAGGGCGGGATCAAGCGAACCCTACCTCCTACGGGAAGGAGGGGGCGTCGTGCTCGGAAAGCTTTTTGAGCGTTCGAGCGACGGCCCGTCGACCCCGGCACCCTTAGCTTTGGATGAGCCTCGGACTCGCGCCATCATTTCGACGGGTGGTCGACGTCTGATCGACCACTACTGGGGTCGATATGTCGCATTCCTTCACGACGACTCCTCGAGCACAAGCTGGGTGCTGCGCGACCCGACGGCCGGTCTTCCGTGTCTCACGTTGCGATTCGGCGGCGTGTACGTCTATTTCTCGTTGCTCGAGGATGCGCTGACGCTGGGATTGGGTCCTTTTGAAGTGAACTGGGGCTTCCTGGCCGCCGGCGTCTGCCAGATGCGGGAGCATGCGCACGGAACCGCGCTTCGCGATGTCTCGCAGGTCGTGGGTGGGGAGTGCCTGGAACTGCGCGGCGATAAGTTCAGCAGCTCCTTCTACTGGGACGCCCTGCAGATCGCGAATTCGAACCTCATCGAAGATCCGGCCCAAGCCACGAGCGCGCTGCGCAACTGTGTCAGGGACGCCGTGCACGCGTGGGCTTCCAGCTACAGCAGCATCATCCTTTCGGTCTCCGGCGGCCTCGATTCGTCGATCGTCTTTTCCTGTCTTCGCGATGCGCCTGTGAAGCCGGAAATCACCTGCTTCCACTATTACCCGACCGGTTCCGACATGGACGAGCGGGGGTTTGCGCGCCTGGTTGCCAAGTCCGGGAACCGGGAGCTCATAGAACGTCCGCGCGACTCGGCGCTCAGCCTCCAGCCCCTGCGGAACGTTCAGGCGTTCCAGGAGCCCGGGAACTACTTGTACTACCTCGAGCACAGCCGGCTGGACGCGCAGCTCGCCGCCGAGCACGGCGCAACCGCTTCCTTCGTCGGCTGGGGCGGTGATCAGCTATTCTTTCAGGAGCGCGCGGTTTGGGCTGCCGGTGACTATCTGCACTACCACGGTCTGCGCCCGGATGTGCTGCGCATCGCGTTAGATTCGGCCCAAATGGATCGGATCTCCGTCTGGGAGGTGCTGCGAGAGGCCGTTGGTCAATATGCCATGCGCCGCCATTGGAACATGGGTGAGGATGCTGGCTGCTTCAGGTCCCTGGTCCGACCCGAGATCCTGGCGGAGGTGCGAAGCAGCGGCGCCTACCTGCACCCACTTTTGCTCGACTCACGCGGGACGCCGAGCGGTAAGCTCTGGCACGCTCACCAACTGAGCGGTCCCTGGGAATTTTACGATCCGCTTGGCGAGCCGGACGATCCCGAAACGGTCGCACCGCTGTATTCTCAGCCGGTCATCGAGCTATGCCTGCGCATACCGGTCCACGTGCTGACTCTCGGCGGATGGGATCGCGCCATTGCGCGTCGCGCCTTTTACAACGACATGCCGCTCGAGATCGTCAACCGCAGGAACAAGGGAGGCATAGAAGCCCACCTGCGCGGAATTCTGGAGCACAACAGCGCCTTCCTGCGTGGCCTTCTGCTCGATGGGGCATTGGTGCAGCAAGGGCTGGTCGATCGTAACAAGCTCGCGACGGTGCTCTCCGGCAAAGCGACGCGGATTCAGGTGAGCAGCGGCGAGCTGTTCGACTTCATCTCCACCGAGACGTGGCTGCGGCGCTTGAGAAACCAGGCGTGGCGAGCCGCGGCCTGAGCACCGAAATCATGGACGATAAAAGGTGCTGCGGCGCGATGAGATCGACCTCGAGAGTGGTTGTTCTGACGTATCTCTCGCTAGTGCAAACGCACACGTGGCACACTCGGCGCGGTGGCAGGGAACATGGACAACAGCATTCGCATTGAGCGGCAAATGGAGATCCCGAGGCTCCCGGAAGCCGTCTGGCGAAGTCTGTTGGCCCTGCTGCTGCTCACCGCGTTCTTGGCGGGTTCCCGTGCCTGGGCCGCGGATTCCAAGGTGAAGTTCGATCTGCCTGCGGACGAATTCCCGAAGGCGATCCTCGAGTTCTATCACCAGTCCAAGATCGAAGTGCTCTTCCTGGCCACCGACGCGCTGCGGAAGATAAGAACTCATCCGGTGGTCGGTGAGCTCGAGCCGAGGACAGCGCTGACATTAATGCTGGCCGGAACCGGCCTGACCTTCGAGTTCGATGAGTCCGATCATTCCGTGATCGTCAGGCAACCCCTCCAGGTGGCCGCGGCGCAAGCGGCGGTACCTCCCGAGGTTTCCGTCCATCACATGGCGGCCCTGGAGCCGACGGTCGGACATAATCTGAAGCTGGAAGAGGTCGTCGTCACCGGAAGTCTGATTCATGGCGTGATGGACGTCATCGCGCCGCTGGTTTATGTCACACGGAAGGATCTTTCGCAGGCGAGCTATGCGACCGTACAGGACGCATTGTATTCACTGCCCATTAATTCGCTGAACGCGCCGCGCGAGGATCGCGGCCTCAATAACAACGTCAACCTCGGGTCCGGAATCAATCTGCGCGCACTGGGCACGGGTGCGACACTCGTGCTCGTCAACGGACAGCGTCAACCGCTCTCCGGGCTCAACGCCGACTTCGTGGACGTCTCGAACATTCCGTGGAGTGCGGTGGAACGTATCGAGGTCTTACCCGACGGGGCATCGGCGAGTTACGGAGCCGACGCGATAGCCGGCGTAGTGAACATCATTCTGCGGGATGGCTTTCATGGAGCGGAAACTCAGTTCCGGCTCGGAGGAGCGCCCGGTGGTCGCGACGAGATACTCATATCTCAACTGCTGGGGACGCGTTGGGGCACCGGCAAGGCGATGCTCGACTATCAATACTCGGATGCCACGACTCTCGCGGCCGCCGATCGAGGCTATGCGGCAGATGCTGACAAGCGGCCGTATGGTGGCGGTGACTATCGCAGCATCTACAGCAATCCGGGCAACGTCCTCAACCCCTTCACGTTGCAGCCGGTCTACGGCATTGCAAGCGGGCAGAACGGTGCTGCACTAACTCCGGCCGCTCTGTCGCCGACCATCAACCTGGAAAACGCCTTTGCACGATACGAGCTGTTTCCTGAGAGAAGGTCCCACAGTGTTTATGTGGCAGCCTCGCAGGAGGCAGGGGCTCATGTGGAGTTGTTTGCCAACGGGCGCTTCACTCAGCGCGACACAATTGCGCGGCATCTGCCCCAGCAGCAGGTGCTGGTAGTACCGTCGACAAACCCGTTTTTCGTCGATCCTTTTGGGGGATCACCCTATACGGCTGTGTCATACAGCTTTCTTCGGGATCTGGGTCCGACCACTTTCGCCGCCGAAACCCAGAACTACATGGGCACCGTGGGAGCGAAGTTCAGGATGGGAGGCGATTGGCAGGCGACGCTCTCGGAGTCCTATGGACGTGAGACGTTGGCCAACCACAACTATAACGTGCCGGACCCGGCTGCACTGAACGCCGCGCTTGCTGACACCAATCCTGCTACGTCGTTCAACGCGTTCGGTGGAGTTACAAATCCCGCGACGCTCGCGGCAATTCGACGCGATTTCCTTTTGCATGCAGCCTCAGGCATCCAGACAACCACTTTCATCGCAGATGGTTCCGTCTTGCAACTGCCTACAGGCGCGGCCAAATTGGCGCTGGGGGTCGAGCACCGCCAGGAAACTCTCGATCATGATGTACCGGATCCCGCCGACCCCGCCGAGCGGACTGTGTCTGGACGGTATAGCCGACATGTCACATCCGCCTTTACCGAATTGTCTTTGCCTCTAGTAGGCAACTCCGAGGATCAACGCGCGACTCCCCGCCTCGAGCTTACTTTGGCCGGCCGCTTCGAGGACTACAGCGATTTTGGCCACACGTTCAATCCCCAGGTTCGGCTGCGATGGATTCCGCTCGAATCGCTCAAATTGCGGGGTAGCTGGGGCAGGTCCTTCCGGGCCCCGAAGCTGGATGACCTGTACGATTCGTCGCAGAACGCGGCGTTCATCACCCTGTTGCCGGACCCGCGATCGCCCAACGGCCGATCGACGATTCTCGGACTACAAGGCGACAATCCGAACTTGCGGCAGGAGACGGCGAGAACGTGGACAGCGGGCCTCGATGTGGCTCCAGCGTGGGATCCCGGACTGAAGGTGTCACTGACGTATTACTCGATTGACTATGAAGGCCAGATCGCTCAGCCGGGCTCAGGGGATCCGTTCAATATTCTCGCGAAGGAAGACGAGTGGGGGGCCGTGATCACGCGAAACCCGACTCGGGAAGAGATTGCCTCGGTCTGCAATCGCCCTGAGTTTCAGGGGTCGCGGTCCGATTGCCTGCTTAGCACACCCGCGGCGATCGTCGACTTTCGGTTGGCGAATCTTGCGTCTACCAAGGTAAGCGGTCTGGACGTAGATGCTCGTCAGTCACTCGACAGCAGGGTCGGCGAGTTTCGCTTTGGTCTGTACGGCAGCTATGTTTTCCGCTTCGGCCAGGCAGTGACGAGTACTTCGCCCAGCACGGATATTCTGAATACGTTCGACAACCCTCTTGCCCTGCGGCTGCGCGGGACTGCCGGGTGGAATCGGTACCATCAGGGTGATTCCGGGCTGGGAGTGAACCTGGCAGTCAATTACACCAACGGCTATGACAACCCGGGAAGTTCGCTGGTGCCACACATCGATGCGCTGGCTACGGTGGATCTGCAGCTTCTCTATCGAATCGGCAAGACCGGCGGATTTTGGGCTGACACGGAGCTCGCTGTGAATGCCGTGAACGTCTTTAATCAAAGTCCGCCGTTCGCCGATAATCTGTTTGGTTACGATCCGGCGAATGTGCAGCCACTCGGACGCGTGGTTAGTCTGTCCGTACGAAAGAAGTGGTGAAGGAAAAGGTGCGCAACGTACAACGTTGCGCACCGTGCTGGGGTCCCGATTAGAACACCTGCAGCCCAGCTCCGATATCCATTTTCGAACCGTACACGCCGCCCTTCGTTTCCGAAACGGCACCTACCTCGACGAGACCATCCTCCGTCTCACGAACCACTTCCGTGTGTTCTTCCCGACTCACCAACTCGTTCGGATTAGTGTTCATGTCGACTCCTCCACTGGCACTTGATTTTTGGCCAAATAGTTCATTGCAAAGCAGTACGACTTGAGTTGTCGCACATCCCAGACAACCGGGCGGACGGCTTACCATCCAAGCCGTAGGTCCGTCAATACGTGATTAGCGCAAATAGCTCGCGCCCATTATTCCACGGTATTTGTGCATAGCACAATGACCCAAGCTCTGGCCCCACGGTTCCGGGGCGGCTTTTGCACTGCCGCGACCAATTTAATTGCTGAGCTGGGGGGGTGTATGCGTTGATCGGGCATCTAAGTAACAGGGAAGAGGGCAATGGATACGGGCGATATGGGCAGCGGGGAAGGCTCGCCGGGACGGCGCGAGGAACTGGTTGAACAATTGTGCCGTGCTTACGAGGCGCAGTTGCTGCAGTACCTGACGCGCATGCTCGGGCAGCCGGAGGTCGCCCGCGAGGTGGTACAGGACACTTACGAAAGGATTCACAAACTCTACAAACCCGAAGACGTGATGTTTCCACGCGCCATGCTGTTCAAGATCGCGACGAATTTCGCCTTGATGCGCCTGCGTCGCGCGCGCCTGGAAAGCACCCTCATTACCGGCTCCGCGGGGATGGAGAAGGTGCCCGACGAGGCGGCACCTCCGGACAAGCGCGCCATGGCCGAAGAGGTCAACGAGAAGCTCGTGCAGACCATCAAGGAGCTGCATCCGAATCTGCGCGCCGTATTTGTGATGGCTCACGTTCAGGGTAAAGCCCGCAAGGACATCGCCGCGCAGCTGGGCATCTCGCTGAAGAGGGTCGACAAGCGCATGACCAAGGCCCTGCGGGCCTGTCGGGAGCGCATGGAATCCTTCGGCATAGACCTGCTGCGAGTCGATTGAGGAAATCTCATGTTCGCCCGTACTGAATCGGAGACGATCATTCGCGACCAGGCATCGGTCTGGGCGACGCTGCTCGACAGCGGCGACCTGTCTGAAACCCAGCGCAGGGACTTTCACGGGTGGCTGGAGGATCCCCGCCACGAGAGGGAGCTGGCCAGGCAACAGACTCTGCTGTTCCTGGCTCAGGACATCGGTTCCGAGGACAAGGCGTCTCTCGGGCGCACCGTCTCTGACTCGGAAGACCAATTCAACGCACTGCGGCGCCTGCTTGCCCAACCGCTGTGGATTTCCGGAGTTGCCGCCGCCGCGGCTGCAACCGTCGTAATCGGCGGCTGGTTCGGCGTCCGTCCGGTTAGAGAATTCTTCACCCATTCCTATACGACGGAAGTCGGGGAAATGCGTACCGTCACTTTGAAAGACGGGACCATCGCCCATCTCAACACGCAAAGCCAGCTTGCCTGGGTTGGCACTGGCACGGATCGCCACGTCGTTCTCTTGCAGGGCGAGGTGTTCTTCGAGGTCGTGCACGATGCCACGCGGCCGTTTCGCATAACCGTGGATCACAGCGAGATCCGCGACATAGGCACGCAGTTCGATGTCTACCGCAAATCCAGCGGTAGCGTGGTCGTGACGGTTATCAGCGGGCAGGTTGCCGTCCAGGAAATCGGCCCGGGCGGTGCGCAGCCTCCGTGGGCGGAGCGGCAACTAAAGGCCAATGAGCAGATCGAGTACACCCCTTCCAGTCTGATAGCGGACGTTCATTCGACCGTTGCCCCCAAGGCCGTCAGGTGGCGTGAAGGGCTGCTGGAGACCGAGGGGCAGGCCTTCTCGACCGTAGTCGGTGAGCTCAACCGCTATTCGAACAAGCAGATTCTCGTCCCGGATCTGCCTGCGAGTCTGCAAAACATCAACATCGGCGGTACGTTGAACGTCCACGATGTGCCTGCGGCGCTGAAGCGCATCCAAAAGCTCGGACACATCGTAATGACGGATACCCCGAACGCTTACATCCTGAGTTACGAGGCCGACCCGCCGGTTATGAAGCAACCCAATGCGGTGGGACGTCCGTGATCCGGATCGGCACACGGCTTGCGTCGATATCCGGTGGTGCAGACCGCCGGCTCGAGCTGGAGCGCATGTGTTGTGATCAGGTGCATCTCATCAAGCCCTACGTCGGCCGAGCGCTGCGCGCGCGGACGCAAACACAGTTTGAATTACACCTTTTTGCGTGCGAGCACTGCCGGCGTGCAGTTGAATTCGAACTTCTCGTCAAGCGAGCTGTTGCGGATTTCGCAAAATTCGCACAATTTTCCCGATCCTGGCATTAAGAGGCAATAGAGGACGAACAACATGCTCATTCTTACACGACGGGTCGGCGAGACCGTGATGATAGGGGACGAGGTGACGATCACTGTCCTTGGGGTAAAGGGGAACCAGGTGCGCGTGGGAATCAACGCACCGAAGAGCGTTGCCGTACACCGGGAAGAGATCTACGAGCGCATCAAACGCGAGCAGCAGGGCGAGTCGGGGGAGTCGGGGGATAAGCCCAAGCACGCGGCGGAATACGCGCCGGCCTGATCGACAGGTCTCGTGTGTGTCGCGTCGAGTGCCGGTTCTCGCGCGACGACCGGACGCGGTCGGCTAGACCGCGAGGGATTTCTCTTCAGGCGACTCGGGCCGCCCCTCGCGCGACCCCGGCCGCGGGTTGCTGTCCCGCCGCCGGTGGCGGCGGCTCATCGTAACCCTTGCGTCGTTCGTCAATTGCCACGCTTATGCTGATCACCGCCCGAGATGCATTACTTCCATACTAGGGACGAGAGTGCGGAGATCCTCCGTCGCGCTCTCCAGATGATGGCTCCGCATAACGTGGGCTTTCATCCGTTGAGCTACGCGGTGTGGTACGAGCATGCGGCCTATCTGAATCCGGGACTCTCCCGGGATCTCGAAAAATTGATCTCCAGGGAATCCGTACTGACCGAGGCGGATGTGGCGCGGTTGTATGCCCTGCATATTGGAGCGCGCGACGTCGAGGCTTTCGAACGTGCGCAGAGCCAGCTGCGAAAGCTGCTCGAGGACACTGCCACCGGGGCGGCCAGCGCGCAGTCCGCTGCCGTGCAGTTCACGCACAATCTCGAAGATGTTTTCAAGGAATTGGAGCAACCGACGGACACCGTGGCGCTCAAGCGCATGGTCGCCGAACTTCTCAGTCACGCGCAGAGCATGCACCTGATCACGTCGGAGTTCTCGCAGAAGCTCGCGACGAATGGGGCCGAAGTGGCGACTGTCATCGAGCGTCTCGAGCGGGCGCAGACTGAGCCGCTCCGCGATCCGCTCACCGGTCTCAACAACCGGCACGGCTTCCAGCGCGCCGCCGATGGCCTCGGTACTTCCGTATCCAACCTCAACGGCGTAGCCCTGCTGGCCGCGGATATCGATCATTTCAAAAAGATCAACGATACGCACGGACACGTGATCGGCGACAAGGTCCTGTTGAAGATCGCGCAGATTCTGCGCACCCACATCAAAGCTCAGGATATCGCTTCGCGCCTGGGAGGCGATGAGTTTGCGGTTCTCCTGCCGGGAATGTCGCTTGCCGCTGCGGCGGCGCTCGCCGAACAGATCCGGATGTCCGTCGCGCGCACGCTCATCTCCCGTCTCGACGGCGTCGAGTACGTTGGACAGGTCTCGCTCTCGATTGGATTGGCCGTGGGTGAGAAGGACGACACGCTGGAATCGCTTCGCCATCGCGCCGACGCCGCCATGTACAGGGCCAAGGACGCTGGCCGTAATCGCGTCAGCCTCGCCGCCCAGCGGATTCCAACCGCCGCCAGCGCGCAGACCGAAAAGCAAGCCGGCTGAAAAACTCGGCGCCGGTCAACGCTCTACGTCATACAGTAGTCCGCACCCTCCGGGACTGCATGGACGTTCGATGGCGCGCCGCCGCAGGATTGCGGCATGGGCAACAGACGACCCGAACGTGATGCGCGGCGCGGGTGGCAGGGCGACGCTCTTATCCTTTACGCGCGCCACTACAAGCTGATCGCTCACTGCCGCCGCCCCGGGTGCGAGCACCAGCGCGAGCTGCATGTTCAGCTTCTGCTGCGGCTGTTTCCCCCTGAAACGACCATCGGACAAATGGCGGAACGCTTCCGCTGTCACCGCTGCGGCATGCGGGGCGCTCGCATAGAAGCCGAGTACATCGGACCGGTGGGGGATGGCAGATAGTCGTCCGGTCAAGGAGCTCGCGAGCTTGCTTCCCACGGCGGACAGATTCCGCGTAATAGTCGGCAAGCCGCGTGGAAATTCGGGGTGTCGCACAGTCGCGGCGCCCGCTATCCTGCGCTTCGTCTCACCACGGATGCGTCAATGCGGGAAATTCAGGCTGGCGATCCCGAGTCGGAAGATCTCGGATCGCGTGCGGAGCAGGTGCTGCGGGACGTCTTCGGTTATCCCGCATTCCGCGGCGAGCAGAAGGAGATCGTCACTCATCTTTCCGGCGGCGGCGATGCGCTGGTTCTCATGCCCACCGGCGGTGGGAAATCATTGTGCTTCCAAATCCCCGCACTCGTGCGCGAGGGGATGGGCGTCGTCGTCTCGCCGCTCATCGCACTTATGCAGGATCAGGTCGCGGCCCTGGAGGAGGCCGGCGTACGCGCGGCGGCCCTCAACTCCTCGATGACCTGGGCCCAGGTGCAGGCGGTGGAGCGAAAAGTTCGCACCGGCGACCTCGATCTTCTGTACGTGGCGCCTGAGCGGCTACTCACCGACAGGTGCCTCGAGCTGCTGGATTCGGCGGCACAGATCGCGTTGTTCGCGATTGACGAAGCGCACTGCGTGTCGCAGTGGGGTCATGACTTTCGGCCCGAGTACATCCGGCTCGCGGTGCTGGCCGAGCGCTACCCGGGTATCCCGCGCGTGGCCCTGACGGCCACCGCTGATGATCTGACTCGAAAGGAAATCATCGCGCGACTGCACCTGCAGAACGCGCGTGTCTTCATTTCGAGCTTCGATCGCCCGAACATCCGTTACCGGATTGCCGAGAAGTTGGGTGCTCGGAAGCAGCTGCTGGATTTCATCAGAACCGAGCACGCCGGCGAATCCGGAATCGTCTACTGCCTCTCGCGCGCCACGGTGGATGACACCGCGGTTTTCCTGGCGGGACATGACGTGAACGCTTTGCCTTATCACGCGGGTCTCGACAACGGTACACGTGAGGCGCACCAGAGTCGTTTCATACGCGAAGATGCCGTGGTCATGGTCGCCACCATTGCATTCGGGATGGGCATCGATAAGCCCGATGTACGGTTCGTTGCCCACCTGGACCTGCCCAAAAGCATCGAGGGCTACTACCAGGAAACGGGCCGAGCCGGGCGCGATGGATTACCCGCAGATGCCTGGATGATCTACGGGCTCGGGGACGTCGTGCAGCAGCGTTGGATGATCGATCAGTCCGAAGCCGAGGAAGAGTACAAGCGCGTCATCACCGCGAAGCTGGATGCCATCCTCGGACTGTGTGAGACGACGGAGTGTCGTCGCGTCCGCCTGCTCGATTACTTCGGCGAGGCGAGCACGCCTTGCAACAATTGCGACAACTGCCTCACGCCTCCCGAGGAATGGGATGGCACGGAGGCGGCGCGGAAATTGATGTCCTGCGTGTTCCGCTGTGAGCAGGCCACTGGTTTCTCGTTCGGCGCGCAGCAGATCATCGATATCCTGCGTGGCAAGAGCACGCCGAAAGTCCTGCAGTTCGGGCACGAGCGGCTCAGCACTTTCGGTATAGGGGCCGATCTGGATGTGGCGCAGTGGCGCTCGGTCCTGCGGCAACTCGTCATGCTTCGGCTGGTGAAGGTGGATCACGAGCGATTCAACACGCTGCGGCTCACGGATGCCAGTCGTGAGGTTCTCAGAGGCGAGCGGCAATTGCGCCTGCGCCGACCTACGCAGAAAGCGATACCAAAACGCTCCGAGCGCCGGCTCATCGATAAAAGCCGCGTTACCCTGGACGTTGCGGAGAGTGTGGGTGAGAACGAAACGGTCTACGAGGCATTGAGAGCATGGAGGCGCGAAATATCCAAGGAGCACGGAGTGCCGGCCTACACCGTATTCCATGACAGTACGCTGCGTGAGCTGGCGAGAACCCAACCGCGCTCGCTGGATGAGTTGCGGTCGATTTCAGGAATTGGAGCTACGAAGCTCGAGAGGTATGGCTCGGCGTTGCTGGAAACGTTGCAGACTGCTGGTGCGTGAGCGGTGACACGGCGCCCGGCGCATCGTGCCGCCTCGCGGCGCACGCCGGGCGACGCCTGTCCCCGGCTTACATCGGCTGCTTGAGCACGCTGATCACCTGCGGCTCCATGTTCTCCTTCAATCCGAGCACCGAGTACGTGCGGCCGATTCCGGACTCCTTGGCGCCCCCAAAGGGGACGGTGGCGGATGTGGCGCGGTGCTGATTCACCCACGCGGTGCCGACTTCCAGTCGCGCGGCGATGGCGGCCCCACGTTCCGGGTCGTGGCTCCATACTGAGCCGGCGAGCCCGTAGCGAGTGTCATTGGCGCGGCGGATCACGTCGTCGATGTCGCTGAACTTCAGCACCGGGACGATCGGGCCAAACTGCTCTTCACGCACGAGCCTGCTGTTCTCGTCGACGTCGGCGACGATGGTCGGCGGGAAGAAATAGCCCGGCCGGTCCGGAAGCTCGCCGCCAGCCAGAATGCGTGCGCCGCTGCGCTTCGTGTCTTCGAGAATGCCGCGCACCCGCTCGTACTGCATACGGTTCTGGATGGGTCCGTACTGCGTCTGGGGGTCGAGTCCGTCGCCGATGCGGGCTTTACGCGCTTCCTCGACTAACGCCTCACAGAGGGCAGCGTAGATCCGCTCATGCGCATAAATGCGCTTGATGGCCATGCAGACCTGACCGCTGTTGACGAATGCTGCGAAGAACAACCGCGGCGCGACGGCTTTCGGGTCGACGTCATCCAGCACGATGGCGGCATCGTTACCGCCCAGCTCGAGAGTGACCCGCTTCAGAGTGCCCGCTGCGCTCGCCATGACCTGCTTGCCGGTCGCAACGGAGCCGGTGAAGGAGATTTTGTCGATGCCCGGATGCTCCGTCATCCATTGACCGAGGTCGTCGCCGCCCGCGACGATGTTTATCACTCCCGGTGGAAATACATCGCGCAGCAGCTCGCCGAGTTTCAGCGTGCACAGCGGGGTGTAAGGGGAGGGCTTCAGTATTACGGTGTTGCCCGTGTAGAGCGCGGATACGAGAGGACCGGCGGCGAGATTGATCGGTGCATTCCACGGCGTAATGATTCCCACGACGCCCAGAGGACGATAGTGCAGCTCGATCCTGCGCTCGGCGTCCTCCATCAGTTTCTCGACCGGGATCGCGATGGCCGCCATTCCCTCGGACTGGCTCGCTGCGCGGCCTATTTCGTCGCGTGACTGCGAGACGGGTTTGCCCTGTTCGCGGGTGAGAAGCTCTGCAAGCGCGTCCTGGTTGGCTCGCAACACGCCCGCCATGCGTTTGATCGCCGCGGCTCTCTCTTCGAAAGACAGACGACTCCACGCACCGGATGCGCCGCGGGCGGACGTGACGGCACGATCCAATTGCGCCTGGCTTGCCGCGGGACAACGTGCGAACACCGTGGCGGTTGCGGGATTGATGACGTCGAGCGACCGCTCGCTACCCACCAGCTCGCCGCCAATGAGGAGCGCAAAATCCGTTCTGAGGTCGGTCGCGTTCGCGACGCTTGGAGCTGCCATAGAGGTCCTCTAGTCTTGTACTGCGGCGCCGGCGCGTGCATCGCCAGGCGCTACAAGCACGTTCGATAGTCGTTCTAGTGCGAATATCGCACCGTCCGCACACACCCACGTTGTGTGCACGGAAGCCGATCGTTACGATAACAAACGAGCCCCACCGCGGCACTGCCGGTGGCCCCCGCCAAGCCTTGAAATACAGCATGACGAACATTCCGACCTGCAAAGCTCCCGATCCTGATACCCATAAGCCCAAGTACCGCCCGCCACCAGGTGCCTGCGACGCTCATTGCCACATTTTCGGTCCCGGCGACCGTTATCCGTACGCGGCGGATCGGACGTATACGCCGCCCGATGCACCGCTGGAACGGTTCAAGCAACTGCAGGCGATTCTCGGCCTCGAGCGAGCTGTGCTCGTCAACGCGAGTTGCCATGGCACCGACAATACGGTCATCGTAGATGCCATCGCGCAAAGCGGCGGCCGCTACCGCGGCGTCGCGAACGCCGACGATTCATTCACCGAGCGTGACTTCGAAAAGCTACACCATGATGGCTTTCGGGGCGTGCGCTTCAACTTCGTGAAGCACCTGGGCGGCATGCCCGACATGGACGAGTTCCAGCGCATTCTCGCGCGCATCAAGCCGTTCGGCTGGCACGTGGATCTGCATTTCGACGCGGCGGATCTCGTTGAGTTCGACGCGCTGCTGCACGAGCTGCCGGTGCCCTTCATCATCGATCACATGGGCCGTGTGCCGACCAAAGCCGGCCTCGACCAGCCGCCGTTCCGCACCTTGCTGGCGCTCGCCCGCAAGCATCCGGACTGCTGGGTCAAAGTCTCCGGTGCGGAACGCATCTCGAGCGCCGGTCCGCCGTTCACCGATGCCGTGCCATTCGCGCGTGCCCTGATCGAGGCGATTCCCGACCGGATTCTGTGGGGCACCGACTGGCCGCACCCGAATATCGCCCGGCACATGCCCAACGACGGGGACCTGGTCGATCTCATCCCGCTCATAGCCCCCGACGTGGCGACTCAGCGTAAAATACTCGTAGACAATCCTCACCGCCTGTACGGCTTTGGCGCGGCCGGCTAGGCGCTTGAAGGAGAACCCATGACACTGCAGCAACAATTCGACGACATTCCGGGCACGACGCTGTTCGATGCCCAGCGCTCCCGGCAGGGCTATCACCTCAACATGTTCTGCATGTCGTTGATGAAGGCCGAGAACCGCGCCGCGTTCAAGGCGAACGAGGCCGAATACCTCAAGCGGTTTCCCATGACTCCCGAACAGAGCGCGGCGATTCTCAAGCGCGACTGGAACGGGATGATCTCACTCGGGGGGAATATCTACTTCCTCGCGAAGCTTTTTTCCTCCGATGGCCTGTCCTTCCAGCACGTGGCTGCGATCATGACCGGCTCCACGCAGCAGGAGTACGCGCAGATGATGTTGAACGGCGGCCGCCCGGTCGAAGGTAACCGCAGCAAGTCGGAGTGGCAACAGCGTGGCTGACATCATCGCAGGGGTTGCGACCTCGCACGTGCCGGCGATCGGCGCCGCCATCGATCTCGGCAAGACGCAGGAGCCGTACTGGGCACCGCTTTTCAAGGGCTACGAAGCCTCCAAGAAGTGGATCGCCGAAGTGCAGCCGGACGTCATCATCCTCGTCTACAACGATCATGCTTCCGCGTTCTCGCTGGAGGTCATTCCGACGTTCGCGCTGGGTTGCGCAGCCGAGTTTCCGCCGGCCGACGAGGGCTGGGGACCGCGGCCGGTGCCGGTGGTGAAGGGAAATCCGGAGCTCGCCTGGCACATCGCGCAGTCGGTCATCCTCGATGAGTTCGACCTCACGATCGTCAACAACATGACGGTCGACCACGGGCTCACCGTGCCGCTGTCGCTGATGTTCGGGCAACCGAAAGAGTGGCCCTGCCAGGTGATTCCGCTCGCGGTGAACGTGGTGCAATACCCGCCTCCGACCGGCAACCGCTGCTACAACCTCGGGAAAGCCATACGCAAGGCGGTGGCGAGCTTCGACAAGGATCTGAAGGTCGTGATCTTCGGCACCGGCGGCATGTCGCACCAGTTGCAGGGGCCGCGCGCGGGTCTCATCAACCGCGAATTCGATACCCGCTTCCTCGATAACCTCACGAAGGATCCGCAGGCTTTGGCGAAGCTGCCGCACATCGACTATGTGCGCGAGGCGGGCTCGGAGGGCATCGAGATGGTCATGTGGCTGATCATGCGCGGTGCGCTCGACGATGACGTCCGCGAGACCTATCGCTTTTACCACGTGCCGGGATCCAATACGGCGGTCGGGCACATCATTCTCGAGAACAAGCGCTAGCGGCCCGGTGTCGCGCGCGCGGCTCGGACGGGCGACCGCGCTATCGAAAGACGAACACAGCATCAGGTTGAACATGAAGATAGTATTGGCAGGACAGGGCGCCTTCGGCGTCAAACATCTGGAAGCGGTGCGCAACATCGAAGGAATCCAGGTGGACTCGATCGCCGGCGGCAGCCCCGCGCCGACGGAGGAAGTGGCGAAGAAGTTCGGCATTCCTCACTGGACCACGGATCTCGCTGAGAGCCTCGCGCGGCCGGGAGTGGAAGCCGTTCTTCTGGCGACCCCCACGCAGATGCACGCCAAGCAGGCGGAGCAGTGCATGCGCGCCGGCAAGCACGTCATGGTGGAGATCCCGATGGCCGACAACCTCGCCGACTCGGAGCGGCTGGTGAAGGTACAGAAGGAAACGGGCGTGATCGCGATGGCCGGCCATACGCGCCGCTTCAACCCGAGCCACCAGTGGATCCACAAGCGCATCGAGGCCGGCGAGCTGAAGATTCAACAGATGGACGTGCAGACGTATTTCTTCCGTCGCACGAACATGAACGCTCTCGGGAAGGCGCGCAGCTGGACCGATCACCTGCTGTGGCACCATGCCTGTCACACGGTCGACCTGTTTCAGTACCAGGTGGGAGAAGCCGCCTCGCACAGCTTCGCGCTGCAGGGACCGATCCATCCCCAGCTCGGTATCGCCATGGACATGAGCATCGGCATGAAGACGCCCTCAGGGGCGATCTGCACGCTGTCGCTGTCATTCAACAACGATGGGCCGCTGGGGACGTTCTTTCGCTATATCTGCGACAACGGCACATATCTCGCGCGTTACGACGAGCTCGTCGACGGCAACAACAAGCCTATCGACGTCTCGAAGGTCGACGTGTCGATGAATGGCATCGAGTTGCAGGATCGCGAGTTCTTCGCCGCCATTCGCGAGAAGCGTGAACCGAACTCCAGCGTGGCGCAGGTGTTGCCGGCCATGCGGACACTCGACAAGCTGGAAAAGATGGCGACGAGCGCCGTCTAACGCGATCGCAAGCCTACGTGCGCCCTTAGCGTCTCGAGGTTAAGGGCGCCTTCCCACTTCGATATCACGATCGTGGCTACGGAGTTGCCGATGAGGTTCACGAACGTGAGCGCTTCGGCCATCACCCGGTGAATGCCGAGCACGAGCGCAATGCTCGCCACGGGCACGGTGCCCAGCGACCCCAGAGTCGCCGCGAGCACCACGAAGGCCGCTCCTGCTACTCCCGCAGCGCCCTTCGAGGCCAACAACAGTACCGCGAGCACGATCAGCTGGTGTGCAAGGTCCAGCGGTGTGTTCGTCGCCTGTGCGAGGAAAACCACGACGGTAGCCAGATACAGGCAAGTGCCGTCGAGGTTGAAGGAATAGCCTGTCGGGATCACGACACCCACCACCGATTCTTCGCATCCGAGCTCGCGTAGGCGCTGCATGATTCGCGGCAGCACTGTCTCGGTAGATGTGGTCGCTGCGACGATCAGGATCTCTTCGCGAATGTACTTCATGAGCCGCAGGAGACTCACGTCGACCCACCACGCGACACTCCCGAGTACGACAAACACGAACAGCAGCGAGACCGCGTAGAACTCGAGAATCAATTCGCCAAGCGACAGCAGGGAACTCGTCCCGAACTTGCCGACCGTGAAGGCGATCGAGCCGAAGGCGCCAAGCGGCGCGACCCACATGATGAAGCCGACGATGCGGAAGAAGATCGGCGAGAGCGCTTCGATAAGATTGAACACGGGGCGCCCCCGCTCGCCGACCAGGGTCAGCGCAAAAGCGAACAGCAGCGAGACGAGCAGGACCTGCAGCACGTTCGGCTGGGTGAAAGCGCCCACGAACGTCGTGGGAATGACGTTCAGCACAAACTGCGTGACGGTCTGTTCGCCTGCCTGCGCGGTGTAGGAGCTGACGGCGTGCGTGTCGATTGCGGCAGCGTCGACATTCATGCCTACGCCCGGTTTCCAGATATTCACCGCGACGAGTGCGATGACGAGAGCAGTTAGCGTGATGGCCAGGAAATAACCGAGGGCCTTGAGCGCGACGCGGCCGACGCGCTTCATGTCGTTCATGCCGGCGACGCCGTGTACGACGCTGCAGAAGATGATCGGTCCGATGATCATCCGAACGAGATTGATGAACGCGTCGCCGAGCGGTTTCGTCTTCTCGGCGAGCCCGGGGTCGAAGTGCCCCAGCAGGATGCCCGCCGCAGTGGCGATGAGCACCTGGAACCAGAGCTGCCCTATGAGACGATAACGGGGCGGCGCGGCGACAGCGTCCATGCTGGTCATATCAGACTGTGTGGTTACTTGAGAGGCGGGCCGCGCGCCCGCGATGCAGCGGCCGCGCAGCGGCGAAAGTGATCTTCGTAGTCACCGTCGCAGTTAGCGCCGCGCCGCGGCCTTGGCCGCATCCAGCTTGGCCGCCAGCCGCGGGTACACGCGACGTGCGTTGCCCTCGAAGATCTTGGTTTTGTCGGCCGCGCTCAACGGCAGCGCATCGACATAACGCTTCGTGTCGTCGTAGTAATGGCCCGTGCGCGGGTCGATACCGCGCACCGCGCCGACCATCTCCGAGCCGAACAGGATGTTGTCGACCGGAATGACCTTGAGCAGCAGCTCGATTCCGGGCAGGTGGTACACGCACGTGTCGAGGAACACGTTCTTCAACAACAGCTCCTCGAGCGGCGGACGCTTGAGGTCCTGCGCAAGGCCGCGATACCGGCCCCAGTGGAACGGCACTGCCCCGCCTCCATGGGGAATGATGAATCGCAGCGTCGGAAAATCCTTGAACAGATCCGAAGTCAGGAACTGCATGAACGCCGTCGTATCGGCGTTGATGTAATGAGCGCCCGTCGCATGGAAGTTAGGGTTGCAGGAGGAGCTCACGTGCACCATGGCGGGCACGTCCAGCTCGACCATTTTCTCGTAGAGCGGATACCAGTGACGGTCGGTGAGGGGCGGCGAATTCCAGTGGCCGCCCGAAGGGTCCGGGTTCAGGTTACAGCCGATGAAGCCCAGTTCCTCAACGCAGCGGACCAGCTCCGCGGCGCTGTTGACGGGAGCTACGCCGGGTGACTGCGGCAGCTGGCAGACACCGACGAAGTTATCAGGATAGAGATCGACGACGCGGTGGATCAGGTCATTGCAGACACGCGACCAGTTCAGGCTGGTCGTCTCGTTGCCGATGTGATGGGCCATCGCCGAGGCGCGCGGCGAGAAGATCGTAAGATCGGTACCGCGCTCGCGCTGCAGCTTCAGTTGTGCCTTCTCGAGGCTGTCGCGAATCTGATCGTCACTGATGTTCACTCTGGCGCTCGGTGCGGCCAGGGAGGCATCCTCGAGGCCCGCGATCTGCGCGTCCCGGTACTTCTGCAGTTCGCCCGGCGCAGTGGTGTAGTGGCCATGACAATCAATGATCATTAGGATTCCTAAACTGGCGCGCAAGCGCGGCGTTGACGATGTCGGCAGCCATGATAACGAAGGGCTTTCCACATCGAAACTGCGTGCGTTTATCGGTGCGATTGCGCCGGGCGTGTCGGCCTGATAGGGGCCGCGGCAAGCGCGCATCGGCGTGACAGTCGCAGAGGGCAGACAAGCGGCGGGCGGTCAGATATGTTTTCATGCGCTCCTCGCGCACGCCTCGATAGAGGCCCGCGCAATGCCCCGCATCTGCGTGGCTGGAGGGGCCGGCCATCCGGCGGCCGTGACCCGGCCCCGCGAACCGGCGGCCGGCGAACCGGCGGCCGGCGATCCAATGTGAACTGGAGTTTATGGTGGAATTACGACCTCTCGGCAAAACCGGCGAGCGCCTCTCCGCGGTCGGCTTCGGCTGCATGGGCCTGGTCGGCTGGTATGGGGCCCGCAATGACGCGGAGTCCCGGGCGACGCTGCTCGAAGCCATCGAAGGCGGCATGAATCATCTCGATACCGCCGCCTCGTATCAGCAGGGGGAGAACGAGCGTTTCGTCGGGTCGGTGATCCGCGACCGGCGCGACTCCGTCTTCCTCGCGACGAAGTACGGCATCACGCGTAGCGCCGAAGGCGCTCTCGAGATCGACAACCGCCCCGAGTCGATCCGTGCCTCCTGCGAAGCCAGCCTGGAACGGTTGGGCATCGAACGCATCGATCTCTTCTACCTGCATCGGATCGACCCGACGGTGCCGATCGAGGAGTCCGTGGGGGCCTTGAAGGAGCTCATCGTGGCCGGCAAGATCCGTTATGCGGGTTTATCGGAATGCAGCGTGCCGACCCTGCGGCGAGCGTGCGCCGTGCATGCCATCGCAGCGGTGCAGAGTGAGTACTCGTTATGGTCGCGAGAGCCCGAAGACGGGATGCTGGCCGCATGCCGCGAGCTGGGAGTTGGTTTCGTGGCCTACAGTCCGCTTGGGCGTGGGTTTCTCGCGGGGAATTTCCGCACGCTGAAAGATCTGCCGGCCGACGATCACCGGCGCCAGGTGCCCCGCTTTCAGGATGGAAGCGTGGAGCACAACGGCCGCATTGCCGAGCTCATCCGTGAGTTTGCGCGCCAGAAAGGCTGCACTGCCGCCGAGCTCGCCCTCGCATGGGTATTGGCGCAGGGAGTTCTGACCATTCCCGGCATGAAGACGCGCACCCATCTCGCCGAGAACGTTGGAACGCTCGAATTGACGCTATCGCGGGCAGAGCAGAAAGAGCTCTCCGATAAAATCGCGACGCTCACAGTTCACGGCGACCGTCACGCACCCGCGATGATGAAGGCTATCGACGGCTGAGAGGTGGGGCGCGTGGGTTGAGCTCGCTGCGAGCAGCAGCGCAAGTCCTAAGCGCCCCCCAAACCCCCAAAGCCCGCAACTCAGCGGTATTCGAGCCCCAGCGCCTTGAGCTTCTCGCGCATCTTGTAGATGTCGAGTCCCAACTCGCCGGACGCGAGTCGTTTGCGCTTCTCCTCTTCGGCGTCGACGCGTTGCTTGGAGGCTTCCGCCACCTTCACGACGTCCGCACGATTCACGGCCACCACGCCGTCGTCATCGGCAACGATTACGTCACCCGGCTCGATGCGTTGGCCCGCGCAGATGATCGGTACGTTCACCGCGCCGAGACTCGCCTTGACCGTGCCCTGAGCCCAGATGTTCTTGCTCCAGACCGGAAATTTCATCTGCGCCAAAGTGGCAACGTCGCGGACTCCCGCATCGATGATGAGGGCCTTGACTCCGTGCGCCTGCAACGACGTCGCGAGCAGATCGCCGAAGTAACCATCGGAACAGGGCGAGCTCGGCGCGGCGACGAGCACGTCGCCCGGGCGGCACAGTTCGATCGCAACGTGCAGCATCCAGTTGTCGCCAGGCGGCATGAGTACCGTGACGGCAGAGCCAGACACCATCGCACCCGTATAGATCGGACGCATATGAGCGGCGAGCAGGCCCGTCCGTCCCTGCGCCTCATGAACGGTAGCGACTCCATAAGTCCCCAATGCCTCAGTGGCGGCAGGGTCCGGGCGCGCAATCTCGCGCATGACGACGTGCTTGTTAATAACGGCTCCGACGCAGGTTGAAGTGAAGCTTCGCGGGCGAAATCAGCAGGCCCGATTATAGCCAGCCGTCCGACTCCTTCGCCACGCTGGCGTGCGGATAACGCACGAATAGCACGCGGACGCGGTGTTATATCTGTCGAGCGGGATCTTCCCTGAGCGCGAGCAGGCGTCGGGATGTACGGGGCAAAAAAAACCCGGGATCGCAAACTGCCGATCCCGGGCAGCAACCGTCATCGAGGCGTGCCAGGCGTCAGCGACGCCACTGCGCGCACCGGGTTACTTCGTTTCGCCTGCTCCCTTGACCTCCACGTCGCCCGGGTTTTCCAGAACCTGCATGACGACCCGCCGATTCTTCGCACGGCCTTGAGGAGTAGTGTTGTCCGCGACGGGCTGCGCCTTGCCGTAGCCTTTGGCGGAGAGCTGCCCGGACGGCACTCCCTGCATCACCAGATAATCGCGCACGGAGTTCGCTC
>JAQGOG010000089.1 GCA_028293765.1 Gammaproteobacteria bacterium
GCCAGGTGGCGCTCGGCGAGAAGCAGGTGGACGTGAGGGTGGTGTTATAGCCCGTTCCCGGACCATAGCACTGGTAGTAGTCGGCATAGACGCCGCGCGCGTAATTGGTGTAGTCGCCGACCTGTTCGACGTTGCGCACGAGATAGCCGCCGGTATAGACGGCCTTCAAATCGCCGAACTTGCCATTCACCGTCCAGGCGGTGCTCTCGAACTTATCCTTGTTGAAGGAGTCGTTGAATACCGTGACTTCGAGCGGCTTCAGCGGCGCGCCATCCGACGCATTGGGCTGCTGGTAGAACACACCCCGCGAATCCATGGTCTGGTACGACTGTGTGATCAGCACGTCCCAGTCATCGTTAAACTTGTACAGCGCCTCGGCGCGCACTCCCTGGTACGTGACGGGGTTGATGGCTCTTGCAGCCAAGCTGTAGTTGCTGACGGTCGGGCTGCCGGGCGGCACGCAAAAGCCACCGTTCGGCTGGCCGTCCGGACATTGTCCGTTGACCGCTGGGTAGTTCGCATAGTGAATGCCAATGTCGGTGTTCTTGCGCGTAAAAGTCGCCGGGACGTTGTCGATGTAGCCGCCACGTTTGTCGTTGTAGATCACCCCGCGCACGGCCAGGGTGTCAGGGATCAGCGGGAGGTTCAACACCGCCGTCAGGTCGGTATTCGGATCGCCGTGAGCGGTCACTCCGTAGCCGGCCTTGACGCTCGCTTCCGTGACGTCGAGCTTTGGTTCGTTCGTGATGTAGCGGATCACGCCGGCCTCGGCGCCGGCACCGTACAGCGTGCCCTGCGGACCCTCCAGAACCTCGATGCGATTCAGATCGGCCGCATAGATGTCGAGATTGCGATTGGGGAGTTGACCAGATTGATTATCCAGGTAGATCGCGACATTCGGCCACAAGCCTGTCGACGCGCTGCCCTGGCTGGGCTGCGAGCCGGCGCTGAGACCGCGCATGAAAACCTCGTTCTGGCCCGGTCCGTTGTTTGCCGTCGTCACATTCGGCAGATACTTGATGTAGTCATCGAGTGTCGAGACGTTCAGCTGCTGCAGCGTTTGTGCGGTAAAAGCCTGCATCGAGATCGGCACATTTTGCATGCTCTCACTGCGGCGCTGCGCGGTGACGGTGATCTCGGCGAGCCCCTCGATACCGGTTTCGGTACTGCCGGTCGGCGGTTCGGCAGCGGGAGCTCCCAAGGACGCGCCTCCCAAGATGGCCGCTACCGCATATGAGACCTTCGAGTTCATGAACGATTCCCCAGTTCGCCATCGAGACCGCATCTACAGCATCCGGTTCGCGACCGGTTGTTGGTAGCGACCTTCAGCGGATCGCCTGCCAATAATTAGATACGACGCGTCCAGTGCTTCGATTGAATAGACGCGTCATCCGCCTGTTATCGTTCCGCCCTCGTCGACTGGCGAAAAGACGCCTGCGGCGCTTTTCGCGAGCGCACCGACCAGCGGTTCACCGCACGCGGGCACAAAGCGTGGTTTGTGCCCGCGAAAAGCAGGCCGGTTGCGCTATTCGAATACGCGCGCACGGGCGGCGTCACCGTTCAATGTACGCGCCGGCTGCAGCCGGCGTGTGGATGGGGAGAGACCGTAGGCGTCCTTGAACTGACGAGAGAAGTGGGCACAGTCGGCGAAGCCCGCCTCAATGGCGATTTCAGTGACGGAGCGGTCGGTGTTCTCGATCAGCCAGTTGGCATAGCGCATCCGCAATTGCCGATAGAGCGAGGCGGGGCCTGATCCCACGTGTTCCCGGCAGAGGCGCTCCAGTTGTCGCACGGACATGCCGAGTTCGTCCGCAACCGTGGCGATCGCCATGGGGCGGGTGAGATTCTGCTCCATTAGCAGCAATGCTCGCCGGACGCGGGGCTCGGTCACGGTTTCCGACAACGGGGGATGAGGTTGCGCGTCGCTGCCGGCGCGTGGCCGGTCGAACAACAACACCTGACTCGCCTTGTGGGCGACGGCCGGCCCGAGGTGGCGCTCGATCAGATGGGTTGCGAGCGCGGCCGCCCCGGCGGCGCCTCCGGCGCACGTGATGCGCGGGCCATCGGCGAGGAAGAGGCGGTCGGCCACGACATCGTGATCCGGAAAGGCCTCGAGAAAATCCTGGTAGTGATACCAGCTCACGCAGGAGCGGCGGCCGCGCATCAGGCCGGCGCGGCAGAGGATGAAACTCCCCGTGCAGATCCCGATCAGCGGGACGGAGGTTGCAGCGACTTCGCGCAGATAGACAGTAGTGGGCGCGTCGATCTGCGGGCCCGCGTGCAGGAGGCCGCCGATCACGACTACGTAGTCGAGCGATTCCGGCGGCAGAAAGCGGCTCGTCGGCTCGATGAGGACGCCGCAACTGGCGGGCACGGAATCCTGCCGGTTTGACATGATCGACCATTGCACGTGGAGCGGCCGGCTGCGGTCGCCTTCGTCGGCGGCGAGGCGCAGGTGATCGATGAAAACGGCAAAGGCGGACAGCGTGAAGTGTTCGGCGAGAATGACGCCGACCCGCAGCGGCACGCGCGCCCCGCGAGTCGCGAAAGAAACCTGCTGGAATCCGCCAAGATGGGCCATTGAACAGCCACTCAATATTATGGGCCCCCTCAAGCGGCTATATTCCATCAAGGCCTGATGTGATGCAAGAACTAACGGGGTGTCACCAATATGGATAACAAAATTAGCGAGTTATCGGATATATATACAGTCATTCCGAGGATAAAGATGCGTTTACCCGATTGAATGCTTATTCAGGCGGGTGCCGGTAGTGTTGGACGGCGAGCCGCGGGGACCGTTGCCGCGATGAGCGTGCGACCGTGAGGCGGACGCCGCGTTGCACGCATGCGTGAGCGCAGAGAGCAAAGCTCGAGGCCTGCATTCGTGCGAACGCAGGCGTTACGCATCCCGTCGAAACGTGCGCCATGGGAGCCGGTCAGGATGTCAACGTCGATGCGCGCTTGCGGGTGCGGGGAGTAGAAGGCTTGCACTTCGCCGATGCGTCGATCTTGCCGACGCTGCCGGGCGGCAACACGAATGCCGCGCCGATCATGGTGGGCGAGAAGGCCTCGGATCTCATTCTGGGCGACTGACCGAACGGAGCCGCTCCTGATCCGCTACGCTGGCGCTCTACGCCGACTTGTGTCGCTTAGCGAAGAACGGCGAGCCTGGCGAGGTTCGCCTGCACCACAGCGTCGTGGCAGGCGCTCTGCGCATACCAGCGCCGCGTAGCTTCGACGAGTATGGTGCAAACTTCTATGGCGTCGTTTCCCTGAGGGGCGAGTGCTTCGGCGCGGCCGGACTTGAAGCCTCTAGGGGGAGTTCGCACTAGCCGTCGCAGGCGTAACCGCCGCAGAGCACGCGACGGAACCGTCTCGGACGCGGCGCTCTCGTTAGACACCGCGCGCTCATAGACTGCCGCGCTCACTCGTTCGTAGTCCGCGCCCCTGGCATTAAGATCCGGATCCTCCGGGCGGATCCACTCTTGACACCAGGCTTTGCGGCGCTCGTCGGACGTACTCAGTTGCGGGTCACCCAGGGAGACAGCCAGTAGCGGGAGGTCCAGCGCTTCGCGCAACGCGGCTTCCCACTGCTGCTCGTCGAGCAGCTGCTCGATATCCGCCAGGTAGTTCGCGAGCATGCGCGAACTGGAGGGCGAAATTCGCGGCTCGGCGCCGAGGGCCGCCGTTTTGGCGCGCGGCTCATGCTGTTGGGTTCCGTGATCTTGCATGGTCAAGTCCCCTTGGGCGCGGGCGATAACCGCGCTTCCGCTGTGATGTCGCACCCGCCTCGAGGCGGCATGCCCTGCAGTGACATGCCCTGCAGGCGGCATGCCCTGCAGGCTGCGCGCCCTACAGGAGGCGCGCCCCGGTGTCCCTCAAAACATCGGACTTCGCGTGAAGCGTCAAGGTTTCTGCTCGGTCGTTGCGCTGTCCGCAGGTGCGCTATCGACTGTTGGGCGCTCTTCCAGGTTGCCCGGCTGCGCCGTTTCAACAGGCGCCGCCGGCGTCGTGGAGTCTTTTCGCGGCCGCGGTGGGGTTGGCCGCTTAGTGGTCTGTTGTGCTCGTGCGGCGTTCTTGCTCCGCGTCTTCGCGGGCGCCTGCTTCACGCGAGGCGGAGGAGCCCGTTTCGCAGTGGTTTGTGTCACTCGCGCCGTCTTTGCGGCTGAGGCACTGGGAGGCTGCGGTTTGGCGGACCGTGCGCTGACCTGGCGTGCCTGCGCCGCCTGTTTGCGTGCCGCCGCTTTCTTCGCCGCCAGCTTGCCCTTCGCGGGCGCTGCAGCCGGCTGCGCTTTTTTCCCGCCGCGACGCCGCCTGCCACGGGTGGCTGGTTTCGCGCCGGAGTTGTCGACCTCGCGCTGCGCTTCCTTCCAGACCTTGCGCGTGGAGGCTGCCTGTTTGCGCGCCCGCCGGGCTTCGCGCTTTGCTTCCTTGAGACGTTTGCGCGCGCGCTTCAGCTCTTCCTTGGCGATTCGCACGCGTTGCTTGGCTACGTCGGCCTGAAGTCGGGCCCGTTCCGCAGGCTCCGCCGGCGTGGCTTTTCCAGCTTCAGATTCTTCGGGCGGAATTTCGCTGCCGGTCTTCTTCATCCGCGGGCCTGCGAAGTGAGCGAAGGGCGGCAAGTCTCACACAAGCGACGCAGGGTTGCCACCGCGACCGCTGTGCCGCAACCCGGCATTCGCACTACGACTTATCCACAGAATTTGTGCATAACTATGTGGACAGACGCGAGTCGCGAGCGCAAAGCACAGCACCAGCAAGGGCTTGCATCAGTCTGCTCGACTTTTCGCCACCCACGGATTCGGCATCCACTTCAGCCCGTCCTATACCAAGCTACGTACAGCAAGGTATTAGCAAGCTACGCTCCCGTGGTTTTAGGGAGCTTCATCGGTGAGCATCGTGGCCGTGACTCGGTTGCGTCCGGCGTGTTTGCTGCGGTAGAGGGCGGCATCCGCCACCTTCAGCATGTGCTCGGGAATCTTGCGCTCGCCAGCGGGTACGTGGTCGAGACCGCACAGACCGAAGCTCGCCGTCACCTTGACTTCCTGGCCCTGCACGCTGAAGGATTTGTTGGCGATACCGGAGCGCAGAGCGCGCGCGGCGACGAGTGCGGGCTGGTAGCCGGTCTCGGGCAGCACGATTGCGAACTCCTCGCCGCCGATGCGCGCGACCCAGTCGACGTTCCGACGCAGCATCTGTTGTATGCGCGCCCCGAACTGCATGAGCACCTGGTCGCCGCCTGCATGACCGAGCGTGTCGTTGACATTCTTGAAGAAGTCGATGTCGCACAGGATGAGCGACAAGGCGCGTCCATAACGCGCGGCACGCTCGACTTCGCGCGGAAAGTGTTTGCTGAAGAAGCGTCTGCTCGCGACGCGCGTGAGATCGTCCGTGGTGGAGAGCTTGCGGTTTTCAATCAACGCGATGCGCAGTACTGCTTCGAGTTCCGCGATGCGGCGTGCCGCACCAACGCGTGCGCGCAACTCGCTCTCCGGCGAGCGGCGCCCGATGCAGTCGTCGGCTCCCGCTGTGAGTCCTGCTTCCCGCTCGTGCCCCTCATCGAGCTCCGAGATGTAGACGATGAACGGGACGCGCTCCGATTGCCGCGAGCGCAAGCCACGAATCACCTCGAGGCTGTCCGTGAGGACGACGGGACGGAATTCGGCAGCGAACAGGTGGAGAGCTTTGGCGTCATCGGCAGCAGCTTCGAAGTCGAACATGTCCGGCGCGATGCGGCTTTGGATCTGGCTGCGAAGGATCGCGTCGCCAATTGCCAGCAGCGCCCGCGGCGGCGGCAGGCAACGCAGCATGACTGCGATCGTCGATGACGTGTCTTCCTGAATCGTCGGCGGCTGCTGCGCGCGGCGTTCGAGCACGCGCTGAATGACGGTTGTTTGGCCGCCTGCCCGCATTTATCGCCCCCACTGATGTTGCGGTCACATTACAGTGCCTTGAGGGGAAATATCTGTGACCACCAGACCAACGGCTGCCGAAATATGACGCCTTTATTGTGCGCCGCAATATGTAACGTCTACTGGCGACGGCGGCCGGGCGTGTGGTGCGACGGTCCGCACGGTGATGAGCTCCACGCCCGGAGGCGGCAGTTCCTCTTTCAGGCTAACTCCTTTCCCTGGGGGGATCGTCGTGACGACGGGCCTGAAATCGTCCTGCTCGGAAATGCGACACCGTTCGATGACGTAACTCCGGTCGGGTGGCAGGTGATCGACCGCCAGGTCGAAGCCGGAATTGTTGCGGTAGGAAATGCTGCGGCGGGCGAGCAGCCTCACGTCGAAGACGGGCGGCACATGCAATACGTCTTCGCCGGCGCGACGCCCCAGGAATTGCGGGGGGATCTGGTAGTTGCTGATCAGGATCCGCAGCACCTGCCCGTCGCGCGAGCGGCCGGCCACGACCGCGAATCCAGCGGAATCGCCGCCTGCCACGGCTAAGCGTACCGGTGTGCTCTTCAGCTGGCCGAGCGCGATGAGTGCTTGCCCTGTCTTGTCGGGTGTCGCGCCGTCGACGCCGAAGACGTTGTCCGCCCGATACAGCGCCGCGGCATCGATCGGTGCGTCTTGCATGTAGAGCAGCGCGCTGGTGATGAAGCTCGCGCGCACCAGAGGGGAGGGCGGAGGATCGGAGAGTCCGTAATTCCACTCGGTGAGCAGGGATCGGGCATTGGCGAATCCGTACCGGTCGAGCCTCGAGCGCAGGTCCACACCGATCCGGGCGAAGTCGCGCGGATCGTTCGAGTCGGTGGCGTACCAGTGCCACGAATAGAAATCGAGCGGCACATGAGCGGCTCGGACCGAGCGCAGAAATTCGTCCCGATAGGGCGAGGCATCGTTAGGCTTCGCGATGGCCGGCCCCCCGACGAGAGCGTTCTCGTCGGCCGCTTTGACCGCGTGCGCCAGTTTGCCGTAGAGATCGAAGAACTGCTGTGGTGTGCCGGCCCAGAACAGATTCCCGAGATCGGGCTCGTTCCACACTTCCCAGTAGCGGATACCGTAGTGATGGCCGTTTGCCCAGCCGCGGTTGTAGTGAAGCACGATATGCTTCGCGATCGCCGCGTACTTGTCGAAGTCCGGCGGCGGCCGGGGATCGGCGCCCTCGCTGCGGCCCAGGCGGAAGATCACCTGCGCGCCGATATTTTCGATGGAGGCGATGAGCTGGTCCGTCGGTCCGAAGCGGTAGCTGGCCGGGTCGTCCGGATCCGCGTCGAGGTTCGGGAAGATAGTGAAAACGTCGCGCTCCGCCGAGATCAAGGCGCCTTTCGGTGCCGCCGCGCTTGCGAACTTCGCGTCGATGTCGCCCGGTCCGTACCCGTCGTGAGTGCGCACCAGGTCGATGCGGGCCATCCGATAACCGGCCGACGCATCGACGTCGTCGCGCATGTTCCAGCCCCCGAACTTGAAGTATTCCGGCTTGTGGCCGCCGGGTCCGGGTGCGCCGTTCACCCCTTGCAGAGAGCGCAGGGTGCCGGTTACGGAGATAGCGTTTACTGTTATTTTTCTTAAACCGGATTGTCCTAAACTGCGTTGTCCCGGCGCGGTGTCCGCTGTGGACACGTGAGCTGCAGCGACGCCTGCCAGACACGCGATGATGGGGACAATGGATCGTGGCACTCGATTGACTCCGACGCAGGACGGGAATGACACCTTAATTGAGCGACGCAAATTATGAGCCGAACCTCTGAGCGCCTGCCGACCCTGTACATCCCGCATGGCGGAGGACCGTGCTTTTTCATGGATACGCCGCCGGGACTGCCGCGCGATCTGTGGGAGCGGATGGGGGCCCATCTGCGCGGTATCGACGCATCGCTCGGCACGCGACCGAAAAGCGTGCTCGTGATTTCGGGTCACTGGGAGACGGAGCGTCCGACCGTGAATACGGCGACGCGGCCACCGCTTCTATTCGATTACTACGGATTTCCTGAACACACGTACCGGCTCACCTATCCAGCCGCTGGCTCTCCGGAGCTCGCGCGGCGTGTCCGCGAGCTGCTTACGGCGGCCGATATTCCCTCGGACGAGGAGCCGGAGCGCGGGCTCGATCACGGTGTCTTCGTGCCGTTCAAGCTCATCTACCCCGATGCGGACGTGCCTGTGGTGCAGTTGTCATTGAATAGAACTCTGGACGCCGCGACTCATCTCGCCATCGGCCGCGCCCTGGCGCCGTTGCGTGATGAAGGAATCCTGATCGTCGGTAGTGGCATGAGCTATCACAACCTGCGCGATCTGTTCAGCGACGATCCGCGCGTGATGCGGGCGGCGGAAGATTTCGACCGTTGGCTTACCGACGCGGTGACAGAGTCTGATCCTGCGGCGCGCGAGCGGAAGCTCGCCGCCTGGCATCAAGCGCCGGGCGCGCGTGCCTCGCACCCCCGGCCCGAGCATTTGATCCCGCTCATGGTGGCGGCTGGCGCTGCTGGCGAAGACCTCGGGCGGGTGACCTACAACGAGCCGCTGCTGGGTAAGCCCGTCTCGGGATTTCAGTTCGGTTGATGCGACTTCTTCACGCTCCTAATGCAGTCCACATTATCATTGCGTGATGGATGCACCCGCCGTTACGCGTTCTCGACGCCCATTTCTCGCCCCAGTCTGGCTCACCATGCTGGCGGTCCTGTTCGTGCTCTGCGCGGCCTTCGCGCTTTATCGCTCCGCTTCCACCACCGTGGTGGTCGTCGTGCGCCCCGCCGAGAAGGAAGCTGGCACCATCGATGATCCGCCACTCTCCGAGGTGGGCGAGCAGCGAGCGCAACGACTCGCGCAAATGCTCGGTGACGCGACGGGGGTCGGGCGGATCGAGGCTATTTATGTGAGCAACACGCGCCGTGCGCAGCAGACCGCCGCGCCGCTGGCCGACCGGCTTGGGAAACGAACGGTCGTCGTCGCAGGCACTGACGCCCGGGCGGCTGTGAGCCAGGTGATGCGGGAGCACGATGGCGGAACGGTGCTCTTTGTTGGAAGCACCAGCAGCGTGCCGCAGCTCGTTCATGAGCTGAGTGGACTGGAAGTCGGCGCCGGCACGGAAATGGAGCACGATACTTTGTATGTCGTGAGCATTCCGACCTTCGGTCGGGCGAGCGTGCTCCGACTCAGATACTGACGACGCGGCGAGGAGCGCCCGCGGCACGGCTTTTTTTCAGTTGCCCGCGCTGAGCGCCACCGCTGTGCGGATGAAATCCTCATGCAGGCGGATGCGGAAGTCCGCGAGCACCCCCGAGCGAATGTGCCGCGACTGGTCGATGAGGTAGGTCATGCGCCGTACTCCGAAGCCCAGCGGGCCGGCAGCGTCGTACATTTTTATCACGACCTTCTCGGTATCCGACAAAAGCGTAAACGGCAGCTGGTACTTCTCGCGGAACTTGCGGTGAGTGTCGGGCCCCTGCGGACTGACCCCGACCACGTCGAGCCCGGCCTTCTGAATCTCCACGTGCAGGTCGCGAATGGAGCAGGCTTCGCGTGTGCACCCTGGTGTGAAGTCCGCGGGATAGAAGTAGAGGATCAGAGGGCCGGTCCTGAGGAGCGTGCTCAACGACGCGCTCTGTCCGGTGTGATCCGGGAGCGTAAATTCCGGTGCTCGGCCGCCGATTTCCAGCATGCGTTCTTCTCCCGACCCCGTGTCCCTCGAGTCTGATCATAGCCGCCCGCCGTCAGCATCGGTTACCTGCCGCTCGCCATCGGCCCGGGGGGCGATTCTCCACTGGACGTACTGATTCTCGATGCTAGAATCGCGCGCCTTATCGTGGGGCGGTAGCTCAGTTGGGAGAGCGTCGCGTTCGCAATGCGAAGGTCGAGGGTTCGATCCCCTTCCGCTCCACCATTTCCCACCCAGCCTAAGCGACCGCAGCGTGACCGCAGCGTCCCCGTAGCTCAGCGGATAGAGCACTCGCCTCCTAAGCGAGGGGTCGCCGGTTCAATTCCGGCCGGGGACGCCATTCCATTCTCAACAGTGCCCAAAATCAATTGGTTACGGACTTATTCTCGACACTGGAGTATCGTTGAGCCGTTACGCCGACGTGCGGCATTCAACTGGAGCGAAGCATGACCAAGGGCATGGATCGGAAGAAAGAAGGCAAGAAAAAGCCGGCGAAGTCGTTGCAGGAAAAGCGTGCCGCCAAGAAGGAGAAAAAGGCCAACAAGGGCTTCCACGTGTGACTTGACCACGTGCGCTAGCGTACTGACTGCTCCAGCGGAACGGAGCAGGCTGCCCGGTCCGAGAACATAGGAGATGGACATGAGTGGCGATCGGGTTGCAACCAGCTGGCAGCGCCTTGCGAAGCTGCTGTTTTTCGCTGTGTCGTTGGCGGCCTCGGCCGGTATCGCTCTGGCCGACACCGGCACGGGCCTGATGCCGAGCCACGCTCAGGCGAGCTCCTATGGGGGCGGCTGGGAGTGTTCCCGAGGCTTTCATCAGGTGGGCGCGGCCTGCGCCGCGATCGATGTACCGGCGCATGGCTACCTGAGCGCGTATGGCAGCAGTTGGGACTGCGACCGCGGCTATTTGAAGAACGACAAGCAGTGCGTGGCCATCAAAGTGCCCGCCAACGCTTACGCCGATGACTCCTCGGTCGGCAAGGGCTGGCTCTGCAACCGCGGCTACCGCGCTGTGAGTGAGGGTTGCGCCCGTGCCGTCATACCGGCGAATGCCTTCTCCGCGGATTCGTCATATGGCAGCGGCTGGGAATGCAATCGCGGTTATCGTGCCAGTGGGGACGGTTGCGTGGCCGTGAAAGTGCCGGCTAACGGGTACCTGGTACGCCTGGGAGATGACTGGCGGTGCGAGCGCGGTTTCGTCAAACACGGTGACTCCTGCGAGCCGATTCCCGTGCCCAAGAACGGCTACCTCGATTCGACCGGCAACGACTGGAAATGCGAGCGTGGCTTCAAGCAGGAGAACTCGGCCTGCACGGCTCTGAACGTCCCCGCCAACGCCTACATCGATTATTCCGGCAACGGTTGGCATTGCGAAGACGGCTTCCGCCGCCAGGGCGCACTGTGCGCAGTCAACTGAAGCCCCGCGTGCCTGCGAGGCCTTCACGGCACCAGAGCTAGAAATAGAAAGGCGGCGAAGATCACGATGTGCACGGCGCCCTGCATGATGTGAGTGCGGCCGGATACCAGCGTAATGGAGGCGACGAGAAAGGTCAGGACTAACAGGACCAACTCCTTGGCCTGCAGGCCGAGCACCAGCGGCATACCGATGAGCACGGACGTGAGAGCCACCGCCGGGATCGTCAACCCGATGCTCGAAAGGGCGGAACCGAGCGCGAGATTCAAGCTGGTCTGCAACCTGTTGGCATGAGCCGCGCGCACTGCCGCCCAGGTCTCGGGTAGCAGCACCAACATCGCGATCACGATGCCCAGCACCGTCTTGGGTGCGCCCGCCGAGTCGAGCGCGGACTCGATGCTGGGCGAAATCACTTTCGACAGACCGACCACCGACACCAGCGCGACGAACAGCAGGCCGAAGCTCGCCAACGCGAGCGGAATGGACGGCGGTGGCGCGTGCATATCCTCGTCGGCGACGTTGTCGACCGGCAAAAAATAATCGCGGTGACGGACCGTCTGTATGAAGACGAATGCGCCCCACAGCGCCAACGATGCGATCGCGGCAAAAGTCAGTTGCGCGGTCGTGTAGGTCATGCCGTTCGAGCTCGTCGTGAACGCGGGCAGGACCAGCGAGAGCGTACTGAGCGCGATCAGCGTCGCCAGGGCGGTGTTTGCGCCGACGATATGAAAGGTCTGCTCATGGTGCCGCAGGCCGCCGATGAGCAGGCAGAGGCCGACTACGCCGTTACAGATGATCATGATCGTGGAGAAGATCGTATCGCGGGGCAGGGTGGCCTTGTCCGGCCCTCCCAGCATGATCGTCACGATGAGCGCGACCTCGATGATTGTGATCGACGCGGTCAGCACCAGAGTGCCGAACGGTTCGCCGAGACGATGCGCCACGACCTCGGCGTGATGAACGGCGGCGATGACGGCACCAATGAGTGCCAGCCCACAAAGGACGACCAGCGTCGTGCCCACCGGCAACAGTAGGGCGGCCATTAGCAGCGCTGCCGCCCCCACGGGAAGCAGCAACGCCCACAAAGGCATGCGCATGAGCGATTCCTTCCGACAACATTCCCCAGATGCGGGGGCGGTCGATGGTAATCGATATTGCGCAGCGCCTACGCCGGACGCGCGCTACAGGATCGGCGTGCCGCGCCGTCAGCCCAACAGCTCTTCGAGCTTCGCCGGCTTGTTCTGCTGGAGGATTTTGCGGGCGCTCGCGATTTCGTAGTCCGCGCGCGGGTGCACGGTGACAGCCGAGGCGCCTTTGAGCACGCGCGCGGCGAAATCTTCGGCCTGCGCCTGCTCCTGGTTCTGATCGAAAATCGTATGGAAGTAATTCGCGACGCGCTCGCCGAAGGCGTCCCCGGGTTCCGCGTCCGCCTGGCCCGCCTCGAGTCGGGAGGTGACTTCGACACGGTCGGTCGCGAACCCGTCGGCGACGAGTTGTGTCCTGACACGGGTGGCGATTCCGTAGTCGTCATAAAGCGCAACGATCACTGGCGTCATAGAGCCCTCCTCGATAGCAAACGGCCGGCTACGGCGCCGGTTCCGGGTGCCTCGGGGATGTGAGCCCCGTCACGCTCTGGCCGCCGCCCCTGCGGGGCCGCGCCGTTACAATGAGCGCTCGAGGGATAGCCCATTCACTGGAAAAGCAAGAAATCGTGACCATTGAGTCCCAGAGCCAGGGAACGGCCACACCCGCGGAGGGTGACGGGGACCGTCGTCGCGCCTCGGATCGCCGCAAGGAGCCTCTGCGTGCACTGCTGCACGGGAGCTTCAATCCCCGCCGCCGCGGCTCGCGGCGTGATGGTGAGAGGAGCGTGAGCGGTCTGGATTGGCATCACCCGCAATGGCTCGCCGTGGCGATGCTCATTGTGCTGTTTTCCTGCGCCGATGCGTTTCTGACGCTGACGCTGATGGATCGCGGCGCGTACGAGGTCAATCCCCTCATGGCGCCCCTGGTGGGCGGCTCGGCCCTGGCGTTCGCGATGGTCAAGATAGGGCTTACCTCTGGCGGCGTCGTCCTGCTGACGCTTCTCGCCCGGATGAAGGCATTCGGCCGGCTCCCGGTGAGTCTGCTGCTCTACACGGTGCTCGCGGGCTATGGCGTGCTCATCGCGTACGAGTTCCAGCTGCTGCAGGAGGCGCTGCCGTCCTGATCCGGCTGGGCTGAATCGGAACGGCGTCACGGTGCATTGAGGTGAACGCGTTTCCTCGCGGACGGTATTCCGCTAAACTAGCGCTTCGCTGTTTGCTTCTTCAGCATGCTTGAACCCACACCTCTCTACGGCGGTAACGCCGATTTCCTCGACGCCCTCTACGAGCAATACCTTCGCGACCCCGCGAGCGTAGAAGAGCGTTGGCGTACTTATTTCGAGCGCCTCGCACCGCCAGCCGCGGGCGAGCGCCCGCACGGCCCAGTGCAAGCGGCTATTGCCGAGCGCGCCCAGCAACCTCGTGCCGCCGCGGCGCAGGCACCCACCGATCCAGGGGGAGCTGGGAATGCCAAGCAGGCCGCGGTCTCCCGCCTCATCCAGATCTGGACAAATCGCGGCCATCTGCTCGCGAAAGTCGATCCGCTGGAACTGATGCATCGTCCGCGTCCGCGCGTGCTCGATCTCGATTATTTCGGACTTTCGGAAGCGGATCTGGAAACCGAGTTCTTCACCGGCAGTCGCACCGAAGCGGTGCCGAAACGGATGAAGCTGCGGGAGATCCTGGCGCAGCTCGAATTCATCTACGGAGGACCCATCGGCGCGGAATTCGCGCACGTCTCGGACTCCACCGAACGCCTCTGGCTGCAGGACCAGTTTCAATCCGGCCGCCTGCTGGATCGCTTTAGCATTGAAGAGCGCCGGAACATTCTCTGGCAGCTCACGGCGGCGGAAGGTCTCGAGCGTTACCTGCACACGAAGTACGTCGGCCAGAAGCGCTTCTCGCTCGAGGGCGGCGACGCGTTCATTCCTCTTCTGGATGACCTCATTCAGCAGTGCGGCTCCGCCGCTATCGAAGAGGTGGTTATCGGCATGGCCCATCGCGGGCGGTTGAACGTGCTGGTGAACCTGCTCGGTAAGTCGCCGTCCGTCCTGTTCTCGGAGTTCGAGGGTAAATACGACCTGAGCCATCTCAAGGGCTCCGGGGACGTGAAGTATCACAAAGGTTTCTCTGCGGATCTGCGCACGGCGAGCGGCAATCTTCACACCGTTCTCGCATTCAACCCTTCACACCTCGAAGTGGTGGACCCCGTAGTGGAGGGGTCGGTGCGGGCTCGCCAGGAGCGTCGCGGCGATCAGCTTGGCGATCGCGTGTTGCCGTTGCTCGTGCACGGCGATGCTTCGTTCGCAGGGCAGGGCGTTGTCATGGAGACTCTGCAGCTGTCGCAGGCTCGCGGCTTCTACACGGGCGGCACCGTGCACATCGTCATCAACAACCAGGTCGGCTTCACCACCTCGGAACCGAGTGACGCTCGCTCGACGATCTATTGTAGCGATGTGGCGAAGATGCTCGAAGCCCCGATCTTCCACGTCAACGCCGACGATCCCGAAGCGGTCGTGTTTGTTGCGCGCCTCGCGCTCAAGTACCGCATGAAGTTTCACAAGGACGTCGTCATCGATCTCGTGTGCTACCGGCGCCACGGCCATAACGAGGCCGACGAGCCGGCCGCGACGCAGCCCGGCATGTACCGGGTGATTCGACAGCATCCGACGGCGCGCAAGCTCTACGCCGACAAGTTGGTTGCCGAAGGCGTGCTGCCCGAGAACGAAGCCGAAGGAATGGTGGAGCAGTATCGCAACGGCCTGGACGAGGGCCGCCCCCAGGCGCGGGCTTCTCTCGGCATGATCGGCAACAACTACACGGTTGACTGGAGCACGTACGCGCAGATCGATTGGACCGCCCGTATCCAAACCGGTGTAGAGATCCGGCGCCTGCGCTCTCTGGGAGAGCGCATCGTCAACTACCCGGCTGGATTTACCCTGCACCCCCGCGTGGCGCAGGTGATTGCCAACAGAAAGAAAATGCTTGCCGGCGAGCTGCCGCTCGATTGGGGCTGCGCCGAGACGCTCGCGTATTCGGCGCTCATCGAGGACGGCTTCTCGGTCCGCATCACGGGCCAGGACAGCGGCCGGGGCACGTTCTTTCATCGCCATGCGGTTTTGCACGAGCAGAATTCCGACGCCACCTACATCCCGCTGCAGCACATCGCCGACCATCAACCCCGTGTGCAGGTGATCGATTCCGTGCTGTCCGAAGAAGCCGTCATGGGCTTCGAATACGGCTATTCGACGACTGAGCCCAACTGCCTCGTCATCTGGGAAGGCCAGTACGGCGATTTCGCCAACGGGGCGCAGGTCATCATCGATCAGTTCATCAGCTCTGGGGAAGCCAAGTGGGAGCGCTTCTGCGGACTCGTTCTTTTCCTGCCCCATGGCTACGAAGGTGCCGGCCCGGAGCATTCCTCCGCGCGTCTCGAGCGCTTCCTGCAACTATGTGCCGAGTGGAACATGCAGGTGTGCGTGCCCTCGACGCCGGCGCAGATGTTCCACATGCTCCGGCGCCAGATGCTGCAGCCGTTCCGAAAGCCGCTCATCGTGATGACGCCGAAGAGCCTCCTGCGAAACGACATGTCCGTGTCCTCGCTGGAAGATCTCACCCAAGGCAGCTTCGCTCGCGTGATCGACGAAGTTGACGATCTCTCGCCGCAGCAGGTACGTCGTCTCGTCTTCTGCAGCGGCAGGGTGTACTTCGATCTGCTCAAGGCACGGCGCAAGGACGGCATCCGTGATGTCGCGGTCGTCCGCATAGAGCAGCTGTATCCGTTTCCAAGCGAAGAGTATGAAGCCGTCCTGAATCGCTACCCTAACGCCCGCGAAATCGTGTGGTGCCAGGAAGAGCCGCAGAATCAGGGCGCGTGGTACCAGATTCGCCACCGACTGCAGGAATTGCTTGGCGGACGCCGGCAGGTGCTCTACGCGGGCCGCGCGCCAGCCGCGGCACCGGCGACTGGGATCAGTAAAATTCACGAGGCCGAGCAAAACGCGTTGATCGACGCGGCATTGCATGCGACGGCCACGGAGGACTCCGCGAGGGAGACCACGCGGTTGACGGCGACCACCGGCGCTCCGGCAGCGATGCCCGCTGCCGCGACGGTAACCACGGCCGCCGTCGGCGCGGCGCCCGCGACTCCATTGAGAAAAACTAAATGACGACTGAAATCCGGGTTCCCCAACTGCCCGAATCCGTGGCGGACGCGACGCTCGTGGCGTGGCACAAACAGCCTGGCGATGCAATCAAGCGCGACGAGAACCTGGCCGACCTGGAGACCGATAAGGTCGTTCTGGAGGTCCCGGCGCCCGCCAACGGCGTGGTCCGCGAGATCAAAGTGCAAAGCGGCACGGTCGTCACCAGCGGCCAGCTGCTAGCGATCATTGAAGTCGGCGCCGCAGCCACGGCATCGACTGGAAAAGCTGCCGCCTCCGCGAGCGCGCCTGCTTCGGCGACCGCTGCGAAAGCCGCTTCCACGGCAAGTGTGTTGCTAGCCGCCGAGGGCCAGGCCAACAGCGGCGATGGCGCCAACAAACTCAGCCCCTCCGTGCGCCGCCTCGTCGAGGAGAACAAGCTCAATCCTGGCGCCATTCCCGCGTCCGGCAAAGATGGCCGGCTGACTAAGTCGGACGTCGTCGATTTCCTTGGCAAGAAGGAGCCGGACACGGCTGCGCCGGCGGCACGGTCGGAACCAGCGGTGGCAACCGCACCTGCCGCGCGAGCCCCGGCTCCCACGCCCGGTGCCCGGCAGGGCGGCAGCCGCACCGAACAGCGCGTGACAATGACGCGACTGCGCCAGCGCATCGCTCAGAGACTCGTCGAGGCCCAGTCCACACAAGCCCTCCTGACTTCCTTCAACGAAGTCGACATGACGGCCGTGATGGAGCTGCGCAACCGTTACAAGGACCGTTTCGAGAAAGAACAGGGTGTGAAGCTCGGTTTCATGTCGTTCTTCGTGAAGGCGTCGATCGAAGCGCTCAAGAAGTTTCCGGCCGTGAACGCGTCCGTTGACGGCAACGATGTCATCTACCACGAGTACTACGACATCGGTGTCGCCGTCTCGACGGACCGTGGACTCATGGTTCCGATCGTGCGGGACGCGGACGTCAAGAGCTTCGCGACGATCGAAAAGGAAATCGGAAACTTCGCCAAGAAGGCACGCGAAGGCACGATTGCGATCGAGGACCTTACCGGCGGCACGTTCACCATCACCAACGGCGGGGTATTCGGTTCGCTCATGTCGACGCCGATCGTGAACGCCCCGCAGAGCGCGATTCTCGGCATGCACAAGACGCAGGAGCGGCCGATGGTGGTCAACGGGCAGATCGTCATCCGGCCGATGATGTACCTCGCCGTCACCTACGATCACCGGATTATCGACGGGCGGGAAGCGGTGCAATTCCTCGTGACTGTGAAAGAGTCCCTCGAAGACCCCGGCAGGATGTTGTTGGGCGTCTAGCCCCCGCGCTTTCCCGCAACTGCGCGGGAGGTTGCGCCCCGCCACTTCGCCCCAATAAATTAGCCTAAAGGCAAGCAGCCTAAGCTGGAGCTTTCAATGTCCGACCATTTCGATGTCGTCGTCATCGGCGGCGGTCCCGCCGGCTATCCGGCCGCGATCCGCGCAGCCCAGAATAAACTCAGCGTCGCCTGCATCGACGAATGGAAGAACAAAGACGGCGCGCCCGCGTTCGGCGGCACCTGCCTGAATGCCGGCTGCATTCCCTCCAAGGCGCTACTCGAGTCCACCGAGCTCGTTCACCGTGCGAATCACGAATTCGCGGCCCACGGGATTACCACGTCTAACGTCAGTGTCGACCTCGGGCAGATGCAGAAGCGCAAGTCCGGCATCGTCAAGACGATGACCCAGGGAATCCTCGCTCTCTTCAAGGCAGCCGGCGTGACGCCTCTGCAGGGCCACGGCAAGCTGCTTTCCGGTCACCGCATCGAGTTTACGGCTCACGACGGGACCAAGCGTGAGCTCACTGCCAAGAACATCATCCTGGCTGCGGGCTCCGCTCCGGTCGAGCTGCGCTCGGCGCCGTTCCAAACCCCACAGATCGTCGACTCCTGGGGCGCGCTGGATTTCGACTCCGTACCGAAGCGCCTTGGCGTCATCGGCGCGGGCGTGATCGGACTGGAGCTGGGTAGCGTCTGGCGACGCCTCGGGAGCGAGGTCGTGGTGCTCGAGGCGCTGCCTGACTTTCTCGCAATCGCCGATCAACAGCTGGCGAAGGAAGCTCTGCGCCACTTCAAGAAGCTCGGCCTCGATGTCCGGCTCGGTGCCAAAGTGACGGGAGCCACTATCGCGGGCGACGCCGTCGATGTGACTTACACCGACGCCAAGGGCGAGCAGAAACTGACGGTCGACAGGCTCGTGGTTGCGATCGGCCGCCGTCCTTACACGCAAGACCTGCTGGGCACCGAGACCGGTGTCGAGCTCGACGAGCGCGGGTTCATCAAGGTCGATCATGAATGCCGCACCGGCGCGGAGGCAATCTGGGCTGTCGGCGATTGTGTGCGTGGCCCGATGCTGGCTCACAAGGGCAAGGAAGAGGGCGTGATGGTTGCAGACCTGATTGCCGGCCGCTTTGCAGAGGTCAACTACAAGACTGTTCCGTCCGTCATCTACACCGCGCCGGAGATCGCGTGGGTGGGACTCACCGAGGAACAGGTGAAGGCGCAGGGTACGGCATACAAAGTGGGCGTCTTCCCGTTCCTGGCCAGCGGTCGTGCGCGCGCGATGGAGCAGGCACAGGGATTCACCAAACTCATCGCCGCAAAGGAGGACGACGAGATCCTCGGCGTGCACATCATCGGCCCGATGGCGGGCGAGCTGATCGCCGAGGCCGTTCTGGCGATGGAGTATTCGGCGAGCAGCGAAGACCTGCAGCGTACGATCCATGCACATCCCACTCTGTCCGAGGGGTTGCATGAGGCGGCGTTGGCGGTCGACAAGCGCGCCATCGATTCGATCAACAAGTAGCGGCCGTCTCTCGAGCCCGCGGCGGCCAGCGCCGCCGCTCGACCCAGGCGCCAAGCCAGGTCTGGCTGCTGGTCCTATCTGCCTGCACGTGACCAGGAGCCGGCTATGGTTCGTGCTGGTCCAGCTTGAATTGCAGGCGCAACTGGACATGCGCCGCGACCGGAGCGCCATTTACGGTCTTCGGCTCGTATTTCCAGCGACGTACGGCTGTAAGCGCCGAGTGATTGAAAACGTCGGGGGGATCCGAGTGCACAACGGTCACATCGCTTACCGATCCGTCGCTCGAGACTGTAACGGCGACGTCGACCACGCCTTCGATGCCCCTATTGGCGGCACTTGGCGGGTATTCCGCGGATACGTGTTTGACGAGCCGCGCTTCCCGGGTGACCGGCGGCGACGCGTCGAATCTTGGCGCAGGGGTTGCCGTTGCTTGCGAGGGAGTCACGCTGTGCTGCGAGATTATGCCGCCGTTGGAGTCTTCCAGGGTTTTCCCGGGGAAAGTTCCGTGTGACGAGGGGCCGGGCGCGGACGCAGCCGTTGCAGCAGTTGCCGCAGGCGCTGGAGCAGGGCGCGTCGCCTCATCGAAGCCAGGTGTGTGCGCGGAAGCCGGAGCAGGTTGTGTCCCTTGACCGTCCATTGCGGTAGTCGTGGATGCTCGCGCCGCGGACAACGTGTTTGATCCGTTAGCTCCGTTAGCTCCGTCAGCGGGTCGCGATTTTCTGAGAAGAGGAGTCGCATTGCGAACGTGCGCGGGTTCGCGGGGCGGCGAGGCTGACGTCGCAGCGGAGGTTCGACGTTGTGTTCCCCGTTCGGGCCGGGCCGACGTTACGATCGGTGCCGCAGCGGAGCTGTCTCCGTGCCGCCTGAGAAGGGATTCGAAGAACGACAACCGCGGATGATTGGGTGCAATCTGGTGCAGGGTCTGCACGTCTGCGCGCGCACGCCTGAAGTCGTCTTGCTGCAGAGCTGTTTCGGTCTCAGCGACGAGCTTGATCACTTCGGCAGAGTAGTGCGGCGTCCGCACCACTGACACGCCGGTCGCGGCCGGGGACGATTCAGCGCTTGGGTTAAAGAGCTTGAACGCAATTTCCATCACGCCGAGTACGAGGACGACGCTCGCACCCACCAGGAAGGCACGGCGTTTGGTGCCGGTGTCTTCGGTCAACCGAGGGTGCCTGGAGCGGGCCGCCATCGCCATCCGGGACGCTTCCGACAGGGAGTCGCGTTCCGGACGCGCTGCTGCGCGCAGACGCGAAGCAGGTTCACCGGATGTGCGCGACGGCGGAGTGACCCCGTAAGCCGCGGAGCGCGACTGACTGGATGGCGACATAGCGCGGCGCGTCGGTGCGGTGGGCCGCACTGGCGCTGGCGCGGGCGGAGATTCTTCGACGCCGTCGCCCTGCTGGATGTCGGCCATGTCGTCGGCAGCGTCGTTCGGAGCGCCGGCGGCTGACAGCGCGGCGAGCAGTTGGCGAGCCTCTATGGGGTAAGACAGGGTTCGGAACAGCCCGAACGGTCCCAGGCGGCCTTGCAGCAGTTTCAACCGTTCCCGCTCGGCGGCGAAAATCCTCAGCATGCCCGGACGGTGTTTGCCCAGCTGCCCCAACAGCTCCAGACCCGAGCCGTCCTCGAGACGCTCGCCGGCTACGATGACCTCGAACTCGTTAGCTCGCAGGAGATCGAGGCAATCCGCCTTCGTGGTGACCGCGTCGATGGCGCAATACCGGCCCAGCGACTGCGTGATCGCTGTGAGAAGTGCGGAATCCTGATCGACGAGGAGTACGCGCATAAGCCCGTGAATGCTCCGATCCTACGAACCATTGCAGACCAATGGGCGCCGGCATGGGGCGCGGTGAGTGAATATCTGTCGCAACGGGGTCCTGCCACTCGCGTCGAGTGGCAGGACGCGGACCGACTTCATGTCTTCATAACGCGACAGGCACCGTGCGGGCGCCGTTGCAGATCACGTTTCCATAGTACCGAAATCGATGTGGGTGTCTTATCGCACTCGCCGTGCATGGATCACATTCGGGACCGACGTGAGTCGCTTCAGTATCCGCGCGAGCTGTTCCAGATCGCTGACAGCCACCGCGACCAGTACGTGGGCAGTGCCGGCTGCGCGATCGGTTGTCGTGGTCATCGCCTCTATGCTCAGACGCTCGACCGCCAGGATGTCGGTCACGTCACGCACCAGGCCTCGACGGTCGTATGCACTGACTGACAATTCGACACTCAGGTTCCCGGTGTCCGCCGTCGTCCATTCGACCTTCAGCACTCGGTCAGGTTTGGCGGCGCGCATGCGTAGCAGGCTCGGGCAATCGCCGCGGTGGATCGTCACTCCGCGGCCCAGAGTCACGTACCCCGCGATCGGCTGCGGCCGCAGGGGCGCACAGCAGCGGGCGAGGGTGGTGGGCAGATCTCCCACACCTTCAATCTCAACAGGCGCGCTGCGGCGGCGCGCGCTCGCGCGCGCCGGGCGCACCGACGGCCCGTGCCGATGAACCACTGCTGGTTGCGGGTGGGACAGACGCGCAGCCGCTTGGAGGAGTTGAGTGACGGTAATCTCGCCTTCGCCGACAAGTTGGTATAGATGATCGGCGTCCCGCGCCTTGAGCTCCTGCACCAGGGCGGCGAACTGCTCCGGTCTGGGGGCGGACGCCGTTCCCAGCCGCGCCAGCTCGCGTTCCGCGATGGTGCGGCCGGCGCTGCGGTTGTCGCCGACATCCTGTTTCCGGAACCAGGCGCGGACTTTCGAGCGGTTGCGGGCGGAGACGAGATAGCCTTGTTCCGGTGCCATCCAGTCCCGGCTCGGTGCGTCCTGTTTCGCGGTGATGATCTCCACGATTTCGCCGTTTGAAAGGCAGTATGTGAGCGGCACGATGCGGCCGTTCACCTTCGCGCCCCGGCAACGATGACCGAGCGAAGTGTGTACGTTGTATGCGAAGTCGAGCGGCGTTGCCCCGCGGGGCAGGTCGACGACTTCGCCTTTCGGCGTGAGAGCATAGACACGGTCCTCGAACAGCTCCGTGCGCACGCCTTCGAGGAAGTCCCGATCCGAATCGGCAGGCGCGGACGGGGTGGCGGCTTCGTGCGGCTCCAGAAGCCGCCGCACCCATTCGATCTTGCGCTGGTACTGCGTGTCCCGCGGGCCGCCTTCCTTGTAGGTCCAGTGAGCTGCGACGCCGAGCTCGGCATGCTCGTGCATCTCGCGCGTACGGATCTGTACCTCCACACTCTTTCCCTGCGGTCCCATGACGGCCGTGTGGATCGAGCGATAGAAGTTGTCCTTGGGAGTTGCGATGTAATCGTCGAACTCCCCCTGGATGTAAGGCCATGACCCGTGAACCACTCCGAGCGCGGCGTAGCAGTCGGGTATCGAGGCCACTACCACCCGCACGGCGCGCACGTCAAACAACTGCTCGAAGGCAAGTTGCTTGCGCGCCATCTTCCTGTAGATGCTGTACATGTGCTTCGGCCGTCCATAGACCTCCGCTTGCACGCCTGCTTTCTCAATCTCTTCGCGCAGGGTTGCACACAGCGCCTCGATGTAACGTTCGCGGTCCGCGCGCCGCTCGTTGAGAGCGGTGGCGATACGGCGGTATTCCTCAGGCTCCAGGTACCGGAATGCGAGATCTTCGAGCTCCCACTTGAGCTGCCAGACGCCGAGGCGATTGGCCAGAGGTGCGAAAATGGCCCGGGCTTCCACGGCGAGACGCTCGCGCTCTCCCGTGGTCATTTCCCGCGCATGCCGGAGGCCGACTAGCTGCTCTGCAAGCCGCGCAAGCACGAGTCGTGGATCGCTTACGACGGCGAGCAGCATCTTGCGGAGCGTCTCGGCTTGGCGCGTGTCGAGGCCTTGCGCCGGCGACCAGTCCCGCGGTAGACCGAGTTCCCCGAGGCGTAGTAGAGCGAGCGCGATGTCCGTGGCTACCCGCCCGACGATGCCGGCAAGCATTTCTGCTGTTAGCCCTTCCCGGCCGATCACCGGCCTCACCAGGACGGCGGTAGCCAGCTCGACATCTTCAGTGAGAGCGCCCATGACCTCCGCGGCCTCGGCGCCTACTGCCAGGTCGGGGAGTAGCACCAGGGGGCTCGCCTGCTCGATGGCTAAGCGGGCGGCGGCGATCGCGTCGCGGATGGCCGGAGGGCAGGTTTGAATAGTCTCCACGGGACGTGCGATTCGTTAGGCGGGCGAGGGCTTGGCGGCGTGTCGTCCGCAGGGGTTTACGGCTATCATACCCCCCTGTTTTCTCAAGCGGCGCCGAAGCTTAGCGTCGTGTCGGGCACCTCCCCTCTAAGATTCATGGCAGGTCACAGCAAGTGGGCTAGCATCCAGCGCCTCAGGGAGGCACGGGCGGGGAAGCGCGAGAAAAAAACGGTCCACGCGGTGCTCGGCGAGTTCAAGGTCGAGCGCTTCGAGGGGTACGGCCCCGGTGGGGCAGCGGTGGTCGTCGATTGTGTGACCGACGAGCGGAATCGCACCGGCAGCGAGATTCGCGACGCATTCACGCAGTACGGCGGCAATATGGGCGCGCAGGGCTCCGTGAACTACCTATTTCATACGGTGGGCCTCATGGCGTACCCGGCCGGCACGGATGAGGGCCGCCTGATGCAAGTTGCCCTGGATGCCGGTGCTGAGGATGTGATTCTGAACGCCGACTCCTCCTTGGAGGTGCTCGCCGATCCAGTCGAGTTCGAGACGGTGCGCGCCATACTCACGCAAAGCGGGTTCGCGCCCGCCACCGCCGAAGTGACCGAACGCGCTTCGACCGCCACGCAGTTGTCCGGCATGGCGGCAGAGTTGATGGTGCATTTGCTGGAAACCCTGGAAGACCTGGACGACGTGCGGGACGTCTATTCCAATGCCGAGATCTCGAACGAAGTCCTGGCGCGCATCTAGATCAAGCGGCTACTGGCAGCCGGTCGGAGATACCACAACTCATCCGGCATGTATGACCTGTGGTCTTTGGCTACAGAAGCATGCATGCCTCGTCGAACTGCAACCGTGGGCTGCGGGGAAAGAGCTTTGTCGGGTCGCCGTAGCCGAGATTGCACAGAAAGTTGGATCGGACGTGACCCTCGGGGAGAAATTCCTCATCGCAGCCTGAGCATTTATCGGTGGCGAAGAATTCCTCATCGACCTTCGCGTTGTCGAAGCCGGACATCGGGCCACAATCCAAGCCGACGGCGCGGGCGGCGAGAATGAAATAGGCGCCTTGCAATGACGAGTTGCGCCGGGCCGTCGGGTCGATTAATTGCGGGGCGTTGATGAAGGCTTCGCACATGGCGGGGTTATGCGGGAACAGTCGCGGGAGCTTCTCGTAGAACTTCAAATCGTAAGCGATGATGGCTGTGACCGGCGCAGTCCGCGTCTTCTCGACATTGCCCGGGGCCAGGGCTGGTAACAACCTGGCCTTCGCTTGCTGCGTGCGCAGGAACAGGATCCGCGCCGGGGACGAGTTGGCGCTCGTCGGCCCCCATTTCAGCAGATCGTAGAGTTGGTGCAGCGTAGCGTCACTCACGGGTTGCTCCAGCCAATCGTTGTGAGTACGTGCTGCCCGGAACAGCAGATCCATTCCCTCTTCGTTCAGAGTCTTGGTCATGGCAGCCTCCGTAAGCGCGTCGCGCGCTGCGAGTCTCGCGCAACAGCAAGGCTTTGACCAGCTTTCGAAACTGACGAGCCTACGGCTCAGCACAGCAACAACATCGCGATGTCGGATCCTGGTGAACTGCACTTCCCAAGCGGAGATCGATCGCTACTGGAACGCGCTGCTTGAAAATGGCGGCAAGCCCCAGGCATGCGGCTGGATCATCGACAAGTACGGCGTCCGCTGGCAGATCGTGCCGACCGCGCTCGGCGAGATGATTGCGGACTCGGACGAGACCAAAGCCAAGCGCGCGGCCGAGGAGATGCTGAAACAGGTGAAGTTCGATATCGCGAAGCTCGAGGCTGCATTCCAGGGCGGTCGCTAGAAAGGCAAGGGTGCGGGCATGACTGGGCATGCCCGGGAATGCGTAAGTCCTTGTTTTCAGATACCCTAAGCGTGGCCAGTCATACTCAATCCAGTGCTTAGACGAAACGCTTATTCTAATGTCGAGATATCGGACGAAGTCCTGGCGCGCGTTTGAGCCGGGCGTCGCTACGCCGGGCGTCGGTACGCCGGGCGTCGCTGGCGCGGGTAGGAAGCGCGCAGAGGTTCGCTTTGCGCCGTCCGCGAAGCTGCGGATCCTCGGTGTCGATCCGGGCTCGCGACGCACGGGCTTCGGCGTCATCGAATGCCGGGGTGCCGACTATGTGCACATTGCACACGGCTGCCTCAACGTCGGTGGAGCATTGATGGCGGAGCGCCTGCGCATGATTTTCGAGGGTCTCGAGGCGCTCATCGGCGAGCACCAGCCCGGCGAAGTGGCAGTGGAGCGTGTGTTCGTCAATCGCAACGTGGAAAGCGCGCTGAAGCTCGGGCAGGCGCGCGGGGCAGCACTTTGTGCCGTGCCGAAGGGGCTGCCGGTGTTTGAATACGCGCCGCGGGCGATCAAGCTGGCCCTGGTGGGTTCGGGAGCGGCGGAGAAAGGTCAGGTGGCTCATATGATCAAAACGCTGCTGGGCCTTCCGGAGCGAGTCGGACCTGACGCATCGGATGCGCTCGCGGTGGCCGTGTGTCACGCACACGCCCGTCGGCTGCACGTCCTCATGCAGGCGCCGTCTATGAAGCCGGTCGCCTGAGGCTCCCTACGAAATGATCGGATCAGTGCGCGGTCGCATCGCGTCCAAAACACCCCCACAGCTCATGGTGGACGTCGGCGGGCTCGGCTACGAGCTGGAGGCGCCCATGTCGACGTTCTTCCATCTGCCGCCTGTCGGAGAGGAAGTGCGCCTGCTCACGCACCTCGTCGTGCGCGAGGACGCGCACATCCTGTACGCATTCGCCACAGAAGGCGAACGGCGCCTGTTTCGGAGTTTGATCAGGGTCTCCGGTGTGGGGCCGAAGATCGCGCTGGCGCTATTGTCGGGAATCAGCGTCGAAGCGTTCTCGCGATGCGTCGTTAACGAGGACATTGCGGCGCTGATCCGCGTGCCCGGCATCGGGCGTAAGACAGCTGAGCGGCTGGTCATCGAGATGCGCGACCGCCTGACGACCCCAGAAACGACTCCAGGAGCCGCCCCGCTGGATGCCGGCGTGGTAAGCCCCGAAACCGAGGCTTACGGCGCGCTCATCGCCCTGGGTTACCGGCCAGCGGAGGCGACCCGCTTGCTGAAGGCGGCCGGTCCCGGTACACATTCCACCGAAGAACTGATCCGGCGTGCCCTGCAGGGCGCGAATCGGGAATAGGGGCGGAAGATGCGACGAGCACTGAGGACCAGAGTTGGAAGCTGAACGAATCACTAGCGGCACGGCAGGTGGGGAGGATGAGGCGGTCGAGCGGGCCATTCGTCCGGCCCGGCTCGACGAATACATCGGCCAGGCCGCGGTGAAGGCACAGCTGGAAATCTTCGTTACCGCCGCTCGCCAGCGGGGTGAGGCTCTCGATCACGTCCTGATCTTCGGGCCCCCGGGCCTGGGCAAGACGACACTGGCCAACATCCTCGCGGCCGAGTTGGGCGTGAGCCTGCGCCAGACTTCCGGGCCGGTGCTCGAACGGCCCGGCGATCTCGCGGCCATCCTGACGAACCTGCAGCCGCGTGATGTGCTGTTCGTCGACGAGATCCATCGCCTGTCGCCCGTGGTGGAGGAAGTGCTCTACCCCGCGATGGAGGATTACCAGCTCGATATCATGATCGGCGAGGGTCCTGCGGCGCGCTCGATCAAGCTGAATCTGCCGCCGTTCACACTCGTCGGCGCGACTACGAGGGCGGGGCTGCTGACCTCGCCGCTGCGCGACCGTTTCGGGATCGTGCAACGGCTCGAATTCTATGGCATCGAGGATCTGGAGCTCATTGTGAAGCGGTCGGCCTCGATTCTGGGTGTGCCCATAGACGAAGGCGGGACTCACCGGATCGCGCAGCGCTCGCGCGGTACGCCACGGATCACCAACCGCCTGCTGCGCCGGGTCAGGGACTATGCGCAGGTGAAGGCCGACGGCCGGATCGATGCGCGCATCGCCGATGCCGCGCTCGATCTCCTCGAAGTGGACCCGCTGGGATTCGACACCCTCGATCGGAAGTTCCTGACGGCGATCATCGAGAGATTCGACGGCGGCCCGGTGGGGATCGACAGCATTGCGGCTGCGGTCGGTGAGGAGCGCGGCACGCTCGAGGACGTAGTCGAGCCCTTTCTCATTCAGAAGGGGTTTCTCGTGCGCACGGCGCGGGGCCGGATGGTGACACGCACTTCCTACCTGCATTTCGGCATCAAACCGCCCGAGCGCGTCACAACGACGCTGCAGTTGTTCGAGGAACAGCAGTGAGTGTGTTTTCCTGGGCCGCCCGCGTCTATTGGGAGGACACGGACGGCGGCGGCATCGTTTACTATGCGAACTATCTGCGGTTCCTCGAGAGGGCGCGTACGGAGTGGCTGCGGTCCCTAGGTTACTCGCAGCAGGCGCTTGCGCAGGAGCCCGGAATCGTCTTCGCGGTAGCGAACCTGACAGTTGAATACCGCCGGCCGGCACGGTTGGATGACGAGTTGACCATCACGTGCGAACCGAAGGGCGAGCGCGCGGCGGCAATGCGTTTCGTGCAACGCATCTACCGACTCGGGAGCAACGCTGACGAGTTGCTGCTGGTGGAGGCGAACGTAAGGGTGGTGTGCGTGGACGCGCGCACGCTGCGGCCGAAGAGACTGCCCGATTTTCTCATTGACGCATTGTTACCGGAGCCCTCCTGAATGGGTGAACAACTTTCGATCATCCGCCTCGTCGCGCAGGCCAGCATTCCGGTGCAGATCGTCATTGCGATACTGCTACTGGCCTCCCTGTACTCGTGGGCGATCATCTTCCGCAAGCGCCTCATGATCGGCCGTTCGCGGCGCGAGGCGGATCAGTTCGAGAATCACTTCTGGTCCGGCGGCGATCTCGCGCAGCTGTACCGCACCATCGAGGCGCGCGGCGGCGCGACCGGCATGGCGAGCATATTCGAGTTCGGTTTCCGTGAGTTCGCTCGACTGCGCCAACAGGGCTCGACCTCGTCCGACCAGTTGTTGGAAGGCTCCCGCCGCGCCATGCGTGTGGCGCAATTGAAGGAAATCGACCGCCTGGAGCAGAGCCTGGCGACGCTTGCGACCGTCGGTTCCACCAGTCCCTATGTGGGCCTCTTCGGCACGGTCTGGGGCATCATGAGCGCGTTCTCGTCCCTGGGAAACGTACAGCAGGCGACCCTCGCCATGGTGGCACCCGGCATCTCCGAAGCGCTCGTTGCCACAGCGTTCGGGCTCTTCGCGGCCATCCCCGCGGTCGTTGCCTACAACCGCTTCGCCGACCAGGTGACCCGTCTGGAGATGCGCTTCGATGCTTTCACGGAAGAGTTCTCGACGGTCCTGCAACGGCACGCCGCCCGGGGAGCCGGCCCGGGCGTTGCCGTTTCGGCCGCGGGCGTCGCGAGTTAGGAGCACCTCACCATGGCGAGCGTGACCAAAGGCCGGCGGCTCATGGGCGAGATCAACGTCGTACCGTACATCGACGTGATGCTCGTGCTGTTGATCATCTTCATGATCACTGCGCCCCTGCTGACGCAGGGGGTAAAGGTCGACCTGCCCAAGGCGGGTGCGGAACCTCTCGACCCCGAGATGCTCAAAAACACCATTCCGATCGTGTTATCGGTCGACAAAGAGGGCCGGTTGTATCTGAATATCGGTGGCAATCCGCAAGCCGTTCTCGATCCGGATGTCGTTGCCGACCGGACTACGGTCGCCCTGCGCAAGAATCCGCTGACGCCGGTGCTCGTCAAGGCGGATAACGCCGTTGCCTATGGACGGGTGGTGCAGGCGATGGTCATCCTGCAGAAAGCCGGCGCGAAAAAGGTCGGGTTCATCACCGATCCGTTGCCGCAACCGGCCACGCACCGCGGTAGCTGATGGGATACCTCGAGCCCAATGGCTGAGCGGGCGAGCGATCGCTGGATATCGATTGTATTATCCGTGCTGCTGCACGGAGCGTTGCTCGCGGCAGTCGGGTACGGCTGGTGGACGTACAAGAAGGAGCGGCCCAAACCCACCTTGGCGATCGAGGCTACGGTGGTGGACGCGCGCTCCCTAGCCGGTGCGGGTAAGCAGCCGCCGCAACCGCAGCCGCCGGCACCTGTGACGCCCCCGGAGCCGCCGCCACCGGTCGCAGAGCCCACGGGGCCGCCGCAGCCGACGCCTGAGGAATTGGCGAAGCGCGAGCAGGCGCAGAAAGAACAAGCCGAACGCGAGGCGCAGGAGAAGCGCCAGGCGGAGGACCAGCTGCGCAAGGCGCAGGAGCAGCAGCAAGAGGCTGCCTTGGCGCAAGAGAAGCGGGCTGAGGACAAGCGCGCGGAAGACAGGCGCGCCGAGGAGAAACGGCAGGCGGACGAGCAGCGCAAGGCGCAGGAGAAAGCGGAAGCGGACCGTAAGGCACGCGAGGCGGCGGAAGCCAAAAAGCACGCCGACGAGAAGCGTCTCGAGGACCAGAAGCGGCAGGCGGACGAGCAGGCCAGGGCGGATCGGGAGGCTGAGCTGAAGCGCAGTCTCGATCTGGAGATGCGCGCGGATGCGGCCCGCTCGAGCGGTGCGCTGGCGAGCTGGGTGTCGCAGATCACCGCTCGAATCCAGCGGGCGTGGTTGAAGCCGCCATCGGCGAGGACGGGAATCGAGTGCGTGTTGTATGTAACCCAGGTACCTGGAGGGGAGGTGACGAACGTGCGCATCGGTGCCTGCAACGGCGATCAGGCCGTACGCGAGTCAATCGAAGCGGCGGTATACCGGGCGTCCCCGCTGCCGCCGCCCTCCGACCCGACGCTGTTCGAGCGCGATCTGGTCATCACATTCCGGCCCAACTGAGGGTGAGGTGTTGAGTTGCATGCCATGAGACTGACAACGCTATTTTTGCGCGCCTCGCGCTACTTTGCCGCGGCCCTGATCGGGACGGCGGCCGTCATGACAGCCACTGTGCGGCCCGCGCAGGCGCAACTGAAGATCGAGATCACCTCCGGCGTCACCGATCCGGTGCCGATCGCCGTCGCTCCCTTCGGGCGCGCGGTCCCGGCCGATGGCGGCCTCGACGTGGCGCAGGTAATTCAACACGATCTCGAGGGCAGCGGGCGCTTTCGCGCCCTGACTCGCCAGCGTATGCCGGCAACTCCGACCCGCTTCGAAGACGTCGTGGCCGGGGACTGGAAAAATGCTGGCGCGGATTACGTGGTGGTGGGTCGCGTAACCGCCATCGACGGCGGCCAGCTCGCCGTGGACTTCGATCTTCTCAACTCGCTGACGAATCAGAAGGTCGTGAGCCAACGTTTCGTGGGCGTGCCGAGCGCGCTGCGTAACGCCGCACATCGGGTGAGCGACGTCGTATACGAGAAGATTCTGGGCATCCGCGGTGCGTTCGCTACCCGCATCGCCTATGTCGCCGTCGATGGCCAGCCGCCGGCGCAGACTTACCAGCTCATCATCGCCGACGCGGACGGCGAGAATCAGCGTTTGATCCTGCAATCGCGTTTCCCGCTCATGTCGCCCGCCTGGTCGCCGGACGGGCAGTGGCTGGCGTACGTGTCATTCGAGACCAAGCGCTCGGCGGTGTATGTGCAACTGGTGCGCAGCGGCGAGCGGCGGCAGGTTTCCGCTCGCGTCGGCATTAATGGCGCGCCTGCATGGTCGCCTGACGGTCGCAAGCTCGCGCTCACCCTCGGCGGCAGCAACGGCAACCCGGACATTTACGTTCTCGACCTGGCGACCCAGAATCTGACCCGTATTACCGACGATCCGGCGATCGATACCGAGCCGACCTGGGCACCCGACGGTCATTCGATCTATTTCACCTCGGACCGCGCGGGGGGCCCGCAGGTCTATAAGATCGGCGTGCAGCCGGGGGATAAGCCGAAGCGGATTACGTTCGGAGGCAATTACAATGCCCGGCCGCGGGTGTCCGCCGATGGAACCCTTCTCGCGATGGTTACGCTCGACAGTGGGAGCTACCGGATAGCGGTCCAGGATCTCTCGAGCGGCACCGTTCGCGTGCTCTCGCACGGTCGCCTCGATGAATCCCCGAGTTTTGCGCCCAACGGCGTGGCGCTCATGTATGCGGAGCGCCAGGGTAATCAAGGCGCGCTCGACACGGTTTCGGTCGATGGCCTCACCGGATTACGCCTCAAGGCGGACCAGGGCGAAGTCCGTGAGCCGGCCTGGGGACCGTTCGTTCAATGACCCGTGATGTTCGAAGACCAAGTGCGGGCGAACTGTCCGTGAGTTCAAGAAAAACGCTGCCGCATGCGCGGCGGGAAAGTTGGAGAAGGGTGTATGCGTAGAATTCTCATTGTCATGTTGATGGCGTCCCTCGGTGTTGCCTGCGCGAGCAAGCATCCTAAGCCGACACCTCCGCCGCCGGCGTCCGAAGTGAACGCCGGTGCAGACGCGGCGGGTGCTGGTGGTGCGAATGCCGCCGGCGGTGCCAACGCTGGCGAAGACGAAACCGCCGGGCCGCAGGCCGGGATGCTCGCCAAGCGGGTCATCTATTTCGATTACGACAGCAGCGAGATCAAAGGGGAGGGTACGGAGATCGTGGGTGCGCACGCGAAGTACCTCGCTAGCAACCCGAGCGCCCGTGTTCGGCTCGAGGGCCACACCGACGATCGCGGCTCTCGCGAGTACAACATCGGCCTCGGTGAGCGCCGTGCGCAGTCCGTGCGCCGCGCCCTGCTATTGCAGGGGGCCTCGGAAGCGCAACTGTCGACCGTGAGCTACGGAAATGAGCGCCCCGCGGTCGCCGGACACGACGAGGCGGCCTGGTCGAAGAACCGGCGCGTCGAGGTTGTCTATCTGACGCCGTCCAATCAGCCCGCTAAGTAGCGGAAGGCGAGGATCACCATGCGCCAGTCATGCTCCCACTCCATCAGCCGTCTCACGGCCGTCGCTCTGGTGACGGTGGTTGCCGCCGGCTGCGCCAGCACACCGGCCGAAAACGACCCGGTGCAGATGAAACTCAATGATATCGATGCGCGCATGGCCCGCATCGAGCACGTCATTTCGAATCAGAGCCTGGTGGATCTGGCGCAGCATCTAGATGCAGTGCAAGCGGACGTGCGCCAGCTGCGCGGCCGAATCGAAGTCCTGGAGAACGGTACGGAGACGACGCGCAAGCAGCAGCGGGATCTTTATAGCGATCTCGACAAGCGCCTTACCGCCCTGGGCGGCGGCGCCCCGGGGAGTGCCGGCGCGGCTGCTCCGGCACCGACCCCTCCCGCGCCGGCCGCGTCCTCGGTCGAGCAGACGGTGTACGCGCAGGCGTTCGATTCGCTGAAAGCCGGGAGTTATTCGATTGCGATCACGGGGTTCAAGGACTTTCTCGCCACCTATCCCGCGAGCCCGCTAGCGGAGAACGCGCAGTATTGGCTCGGCGAGGCCTACTACGTGAATCGCGACTACGACGCAGCGTCGGGCGCCTTCCGGAACGTCCTGCAGAAGTGGCCCGACTCGCGTAAGGCTCCCGATGCCCTCCTGAAGCTGGGCTACACGCAGTACGAGCTGAAGAAAGTCTCCGAGGCGCGCACGACGTTGACGGAGGTCGGGCAGAAATACCCGAACAGCGATGCGGCAAAGCTTGCTAACGAGCGCCTGCAGCGTCTGACGAAGTAAGCGGTACTAGCAGCGGCAGGCTCGCTCCCTCGCGATCACGCCCGGGAGGGGGCAATCCGTGCCGCATCCACGCGCCGCTGTAGTATCATGCCGCCCCCGCGAAGCGGCGGGCTCCAAAGAGACTTGCCGCAGGCTTCTCTCACGGGTCGGTAGCTCAGTTGGTAGAGCAGTACCCTTTTAAGGTATTGGTCCTGGGTTCGAGCCCCAGCCGACCCACCATTTTCCTGTCTCGAATGTGAAGCGCGCGCGCAGTTTTGCCGGCGCTCGGCGATTCCCATGTCTCACGTCGGTGCTGCGATGCGGGGAGCGATCCGATCGGTAATGCGGACATTCCGCCGCCTGCCGCCGAGTTGTTGGATCGAGCGCGCAGCGCCCACATCAAACAACCTGATTACCGACGTCTCGCAGCGCGCATAACAATCCGGAAGCTGACCGCGAGGAGGGCGTTGGTCCGCCGACTTTACAATATGTCTTAAGGGCTAGGGCGCCGGTGGGGGGCTGGCACAGCGTGTGCATATTTCGCGAGCGGCACTGATGACGGCGGGCGACGGCACAAAGTGGCCCCTTGAAAACTGTTGCCACGGAGCCAATTAAAGCCATTGTTGGGGACAGGGGAGAGCGCCATGAAATTATTGGATTCCGGGATTCGAGTCTTCACTCTTGCGCAAGGTACGGGTGTTCGTTGGTTGAAGGAGGAGCTCGGCTCCCTGAACGTCAAGATCCGGCTGTCGGAAGGCTGTCTCGAGGAGCTGGTGCGCGATGCGGATAGCGCGGCCTGGCAGGCTGTGGCCGCCTCGACCGGCGAAACGTCCTACCTGACGCACCTTCGCCAACAGTTAGGACTGCAGGCGACCTTGGTCAATCGCTGGACGGGCTCGGACGAGAAGCTCGCCGCCGACGATGCAAGCGCTCAGGCGTTTGTAAGAATTGCTCGTAAATACGCGCTGCCGCGCCCGTGGAAGTTGTCGGATCCCGTCGCGGTCGAGTCGCGCCGCCTGCGGCCCTCGAACTGGAAATGGGCCACGGCCATCGAAGCCCGTTCTGTTGCGTAAATCTGACGAATGACGCGGCCTGGGCGCGGGCGGGTTCTCCCGTCCGCGCCTAAGTGCCGACGCGGTTGTCCGCATCGAGGCCGAAATCCGCCCTCGCAGCCAGCGTTTTCTCGTGCTCCAGATCAATTGAGCGGCAGGCGGCCAGATAGACCAGCGCCGCGATCGGCAATCCCACCAGCATTGCGATATCCGCTCCCCCCAGCGCGCGAGCGATCGGTCCCTGGTAAATCCCAGTGCTGAAGAACGGGATCATCGCTACGAAACCAACCGCGTAAGCCAGCAGGCCGCGCCAGTTCCACTGTCCGTACATCCCGTCCGGATTGAAAATCTCGCGTATCGAGTAGTGCCCTTTGCGAACCACATAGAAGTCGACCAGGTTGATCGCGGTCCAGGGCGTAAACAGATACAGCAGCAGAGCGAGCAGATCCGCGAAGCGATTGATGAACTCGCCCGACGCGCTCAGCGCAATTCCCGTCGACACCAGCATTGCCGCCAGCAGGCTGACAATCCGTTTGCTCACCGTGCACTGCAGCGGCCTGAAGGTGTCGGCCACGCTCAGTAGCGTCAGCGAGGCGCCATAGAAGTTGAGAGCCGAAACCGTCACCAGTCCGAGCAGACCGCCGAGCAACAGTACCTTTCCAAGTCCGGGAATGATCGCATCGGCAGCACGTTCCATCGCAGCCGCAACATCGAGCTTGGGACTGGTGGCAGCGGCGGCGATGGTGCCGACGAGCATCATCCACGTGCCGCCTATGAAGGCGCCAAGATACGTCCACCAGAACGATGCGCGGACGCCAACGTCGCGCGGCAGATAGCGCGAATAGTCTGACACGTAAATCGACCAACTCAGTTGGTACGATGCCGCCGCAAACAACTCCGCGAGGAAGGGCACGGCTTTGAAACCCGCCAGGTCCCACTGCACCGCGGGAACTTCGAGCCTGAACAGTGCCCCGACCGAGAAGACGGACAGAATCGCGATCATCAGATAGGCAAATGCCCGTTGGGCAAAGTGGATCTTGTCGTACCCGACGATGGCGAGCGCCACGGCCGCCGCCGCAAACAGAATGATTGCGACCGGCGAGGCCGGGGCAATGGAGCCGGACAGTTGATGCAGCGCCTGGGCGGCGAGGACCTGATTGAAAGCGTTGAAGCCGATGTAGGCGATCAGGGCCACGGCCCACACCAGCAGCGCACCGGTGTACCCAAACTGCGGCCGTGACTGGATCATCTGCGGTAGTCCGAGTCGCGGACCCTGCGTGGAATGAAACGCCATGAAGAACGTGCCGAGCGCACATCCTGCGATGACCGCAATTCCAGTCCACAGCAGGTTCCCACCGAGCGTAATCCCGAGCACGCCCACTGCGAGCGTCGCGAGATGAGCATCGCCCGAGAACCACACGGTCCACAGATGCCATACCTTCCCGTGACGTTCAGCGAGCGGCACGTAGTCGATCGAGCGCTTTTCCATGAGCGAAGCGTTGTTCATCGTGCCGGCTGAGCCTTTCTCCCCCAATCGAGTCGCCCGGAATGTACGCGTGCGGTGCCGTTTATTATATTATTACGACGACATTATAAAAGCGAACGCGCGGCTGCCCGCAAGCCCGGGAGCGGCGGTTCGGCGAGTGGACGAGGCGAGGATGGCGAAAATGATGCGACAGGTGAAAACGCTGGGGCTGCTGGGTACGGGCGTCATCGGGGGCGGCTGGGCGGCCCGGGCGCTGCATTTTGGGATCGACGTCCTGGCGGCCGACGTGAAGCCGGAAATGGAGGCCTGGATTCGCGGCGCCGTCGAGAATGCGGAAGGGGCGCTGTCCCGCCTGACGTTCGCGCCGCTGCCGCCGAAGGGGAAGTTGTCGTTCACGACGGACCTGGCCGCTATGGCGCGGCAGGTGGACTTCATTCAGGAGAACATCCCGGAGCAGCTCGAGTTGAAACAGCGAGTGCTCGCTGAAGTCAGCCACCACGCAGCGTCCGACGTCATCATCGCTTCCAGCACATCCGGCCTGATGCCTTCCGACCTGCAACGGGACATGGCAGCGCCGGAGCGGTTTCTCGTCGCTCATCCCTTCAATCCCGTCTACCTCTTGCCGCTGGTGGAGCTGGTCGGCGGCAACGCGACCTCACCCGAGGCTCTGGATGCCGCCAGCCGTTTCTTCACCGAAATCGGCATGCATCCCCTCAAGGTGCGGCGAGAAATCCCCGGCCATTTGACCGATCGGCTGCAGGAGGCGCTGTGGCGCGAGATCCTGCATCTCGTCAACGACGGAGTGGCCACCACCGGCGAGCTCGATGACTCGATCGTGTACGGTCCGGGCTTGCGCTGGGCGGCGATGGGCACGAACCTGATCTATCATCTTGCCGGCGGCGAGCCCGGCATGCGCCACATGCTCAAGCAGTTCGGTCCCTGCCTGAAATGGCCGTGGACGAAGCTCGAGGCCCCGGAGCTCACCGAGCAGCTGATCGACCGGATGGTCGAGGGCACGCAGGCCCAGGCCAACGGCCGCTCGATCCGGGAGATCGAGCGCCTCAGGGACGACTACCTCGTCGCCATCCAGCAGGTGCTGCGGCAATACAACATCGGCGCCGGATCGACCTTGCGGGCTCTCGAGGAACGCCTCTACGAGCGGAATGGGGCAGCGGCGCGAGCCGGTAGCGGCGCGGCCGCCGGCGAAGATTGTGCGCAGCCTCTGCGTCTCATCGAGACTCATGTCCGTCCGGAGTGGGTCGACTACAACGGCCACATGACCGACTCGCGCTACCTGCAGGTATTCGGAGATGCAACGGACGCGCTGTACCGATCGGTAGGGGTGGACGATGCGTATCGTCAGTCAGGACGAGCCCTGTACGCCGTCGAATCGCACATGACCCACAATGCCGAAGCGCAGGCGTTGGAGCCGCTCTATGTCACGACGCGGGTGGTTGGTGTGGACGAGAAACGAGTTCACCTGTTTCATTGCCTGCACCGACGGCGCGACGATGCCCTGGTTGCGACGGGTGAGCACATCTACCTGCATGTGAATTCCACGGCCAAAAAGGCCGCACCCATGGACCCGGCCGTCCGCGCGAAACTGGAGAAGATCCACACGGCGCAGGCGGCGCTCCCGGCGCCTGTGCAGGTCGGCCGGCACGTCGGCATGCCCAGGAGTTGAGGAGTCCAGATGCCCAAGATCGTCGATCACGAACAACGCCGCGACGAGATCGCGCTCGTCGCCTGCCGGGTCGTGGCGGAACACGGCTTCGATCAGGCCACCATTGTCCGCATAGCGCGCGAAGCGGGCTACACGACCGGCATGGTGGCGCATTATTTCGATACCAAGCAGGAGATCGTCATCGCGGCTTTGCGGTTGATCCTGCGCCGTATCGAGGAGCGACTCACGCGACCTGACGAGGACGTGCAGGCGGACCTGCTGACGGTGCTGACGGAGGCCCTCCCGGTCGATGAGCACCGCTTTACCGAATGCGCCTTCTGGACGGCCTTTTGGGGCCAGGTGTCCGCCGACAAGAAGCTGAAGCGCATCAACGCCTGGGTGCACCGGGAGTACATGCGGCTGTTCGAGCGTTGCCTCGCCCAGGGATGGCCGGAGTGGGGACAGTGGTCGCCAGGTGTGCGCGAACAGATCCTGCGGTCCGTGATGACGTTCATCAACGGCCTCACGGCCAGCGCAGTGGCCAGCCAGAGCGACTGGCCGGCGGCGAAACAGATCGAACAGCTGCGATTGCAACTCCAACTGCTGCACGCCTGGGCGGTGGATATGGCGGTGGCGAGTCCTGAGAAGCTCAGAAAGAGCCAGAAGACGTCCGCGTCGGGATCGTCTGCCGCGTAAGCATCGATTTATTGCAGGGGGAGGTGCCCGATGGATTTCGCTCTCACTGAAGAACAGCAGATGATCGTCAAGGCCACGCGCGACTTCGTGCGCGAGGAGCTCATGCCTCACGAGCAGGAGGTGGAGGCGACGGGCGAGTTGCGCCAAGAGCTGTTGGGCGAGCTGAAAGCGAGGGCGATCGAAGCCGGGCTGTACGCCGCCAACATGCCTGCCGAAGTGGGCGGCGTGGGGCTGGACACCGTGACCTGGGTGCTCTACGAGAAAGAGCTCGGCCGCACGAGTTACGTTCTCCACTACGCCTGCGTTGCAAGACCGTCGAACATCCTGCTCGCGTGCGCAGGGGAGCAGCGGGAGCGGTATCTGCTTCCCGCCGTGCGCGGCGAGAGGACCGAATGCCTGGCGATGACCGAGCCGGACGCGGGCTCGGACCTGCGCGGCATGAAGACCACGGCCGTCGAGAAGGATGGCGACTTCATCATCAATGGCACGAAGCACTTCATCAGCCACGTCGATCATGCGGACTTCGTCATCCTGTTCGCGGCCACGGGCGAGGAGGAGATTCCACGGGGCAAGCGCAAGCTCATCACGGCATTCCTGGTGGACGTGGGTACACCGGGTTTCGAGGTGCGGCCCGGCTACAGGAACGTCTCACATCGCGGCTACACCAACAGCATCCTGCAGTTCACCGACTGCCGGATCCCGAAGTCGGCCGTGCTCGGTGGGCTTCACCAAGGATTCGAAGTCGCGAACACCTGGCTCGGCGCGACTCGCCTGCAAGTGGCGGCCAACTGCCTGGGCCGAGCGGAGCGGGCTCTCGAGCTCGCCAAGCAGTGGGCGGTGGATCGAGTGCAGTTCGGTCAGCAGATCGGAAAGTTCCAGGGGGTCGCTTTCAAGCTCGCGGATATGGCCGTGGAGCTGCGTGCGGCGGAGTTGCTTACGCTGGAGGCTGCCTGGAAGTTGGATCACAGAACCGCCACGGACATGGATATGGCGATCGCGAAGCTCAAGGCGAGCGAGATGCTTGCCATGGTGGCCGACGAGGCGCTGCAGATTCACGGCGGGATGGGGTTGATGTCGGATCTGCCGCTCGAGCGGATCTGGCGGGATGCGCGGATCGAGCGAATTTGGGATGGGACCAGCGAGGTGCAGCGGCACATCATCTCGCGTGCATTGCTGCGGCCTTTAGGGGGATGAAAAGCTGACGAGCTTAGGTTATTTCCCGGTCCAGGTTGGTTTGCGCTTTGCGGCGAAGGCGCGCGCGCCTTCCACGAGATCGTCCGACCGGATGACCTTTTGAACTGCGTGGAGATTGTCGTGCAGCTCGAACGCCTGATGTTCGGGCACCATCTCGGTATGACGCAGGAGCTGCTTGATTGCCGGAAACAGCAGAGGCGGACCGTCGGCCAGCTGCTTGGCGATCTCGCGAGCCTTAGTGAGACTCTGACCTGTCGGGACGACGTGGTTGGCCAGGCCCCAGTGCCTGGCTTCTGTCGCGTCCATCCACCGGCCAGTCATCAGGAATTCTACGGCGATGTGGTAGGGGATGCGGCGACGGAGCTTGATCGTGCCGGCGTCCGCCAATACCGCGACGTTGATTTCCGGGAGCGCAAAGCGGGCATGCTCTTCCATGACGATGATGTCCGTTCCGAGGACGATCTCGAAGCCGCCGCCGCATGCGATGCCGTTTACCGCGGAGATAAGTGGTTTGTCCAGGTTGCGCGGGTAGTTCAGGCCGCCGAATCCGCCGCTGCCCCAATCCTCGTCGGATTTTTCGCCTTCCGCCGCCGCTTTGAGATCCCAACCGGCGCAGAAGAAGCGGTCGCCGCTCCCCGTAACGATCGCGACGCGCAGCTGGGGGTCGTCGCGGAACGCAGTGAACACGTCATTCAGTCGGCGGCTGGCCGCCAGGTTGATCGCGTTTGCCTTGGGGCGATTGAGCGTTACCTCGAGAATCGCGCCGTCGGTGGTGACCTCAATACCATCTGACATATCAGTGCTCCTCCAGGAGGCGGATCAGCGCGTCCACTGCGACAGCGCCGAGGCCTGCCGGTCGAACGATGACGGGGTTGATGTCCAGCTCGAGGAGAGTATCAACATTTGCTTCGGCGTAGCGCGTGCAGGCCAAGGCAGCCTCTACCAGAGCTGTAACGTCGGCTGGGGGGCGACCGCGATAACCGGTGAGCAGTTTTGCTACGGCGAGCTTGCCTATCGCCGCTTCGATTGCCGTTGCGGTAAAGGGCGGCAGCAGGCTGACGGTGTCTCGCAACAGCTCCGTCAGGACACCGCCGGCACCGAGTACGAGGATCTGACCGAACTGCGGGTCGACGGTCATGCCAATGAGTACTTCCGCGACGCCGTCCGTCACCATTTCCTCGACGAGCATCGCGTCCGAGAGTCGCGAGAGTCGCTCCGCCGCGGCCTTCGCGTCAGCAGAATTTCGTATGTTGATGACGACGCCGCCGACGTCCGATTTGTGTTCCAGCGCAGCGCTTGCAGCCTTGATGACGACCGGAAAGCCGATTGCTTCGGCAGCATCCGTGACATCGGGCGGGCTCACGACCCGCGAGCGGGGTACGCGCACTCCGAAGGCAGCCAACGCCTCTTTTCCCTCCTGCTCGGAGAGCGTTCTCGAGGGGCGCAAAGTGTCGCTGAGACGAGGTATCCGTAGCTCCACGCGTTGGCCACTTGCCCAGACTTCTCCAATTCCGGCGGCGAGATCCAGCGCCTCCAGGGCTTGGCGCTGCCCTTGTAGCGGCACGATTCCGGCGGCCAGGCACTTCTCGCGGGTCTCGGCGGCTAGCGATTCCGGTAACGAGCAAATCACTGCGCCGCGAGTCGGCGCGCCGGGGAATGCGGCTATGAATTCGTCGATTACGGCAACGTAGCTCGCGGAATCAGCCTTCGCTGCGGGCGGGCAGTCGACCATGAAGCCGACGGCGTCGAACCCGGCTCGCTGGACGACGGAAAACATCGAACGCAGCGCGGGGCGGTCGAACCACACGTGCGTGTGGAAATCGAATGGGTTGGAGATATGGACCCGGTCGCTCAGGATCGCGCGGAGGCTGGTGACCGAGTCGGCGGGAATCGGCGGAAACTCGACCCCAAGGTCGCGGGACGCGTCCGCGGTCATTGCCATGTCGCCGCCGGATGCACCCATCACGAGCACCCGCCGGCCGGTAAGGGGACCTCCGCTGTGGAGCACCTTCAAGGTCTCACAGAGGGTCGCGAGCGAATCGCAGCGCGCGAGCCCCGCTTGCTTACAGAACGAGTCAAAGACCGCATCGGCTCCAGCCAAGGCTCCAGTATGGCTGCGCGCCGTTCTTGCGGCGGCTTCGGTGCGCCCGGCTTTGACGATGGCAATGGGCTTGCCGGCGGCTCTGGCTTTAGCGACCGCGCGAGCGAAACGTGCGGCGTCTTTGATGCCTTCCACGTAAAGGCCGAATGCCGTGACTCGCTCGTCCTGCGAGAGCAGCTCGATCATGTCTTCGACGGCGAGGCATGTCTGGTTGCCGACCGTCAGGACATAACCGATCGGCAGCGACCGCTCATTGAAGAGCAGATTCAATGCAATGGTGCCGCTCTGGCAGATGAGGGCCACCCCGCGCTCGCGCCGACCACCGACGACTTGGTCCGGCCAGAGCGCAGCCGCGTCGAAGAAGTTGATGAACCCGTAACAGTTCGGGCCGAAGAACGGCAAGTCGCCGGCGCTGGCAACCAGCTCCTGCGTCAGGCGTACGCCTGCCTCGCTTGCGGTTTCGGAAAAGCCCGCCGCAAAACACACGAATCCGCCCGCCCCGCGACGCGAAAGCGCCGCCGCTATGTTGGGCACTTCGACATTCGGAGCGGCGATGAACGTGGCGTCCGGCGCGCCGGGAAGCTCATCGACCGAGCGGAAGTAGGGTGTGCCAGTGGAGGAGGGCCGTTTCGGATGAACGCGCCACACTTCGCCGGTGTAGCCGATGGAGAGCGAGGCTGCGGCGACCGCATCGGCCCACGCGCCACCGATAAGCGCGATACTGCGCGGGGCGAGAAGTCGCTTGATGGCCGAGGGACTCATTTACTAAGCCACAAATCTCCACCGTAACCGCAAGTAGGGGCGGCGCTTGCGTCCAGCGTTGCATACAGAGTGATGCGAGCTAACCTATCTACGGCGCAATTCGATGCTGCGCGAGCCCGGCCAAGAGGCAGGCGCGTTCGCCGTTGCCTCGACAAGCGCTGCGATCGCGCCGCTGATCTCGGGCGGAAAGGGCGCAGTGGCTACCGTTTCCCCCTGATGTACGTGCAAGAGCAGGAGCTCAGCACTTGCGGCCGCATCCGCGTCGCCCTCGCGTGTGAGATCGAAGGCCGCGTGGATTCTCTTGTGATCGGCGCCGAGCATACGCACGGTCACCAGCACGGCGTCCGATTTCTTGACCTCGCGGAGATAGTGGATGTGCATCTCCACGGTGTACAGCGTATTGCGCGTCCGCTCGCGATAGGGCGCGTCCATCCCCAGCCGGTCCATGAGCGCGTCGCTCGCGTAACTCACGATCAGACCGTAGTACGCGTCCCGCAGATGACCGTTGTAGTCGATCCACTCCGGCTCGAGCGCAGTCCGATAAATGAGTTCTCCCGCCACGGTCCACTTCTCCCTCACTGCGGTCGAACCGCTGGGTGCGGTTTCATCAACCCAGTTTCAGTCGCTCCCGCGTCTGCGCCGGAGTGAGAACGCGAGCTCCCATGGCTTCGATGATCGTGCGCGCCTTCTCGACCAACTGCGCATTGCTCGCATACACACCGCGGCTCAAGTACAGATTGTCCTCGAGACCCACCCGCACATTGCCGCCGAGGAGGAGGGATTGGGCCACCCATGGCATCTGCATGCGGCTAACGGCGAAGGACGTCCAAATCGCGCCCGGGGGCAGCGTATTCACCATTGCGAGCAGGTGACCCGTATCCGCGGGCACACCGTACGGAATTCCCATGCAGAGCTGGATCAAGGCGGGCGAGGGGATGAGGTCCTCCTTGATCATCTGCCTGACGAACCAGAGATTGCCCGTGTCGAACACTTCGAGCTCCGGCTTCACTCCGAGGTCCCGCAGAATGCCGGCGCCTTTGCGCAGGTAATTCGGCGTGGAGATATAAGCGCGGTTGCCATCGCCGAAGTTGAGACTGCCGCAGTCGAGTGTGGCGATGTCGGGGCGATAGAGGCCCTCCTGGCACAGGTCGATTACGTGCCGCATCCGGTCTTCCTGGCTCACGAAATCCGTGCCCGGCGCGGGTGTGTCTTGCAGACCATTGTCGCCGACACAGATGTAGCCACCCATGCCGCAGGTGAGGTTGACGATCACGTCGACCTTGCTCTCGCGGATTCGCTTCACGACCTCGCGATAGTGGCGCGTCTCCATGCTGAAAGCGCCGGTCTCGGGGTCGCGCACGTGGATGTGCACGATAGCGGCGCCAGCCTTTGCGGCCTCGATCGCCGTAGTGGCGATCTGCTCAGGCGTGATCGCGCAATGGGGGCTTTTGGTGACCTTGGTGTCGTCGCCCGTAACGGCGCACGTGATGATGACGTCAGGATTCATGGCAGCCTCGCAAGGAGCCCGCGGCGGTTAATATTATGGGGTCAATAATATAATGTGGCGGCAGCGCGCCGCAAGCGACCTTGGTGGGTATCCCCCGCGGTCACTCTTCTGCCCGCCGGAGCACCGTTGCGATGGCCGGACCGCCTTGCGGATGCTACCTTGGCGCCCGCATGCCACCAGGCGATATACCCGCGACCGGAGCGCCCACGCCGCTTCCGGATTCCCGCGCTGAAAAACTGAATACCAAAGCCGCTGGCATCGTAGGCCTCGCGGTGCTGTGCAGTCGTGTGCTGGGGCTTGCTCGTGAGCAGATCTTCGCCGCGATCTTTGGCGGCGGGCGGCTCATGGACGCCTTCACCATCGCCTTTCGCATTCCGAACCTGCTCCGCGATCTGTTCGCCGAGGGTGCGCTGTCAACCGCCTTCGTAACCACGTTCAGCAAGACGACTGCGGTGCAGGGCGACGCAGCGGCGTGGCGACTGGCCGATAAGGTGGCCACTCTCGCCATCATCGTCCTCAGTGCCATCACCATAGCGGGGATAATTTCCGCCCCCTGGCTCGTGTCCGTTCTCGCCCCGGGTTTCGATGGCGACAAGGCGGCTCTCACCGTCACTCTCACCCGGGTCATGTATCCGTTCATCCTGCTCGTCTCGCTGGCGGCGCTGGTGATGGGAATGTTGAACGCGAAGAACGTGTTCGGCGTGCCGGCGATGGCCTCGAGCTTTTTCAACCTGGGTTCGATCGTCGCCGGGGTGCTGCTCGGCTGGTGGCTGGACCATGATTTCGGCACGCGCTCGATATTGGGTCTGGCGATAGGGACGCTCATCGGCGGCGGGCTGCAGTTGGCCGTGCAACTGCCGTCGGTCCGCCGGCTGGGTTACGTGTTTCATCCGGATTTCCAGTGGCGCGACCCAGGCGTGAAAGCGATCCTGCGCCTGATGGGACCGTCAGTCGTGGCGGCCAGTACGACGCAGGTGAACGTGCTGGTCAACTCGGTGTTCGCCTCGCAGCTCGGCGATGGTCCGACATTCTGGCTCACCGTTGCTTTCCGTTTGATGCAACTGCCTCTGGGCATCTTCGGCGTAGCGCTCGGCACCGTTGCGTTGCCATTGCTGGCCAGAATGGCCGCCAACGGCAACATGGTGTCATTTCGCAGCGAGCTGGCGCGCGGCATGCGCCTGGCATTCCTGATGACGATTCCGGCGAGCGTCGGCTTGATCATGCTCGCCGAGCCGATCATCTCGGTGCTGTACCAACACGGGAAATTCGGCGCTCACGAGACGGCGGAGTCGGCGGGCGCTCTGCGCTTCTACGCCATCGGACTCTGCGGCTACGCCGCGCTCAAGGTGCTCGTCAATGCGTTCTATGCGCTCGATCAGCGCAAGACACCCATGGTCGTCAGCTTCATCGCGGTCGGGCTCAACCTGGTGCTCAATTGGTTCTTCACTCTGCACCTGGGGTGGGGGCATCGGGGCCTGGCATTCTCGACAGCGTGCATTGCGACCACGAATTTTCTGATCTTGTATTTCCTGATGCGCCGCCATCTGGGCTACCTCGAGTCGAGCGCGATGCTGCGCCTGCTATCGCGGCTCGCCGCGGCGTCCGCCGTGCTCGCCCTGATCTGCTGGGCGGGCGCCCATTTTCTCCTCGCCGATTGGGCTACCCAGCCCTTCTGGACCAAGCTCGGAGCGCTCACCCTTGTCATCGCGACGGGCGTTGTTGCGTTCTTCCTGTCTGCGACGGCGCTAGGCATCACCGAACTGCGTGAGATCACCCACGCGATGAAGCGTAGGTTGCGCCGCCGCGGTTGATGCCTGGCGGAGCTGCCACATCGCCGGAGGGATCCGGGCACGATGCATGCGACGCCGACGCGCACTTACTGCAAAGGTCCCATGCTGCGACGCATTCGTTGCCCGGATGCAACGCAGCGTGTGCGCAAGCGGGTGCGACCGTGCGTCGCACGGGTATCCCACCAGGGAATGCCCCGGGGTCGACGATGAGCACGCGGAGCGTGCGCAATCGGAGAATCTGAACATGAAGCGTTATATCTGGTCGTTAGGCGCGATGCTGTTGGTTGGCACCTGCGTACCCGCGCTCGCACAGGTCTATGACCCGCAGCAGCGGCCACTTCAGTGGCACATTGACGCAGGATATAGCCTCACCACTGGCCGCACGGCTGACTTTCTCGACAACGGCTGGTCGATCGGGTCAGGGGTGACGTGGCGACCGTTAGCCGACTCGCCGCTCGCGCTGCGGGCCGACTTGCATTACACCCGCTTCAACGCTACCGACACGCTTCTGAACCTCGGCGAGGTTGCGAACCAGACCCGTATCGACGCCGGCAACGGCCAGATCGTGGGTCTCGATGTCGACGCTGTTTTTAACGTTCCGCTCGGTAGGGGTGTGCGCGGCTATCTGTTGGCGGGTGTCGGTGTCGACTATCGTCGCATCGAGCTCACGCAGACCGTAGCCGTAGCCGGTTACGTATGCGATGCCTGGTGGGGTTTCTGCGGCCGGGCAGTTTTCCCGGGCGACGTGCTCGTCGACCGCGAGGAGACGACCCGGTTCGCGTGGAATGCCGGCGTCGGCGTTGAATTCGCGCTGTATGGCGGGCAATCGTGGTTCATCGAGGCGCGCTACAACCGAATGGAAACGCAGCAACCGACCGAGTTCATTCCAATTCGGGTCGGCCTTCGGTTTTGATCAAGTCGCCGAGGTTGCGAACTGCGCGCACGCCCGCAGGACGCGCTCGAGCAATGCGCGCATTGGCATGGCCAACGCCTCATCGTAGGCGGTCGGCCAATCGGCAGGGCCGACCGCCTCGCGTGGCTCGCGCATATAGCCGCGACAGGCAAGCTCCATCTGCATGGCGTGCACGCCATCGACGGGGTGCCCGTAATGGCGCGTCGTGTAACCGCCTTTGAAGCGCCCGTTCGTCACGCGACTGAAGTCCCCATCACTGCAGATCGCCTCAACTTGCGCCGTCAACACTGGCGAGCAACTCAAGCCGCTGTTTGTCCCGATGTTGAAGTTGGGCAACATGCCCTCGAACAGGCGCGGAATCCGCGAGCGGATTGCGTGACAGTCATACAGTGTTACGACGCAGTGCCGCGCACGCAACCGTGCGATTTCTGCGGCTACGGCTCGATGATAAGGTTCGAAGTAGGCAAGCCTGCGAGCTGCAATTTCTTTCTCACCCGGAGCGTGACCCGCGCGATAAAGGGGCTCACCGTCGAACGTCGTGGTGGGACACAGTTCGGTCGTCGCCTGCCCGGGGTAAAGTGAGACGCCGGATGGGTCGCGGTTGACGTCGATTACGGTGCGGGAGATCGCCGTTCGGATGACCGTCGCTCCGAGGCTACCGGCGAAGTCGTACAGCTTGTCGATCCACCAGTCCGCGTCCCTGCGTGCCAACCACGAAGACACCAATCCGCCCTCGATCCCTGCTACGAGCTCTGTTCCAGTGTGCGGCATCGTCACCACCAGGGGTCCTGACCCGCGCAGCACGGTCAACCATCGCGGCTCGGTCTCGTCATTCACTCGTTCGGCTCCTTAGGCTGCTTTCACCGCAGCCAATCATCAATAATGTACGCCTGCGAGCCGGCAGCGCACGAGAAGGGGCAAGGGGGCATGAAAAATCTGTGGTTCGAGACAGCGCTGCTGCCGGACGGTTGGGCTGCCAAGGTGCGGCTGACCGCCGTGGGTGGACGCATCGAACGAATTGAGGCCGGCGTCGCCCCCACGGAAGCGGATGAGCGGCATGCCATCGGCGTGCCGGGTGTCCCCAATGTTCACAGCCACGCTTTTCAGCGCGGCCTGGCTGGCCTGACGGAGCGTCGCGGACCCACTGGGGATAGCTTCTGGACGTGGCGCGAGCTCATGTACCGTTTCGTGGAGCGCCTGGAGCCCGATGAGTTCGAAGCTATAGCGGCGCTCGCCTATGCCGAGATGCTCGAAGGCGGCTTTACGCACGTCGGCGAATTCCACTATCTCCACCATGCTCCGGGTGGCACGCAGTTCGCCGATCCTGGCGAACTGGCCAGCCGCATCGCGGCTGCGGCTGAGGAGACCGGGATCGGTCTCACTTTGCTGCCTACCTTTTATGCTCACAGTGGTTTTGGCGGCGCCGAGCCGACTTCCCGCCAGCGACGCTTCATCAATGACCCCGAGCGTTTTGCGCTCATCGTCGAAGCAAGCCGGACGGCGGTGAGCAGGCTCGCCGGCGCGACGGTCGGGGTGGCCCCTCACAGCCTGCGCGCCGTCACTCCAGAAGAGCTCACGGCAATCGTGCAGCTCGCGCAGGGAGATGTCATTCATATCCACATCGCCGAGCAGACGAAGGAGGTCGAGGACTGCATTGCCTGGTCGGGCCGGCGTCCGATCGAGTGGCTGCTGGAAACGCAGCCGGTCGATGAGCGCTGGTGCCTCGTGCATGCCACGCATGCGACGGACGCAGAGTTGCGAGGTGTGGCCGCAAGCCGGGCCGTCGTCGGTCTGTGTCCGATTACAGAGGCCAACCTCGGCGACGGCACCTTTCCGGCCCCCGCGTTCCTGGCGCAGCAAGGCCGCTTCGGAATCGGCTCTGATTCGAACATCCTGCTGGATGCGGCCGAAGAACTCCGGACCTTGGAATATTCGCAGCGCCTCGCTCACCGCGCCCGCAATGTGCTGGCCTCGGCCCAGAATCACTCGACAGGCCGCAGTCTCTTCGACGGCGCATTGTCCGGGGGAACCCAGGCACTGCATTCAGAAGCGCGCCGCGGGTCCGTTGGCCTGAAGGTGGGCGCATCCGCGGACGTCGTAAGCCTGGCATCGGATCATCCGACCCTCATCGAACGCCGTCACGACCAGATTCTCGACACCTGGATCTTCGCCAGCGGCCGCGGAGTGGTCGATTCCGTCTGGCGCGCGGGCGTGAAGGTTGTTATCAATGGCCGTCACTACCGGCGAGATGCAATCGCGGCGCGCTATGGCCGCGCGCTGAAGAGCTTGCTCGCCTGAAGGATGTGGCGACCAAAGTCTCGCATCTGCGCTAATCTCGGATGGTGCAGTGCGGTTCGCGTTTCGGTGCAGGAGGGGGTGGTTTTCAGATGAACAAGATGTGGGGCGTGGTGCTCGCGGTGATAGGGGGGTTCGCGCTCGGCGGGATCGCTTTGTACCGTCAAGAGCCAATCAATTCACTGTGGATCGTCGTTGCGGCCGTCTGCGTCTACATGCTCGGGTACCGCTTCTACGCGGCATGGATCGCGGCGAAGGTCTTCGTCGTCGACCCAACTCGCGCGACTCCCGCCGAGCGCCTCAACAACGGCCGGGATTTCGTTCCCACTCACAAATGGGTGGCCTTCGGCCATCACTTCGCGGCCATTGCCGGCCCCGGACCGCTGGTAGGTCCGACGCTGGCGGCACAGTTCGGTTATCTCCCCGGCACTTTGTGGATCATCATCGGCTCGGTCCTCGGCGGCTGCGTGCAGGACATGACGATCCTGATGCTCTCCACACGCCGCGACGGACGCAGCCTCGGCCAGATGGCCCGCGACGAGTTGGGGCCGCTCGGGGGTTTCGCCGCGCTGATTGGTACCCTGATGATCATGATCATTCTCATCGCCGTGCTCGGCCTCGTGGTCGTCAACGCGATGAAGCACAGCCCCTGGGCGACATCGACCGTGTTTGCCACGATCCCCGTCGCGATCTTCGTTGGCTTCTACATGCGCTCGTGGCGGCCCGGACGGGTGCTCGAGGCGTCCGTGCTCGGCGTGGCGCTCATCTTCCTCTCGGTATTCGGCGGCGGGTGGATCGATCACCAGCCGTTGCTGCGCACGGTATTCGACTATCCCGCTATCTCGCTCGCGGCATTCGTCATCGTCTATGGCTGGCTCGCTGCCATTCTGCCGGTCTGGTTGCTGCTCGCACCGCGCGACTACCTCTCCACCTTCCTCAAGCTCGGTACCGTTTTCCTGCTCGCCATCGCTGTTCTGCTCATGCACCCGCAGATCAAGATGCCGGCCATCACGCAGTTCGTCGACGGCACGGGTCCGTTGTTCAGTGGCAAGGTGTTTCCGTTCGTGTTCATCACGATCGCCTGCGGCGCCATCTCGGGATTCCACGCACTCGTCTCGAGCGGCACGACGCCGAAGCTCATCGCTAACGAGCGGGATGTGCGCCTGATCGGCTACGGCAGCATGGCGCTCGAATCGCTGGTTGCCATCATGGCGATCATCGCAGCCACACTCCTCGATCCTGGCGTGTACTTTGCGATCAACGTCGGTGCGGGAGTCGTCGGGGCGACACCGGAACTGGCCGTCCACACGATCACCGGTTGGGGCTTCCCCGTTACCGCGGAGCAGATGGCGAACCTCGCTCACGACATGGGTGAGAGCAGTCTGTTTGCGCGCACGGGCGGCGCACCGTCGCTCGCGGTCGGCATGGCGAGCATCTTCGGCTCGACATTCGGCCGGGGCCTGCTCAGCGTCTGGTATCACTTCGCGATCATGTTCGAAGCGGTATTCATCCTGACGACCATCGATGCCGGCACCCGCGTCGGCCGCTTCATGTTGCAGGATCTCCTCGGCCATATCTCGAAGCCGCTCGGCCGCACATCGTGGTACCCGTCAGTGGTGCTCGCGAGCACGCTGATCGTCGCGGGCTGGGGTTATTTCCTCTACGTAGGCGTGATCGATCCGAACGGCGGCATCAACATCCTGTGGCCGCTGTTTGGCATCTCCAATCAGATGCTGGCGTGTATAGCGCTCTGCGTAGCGACGGGCATAATCATCAAGTCGGGGAGGGCGCGTTACGCGCTCGTCACGGCGCTGCCGCTCGCCTGGCTCGCGCTCGTCACGACCGTAGCCGCGTGGCAGAAAATCGTGAGTGCCGATCCGAAGCTCGGGTTCTTCTCCGCTGCGAACGATATGGCGGCGAAGCTCGCTGCTGGAGCGTTGCCGCCGGATCGGGCGGCGGTGGCCGGGCAGCTCATCTTCAATCAGCGGCTCGACGGCTGGCTGACGATCTTCTTTACCGCGGTGCTGTGGTTCGTGATTCTCGACACGAGCCGCATCTGCCTGCGCCGGTTGCGCGGCTTGCCGGTACCCAACGGCTGCGAAGCTCCTTATCAGCCTACGAAGCTGGAAGGTGTCGAGGTGGCAGCGGGGCTGCAGGGTGCGCTGGGGAGTCATTGATGAGCGATCGGACGCCTGGCGATCGGACCGTGCTGCGCTGGCTGGCAGCGGCATGGCGTTATATACGGGCCGTCTCGGGAGATGATGCCTACGACCGTTATCTTGCCCATCATGCTCGCGAGCATGCGGACGAGCCGGTCATGACCCGCAAGGCCTTTTTCGCCGACTGCCAGCGCCAGAAATGGACCGGAGTGACCCGCTGCTGTTGAGCTGCTCGCGAACCGGCCTATCACCTAGCGGGCTGGGCGCCCCCGGCAAAAGCCGCGCGTTTTGCCAGTGTGCAGCGACCCTCCCTAGTCGCGCTCGCTGAAAGCGCCGCAGGCTGCGCGCCCCGGGCGACTTTCAGCCAAATCAAAGAACATTCAATGCACGCGCATGTTGCGGATCAGCCGCCGATCGATGTACATGCGGGCGTCGAGCACCAGGCGATCCTGCGCCTGTTGCAACTGGTGCAGGAAGAACATCACCAGGATGCATGACACGAGCGCTGTGAGCGTGGCGTTGAAAGTCACGCCGAGACCGAGCGTCACACCGGAAATGTCGCCGTGGAGCGCGCCCTGCGCCTCCTGCAGCGCCCGGCCGATGCCGCGCACCGTGCCGACGAATCCGACAGCGGGGATGGCCCACGCCGTAAAGCGGACCATCGACAGCTGCGCATCGAGCCGGTCGAGCTCGTTTTCGCACTCTGCCCTGACCGCCTCGGCGGAGTCCTGCACGCTGCGCGTCGCACCGAAGCGATTGAGCGCCACCAGCAGAGCGCGCGGCAGAAGCATTTCCTGCTCGTCGCGCGGCAGGCTCTCTATCGGCCGGCCGTAAGCGCGCGCGTCGTCGGGAAGCACGACGTGGCCTTCGCCCAGCTCGATGTAATCCTTCTCGAGCAGCAGCCGGTTGCGCGCGACCTCGCGCCCCTGGTAGCCGATGAGACAAAGCGCCCAGGTTGCCAGGATCAGCGCGATTTCCTGCTCGTAGTCCTTGAGAATGACGTACACGGAACGCAGGTTGTGCGTCACGGGCTCGCCAGACTTCTGCTGTCCCTGCGCAACGATTGGCTGCGCGAGGATGGCGTCCGCGCGGGGTCGGATGAGCGTCGCGTAGATCGTCTGGATCAGGATCGCGCTGAGCAGCAGTGCAATCGCGCTAAACAGAGCCTCGCGGCCGAAGACCGAACGCATGGAATGAGCTCCTCTTGCCTCGGGCTTGGTATCCCGCACAGCTTTGGTCAGGGGCGTGCTCAAAGGTTCCTCCGCGGCGATGTCTCAGCGTGCCATCCGCTTGCGGAAGGTGGCCGGCGACTCTCCCGCGTGCTTGCTGAAGAAGCGCGAGAAGTACGCCGGATCGCTGAATCCGAGATAGTAGGCGGTCTCCGCCACGGTCATATTCGTGTAGGTGAGATTTCGCTTCGCCTCGAGCAGCAGGCGTTCCTCCAGGACCCTCGCCGGCGGCTTTCCAGTTACCTCCAGACAGGCGGCGCGCAGCCGCGCCGGCGTGACACTCAATGCTTTCGCATACTGCGCGATGGACAACTCCATGCGCAGATGCGATTCCACTTTTTCGCGAAAGCGTGCCACCAGCGCGGCGCGCGCATTGCTCGCCGCCGAAGTCGGTTCGGATGGCGCGTGCAGTGCGCGCACCGCGCTGACCAACACCGTCATGAGCCGTGCGGCGGCGGCGGCGCCGCTGGCGGGCGCTTTCCAAACCAGCTCGCGTCTGAGTTTCGGCAAGATATCCGCGAATTCCTGGGCGTGGGTGGGATCGGCTGCGAGCGACGCGCAGGTTGGTGCCAGAAACAGCCTTTTGAAGGCCGCTTCCTCCCGAGCCAGAGCGCGCAGCAAGGTGTCCGCCAGAGTGACGACGTACCCGTCCGTCTCGGCGGCGAAAGCAAATCCATGTACGACGCCCGCGGGTGCGATCAACAATGTGGGCGCATTGAAGGAGTGGCTCTGCGTTTCCGCCTGCATCTCGCCGCCGCCGGTGAATATGACGAGTAACTGATGCAGGTCGCGATGGGCGTGCGGACGGATCCGCCACTCGTACAGGCGGCTGCGATCCGCGATGGTCTCGACATGCAGGAAGCGCTCGTCCGCATCCCGGGGCGGCTCGCCGTACAGGAAAAATCGGGGGATTGCGGCACGCGGCTCCGTCATCAGGGCAATTCCACGCAAAACGTTCTTTCCGGCGCGAATAATCCAAGCGGAACGCGTTTACGTCCATGGGCCGCCCGCGCCACCGGCACTACAGTCTAGCGCTTACCACCCGATTCCCGGGCGTCGGAGCGTTGCATGCGTACTCAGGTTGCCATCATTGGCGCAGGCCCCGCCGGGCTGCTGTTGGCACAGCTGCTGCACCAACGGGGCATCGAATGCGTCGTTCTCGAGGCCAGGACGCGCGAATACCTCGAACAGCGCGTTCGTGCAGGCGTGCTGGAGCACCAAAGCGTCGACATTTTGAACGCGGCCGGCGTCGGCGCCCGAATGATGCGCGACGGATTGCCCCATCACGGCATTTTCCTGCATTTCAAGGGCGAAAATCACCGGATCGATTTCGCGGAGCTCACCGGCAAGGCCGTGATGATCTACGGGCAGCAGGAGGTCGTGAGGGACCTTATCGAGGCGCGGCTCGAGGCGCGGCAGCCGCTGCACTTTGAAGTCGAGGACGTAGCAGTCAGTGACTTCGACACCGACCGCCCGCGTGTCCGTTATCGCGTGGGCGGACAGGAGCACACGCTCGAATGCGACTTTATAGCCGGCTGCGATGGCTTTCACGGTATTTGCAGGCCGAGCATTCCGGAACGTGAGCTCACGCTATACGAACGCGTCTACCCGTTTGCCTGGCTGGGACTCCTCGCGGCAGCACCCCCTGCCTCGCACGAGCTCATCTATGCGAATGACGCGCGGGGCTTCGCATTGCTCAGTATGCGATCGCCTGCCGTGAGCCGCCTTTATCTGCAATGTCTCCCCGACGCGGATCTCAACGACTGGCCCGACGAGCGCGTCTGGACCGAGCTGCAGGCGCGCCTGGGCTCTCAGCTGGCCATCGGGCCCGTCCTGCAGAAGTCCGTTACCCCGATGCGCAGTTTCGTGGTCGAGCCCATGAGCAGCGGGCGGCTGTTTCTGGCGGGGGATGCGGCCCACATCGTCCCCCCGACCGGCGCCAAGGGCATGAACCTGGCCATCGCGGACGTGCAGGTGCTCGGCACGGCCCTTGAACGATTCTATAAATCCGGCAGTACAGACGCCCTGAGCGCCTACTCGCAGACCTGCCTGCAGCGGGTCTGGAAGGTGCAGCGCTTTTCCTGGTGGATGACCGCACTTCTGCATCGTTTCGAGACCGACAACGCGTTCGACCAGCGGCGCCAGCTCGCGGAGCTCGAGTACATCGTCTCTTCGCGCGCCGCCGCCCAAACCCTCGCAGAGAACTACGTCGGCCTGCCGCTGTCCCTCTAACCTCAACGGGGGTTAGACGGCCGTTATGCGGCGGCGGCGCAGGCCGGCTCGCGGGCCTCGTTACCCCCCTGAAAATGCTACGATTCCGCCCTGCAGACCTGTCGCGGATGAGGGGCTGGACCCCCGGACAGGCATAGTTCAAGCTGCGCGCCCGATAACGGGCTCGAAGGATGGAAATGGCACTGAAAATCATGATTCTCGGAGCGAACGGCTTCATTGGCAGCGCGCTCACCAACGCGATTCTGCGCACGCGCAACTGGGAGGTCTATGGAATCGACCTCGCCGACAACAAGCTCGGGGATCTGCCGCAAGGCACCGGCCGCTTTCACTTCGTCGAAGGCGACATCACGATCAACAAGGAATGGGTCGAGTATCACGTCAAGAAATGCGACGTCGTGGTGCCCCTCGTGGCGATCGCGAACCCGGCGCAGTACGTGACTCATCCGCTGCGAGTGTTCGAGCTCGACTTCGAAGCGAACCTCGAGATCGTGCGCCACTGCGTAAAGTACGGCAAGCGCCTGATTTTCCCCTCGACGTCCGAGATCTACGGCATGTCGCCGGATCCCATCCTCGATGAGGAAACGAGCCCACTCGTCTACGGCCCGATCAACAAGCAGCGCTGGATCTACGCGGCCTCGAAGCAGATGCTCGATCGCGTGATCTATGCGTATGGCGTGCGCGATAACCTCGACTACACGCTGTTCCGGCCGTTCAACTTCATCGGCCCGAATCTCGATGACGTCGAGGAGCCGAAGGAGGGCAGCTCGCGTGTCTTCACGCAGTTCCTCTCGAACGTGCTCTACAAGCGGCCCATCAAGCTCGTCGACGGCGGCAGCCAGAAGCGCTCCTTCACCTTCATCGACGATGCAATCGAGGCACTGCTCACCATCCTCGAGAACAAGGATAGCCGCGCGACGCGCCGCATCTTCAACATCGGCAACCCCGCTAACTGCGTCTCGATCCGCGATCTGGCGCAGCGCACGATCCGCATTGCGCAGGAGTTTCCGGTCCTGCGCGAGAACGCCAAGGCCACCGAGATCATCGACGTCACGGCTGGCGATTACTACGGCAAGTACTACCAGGACATCCAGGTGCGCGTCCCGGCCATCGAAGCGGCGAAGCGCGATCTGGGCTGGGCGCCGACGACCGATCTCGATACGGCCATCCGCCGCACGATCGACTACTACGTGAAGCAGGAAAACTTCGGCGCCCGCGCGGCCGCGATGTCGAGAACCTGAACCGGCCGGCGCAAATATGGCGATAGAAGCGGGGCTGCGGCCGCGCGCTCGCGGACTTGGGTGGCTGCCGTGGATTGCGCTCGCGGCGGTCTGGTTTGCGACACTGCAGGTGCGCCCGATGCTCGACCCCGACGAAGGTCGTTATGCCGAAATACCGCGGGAGATGGTCGCGAGCGGTGACTGGCTCACGCCGCGGCTCGATGACCTGAAGTACTTCGAGAAACCGCCTTTGCAGTACTGGGCAACGGCGGCGGTGTACTCCGTCTTTGGGCTGAGCGAATGGACCTCACGGCTGTGGACGGTCGGCCTGGCGTTCGCCTGTCTGCCGATGGTTTTCGGCTGGACCACGCGCCTGTATGGCCGAAATGCCGGGCTGGCTGCTTTGGTGACCCTCGCGGTGAGTCCCTACTTTGGAGTACTGGGTCATCTCAACCTGCTCGATGCCGGGTTTACGTTCTGGCTGAGCGGCGCTGTGTTTGCCTTCACGCTGGCCCAGAGTGCCCCGGTCGGTGACCCGGCCGAGCGGCGTTGGATGCTGGCGGCGTGGGTTGCGGCGGCCCTGGCAATTCTGAGTAAGGGCATCGTTGTCGGAGTGCTTGCAGGTGTGACGCTGATCGTCTACACGCTCGTCGAGCGCGACGCGCGTCCGTGGAGGCGGCTGCACCTGAGCGTGGGACTACCACTCTTTCTGTTGGTGGCGGCGCCATGGTTCATTGCCGTCTCGGTACGCAATCCAGACTTTCCGGAATTCTTTTTCGTGCACGAGCATTTCGCCCGCTTCCTGACTACCGTGCATCAACGGGTGGAACCGGTGTGGTTCTTCCTTCCGCTGCTGCTTCTCGGCGTCCTGCCCTGGGTAGCGTCCGTCGTCGGCGCTTGTCGCAAAGGCTGGGTGGAGGCGGGACCGACGCGGGAATTCAAGCCGCTCAAATTCCTGGTGATCTTTGCGGGCGTCACACTCGTGTTTTTTTCGGCATCGGGATCCAAACTCGCTCCTTACATCCTGCCGATGTTTCCGCCACTAGCCGCGATCGTCGGCGCGTACGTTGCCGAACAACAGAAGTTCCTGCAGCGCGCGGCAAGCATCGGGGCGGCCATCATCGTTACTTTCTGCGTGGCACTGCTGATCTACTCAGCGCGACGCAATAGCTTCGTCCCTCAAGAGGCGCTCGCATGGTCGGCCGCCGCGATTGTGGCAGTGCTAGCGGCCGTGGTCGTTACCTGGAGGAGGCCGCTTCCGGGTGCATTCGGTGCGGCATTCGTAACCGCGGCAGCGGGGGTGCTCGCCTGGCAGTGTGTGTTGAGCGCCTTCGCCATTGTGCCGCCCGCCCACTCGGCTCGGGATCTGGTCGCGGCCGCGAGGCCTTGGGTGCATCCGCAAACCGCTTTGTTCAGTGTCGGACAGTATCGCGAGACTATCTCCCCATACCTGCAGCGAACGTTGACGCTCGTCGATTTCGAGGGCGAGCTTCAATTTGGCTTGCACGCCGAGCCCGGGAAACAAATGGCAACACCGGCTGACTTCGTGGCGCGCTGGAACTCGAGCACCGACGCGGTGGCTTTCTTTGGCCCAAGCGAGTGGGATGCCTATCGGCGCCGCGGCTTGCCGGGGCGGGTGATCGCAGCAGACAACAAAACGATCGCGGTGAGTCGCCTGTGAAGCTTGCGGACTTCAGCGTCTTGTCATGCGGCGTGCTGCTAAACGCGTTCGCGCAGTTGTGGCTCAAGGCGGCGACGCGGATCAGCGGTCCCCTGGTGGGTTCCGATGCCAACGTCATGAGCAAGGGGCTGCAGCTTCTGGCGGTGCCGTCGCTGTGGTACGCCCTCACTGCGTACGGGCTGAGTGTGGTCGTCTGGATCGTCGGATTGTCCCGTGTTCCGGTCAGCCAGGCCTACCCGCTGCTGTCGCTGGGCTATGTGCTGAACATCGGGCTCGCCTGGTGGCTGTTCGGTGAAATGCCTAACACCCAGCGTGTGGTCGGGGTCGGCGTCATCATTGTTGGCGTGGTCCTCGTGGCCCGTTCCTGAGAGGAAAGCGAAACAGATGAAGAAGATGTTGCCCTTCACGCGTCCGACCATCGACGAGGAAACGATCCAGTCCGTCGTCGAGGTGCTGCGCTCCGGCTGGCTCGCCACGGGCCCGAAAGTCGCGGCTCTCGAAGCCGCCCTGTCGAGTTATCTCGGCGGGCGGCCGGTGCGTACCCAGACCTCTGCCACCGCTGGAATGGAGATGGCGCTGCTCGCTTGCGGGATCGGCAAGGGCGATGAGGTCATCACGCCCGCTTTGAGCTTCGTCGCTACCGCAAACGTCATCGTCCGCGTCGGCGCGCGCCCGGTTTTCGTGGATGTGGGTCTCGATTCGCGCAACATCGATCTCGACCAGGTCGAGGCTGCCATAACCCCGCGCACGCGGGCCATCATGCCCGTGCATTTCGCGGGGCTCCCGGTGGACATGGACCGGCTCTACGCCATTGCAGGCAAGCACAAGTTGCGGGTCATCGAGGACGCGGCCCACGCTATCGGCTCGGCCTGGCGCGGGCGCAAGATCGGCAGCTGCGGCGATCTCGTCTGTTTCAGCTTCCATCCCAACAAGAACCTCACCACCATCGAGGGCGGCGCGATTTCCGGCGGCTCGCCCGACGAAATCAAGACGATCGAGCTGCAGCGGTGGCATGGCCAGGTGAAATCCGGTGTCGATGGCTTCGACACCCTGATCGCCGGTGGCAAGTCGAATCTCTCGGACGTGGCGGCGGCGGTGGGCCTCGGCCAATTGCGACACCTCGAGGAATTCAACGCCCGCCGGCGCCAATTGGTGGCGCGTTACTTCGAGCTCTGGAGCGACAGGCCGCCGGTGCGACTGCCGGAGCGAGGCGATGATGGGCACAGCTGGCACGTTTTCACTCCGCTGTTGCCGCTCGACACTTTGCGGATTTCGCGCCCGCGGTTCATCGAAGCGATGAAGGAGCAGGGCATCGGTGTCGGCGTGCACTATCCCGCCATCCATCTCTTCACTGCCTACCGGGAATTGGGCTATCGCGAGGGGCAATTTCCCAATGCGGAGCGAATCGGCCGCGAGACGGTCACGCTGCCGTTGTTTCCCGCGATGGAACTGTCCGATGTCGATCGAGTAGTCGAAGCCGCGACGCAGATCCTGCAAGGAGCGCGCAAATGAATGCGACTCTGTCGGTCGTCATTCCGGTCTACAACGAGGAGGCGGGACTGCAGTCCCTCTTCGATCGGCTTTATCCGGCGCTCGAGCAGTTGCGGCGGCGTTATGAAGTGATTTTCGTGGATGACGGCAGCAGCGATCGTTCCGTCGCCGTGCTGCGGGAGCAATTCCAGAAGCGGCCCGACTCGACACGAGTCATCGTACTTGCACGCAACGCGGGCCAGCACATGGCGATTCTCGCCGGCTTCGCACAATCGCGGGGCGACTACGTCATTACCCTCGACGCCGACCTGCAGAACCCGCCGGAAGAGATCGGCAAGATCGTTGCCGCGATGGACGACGGTGCGGACTACGTCGGCACAGTCAGGGCGCGGCGCCATGACGTGTATTGGCGCAAGGCGGCGTCGCGTTTGATGAATCGTGTCCGTGAGCGGACGACGCAGATCCGCATCAGCGACCAGGGCTGCATGCTGCGCGGCTATCACCGTAACATCGTCGACGCGATCAACCGTTGCCTCGAAGTGAGTACCTACGTTCCGGCGCTGGGCTACACATTCGCGCGCTACCCGGTGGAAATCGAAGTCGAGCATGCCCAGCGCCAGGCCGGGCAGTCGAAATATTCGCTCTACCGCTTGATCCGCCTCAACTTCGATCTGATGACGGGCTTTTCGGTCGCCCCGCTGCAGTTCTTCACCATGGCCGGAACGGCGCTGGCCCTTCTGTCGCTCATCGGGGTACTCGGGCTGGCAATCCGCCGCCTCATCGTCGGACCGGAGGCCGAGGGCGTCTTCACGCTGTTCGGAATCGCATTCTTCCTGATCGGTGTGCTGTTGATCGGGCTTGGCGTCGTAGGCGAGTATGTCGGCCGCATCTATGAGCAGGTGCGCCAGCGGCCGCGTTACACGGTAGCCGCGGTCCTGGAAGAGGATGAATCGGCACACACCCAGCCGCCGCAGCAGGCGGTCGGCACGTATGCGCAGCAACGAAGCGAGCGCTCGCTGGGAGGGACAGAATGAGCGTGACTCGGGCCGTAGTATTTGCTTACCACGACGTAGGAGTGCGGTGCCTCAAGACGCTGCTGTCGGCGGGGGTCGAGGTGCCTCTCGTAGTCACGACCAAGGACGATCCGAACGAGACGCAGTGGTTTGCGAGCGCCGCCGCCACGGCTGCGGAATACGATCTGCCGCTCATTACACCGCCCGATGTGAATACGCCGGAGATCGAGCGTACGGTCACGGAGCTGCGGCCGGATTTCGTGTTCTCTTTCTATTTCCGCTCCATGATCGGGGCGCCTCTGCTGAATGCCGCGCGGCTGGGCGCATTGAATATTCACGGCTCGATGCTGCCGCGCTATCGCGGCCGGGCACCGGTGAATTGGGCGATTCTGCACGGGGAGACTGAGACGGGCGCGACTCTGCACTACATGAACGAGCGTGCCGACGCCGGCGATATCGTGGACCAGCTGGCAGTGCCGATCCTCAAGGATGACGAAGCTCGCGACGTGTTCGGCAAGGTCACGATCGCAGCGGAGATCATCCTGGCGCGCTCGCTGCCCGGCCTGATCAATGGCACGGCGCCAAAGATTCCGCAGCGGCTCGAAGCCGGGCAATATTTTGGCAGGCGCCGGCCGGAGGACGGCCGCATCGACTGGAGCCGGTCGGCGACGGACATTCACAACCTGGTACGGGCGGTGGCCCCGCCATTTCCAGGGGCGTTCGCCCATGTCGAAGGACAGCGCTGGATGATCCACAAGACCCGGGTCGAGCCGCGAACCATCGAGCCGTCCGAGCGGGCACGGCTCTTCGGCGCCGACGGGCGCTGTTATGTCGCCTGTTGCGAGGGCGGAGTGTTGCAGATTCTCGCGGCGGTCACGGCTGCCGGGCCGGTGGACCTGCCGGTGCTCGCGCGCGAGCTGCAGAGTCACCCGGTGTCGTTGAGTTGACCCCCACTATCGCCCTCAAGATCGATGTCGACACCTTTCGGGGCACGCGTGAAGGTGTACCACGGTTGGCACAGGTGCTGTCGCAGGTCGACGCCCGGGCAACGTTTCTGTTCAGTGTCGGCCCCGATCACACGGGACGTGCGATCAAGCGTGTCTTTCGTCCCGGCTTCATGGGAAAGGTGAAGCGGACGTCGGTGGTCGAGCACTACGGCATCAAAACGCTCCTGTACGGAGTGCTGCTGCCGGGCCCGCATATCGGCAGGCGCTGCCGCGCGTTCATGCAGGAAGTCGCCCGCAACGGCTTCGAAGTGGGCGTGCACACATATGACCACATCAAATGGCAGGACGGTGTGGCGAGCGCGAATGAGCCGTGGACGCGCCGTGAGCTCACGCTTGCGTTCGAAGAGTTCACGCAGATCTTCGCGCATCGCCCGGTGGTGCACGGCGCGGCGGGGTGGCAAGTAAACTCATACGTCCCCGGTCTGGAGCAGGAGCTGGGGTTTCGTTATGCTTCCGACACTCGAGGAGTGTGTCCGTTCATACCGGTCGTTGCCGGAACGGCGGTCACAGTGCCTCAATTGCCGACGACATTGCCGACTCTGGACGAGTTGATTGGCCGCCCGGATCTCGATGGCGGGGATCCGGTCGATCATCTGCTCGCCCTGACTGCGGAAGATGTGGAGCGTGATCACGTGTTCACGCTGCACGCTGAGTTGGAAGGCGGCGCCTATCTTGAATCGTTCGCGCGGCTGCTGCGGACCTGGCGTGCTCGTGGGGTGCATCTCACGGATCTTGCGACGTATGCCGGAACGCTGGATTTGGAAAACCTGCCACGGTGCAAGATCGTGGCGGGCAGCGTACCGGGTCGTTCGGGAATTCTCGCGATGCAGGGACAGTAGTCGCGCAATCGTCGCGGCGCTGACGGCGGCGGTGCTCGCTGGGTGCGTCCACTACCTACCGCATCCACTACCCCCCGAGCAGATCGTCGCGGGCTTTGCGGATCGCAACCTGAACGATCCACAGCTGCGCACCGTTTTGGACGCGCAGCTTCCCTCGCGTGCTGGTGATTGGCCTCGGCAGAGGTGGGATCGCGCCGACCTTCTTTTTGCGATGCTGTATTTCAACCATGCCATCGCCGAAGGGCGCGCGGCCGTCAAGGTCGCCACCGCGGGCCGGCGCACGGCGCGCGAGCGGCCCAATCCCAGCGTCGCTCTACTAACCGAGTACGCGAATCAGCACGACAGAGCGCCGCTATGGCTGTGGGCTCTGACTCCTGACTGGCCGCTCGATGTCGGGACGAAGCGCGCGGCGCGCATAGCGGCTGCCGATTTGACAGCTCGGCAGGCGCGTTACGATTTCACGGAAGTGGCCTGGAAGGAACGTATCGCATTGCGGCGCGCGGTCGTCGACCTGCTGATGACTGAACGCGAGGTCACTCTCCTCGAGAAGGTGCAAGCCGATCGCGAGGCGCAGCTCGAGATGGCGCGTCGTCGGCTCGAAGCGGGAGCCGCTGCCCGCGGCGACCTCGATCGCCTGGTCGGGGATGCGGTTGCGGACGAGCAGCGTCTTCACGATGCCCGGCGGCGCGCCAGTGGGGCCCGAAGCGCGCTGGCGGCAACGATCGGGGTACCCCTTGCCGCGGTAGATTCGATTCAGCTCACCTGGGACCGGCTTGATGACCCAGGCGACATCGATCAGGCCCAGGTGCAGCGCTGGCGCCAGGAAGCGCTGCTCGCGCGGGCCGACGTCCACAGCACCGTAGTCGGTTACAGTGTTGCTGAAGAAGCGCTTCGCCTGGAAGTCGCGAAACAATATCCGGAAGTGCACGTCGGTCCCGCACTCACGTGGGATCACGGCGTGCACAGGCTGCAGTTCAACCTCTCCCTGGCGCTGCCGATTCTGAATCAGAATGCTGGTGCAATAGGCGAGGCCGAAGCCCGGCGGGAGCAGGCCGGCGCCAAGCTCGAAGGGACGGTCGACACGGCATACCAGGAGATCGACGAGGCTATCCGCCAGTGGCGGCTCGCTCTTGAGCGGCTTGCCGACGCGCGTGGTCCAGTCTATGACGCTGCTCAACATATCTACGCGGAAGTCGAGCGGGGATTTGAGGCGGGGAGCAACGACCGCACGGAGCTCGTCGCCGCGCGAGTAGCTCAGTCACTTGCCGAGTTGCAAGTGTTGGATGCGGTGCGTACGGCGCAGGAGGCGCTCGCGATGCTCGAGGATGCCATGCGTCGTCCGCTCGAAGGGCCCGAGGTAAATATCGCGGCATCGACTGCGATGCTGCCGGAGTTGAAGTAGGGGCCAGGCCAGAATGAGAAGAACTGAGTCAGTAGAACTGCATGACGAGGCCAGCACCATGAGACACGAATGTTGAAGACAGAGCGTGGATGCGCGCCGGCTGAGGAGGTGCGTGGCAGTGCGTACGTCGCGCCTCTGGCAGGCGTGGTGTTTGGCACATCGCCTATTACGGATGCCCGGCCTCAGGCAGCAATGTCTCATGGCCGCGGTGCGGGCGCCCGGACGCGCGCACTTTGGCTTGCCATTGCATTCGCCTTGATTCGGACGTTCGCTCTCGCTTCGGCGGTTGCCGTGGCAGGCACAGCGGATGAGGCCGGAGGCGCGACCGAGAAGCAAGCCCCAAAGGCCATCACAGTGGATGCGGCCGCGCAGACGCGCTTCGGTATCGCGATCACTACGTTGAAGTCGGTAAATGCACCGACGGGAAGTGCGACGACTGCTCGCGTGCTGGATCCGGGGTCATTACTCCAGTTGGACAGTGAGCTTTCGGCGGCTGCCGCGAGTCTTGTCGCGTCCCGCGCTGAAGCCGAGCGTACGCGGACGTTGTTTGCCCAGGATCGAACGGCTTCTGCTCGTGCAGTAGAGGCAGCCAATGCGCAGGAGCAAGCGGATCTGCAACGCGTAACCGGCGCGCAACGGCGGCTCGCTCTCGAGTGGGGCGGAGCCCTTGCTGAATTGCCGACTAATAGGAGGGCTGTGCTGTTGAACGACCTGGCGCACGCCCGTGCGGAACTCATCCGAGTCGAGCTGCCGGCCAACACGCCGGTCCCGAAGCCCGGTTCTACTATCGACGTGCGTGGCGCAAGCGACTCAGCCCTGACGGCAACAGTGCTTGGGACATTGCCGCTCGCGGACTCTCGGCTACAGACGCGCGGTGTACTTGCTGAATTGAAAGGCGCAGCGGCCAACCTGCCGATTGGACAGATGTTGACAGCAGAGATCCCAGCCGTGGTCGCGTCCGCCGCCGCGGGCGTCGTATTGCCGCGTTCGGCACTGTTGCGCCGGGACTCCCACGTGTGGGCGTATGTACAAACTGCGCCGACCACATTCGTGCGCCGGGAAGTCAGGAATTACCAGCCAGTCCTTGCGGGGTGGTTCGTTGCCGATGGTTTTGCGGGCGGCGACCGGATCGTCGCCTCCGGGGCGGCGGCATTGCTGGGCGTCGAGAGTCCGGCGTCTGCGGACGCGAGTGACGAGTGACCGATGCTTGCCGCGATCATCCGCTGGTCCCTGCGCTTTCCGGCCGTGGTCTGCGCGCTGGCAGCGATTCTCACGGTGTACGGGGCCATCGTGCTGGCGCGCTCCAAGTACGATGTCTTTCCGGAATTCGTGCCGCCGCAGGCGAGTGTGCAGACGGAAGCTCCGGGACTCGTCGCGGAGCAGGTCGAGCTCCTCGTCACTTTGCCCATCGAACAGGCGATTAGCGGCGCGAGTGGCGTGGAGGCTGTGCGCTCCGAGACGATCTCGGGTCTGTCCGTCGTTACGATCGTCTTCCACGAGAACATGGATCCGTACCGCTCACGGCAGATCGTCGCAGAGGCGTTGGGAGAGGTCGCTGCGCGGCTTCCGATAGGGGTCAAGCCTCCCAAACTGACGCCCCTGGTCTCGTCGACAATGGACCTTCTGAAACTGGGTTTCGTCAGCGACAAGCTTTCGCCGATGGAACTACGCGATCTCGTGCAATGGACTCTTCGGCCCCGGTTGCTTGCGGTGCCCGGAGTGGCGCGCGCGACTTTGTACGGAGGTGACGAGCGGCAGCTGCAGGTCGAGGTGGAACCTGGCGAGCTCAATGCCCGCGATCTCGCTTTCAGCGATGTGGTGTCGGCGGTGCGGTCCGCGACAGGCGTTCGCGGCGGTGGTTTCATCGAGACCCCGAATCAGCGTGTGCTCATAGAGAGCCGCGGGCAGACTCTAACACCCGAGGCTCTGGGCGACGCGGTGATTCCTGCGCAGAGTGGAGCTCCGCTGCGGCTTCGCGACTTCGCCTCCGTGACTGGCGGCGCGGCTCCGAAGTTCGGCGACACGCTCATCATGGGAAAAGCGGGCGTCATGCTGGGGCTATCGAGCCAATATGGTGCGAACACGCTCGAGGTGACTCGGGCGCTCGAGGCGGAGATTGCCTCATTCAAGCCCGCACTCGCGGCGCGCGGGGTGACGCTGTATGCGGGGCTGCACAGGCCGGCAAACTTCATCGAGAATGCTCTGAACGGCGTCCGCAAGGATGTTCTGATCGGCGCGGTGCTGATCACGTTAGTGTTGTTTGTATTTCTGCGCGACTTGCGCAGCGTTGTGGTGGCGTTCGTCTCCATTCCCCTGGCGCTCCTGTCAGCGGTCATCGTGGTGAACGCGCTCGGTTGGACGATCAACACGATGACCTTGGGCGGCTTGGCAGTGGCGCTGGGCGTCGTCGTGGACGATGCCATCATCGGCGTTGAAAATATTGTGCGCCGGCTTCGCGGCGCCCGTGGTCAAGGCGCGGAGACGGCTGAGGGGCGCGGCGCGCGTGAGGCAGGCGACCCGCTTCGGGCGGGCGACGCGCATGGTGTCGGCGATGATAAACGAACAAGTGATCTTCGTGAAATCATCCAAGTGGCTTCGCTGGAAGTGCGGGCGCCCGTCGTGTACGCGACCTTCGTCGTCGTCCTGGTGCTCGCCCCAATGCTCATGTTGTCCGGCCTGCAGGGCAGCTTCTTTGCGCCGCTTGCGGCGTCGTTCATCATCGCGACGTTGGCATCGCTGGTTGTAGCGCTGACCGTCACTCCCGCCGCAGCCTTTCTGCTGCTCACGCGTTCCGACCCGCACGCCGAGCCGAAATGGTTGCTGCGGCTCAAGCGGGTCCACGAGCGGATTCTGCGGCGTTGGACGGGGTTTCCTCGACGGGTGCTCATTGGCTCGCTCGTCGTGATGCTGCTTGCGGCGGCGGTGCTGCCGTTCTTTGGCGGTCAACTGATGCCACCATTTCGAGAGGGTCACTTCGTGGTGCAGGCGGTCGCAACGCCGGGTACCTCGCTCGAAGCCATGAAGGCGCTCGGCACCCGGGTCTCGCGGGACCTGCTCGCGATACCCGGCATTCTCTCGGTGGAGCAGACAATCGGACGCGCGGAGTCCGGCGAGGACACGTGGGAGCCGAATCGCAGTGAATTTCATATCGAGCTGCGACGAATGTCGGGGCGCGCCGAAGCCCGAACGCACGATGCGATCCGCCAGACCATCGAGCGTTATCCAAATCTACAGTCCGAGGTGATGACCTTCCTCGGCGATCGTTTGAGCGAATCCCTGTCCGGCGAGACGGCACAGGTTGCCATCAACATCTTCGGTCCCGACCTCGATGAATTGGATCGCGTCGCGGATCAGGTGGCCGCTGCCGTACGCACGGTGCCCGGGGCAGAGGAAGTGCGGGTCAAAGCACCCTCCGGCGCACCTTTTCTGCGGGTGGAAGTGCGGCCTGCGCGTCTCCAACAGTACGGTTTCACGACCGAGGACGTATTGGACACCGTGCAAACGGCCTACGAAGGCGCGACCGCGGCCCAGGTTTATGACGCGAACAGGGTGATCGATCTGGTGGTGAGATTGCCTGCGGCGGAGCGCATCGATCCGGAGGCAATCGGTGCGCTCCTGGTCCGCGCCCCGTCAGGCGTGACAGTGCCGCTGCGCGAGCTGACGACGATAACACTGACGGAGGGACGCACTAGCATCATGCATGAAGGCGCCCGGAGGCGTCAGGTGGTTACGGCGAACCCGGCTACCTCGGACGTTGCGAGCTTCGTGGCGGCGACACGTGGCGCAATCAATCAGCGTGTAAAGCTGCCTGGCACGGTATACCTGGAGTTTTCCGGAGCCGCCGAAAGCGCAGCGCAGGCGCGCCGGGAGCTTTTATTTCATACGGCGTTCGCCGCTGTTGGGATCATTCTGCTGCTGTCGATTGCGTTTCGGGATGCTCGTACGGTCACGCTGATTCTCGCGATGGCACCCTTTGCGCTGGTAGGCGGCGTGCTCGCTGTCGCGTTGACGGGCGCGACGCTTTCCATCGGCTCGCTGGTGGGATTCGTAACGCTGTTCGGGATCGTCGCGCGCAACGCGATTCTGATGATCGCGCACGTGGAGCAGCTCATCACAGTGGAGGCAGCGCCGTGGACGCTGGCGACGGTGCTGCGGGGCGCGCGCGAGCGACTCGTGCCGATCTTGATGACTGCGCTCGTAACGGCGTTGGGATTGCTGCCGCTTGCGGCGGGCAGCGGCGAGACTGGACGCGAAGTGCAGGGGCCAATGGCCCTGGTGATTCTTGGCGGCCTGGCGACTTCGACGCTCATGACCCTCCTGGTGTTGCCTGTTTTGATCTGGCGATTCGGGCCGTTGGGTGCGGCCGCCACGAGCCCGGAACGCCGCCGCGAAGGCGCCTGACGTTCAGGGGTACGACGAGTCCGGGCGCAGGGGGGCGGACGGCGCTACCCTCAGGGCGCGCACAGGGTAAAATGGCGCCGCCGCCGCAGCGGTCCCGGGAGTCTCCCCATGTCGCTTTACGGTTTGTCGGTCTTCAGCCTGATTTATGTATTGGCGGTTGCCGCGCCGGGACCGGGTATTGCGGCGGTCGTCGCCCGGGCACTGGGTCGCGGCATGCGCGGAGCGCCCGCGTTCATTGCCGGCTTCGTGGTCGGCGATCTCGTGTGGCTCACTCTGGCGGCCACGGGCCTGGCCATGCTCGCGCAGGCCGCCCATACCGTGTTCGTTGTCGTCAAGTTTGCGGGCGCGGCATATCTGCTGTATCTGGCCTACCGCTTGTGGACGGCGCCTGCAGGGCCGTTGAGCGGCGCCGCGACGGAGCGCCGGGAGCGGCCGTTCCAACTCTTGATGGGCTCGCTGGCGCTGACGCTGGGGAATCCCAAGACCATGGTGTTCTTTCTTGCGGTTCTGCCGACCGTGGTCGAGCTGAAACGGCTGTCGGTGGGAGGCTTTCTGGAAATCGCGTTGGTGATCTGTTGCATCCTTCCGGCGGTTCTCGGGGCCTACACCTTGTTTGCGTCCCGCGCCCGAAAGCATCTCTCCCGGCCGCAAACTGTGCGTTGGGTGCAGCGTGGGACCGGAGCGGTCATGGCTGGAGCCGCTGTTGCAGTCGCCACCCGGTGAGGCTTCGTTAACACCCCTCCGGCCGGCTTCAGTCCCAACCGGTCGCGCATCCGCGGGGCCGGCCCGGCCCCGCCGCGGCCCGAATCCACAATATCCGCGACCCTGGACCGTCTACCTAAGTAGATGGACGCCGCGCTCAGTGATGCTTTGACCAGTTCCGCTCAAGATCGGGAGATCTCCGCCACTGTGCGGCGCGAGCGCGGGCGGCTGCTGGCCTTCATCCGCCGGCGGGTGTTGGACGCGGCCGAAGCCGAGGACGTTCTGCAGGAGGCGCTCTACGAGCTGGTCGCAGCTCACCGCCTGCTGCAGCCGGTCGAGCAGGCGGGCGCCTGGCTGATGCGTGTGGCACGCAACCGGATCATCGATCGCTTCCGGAAGAAGAAGCCCGAGTTGTTGGCGGATCAGGCTGTCGAGTTCCAGGAAGACGACGACGTCGGCGGGTTGGAGGACCTGTTGCCGTCCCCGGATGACGGGCCGGATGCGGTCGCGATCCGCGACATGATGCTCGAAAGGATCGAGGCGGCGCTGAATGAGTTGCCGCGCGATCAGCGCGATGTGTTCATAGCGCAGGAGCTCGAGGGTGCGAGCTTCAAGGAGCTCGCCGCGAGGTGGAATGTGACCGTGAGTGCGTTGCTGTCACGCAAACGATACGCGGTTCTGTATTTGAGAGAGCGGCTGCAGGCCGCTTACGACGAGTGGCTCGAGGATTGAAGGCCTGCGCAGCTGCGGCAGCGACCTCGAAATTCGCAACGTATTCGCATATGAGGAGAGAGTCGTGAGAGGTCGTGGTCGTTGGGTGTTTAAAGGAGCCGCGTTCCTCGGGTTCGCGCTCGTAGCGGTCGCTTTGTTGAGCTTCGTGGTGATGAGCCTGTGGAACCAGCTCGTTCCGAGCTTGTTCAGCGGCCCGAGCGTGAGCTTCTGGCAGGCGGCGGGGCTTCTGGTGATGACCCGTATCCTGGTCGGGGGCTTCCGCGGCCACGGCGGCCCTCCCTGGGGTGGACGTCACCGTCATTGGAGGAATCACACGCGCGAGCGTTGGGAGAGCATGACTCCCGAAGAACGCGAACGGCTGCGCGAGAAGTTCAAACACGGTTGCGGCTGGGGTCCACCGGACGACGTGGCGGAGCCCCCAAAGCCGTAGACCGTGGATGGTCATTCTGGCGAGGAGCGCGAGATGAAAACAGCACCACAGCCGCCGGGCTACGCCGGCCGGGCCGAGGCCGGCGCGGCCGAGTGGACCGGAAGCATGGTTCGAGGCCTGGCTGCGCTGGAGTTCCTGGAGCGCAGCAGCGACATGGCTGCGGAGGCCGTTGTGGCAATGCCTGTTCGCGCCGCCGTCACCGATGTCAGCGCCGCGGAGCAGGAGCCGGGTCCGGGGCCGAACGCATCGCTGTGACCAGCCCAGTCGCGAGTAGCGCAGCCTATAGCGCAGAGCAGCTGCACCTGGATACGAGACCCGGGCATCACGCGCGAGGCCGGGATACCCGGAGCCCGACGAAAAACACGGCCCGATAGACTCTCCCGCCGCTCAAGGAAGCCACAGCTCCCGGGCCAGTATGTCCTGCTAAGGGCGTCACGGCGCACAACGCGATTCACGACGCTCGCGGAGAGACTTTTTCGCTCGTGGCCGCGCTTACATTAGCCATTGACGAAGCGCGACTCGAAACTTCAACATCGAGTGGTGAAAACTTCCCTGATTCTCGTGCCGGGCCTGCTGTGCGATGAGGTCGTCTGGGCACACCAGTCAGATGCTCTGGCGGGTGTTGCTGACGTGCGTGTCGCCACGAACGGCGCTCGCGATACCTTGGGCGCAATGGCGGAGTCGATAATCGCCCAGGCGCCCGCGCGTTTCGCCCTTGCCGGTCATTCGATGGGGGGCCGAGTAGCACTCGAGGTAGTGCGACGCGTGCCGGAGCGCATCGTGGCCTTGGCGCTTCTCGACACGGGCCATTTGCCTGTCGCGGCGGGTGACGCTGGCGAGCGCGAAGTCGCTGGACGACTTGCGCTGGTCGACAAGGCGCGGCGTGAAGGCATGCGTGCGATGGGGCGTGAGTGGATGCAGGGCATGGTCCATCCGACGCGGCTTGCCGATGCCGACCTGGTGAGCACCATTCTCGACATGATCGAACGCAGGACGCCGGAGCTTTATGCAGCGCAAACGCAGGCGCTGATCGCACGTCCGGACGCGACACCGGTCCTGACCAGCATTCGCTGCCCCACGCTCGTGCTCTGCGGACGCGACGATGCGTGGTCTCCACCGCGACGGCATGAAGACATCCGCGATCTGGTTGCGGGGAGCGTGCTGGCGATTGTTCCGGAATGCGGACATATGTCCACTCTCGAGCAACCCGCGGCGGTTACCACCGCGCTGCGCGAATGGCTCGAGCCAGCCCTTGACGGAGGGTGAGACTATGACGACGGATATGGGGTTCCGCAGGATAGCGGTGGTCGGATTCGGCGAGGCCGGCTCCATCCTGAGTGAGGACCTCGCGGCCACCGGTCGCGAAGTCGTCACGTACGACATTCTTTTCGACGCCCCGGCAACTCGCGGGCCCATTCTGGAGAAAGCGCATCGCCTGCGCATTCAAACCGCCGACACCCTGAAGGACGCCGTGGCGAACGCCGATCTCGTGATTTCGGCGGTCACGGCAGCCTCATCCGCGGCTGTCGCTCGTGGCGCGGCACGTGTACTGCGCGCCGGCCAGATATTTCTCGACATCAATTCCGTGTCACCCGCGACCCAGCGCTCGAATGCGGACGGGATACACAAGGCGGGCGCAGACTATGTCGAAGCGGCCGTAATGGCGCCCGTTCCCCCACAACGACTGAAGGTCCCAATGCTGTTGGGAGGGCGTCGTGCGGCGGAGCTGGCCATCGCTCTGAAGGCGATCGGCATGAACGCCACGGCCATCGCCGACGACATCGGCGTGGTCTCTGCGGTGAAAATGTGCCGCAGCATCGTGATCAAGGGCCTCGAAGCCCTGGCGCTCGAAAGCATGTTGGCGGCACGCCGTCTGGGCGCGGAAAAAGAAGTGCTTGCGTCTCTCCAGGGCACTTTTCCCGGCATGGGGTGGCAGGACCAGCTGCCCGATTATCTCGTGAGCCGGATCGCCGAGCATGGCCGCCGGCGCGCGGCCGAGATGCGCGAAGTGGCGCGTACCCTCGAGGAAGTGGGGATCGAGCCGATCATGGCGCTCGCCACGGCAACACGTCAGGATGGCCTCATCGAGGCGATGGCCGCGCAGGGCGTGACCTACCCGCGCGGCGCGCCTTTTTCATGGCAGTCATTCGTCGACGCCCTCGGCGCAGGCGGGACGACTCCACAGCAGAATCAGCAGAACTAACCCGCGGAAAATCGTAAATGGCAAAGTACCAGGCAAGATTGAATCTCGAGCAGCTAGTCGCGATCGACGTTCACACCCACGCCAACATCTCGCAACGCGCTCCCCGCGATCCCTGCTCAGTCATTTTCGACGAAGCCATGGCGAAGTACTTCAAGTCCGCGGTGCCGCCGACGATCCCGGAGGTCGCGCAGTATTACCGCGAGCGCAAGATGGCGGCAGTCATCTTCCCGGTCGACTGCGAAGCCGAGATGGGGCACACGCGCATCGCCAATGAGGAAGTGGCGGAGATGTCCGCGGAGCACGCCGACGCGCTGATCCCGTTCGCGAGCATCGATCCGGCGAAAGGCAAAATGGGCGCGCGCGAAGCGCGCCGTCTCATCGAGGACTACGGGGTTCGAGGCTTCAAGTTCCATCCTTCGCAGCAGGGCTTCTATCCCAACGACCGCAAGGCCTATGTCCTGTACGAGGCGATCGCGGAAGCCGGGCTGCCGGCACTGTTCCACACGGGACAGACCGGCGCCGGTGCCGGCGCACCCGGCGGCATGGGCATCCGGCTGAAATTCTCCAATCCCATGTTCCTGGACGATGTCGCGGCCGATTTTCCCGACATGCCGATCATCCTGGCCCATCCGTCGTTCCCGTGGCAGGACGAGGCGCTCGCGGTGGCGACTCACAAGCCGAATGTCTACATCGACCTGTCCGGCTGGTCGCCGAAGTATTTCCCGCCTAATCTCGTGCAATACACCAACACGCTGCTGAAGGATCGGATCCTGTTCGGCTCGGACTACCCGGTGCTCACGCCGGATCGCTGGATAGCCGATTTCGACAAGCTGGCGATCAAACCCGACGTGCGGCCGCGAGTCATGAAGGATAATGCAATCAGGTTGCTGAAACTCGCCGGCTAAAGCGCACGGCAAGGAGTCGTCCATGGCCGCTACATCCTCCGCCGTACCGGTGACCATGACCGCGATCGAGATCCGCGAGCCGGGTCCGCCGGAGGTCCTGCAACCGACGCAGCGGCCCGTACCCGAGATCGGGCCGCGCGAAGTGTTGGTTCGCGTCGTGGCTGCCGGCGTGAATCGCCCCGACATTTTGCAGCGTAAGGGCTTATATCCGCCGCCGCCCGGTACGACGGATATCCCCGGGCTCGAGGTGTCCGGGGAAGTGGTCCGCGTCGGTGGCGACGTAAAGGAGTTCGCACCAGGCGCGCAGGTTTGCGCCCTGGTTGCGGGTGGTGGCTATGCGCAGTACGCCGCCGTGCCGGCTGTGCAGTGCCTGCCAGTGCCGGCTACGGTGAGTCTCGAGGAAGCGGCAGCGCTGCCGGAGACGTTCTTTACGGTTTACTTCAACGCGTTTCAACGGGCGGGACTTCGGCCTGGCGAAACTTTCCTCGTCCACGGTGGCTCGGGCGGCATCGGCACGACAGCCATTCTGCTGGGCAAGGCATTCGACGCGCGCGTGATCGTTACTGCCGGAAACGCGCAGAAGTGCGAAGCGTGCCTGGAGATCGGTGCCGACTACGCCATCAACTACAACGAAGAGGATTTCGTCGCCACAACACTTCGGATAACGGCAGGGAAGGGCGCGGACGTGATTCTTGACATGGTCGGCGGTAGCTATGTGGCACGGAACGCCGCCGCCGCGGCCGTTAGCGGCCGAATCGCTGTGATTGCGACGCAGGGTGGAACGACAGCGGAAATCGACCTGCGGGCGTTCATGATGAAACGTCTTACACTCACTGCGTCGACTCTCCGGGCACAACCCGTGGAGAACAAGGGCCGAGTGGCTGCCGCGCTGCGCGAAAACGTGTGGCCGCTGTTCACTTCCAAACAGCTGCGGCCCAGGATCCACGCCCGGTTTCCGCTGGCGCAGGCCGCCGCCGCGCACGCGCTGATGGAGTCGGGCGCGCACATAGGCAAGATCATCCTGCTGACCTGATCGACAGAAACTCACGTCAGCTCCGGGGAATTGACGTAATCTGCAGCGCGCCAGCACTGTAACCAAAGATTGCGGAAGAATGACCGGATGAGCGCTCTCTTTCCCTACGGTCTCGTCGAATTGCCCTGGTGGGGCTACGTCGCGGTGACCTTTGCCACGATCCAGATCATGTTCCTCGGCGTCACGCTGTACCTGCATCGTGATCAATCGCACGGTGGCCTGATCCTCCACCCCGTTCTAAGGCACCTGTTCCGATTCTGGCTCTGGTACAGCTCCGGTGCGGTCACGAAAGAATGGGTAGCCGTCCACCGGCGCCATCACGCCTACGCCGACCGGCCTGGCGATCCGCACAGCCCGGTCATCTTCGGCGTGCAGCGCGTCCTCTTCGAAGGCTACGAGCTCTACAATGTCGCCGCGAAGGACCCGGCCATTCTGAAGAATTATGGCAAGGGCACGCCGAACGACTGGATCGAGCGCAACCTCTACAGCCGCTTCCCGAATCTCGGGGTCGTGCTGTTCTCGGCCACCGCGCTGGTTCTGTTTGGAATTCCCGCGATCATCATGGTTGCCGTGCACTTGAGCGCGCAGCCGTTCTTTGCCGGCGGCGTAGTGAACGGTCTTGGACACGCAGTGGGCTATCGGAGCTTCGAGATGCCTTCGACGGCAACGAATCTCGTGCCCTGGGGATTGCTCCTGGGCGGCGAGGAGTTGCACAACAACCACCACGCATTCCCGCGTTCCGCGCGCTTCGCCGTGCAACGGTGGGAATTCGACATCGGTTGGATGTGGGTCTGCATCTTCCGCGCACTCGGTCTTGCCAGGATTCGCTACGTCGCGCCCCGTCCACACCTGGAGCACCAGCGTAGTGAGCTCGATGCCGACACGGTCCACGCTCTGTTTACGAACCGGATGCACGTGCTGCGAGACTATGCGCTCAGGGTAGTGCTGCCCGTCTGCCGCGAGCTGGCTCGCCGCGAGCCCCAGGGCTCGATTCCCGCGATCACACCGAAGCTGTTGATCCGCCACCCGACGTTGTTGGCCGCGGAAGGAAATCGGGTCCTTCGCGAGTTGCTCGAGCGCTATGAAGTGCTGCGTAGGGTCGTCGAATACCGCGAGAGTCTTCAGCATCTATGGAATGACGCCTCCGCGAACCAGGCGCGGGCCGTCGGACAGCTGCGCGAATGGTGCACGCAGGCGGAAGCCAGCGGCATTCGCGCTCTGCGCGAGTTCTCTCAAGGCCTTCCGGCCTACGCACCCGCGTACGCCCGACCGAGGTAGGACCTCACCGCACCGGCAGAATCGTCGAGCGGGTAACGGTCCGCATCGCGAAGCTTGATTGCACCCGCGCCACGCTCGGCAGCCGCGTAAGGTGCTGATTGTGGATGCGCTCGAAATCCGCCATGTCGGCCACCACCAGCCGCAGCAGATAATCGTGCTCACCCGTCATGAGATAGCACTCCATGACCTCGGGAATCTTGCGAACGGCATTCTCGAATGTCTCCAGGCCGGATTGGCTCTGCCGGTCGAGGGTAATGTTCACGAACACATTGACCGGATAGCCGGCCTTCTGCTGATCGATGAGCGCCGTATAGCCCTGCACAAGCCCCGATTCCTCCAGGGCGCGCACGCGCCGCAGGCAGGCCGATTCGGACAGGCTGACCTTCTCTGCCAGCAGGGTATTGGTAACGCGGGCGTCCTGCTGCAGCAGCCGCAGGATGGCGCGATCGTAGCGGTCTAGCTCCATTGGCGCTGGAATCCTTCTCTATAAGCTTGAGTCTCGGCAGATTCTGCCACATATGGCCCCTGAGGCGCCGCCATTACGCAAGGTCCCGTCGCCGGATGCCGCTTACGCTCACGGCTGACTTCAATCGAGGACGGTTTCATGCGTATAGGTGTCCCGCGGGAGATCAAGGTTCATGAGTATCGGGTGGGCCTCGTGCCTGGCGGCGTCCGCGAGCTCGTCGGAGCGGGCCACGAGGTGATCGTCGAGACAGGTGCCGGGAACGGCATCGGTGTGGACGATGCCCAATATCGTGCCGCCGGAGCTTCCATCGCCGCCACGGCTGCGGACGTATTTTCTCGCGCCGAGCTCGTCGTAAAGGTCAAGGAGCCCCAGCTCGCCGAGTGCGAGATGCTGCGCCCTGGGCAGGTCCTCTTCACTTATCTTCATCTCGCGGCCGACCCCGCTCAGGCCAAGGCGCTGATGAAGTCGGGTACCACCGCCATCGCCTACGAGACCGTAACGGCTCCCAACGGCTCCCTGCCGCTGCTGACCCCCATGAGCGAGGTCGCGGGCCGCATGTCCATCCAAGTCGGCGCCGCCAGCCTGCAGAAGGCCAACGGGGGGTACGGAGTGCTGCTGGGTGGCGTGCCGGGTGTTCCTCCCGCCAAAGTCGTGATCCTCGGCGGCGGTGTTGCCGGCACCCACGCAGCGGAGATTGCCGTGGGTATGCGCGCCGACGTCACCATCGTCGACCGCTCGGTCAATCGGCTGCGTGAGCTGTCAGCGCAGTTCGGATCGGCGTTGCAGACTGCCTATTCGACCACCGAAACGATTGAACGCCTGGTTCGCGACGCCGACCTCGTGATCGGCGCCGTGCTGGTGGCCGGTGCGGCAGCCCCTAAGCTCGTAACCCGTGCGATGCTGGGAACGATGAAGCCCGGCACCGTGCTGGTCGACATCTCCATCGACCAGGGCGGCTGCTTCGAGACCAGTAAGCCCACTACTCATTCGGATCCGACGTTTGTCGTGGATGGCATCATCCATTACTGCGTGGCCAACATGCCCGGCGCGGTGCCGCGAACCTCCACGTTCGCGCTGACCAATGCAACGTTGCCCTACGTTCGGGCGCTGGCCGATCTCGGGTGGCAGGCTGCCCTGAAGCGCGACCCAGGTCTGGCTGGGGGACTCAACGTGCACGGCGGCGAGATCACGCACGACGTCGTCGCCAGGGCGTTGGGGTTCCAGGCTCGTCCCGCCTCACTCGCGGCGGTTCGGTAATCGCGCACCTTGACGGATTCCCCGGCTCCCCGTCAAAGGCACATTTAACTGCTCTATCTAACGGGGGGGTGGCCACCATTGGCCCCCTACCGTTACGCTACTGTTTCGCATCGTGGGACGGTGCGGTCAAAACAACCCTTTGGAGGATTCCAGAATGAAGATCGCCCTGCCGGCCGCCGTGCTCGCCTTCGCCGCGGGTTCCGCGCTTGCCGCACCCGTCACGTACGACATCGATCCCGGTCACACCTACCCGAGCTTCGAGGCCGACCACATGGGCGGCCTGTCAGTCTGGCGCGGCAAGCTGGATAAGAGCTCCGGCAAGGTCGTGCTCGACAAAGACAAGAGCACCGGCACCGTCGACATCACCATCGACACGAGCTCGGTCGATTTTGGCCAGGAAAAACTCAACGAGCACGCGAAGAGCCCGGACCTGTTCGACGTGGCCAAGTACCCGACCGCCACCTACAAGGGCACGCTTGCGAAGTTCAAGAACGGCGCCCCTACGGAAATCGACGGCGAGTTCACGCTGCACGGCGTTACGAAGCCGCTGACGCTCACGATCAACCAGTTCCTCTGCAAGCCGAATCCGATGACGAAGAAAGAGGTCTGCGGTGCCGACGCCTCGGCAACTTTCAACCGCAAGGACTTCGGCATGGGGTTCGGCGAGGCCTACGGTTTCAAGATGGACGTGAAACTGGCGATCCAGGTGGAAGCGATTCGCGCCAGCTGATTTTCCTCGTCCAGCGCTCACCACGAGGTTCGCCTCACGGGCGAACCTCGCTCCCCGTCATAAGCACATTCCAAGGAAGTCTTGCGCCACGGTCTCGGCCGCGGTGTCTGCGATGTCCCATTGTGTAGACTCCCGGCCAAAGGGGGTCCACACGTGTCCGACCGTCCAACCGCTGAATTAGCGCTGCTCGAAGCCATGATCGGCGCCGCCGTAGAGGCAGGCCGCGCCGCGCATGAGATCTACCGCGGCGACTTCGATGTGCAGCACAAGGCCGACCACTCGCCCGTGACGGCCGCGGATCACGCCGCGGAGGCGATCATTCTCGAGCGGCTCGCGCACGCCGCACCCGCGGTACCCATCGTTGCGGAAGAGGAAGTGGCGGCCGGCCGGCTGCCCGCCATCGGGGACGAGTTCTTTCTCGTCGATCCGCTCGACGGCACCAAGGAATTCGTTCAGAAGCGCGGCGAGTTCACCGTCAACATCGCTCTCATCAGGGGCGGCAGCCCGGTGCTCGGCGTCGTCTACGCGCCGGTCAACTCGATGCTCTACGTCGGAGATGTCGCGGCTGGCAGCGCTTTTCGGAGCAACCAACGTACCGACTCGAACGAAACGGCGCCGCGCGAGCCGATTCGCGTCCGCGCGGTACCCTCGAGCGGGGTGACGGTGGTCATTTCCCGCTCGCACGCGACTCCCGAGACGGAGAGTTATCTGGCGAATTACGCTGTTGCCGAACGCGTGTCGGTGGGCTCATCCTTGAAGTTCTGTCTGGTCGCCGCGGGAGCCGCGGATCTTTACCCGCGGCTCGGACCCACGATGGAATGGGACACCGCGGCCGGACAGGCTGTGCTCGTGGCGGCGGGTGGCAGCGTGTTGGCACCCGGCGGCGCACCCCTGAGATATGGCAAACCCGGCTTGCGCAATTCCTTCTTCATTGCGAGTGGGTTGCTCAACCCGGTACCGCTCGCCGCTCGGCCCGCACCGCTACGCACGTCCTGACCCCCGATGAGCACCACAATCGCATCCCGATCTGTCTCCCTGCACCTGAAGCGGCTCGAATCCGAGTCGATCGGCATCATCCGTGAAGTCGCCGCGGAGTTCCGCAACCCGGTGATGTTGTATTCCATCGGCAAGGACTCCGGTGTGATGCTGCATCTGGCGATGAAGGCTTTCTATCCGTCAAAGCCGCCATTTCCGCTGTTGCATGTCGACACGCGTTGGAAGTTCCGCGACATGATCCGGCACCGCGACCGGATCGTGGAGCGTTACGGTGTGAAGCTGCTCGTGTACACGAACGCCGAAGGCGTGGCGCGTGGAATCAATCCCATCGCCTCCGGCTCGCAGTTGCATACGCAGGTGATGAAAACCGAGGCCCTGAAGCAGGCGCTCGACCAATGGGATTTCGATGCCGCCTTCGGCGGCGCGCGCCGTGACGAGGAGAAGAGCCGCGCGAAGGAACGCGTGTTTTCCTTTCGCTCGGCAGGCCACGTGTGGGATCCACGCAATCAGCGGCCCGAGCTGTGGAATCTCTATAACACGCGCATAGCGAAGGGAGAGACGATCCGAGTCTTCCCGCTGTCGAATTGGACTGAGCTCGACATCTGGCAGTACACGCGCGCGCAGGATATTCCGGTGGTGCCACTGTACTTTGCCGCGCCTCGGCCGGTGGTGACGCGAGACGGCCTGCTCATCATGCGTGACGATGACCGCATGCCGCTGCTTCCGGGTGAGAAGGAGGAAACACGGACCGTGCGCTTCCGCTCGCTCGGCGACTATCCGCTCTCCGCGGCTATTGAGAGCAGGGCGACCACCCTTGACGGCATCATCGATGAGATGCTCGCCTCGCGGACGTCCGAGCGCTCCGGGCGCCTCATCGACAATGATGAAGCGGCTTCGATGGAGAAGAAAAAGCGTGAGGGCTATTTCTGATGATCACCTACGCGCCGAAACACGTCACCGTGAGTTCAGGAGGTGCGGACGGCCCGGCGAAGGGGCTGCTGCGGTTTCTGACCTGCGGTTCGGTAGATGACGGCAAGTCGACGCTCATCGGCCGGCTTCTCTACGATACGAAGCTGATCCTCGAAGACCAGTTGCTCGCCCTCGAACGCGACAGCCGCAAGCACGGCACGACCGGTGACGATATCGATTTCGCGCTGCTGGTCGACGGTCTCGAGGCGGAGCGCGAGCAGGGCATCACCATCGATGTCGCGTACCGCTTCTTTTCGACCCCGCGCCGTTCATTCATCGTAGCCGACACTCCGGGCCACGAACAATACACGCGCAATATGGCGACCGGGGCATCCAACTCGGACGCCGCGGTGATCCTGATCGATGCGCGCAAGGGCGTGCTGACGCAGACGCGCCGGCACAGTTATATCTGCTCGCTGCTCGGAATCCGGCACATCCTCGTTGCCGTGAACAAGATCGACCTCGTGGACTTCTCCGGCGAACGGTTCCATCACATCGTCGGCGACTACCTCGGCTTCGCGCAGTCGCTGGACTTTGCATCGATCACGACTATTCCGGTGTCGGCACGCTTTGGCGACAACATCACGCAGCACTCCGACCGGATGTGCTGGTATGACGGTCCGAGCCTGCTCGAGCATCTCGAGACACTCGACGTCGAGCGCGCTCTCGAGGAAAAGCCATTTCGCTTTCCCGTGCAATGGGTGAACCGTCCGAACCTCGACTTCCGGGGTTTCTCGGGCACCGTCGCCTCGGGAGTGATCAAGGAGGGCGACCGGGTCGTCGTTGCCGGGTCGGGTAAAGAGTCCACCGTCGCACGAATCGTGACAGCGGATGGTGACCTGTCCGACGCGCGTGCCGGGGATGCGGTCACGCTCACGCTCGCCGACGAGGTGGATGTGGCGCGCGGCGATGTGATCGCGCGCGCCGACAGCCGCCCGGAAGTCGTCGATCAATTCGCTGCGCACGTCCTGTGGATGGCGGAGGAAGCGATGCTTCCGGGCCGCTCCTATCTCATGCGTATCGGCACGAAGTACATCCCCGCCCGTATCACGAGCCTCAAGCACAAGGTTGACGTCAACACGCTGGAGCACATCGCCGCGAAGACTCTGGGGCTGAATGAGATCGGGTTGTGCAACGTCGCGACGGCCGCGCCGGTGGCCTTCGATCCTTACACGGAGAACCGTGAGACCGGTGCATTCATCCTGATCGACCGCTTCACGAATGCAACGGCGGGCGCCGGAATGATTACGTTCGGCCTGCGCCGCGCGACCAACATTCATCGCCAGAGTCTGCTGGTGGACAAGGCCTCGCGGGTGGAATTGAACGGCCACCGGCCGGCCATTCTATGGTTTACGGGCCTTTCCGGTTCCGGCAAGAGCACCATTGCCAATATCGTGGAGCGGGAGTTGCACGTGCACGGCGCGCACACCTACATGCTGGACGGCGACAACGTGCGCCATGGCCTCAACCGCGACCTCGGTTTCACCGACGCAGATCGTGTCGAGAACATCCGGCGTGTTGGCGAGGTGGCAAAGCTCTTCGTCGACGCGGGCACTGTGGTGCTGTGCTCGTTCATCTCGCCATTCCGTGCCGAACGGCGCATGGTGCGTGAGTTGGTCGGTGCCGAGGAATTCTTCGAGATCTACGTCGACACCCCGATCGAAGAGTGCATGCGCCGCGATCCCAAGGGTCTGTACGCGCGCGCCAAGGAAGGGAAGATCAAGAACTTCACCGGCATCGATTCTCCGTACGAAGTCCCGGAGAATCCGGAGATCGTCGTGAACACGAGCGGCGCGACGGCGGAAGAGGTGGCGCGACGGATTATCGAGGCGTTGCGGGAGCGGCGGATCATCGGCTAGTGCAAGCGGCTTCGAGGACGCGGTCGGCGATCGCCAGGGAGGCGGTTAGTCCCGGCGATTCGATTCCAAAGAGATTCACGACCGCGGCGACTCCATGGACATCCGATCCGTCGATGCGGAAGTCGGCGGCCGGCTCCGCAGGCGCTGAAATCTTCGGACGGATGCCGGCGTAGGCGGGCTGTAGAGCGTTGTCGGGAAGATCCGGCCAATAGGCGCGGATGGCGGCATAGAAACGCTCGGCTCGGCGTGGCTCCACGCCGTATTCGCACTGTTCGACCCATTGCACGTCCGGCCCGAATCGCGCGCGGCCCGCGAGGTCGAGCGTGAGGTGCACGCCTAAGCCGCCGGGCTCGGGTACCGGGTACACGAGTCGCTTGAACGGTGAGCGGCCGGCCAGAGTGAAGTAGTTGCCCTTCGCGAAGTAGGGTATCGGGATGTGCTCGGCCGGGAAGCCTTCGATCAGGCGCCCTACGTGCGCAGCGTAGAGACCGGCGCTGTTGACGACGGTTCGGGCCCGAAGGGATGGCTCGTCTCCGTTTACTCCGATGACAACACCATCGGACTCGAGCCGCATGCGCGTCACGCGGCTGTCGGTTACGAGGGTGGCGCCGCGATTCTCAGCTTGGCCCAACAGGGCCAGCATGTAAGCGTGCGAGTCGATGATGCCGGTCGTCGGAGAGTGCAGAGCGCCTTCACAGGCGAGCTGAGGCTCGAGCGTGAGCGCTTGGGCGCGAGTAAAGAATTCGAGCTCCACGCCGTTCGCGCGCGCCGCCTTCTGGATCTTCTCGAGCTCCGGCAGCTGCGCTTCCGAAGTGGCGACGATGAGCTTCCCGCAGCGCCGATAGGGAATGCCGTATTGCTCGCAGAACTCGTACAGAAGGCTGCGGCCGGCCACGCACATCCGCGCCTTGAGAGAGCCCTGGGGGTAATAAATCCCTGCGTGGATGACCTCGCTGTTGCGCGAGCTGGTCTGCGTTCCGAAGCTGTCGGCTGCTTCGAGAATCAAGACTTCACGTCCGTGTAAAGCAAGGGCGCGTGCCACCGCAAGTCCGACGACTCCCGCACCGATGACGACCGCATCGACGTTGTCCATGGGCAAAGTGTAGTCGGTCGACGCGCCGGGCGGTGGCGATGGTCCGCACAAAATTCGTCTCCCGCGCCGGATGCAATTGCAGGGAGCGGCTCGCGCCCGCCGATCGTCCCGCTTATCATCCCGGCGAGCCTTGCCACCGGATGATGCGCGGCTCGCCGGCGATCATGCCGAGCGCTGCGCCATTGATCGACGCAGGCGAAAACCGAATCTGCTGGAGAATCATGTGCCTGTTGTGAATTACCGCTCCGAAGCGGACGTCGTCGTTCTCGAGATCGATCATCCGCCGGTGAATGCGCTCAGCCTGGCGGTCCGCGAAGGGTTGCTGGCGGGACTCAAGCAGGCGGGCGCGGATGCGGCCGTGAAGGCCATTGTCATCGCTGGCGCGAACGGCACTTTCCCGGCGGGCGCGGACATCAACGAATTCGCGTCCGGGCTGGTGCTCAAGTCGCCGATCACCCGGGAGGTGCAGGCGCAGATGGAAGCAACTTCCAAGCCGGTGGTCGCGGCGATTGCGGGCACCGCGCTGGGCGGTGGCTTCGAGCTCGCGCTCGCGTGCCATTGGCGAATCGCCGCGAATAGCGCGAAAGTTGGGTTGCCGGAGGTGAAGCTCGGCTTGATTCCGGGCGCGGGTGGAACGCAGCGCTTTACGCGTCTCGCAGGTCCGGAGGCGGCGCTCGATGCAATTACGTCCGGCACGCATATCCTTGCATCGCGCGCGCTCGAACTCGGCCTCGTGGACGCACTGGCGGACGATGTCGTTGCGGAGGCAATCGCATTTGCGCGGCGGGCTGCGCAGGAGAACCGGCCGCTACGTATCGTGAGCGACCTGGCCGACAAGATCACCGGCGTGAAGGCCAATCTGTTTGCAGAGTTTCGCGGAAAAATCCAGGCCAAGGCGCGCGGCCAGCTCGCGCCCTTCAGAATCATCGACAGCATCCAGGCGGCCTGCACTCAACCGAAAGACGAGGCGTTCCGCATCGAGCGCGAGTTCTTTCTCGAGTGCCGTAACAGCCCGCAGCGCAAGGCGTTGGTTCACGTGTTCTTCGCCGAACGCGAGGCTCGGAAGATTCCCGATGTTCCCGCTGACGTAAAGCCCCTCCCGATTCGCAAGGCCGTGGTCATTGGCGCCGGCACGATGGGCGGCGGGATCGCAATGAATTTCGCGAACGCGGGGATTCCAGTCGATTTGCTGGAGCTGTCACGCGAAGCGCTCGATCGCGGCCTGGGATTGATCCAGAAGAACTATGCGGGCTCGGTGACGCGCGGCAGCTTGACACAGGGGCGCGTCGACCAGGCGCTGTCGCTCATCAAGGGCATTACCGACTATGAAGCGGTCGCGGGGGCGGACATTGTCGTCGAAGCGGTGTTCGAGGACATGAAAGTGAAGCAGGAAGTATTCGGAAAGCTCGACCGGGTAGCTGCGCCGCACGCCATTCTCGCCACGAACACTTCCACTCTGGATATCGATGCGATTGCCGCGGCTACCGCGCGGCCGGAAAAGGTCGTCGGGACCCACTTCTTCAGCCCGGCGAATGTCATGAAGCTGCTCGAGAACGTGCGGGGCAAGCGCACTGCGCCGCAGACGATCGCGACAGTGATGGCGTTGGGCAAGACGCTCAGCAAGGTCGTCGTGCTCGCCGGCAACTGCGACGGGTTCATCGGCAATCGCATGTTGCAGTTCTACACGGGTGAAGCGGAATTCCTCCTCGAGGAGGGCGCGACGCCGGAGCAGATCGATCGGGTCAGCGAGGGCTTCGGCTTCGCGATGGGGCCGCTCGCCGTGCGCGATCTCGCGGGCAACGATGTTGGTTTCATGATCCGCAAAGGCCGCAGGATTCCGGCGGACGAGCGCTGGTCGCCCATTCTGCAGCGGCTGGTGGAGCAGGGGAGGCTCGGGCAAAAGACGGGCAAAGGCTTTTACCGGTATGAGGGCCGCACGCGCATTCCCGACCCGGAAGTGTTATCTCTCATCGAGGGCGTCTCACGCGAGCTCGGGATAAAGCGGCGCGAGATTGCGGACCAGGAGATCCTGGAGAGGCTGCTACACCCGTTGGTGAACGAGGGCGCGAAGATCGTGGACGAAGGCATAGCAATTCGGGCGAGCGACATCGATGTGGTCTATGTCAACGGCTATGGCTTCCCCGCCTACAAAGGCGGCCCGATGTATTGGGGCGAGGAGATCGGCCTGGCGAAGGTCGTCGAGACCATGCGGCGGCTCGCGCCCAGCCATGGTACGCGCTGGCGCCCGGCTCCTTTGCTGGAGCGTCTCGCCGCATCAGGCGAGGGCTGGAGCAGTGTGAGGTCAGGCTGACAGCAGCAGGCAGACGCATGAGGGGCTCTCGTTCGGCATAACCCTTGCTGCCAACCCGGTGCTGTCGCTTGAGCGGCGGATGCATGTTCCAGTAAAACGATCAACCGAAGAGGATCTCATTGCCATGAAATCAACTCCAGATGCCGCCGCCGCCGGCCAGATCAAGCTAGGGGCCGATCTGACCGTGAACCGACTCGGCTACGGAGCGATGCGCATTACTGGCCCGGGCATCTGGGGCGAGCCCGCCGACATTCCGACAGCGATTCGCGTCCTCCAGCGTGCCGTGCAGCTCGGCGTGACCTTCATCGATACCGCCGACGCGTACGGCCCCGAGGTCAGCGAAAATCTCATCGCGCGGGCGCTGTATCCATATCCCGCCGACCTCGTGATTGCGACAAAAGGCGGCCTCGTCCGGCCGGGACCCGATATCTGGAATCGCAACGCTCACCCGCAGCACTTGCGCGAGGCTTGCGAGGGAAGTTTGCGCCGTCTGCGACGTGACCGTATCGACGTCTATCAGCTGCACTCGCCCGATCCCGCCGTGCCGCTCGCCGAGTCCATCGGCGAGCTCGTGAAACTACAGAGCGAAGGCAAGATCCGGTACATCGGCATTTCCAATGTAAGCCTCGAGGAGCTCAAGCAGGCGGAGCGCCTCACCCCGATGGTGTCGGTACAGAATCGCTACAACCTCGAGGACCGGCGGTCCGATGACGTCATTACTCATTGTGAGGACAAGGCGATGGCCTTCATTCCGTGGGCGCCGCTTGGCTCCGGCCGCCACGCGACCGACTCGGGCTCGATGCGCGCGCTCGCACGGGTTGCCGATCGCCATAAGGTCACCATCGGGCAAGCCGCAATCGCCTGGCTTCTGCACCGTTCCAAGGTCATGTTGCCCATTCCAGGCACCGCATCGATTCAACACCTCGAGGAAAACATCGCGGCAGCAGCCATTCGCCTCACGCCCGAGGACATGCGTGAGCTGAATTGAAAGTCAACACCCCGCTCGACCCTGTTGCCAACTGACCGTTGGGACGAACAGCGGCTCGAACAGCGCTGCTGCCGCGGAGTCTGCTACCGGTGGCAAGGGCCGTCGGCGAACCGCCGCATTACGCAACCGGCAGGCGGGTCGTGAATTTCTTCGTGCGCAGAACGAAGCTGGTGTTGACCGACCGGACCGCGGGAAGCTGCAAAACCTGCGTGGACAGGAAGTGTTCGTACGCCTCCATGCTGGCCGCGACGATACGCAGCAGATAGTCGTTGGCGCCGCTCATGGAGTGACATTCCAGGACCTCCGGGCGCTCGCGGATGAGCTGGTCGAACTGCCGGACTGTCTCGGGATGATGGTTTTCCAGCGAGACGAGCGCATAGGCCGAGATCGGCAGGCCGATGGCCGACCCGTTCAGCAACGTGGCGTAGCCCGCGATGAACCCTTCCTCCTCGAGGCGCCGCAGCCGCCGCCAGCACGGGGCAGGGGACAGGCCGATCCGCTTCGCGAGCTCCTGGTTCGAGATGCGGGCGTCCGCCTGCAGGGTATCCAGGATGCGCCGATCGACCCGGTCCAGCATCTTAGGCATGCATCGCACTCCAAGAAGGCAATAACCTTGCCAAGATGACCACGAAACAGGCAATGAGAGCAAGCTCATTGCAGCCGCCCCAGCATAAGCTGTGCGCAAAGCCCCCTTATGGAGATGTGCGCCATGGCTGCCCCCGCTGCCTCGATTTCCCGGGTCCCGGGCCATGCTCCCCGCTCGGGCCACCAGCCGGACTGGAAGCGCGTGGCCTATCTTCTGCACGCCTCCCGCGCGCTCGACGATATCGAGGAGTCGAAGCTGCTGCCCGAGCGGAAGGTGCTCTATCAGTTCTCCGCGCGCGGCCATGATTTTGCCCAGATTCTGCTCGGCCTGAACCTGACCGACTCGCACGATGGAGTCACCGTCTATTACCGCTCCCGCCCGCTCATGCTCGCGCTCGGTGTCGGTCTCGAAGATGCCGCCGGGGGTCCCCTTGCGCGAGCTGGCTCGTTCAGCGGAGGGCGCGATATCGGGGTTGTCTTCAATATGCCCGGCAATAACGGTCCCACGGTGTTGCCGGCGTGCGGTGGGGTCGGGGCCCAATACACTCCTGCTGCCGGGTGGGCGCAGGCGATCCGTTACCGACGCGAGCAACTCGGCGACGCCGCCTACTCGCGCAGCATCGCGGTCGTGCTGGGCGGAGATGCATCGGTCGCAACCAACGGTTTCTGGGCTGCACTGACCATGGCCACGACGCTGCAGCTGCCAATGTTGTTTTACGTCGAAGACAATGGCTTCGGCATCTCCGTAGCGTCGAAACTGCAAACGCCCGGCGGCAACATCGCCGCCAATCTGCGTTCCTTTGCCGGGCTTACGATACTCGAAGGCGACGGTACGGATCCTGGCGAAGCGGCTGAACTAACGGAGCGAGCGGTGGGGCTCGTGCGCGAGGGGCGGGTGCCGGTGCTGCTGCGTTTGACGGTTCCGCGCCTGAGCGGCCACTCCGGGCAGGACACGCAAGCGTACAAGCCGCCTGAAGTTGTCGCTCTCGAGCGGGCGCGTGATCCGTTGGGAAAATTGCACCGCTATCTCGTGCCGGGCGTGCTCACCGAGGCCGAATGGACGCGGCTCGCTCAACAGGCGCGGGACGATGTCGAGGCCGCGATCGAACGGGCACTTGCCCGGCCGCAGCCCGACGCGCGGCAGCTGAGCCGCTATGTGTTCTCCGAAGTCGCGAGCGATGGAACTCCGGAGCCGCAGCAGCAGGGCGGCCTCATTCCGGAGGGTCATGTGTTCCCGCCTTCGAGCAGCGTGCCTCGTCCTGAGGCGACACGGATCAACATGCTCACTGCCATCCGGCGCACCCTTGATGTCGAGCTGGCCTCGAACCCCCGCATGGTCGTCTTCGGCGAAGACGTCGGCCCGAAAGGTGGCGTTCACGGCGCGACGCTGGGGTTGCAGGAGAAATACGGGCAGGAGCGAGTGTTCGATACCAGCCTTTCCGAGGAAGGCATCATCGGGCGCGCTGTTGGGATGGCGGTCGCGGGACTGCTGCCCGTCGCCGAGATTCAGTTTCGAAAGTACGCCGATCCCGCGGCCGAGCAGCTCAACGATTGCGGGACGATGCGCTGGCGCACCCACAACCGCTTCGCCGCACCGATGGTGGTCCGAATGCCCGGCGGGTTCTTCAAATGCGGCGATCCCTGGCACAGCCAGACAAATGAAGTGGCGTGGGTTCATGGGATCGGCTGGCACGTGGCCGTTCCCGCTAATGCCGAGGATGCAGTAGGACTGCTGCGCTCGGCGCTGCGCGGGAATGATCCGACAATATTCTTCGAGCATAGGGCGATGCTGGACGGCGCGTGGGCGCGACGTCCTTATCCTGGCGACGAATACGTCATTCCCTTTGGTCAGGCTCGGACAGTACGAGTCGGCGCCGAGCTGACAGTGGTTACGTGGGGGGCGATGGTCGAGCGCTGTGAGCAGGCCGCGGCGTCATCGGGCGTCGACGTGGAGATTCTGGACCTGCGCACCCTGTCGCCGTGGGACAAACCGGCTGTTCTCGCGTCCGTGGAAAAGACTCGCCGCTGCGTAATCGTGCACGAAGACAATCTCACCGCGGGATTTGGCGCCGAGATTGCCGCAGTGCTGGCAAAGGACGCATTCTTCAATCTCGATGCCCCGATCGAGCGACTCACCATGCCGGACATTCCCAGTCCCCACAGTCCGGTGCTGCTCGAGGCAGCCGTGCCGAGCGTAGAGCGCATCATGCGCACCATTCAACAGACCGCGAGTGTTTGAAGAACAATGACGACCGCAGTGGAAATTCGCGCCCCCGCCGAGCAGACGGAGGGCACCCGATCGCAGCTTCTGCGGTGGCTCAAGAATGTCGGCGAGAGCGTCGCTGAGAACGAACCGCTGCTCGAGATCGAGACCGACAAGGTTACCGTTGAAGTCGCATCCCCGGGTTCGGGAATCCTGCGGGAGATTGTGAAGGGGGAACAGGAGGAGATCATTCCGGGCGAGTTGCTCGGGCGCATCGAGTCGAGCCGCGCGGCCGCGAGCGATGATCTCCAGGCGAAGGCCCTCCGGGGGAACGGCGCACCAGGAGGTGACGCCAGCGGTCCGCAGTCCGCGTACGCAGCGGGGCCAGCTTCCGATGCAACCGGGTTAGGCGGGTCCGGAGCCGCAGCTTCCGACATGACCGCCCCCGGTAAGTCCGGCGCCGCAGCGCCTTCCGGCATGACCGGCTCCGCTAAGTCCAGCGCCGCGGCGGCTTCCAACATGACCGGTCGCGGCAATCCCAGCGCGGTAAGCGCCCGTTCGGCGCGCCCCGACGCGGCCTCCCAACGCGCGCCAAACCTCGATCCCGCAAGCTCGCCGGATGACACCGGCGCTGCCACTCGCCTGAGTCCTGCGGTACGCCGTCTCCTCTCCGAGAACGCCCTCGACCCAGCCGCTGTCCGCGGAACGGGCCAGGGCGGTCGGCTCACCGTCGAAGACGTCATGAGCGCGATCTCCGCAAAAGGGTCCGGCCACTCTGGAGGGGTGGCGGTCGTCACACCGGCTGCACAGACTCGGCCGGCTGCGGCAGGGTTGTCTCCCGGCAATCCCGCTCCCGCAACGTTCGCCGTTGTGTCTAATTCCGAGGTTGCCGGCAACAGTCGCCGCATCCCGCATTCCGCAGTACGCAAGCGCATCGCCGAGCACATGGTGCAGAGCCTTCTCCACGCGGCCCCGCACGTCACTACGGTTTTCGAAGCCGACATGACGGCGGTGCTTGCGCATCGCTTACAATACCGCCATGACTTCGCACGTCGCGGAGTACCGCTCACGCTCACAGCGTACTTTCTCCAGGCCGCGGTCGATGCTCTCCGCGCAGTACCGGAGGCAAACAGCCGTTGGACCGATACGGCTCTCGAAGTGTTTGAATCCATGCACATCGGCGTGGCAACGGCGTTGGAGGAGGGCGGACTGGTCGTTCCAGTACTCCGTGACGTTCAGTCGCGGGATCTCTTCGCTACCGCGCACGGCCTGAATGACCTCGTCGTCCGCGCCCGCGAGGGTCGCCTCGCCCCACCGGACGTTCGCGGGGGTACCTTCACGATCTCGAACCATGGCGTCAGCGGCAGCCTTATCGCTACCCCGATCATCATCAATCAGCCGCAGTCTGCCATTCTGGGGATCGGCAAGCTCGAAAAGCGGCCCGTCGTGGTCGCCGAGGGTGGCGAGGACCGGATCGTGATCCGGCCCCGATGCTATGTCACATTGACGATTGACCATCGGGTGATGGACGGTCACCAGGCCAATCGGTTCCTGCAGACCTTCGTGGAACGGCTTACCCGCTGGCCCGGGTAATGCGATGATTCGGTGCCATGTCCAAAGAACATCGCACCGCTCCGCCGGAACTGGACGACATAGAGCGCGCCAGCGAGGACGAGCTGCGCGCCTTGCAGCTCACCCGGCTCAAGTGGTCGTTACGCCATACGTACAAGAATGTGGGCGCCTACCGGCGCAAGTGCGAGGTTGCCGGGATTCATCCTGATGACCTGAAGTCGCTGGCGGACCTGCAGTATTTTCCGTTCACGACGAAGGCCGATCTGCGCGAGAGCTATCCGTTCGGCTTGTTCGCCGTGCCGAAGGAGAGCGTCGTGCGCATCCACGCCTCGAGCGGCACGACCGGAAAGCCGACAGTCGTCGGATATACCGCGCACGACATTCAGACATGGGCGCATCTCGTGGCCCGCTCCATTCGAGCCGCGGGCGGCCGGCCCGGCGACGTCATACACATTGCATACGGATACGGACTTTTTACTGGCGGCCTCGGAGCCCACTACGGCGCGGAACATCTCGGCTGCATGGTGATACCGATGTCCGGCGGGCAAACTCAGAAGCAGGTGCAACTCATCTGCGACTTCGAGCCCGACATCATCATGGTCACGCCCTCATACATGCTTGCGATCGCGGAGGAGTTCGTGCGCCAGGGGCTCGACCCGGCCGTGAGTTCACTGCGGCTGGGGATTTTCGGCGCCGAACCGTGGACGGAGGCAATGCGGACCGAGATCCAGACCCGCATGGGAATCGACGCAGTCGACATCTACGGCTTGTCCGAAGTCATGGGGCCGGGGGTCGCGAGCGAGTGCGTCGAGACGAAGGACGGTCCCGTCATCTGGGAAGATCATTTCTATCCCGAGATCGTCGATCCGCGGACCGGCCAGGTGTTGGCGGAGGGCTCACATGGCGAGCTCGTGTTCACCTCTCTTACAAAAGAGGCGCTCCCGGTCATCCGGTACCGCACGCGTGACCTGACACGCCTGCTGCCGCCTACCGCGCGCTCGATGCGACGCATGGCAAAGATCACCGGCCGTTCGGATGACATGTTGATCATCCGCGGCGTGAACGTGTTTCCGAGCCAGATCGAGGAGTTGTTGTTGAAGCAGCAAGGGCTTGCGCCTCACTATCTCCTGGAGGTCACGCGCGATGCGCATCTCGACGCGCTCAGTGTGCAGGTTGAGTGCACCGAAGGAATAGCGGGCGACAGTGACCTGCGCAACCGGCTCACGATCGAGCTTCAGCGCGACATCAAGGATACGATCGGTATCTCCGCCACGGTGATCGTCGGCGCCCCGGGAGCGATCGAGCGGTCTGCCGGGAAGGCGAAGCGCGTAGTCGATAAGCGAAATTCGCCATAGCCCAAGGGCAGCCAGGGCCGAAAAGAGAAGGGCATCGCTGGAAGATGCCGTGAGCCGGCGACTCAGCAGCCTGCGATTGAGAGCTGGGCCTCATGGAGCCTGCGCCTCAGCGGCCCGCGCGATGTTTGCGGCTGGAGGAACCTTCGCCTGTATGGGGCCGGCTCCTCACGAGCCCGCGGCTCCTCTAGCCGAAGTTTGCCAACCCTCCGAAACGGGCGTGCGCCGACGCGTTCGCCCCCGGCAGCGGCTCGGTGGTGGTGCTGGCGGTGTTGGACAAATAGCGCTCGGCTGCCGGGAACACCGCTGAATAGAGCCGCCGGCTCAGGTCATAAGCCGCCGCTCCCACCCAATCCGGAGGTAACAGCGCGGGCGGAAGAAGAGGATCCTGCAGGTGGATCTTGCGGTAGTCATGAATCAGTAAAGTACGGATCACAAAGGCCGCCTCGCCGTCGATCGCGGCGACGGAGGCGATCCCGGAACCCGTGCCGGTACAGCAAGCAGCGACGGCGGCTTCAACCGGCGTGAAGGTATTCACGAATCGCCGATACCGGCGTGTCAGATCGCCAAGATCCCAACCCGAGGCGACGAGCCGGCGGTCGATGTCGAGTCCCTCGCTCGAGCTTTTCAACAGAAGACCCTCGGCCGCGCCTTTCAGGCCGCTCAACCAAGTGCGCGCCCGCTCGAGGCTCCAGTTCGGGTGCGCGAACACGCCGGGGCTCAGTTGTCCGAAACCCAGCCAGCGCAATTCATCGCGAATCCCCTGGCGTCGGCGACCAATCGCGGGCGGCAGGATGACCAGCGTCCATTCCCCATCCCACGACTGCGGAATTTCGCCGTAGATGCGGCGTGTGGCTTCAGCGAAGCGATCTTCGCCCGTGGGGCTGAGGCGGTACTCGCTGCGCCGACCGTCGCGCCTTGCGACGAGCCAGCCGTCCCGGGCCAGCCGTGCCACCGAGGTGCGCACCAGGCGCTCAGTGAGCCCGAACGGCTGCGCCAGGGCGATGAGACTGCCGAGGGTGACGGCACCACCGCGCGGCGCGATAGCGTCCCCGAAAATTGTGATGAGAATGGACCCACCCCGCAGGGGTCGCTGGCTGCGGAACTGTCTCAACAGGCCCTTGAGGGCCGTAGAGAGGGGTTCACGGGAATCGGGCTTCATCCGGGGGGTGCGGTCCGCTCAAGAGGCTCAGATCGAGCCTGGGCTGTATCGGGTCAGGTCTGAGGTCGGTCCCAGGGGCTGCTTAAATTGTGACACAGAAATGCGCATCGGCGTGCTATTATTGTGTCACGTTGATCCGGTCCGGTTGCGGTCCTTTCTGGCGGAGCTCTCATGTACACACAGGCCCTCGATTCACTTGGGAAGGATTGCCTGCCCGGCGGCTCGGCGGATAGCGCCGCGCTGGAGGCTCGTTTTCAGGCGCGTGTCGATGCGGACGAGAAGATCGAGCCCAAGGACTGGATGCCGGATGCATATCGCCAGACACTGATCCGGCAGATTTCCCAGCACGCCCACTCTGAGATCGTCGGCATGTTGCCGGAGGGAAACTGGATCACGCGCGCGCCCACGTTGCGTCGCAAGGCCGTGCTCATCGCCAAGGTCCAGGACGAAGGCGGCCACGGCATGTACCTCTACAGCGCCGCGGAAACTCTCGGCATCTCGCGTGAACAGATGATCGAGCAGCTTCTCGCCGGCACCGCCAAATACTCGAGCATCTTCAATTACCCGACGTTGACCTGGGCCGATATAGGCGCAGTCGGCTGGCTGGTCGACGGCGCGGCGATCATGAACCAGATCCCCATCTGCCGCTGCTCCTATGGTCCCTACGCGCGGGCGATGGTGCGCATCTGCAAGGAAGAGAGCTTTCATCAGCGGCAGGGCTTCGAGATCATGCTCGCGCTCGCACGCGGCACCCCGGAGCAGCACCAGATGGCGCAGGACGCGCTCAACCGCTGGTGGTGGCCGTCGATCATGATGTTTGGACCGAGCGACACCGAGTCCAAACACACTGCGCAGTCGATGCGCTGGAAAATCAAGCGCTTCACGAACGATGAGCTGCGCCAGAAGTTCATCGACATCACGGCACCGCAGGCGGAGTTCCTCGGGCTCAGGATTCCGGATGCGCAGTTGCGTAAGGAAGAGGGCAGCGAGCACTACCACTTCGGCACGATCGACTGGAGCGAGTTTCAGGCCGTTCTCAAGGGCAACGGTCCCTGCAACCGCGAGCGGTTGGAAGCCCGGCGGAGCGCGCACGATGACGGACGCTGGGTGCGTGAAGCCGCGGCCGCCCACGCGGAAAAGCAACGTGCCCGCACAGCGAAGGCTGCGTGAGAGGAAGGGTGCGACGCATGCGTCGCGCGGGTGGGCCAAGTGGCCCACCCTGAGCCGGCTGTGAGCGCGTACCGCGCGCGCAGCAGTCGGTCCCCGGCGCGCCAATCCCGGCTCGTCGGTGAGCGAGCGAGTGCCTGCGCAACAGGAGATTTCGATGAGTAACGATTGGCCTTTGTTCGAAGTTTTCATCCGCTCACGCGCGGGACTCGAGCACAAGCATGTCGGCAGTGTGCACGCCACTGACGCCCGAATGGCGATCGAGCATGCCCGCGATGTCTACACTCGACGGCAGGAGGGCGTGAGCATCTGGGTCGTGCGCTCGAGCGACATCATGGCTTCCGATCCTGCCGAAGCCGACTCGTTGTTCGAGCCGGCACGCGACAAGGTCTATCGCCATCCGACCTTCTATGCGATTCCGGACGAGGTCAAGAACCTGTGAGCGGCGCGGACGCACAGACGAACACAGAAGCGTCGAATGACGCGCGCCTGCGTTATTTGCTGAGACTCGGCGACACCAGTCTGGTGCTCGGCCAGCGGCTCGGCGAATGGGTCGGGCATTCGCCCGCGCTGGAAGAGGACCTCGGGCTCGCCAATCTGGCACTGGATCTGGTCGGCCAGGCGCGCCTGCTCCTTACCTACGCTGCGGAAATCGAAGGCAAGGGCCGGGACGAGGACGCGCTGGCTTTCTTTCGCGACGCCCCGCAGTTCACGAACCTGACACTCGCTGAGCAGCCGAACGGCGATTTCGCCCAGACCATGGTGCGCCAGTTTCTCATCGACGCGTGGCAGCTCGAGATCTATGAGGGTCTCGCAAGCTCTACGGACACGCGCCTCGCGGCCATTGCGACCAAGGCCTTGAAGGAAACCCGCTACCACTTTCGATTCAGCTCCAGCTGGCTCGTTCGTCTCGGCGACGGGACGGAAGAGAGCCACCGCCGTGCGCAGAATGCTATCGATGGCGTTTGGCGCTTCACCGACGAGCTATTTGCGGCCGACGAAGTCGATGAGCAGATGGCGGCTGCTGGCGTCGCGCCGCGTCTCACAGATTTACAACCGCGGTGGTCGGCGCGTATCGATGAGGTACTGCGTGAGGCCACTCTTCGGCGCCCGGCGAACGTGTCGTACCAATGGCACGGCAAGCGCGGCGTACATACCGAACATCTCGGGCACATGCTGACTGAAATGCAGCATCTGCAGCGCACGTATCCCGGCGCGCAGTGGTAACACCAGGATAGATTCTAAGATGTCTGTCGCCATCCAACGCGAGACGAAGATCGTCGACGAACGTGAGACAAAGCTCGCCGATGAGCGTGAGACGGGGTTTGCCGGTGAGCGCGAGCGCGCCGTATGGAACGTGCTTGAAGGCGTGATGGATCCGGAAATTCCGGTGCTGAGCATCGTCGATCTGGGCATCGTGCGGTACGCACACTGGGCGAGCGATCGGCGTCTGCACGTTGGCCTGACACCAACCTATTCGGGCTGTCCCGCGACGGATGTCATTCGCCGCACGGTTCGCGAAGCTCTCGATGAGGCCGGCTATGACGCCGCGGCTCTAGAGGAAGTGCTCTCGCCGCCTTGGACGAGCGAGTGGCTTACCGAGGAGGGCCGTCGCAGGCTGGAGGCCTTTGGTATCGCTCCACCTGACAAAGCCGTGTCCAATCCGCGCCATCTGTTCCACGCTCCCGTCGTTCGCTGCCCACGCTGTCGCAGCGACAACACCGAGCGGGTCAGCGAGTTCGGCTCCACTCCGTGCAAGGCGCATTATCGATGCACCTCCTGCCTGGAGCCCTTCGATTACTTCAAGTGCATCTGACAACATGCTGAGATTTCATTCGCTGCGAGTTGCGGAAATCCATCCGGACGCGGAGGATGCAGTGGGCATCTCCCTCGAAGTGCCGACGGAGTTGCGTGACACATACCGTGGTCTCGCGGGCCAGCATGTTGTACTACGCACGGAAATCAACGACGAGGAGACTCGCCGTACTTACTCTCTGGTGAATGCTCCTGGAGAGTGGCCACTGCGCATCGTGGCGCGTGTCCATCCGGCGGGGTACATGTCGCGCTATCTGGCGGAGCAGCTGAACGCCGGGGACCATGTTGACATCCTGCCACCGAACGGCAGTTTCACACCCCGCCGTGCTGGGAAGGATGCTGGCACCTATGTCGCATTTGCTTCGGGCTGCGGCATCACTCCGGTCCTCTCGGTCGCACAGTCACTTCTGAAAGGCAACGTGGGCAACCGCGTCATCCTCTTTTACGGAAATGCCGTAACCGCGCGCGCCATGTGCCTCGAAGAGCTTCTGGCGCTGAAGGATCGCTATCTCGATCGCCTGTCGCTGCACTTCGTGATGAGCCGCGAGCCGCAGGAAGTCGAGTTGTACAACGGGAGAATCGATCCCGCCCGGGTACGGCAGTTCGCGAAGTCGCTCTTCGTGCCGGCCGACGTGGCGGAATATTTCGTGTGCGGACCCGGCAACATGATCGATGAGGTGTCGGCCACGCTGCGGGAGCTCGGAGTCGAGCCCGATCGCGTTCACGGCGAGCACTTCACCGTGGCCACGACTGCTGCTGTTGCCGGAGTGCCCGCGGCAGATGCTGCGGTTGCCTCGCCGGCCGTTATCGAGGTGGAGTTTGCAAGTTCACCGTCCGACGGTGCGGCTCAGACTCTTCCTCGAAGCGCTGACCGCTCGCCTCCAGGAGCCGCCGGCACTCCGAGAGCTCAATCTGCTGACGACGCACTTAGGCCAGGTGGCGCTGCTGACGAGGCAGCAGTGCCGAGCACCGCTCAGCCGGCAGCGCGGCACACCGAGCAGCAGGCGCCGCGCGCTGTGGACAAACCGCCGGTGCCCGCCGACTCCGCCGAAGTAGCGATTCTCATGGACGGCAGGCGGCGTTCTTTCGTCATGCGCATGAACGACGAGAGCGTGCTCGACGCAGCCGCGCGTGCCGGGCTCGAACTACCGTTCTCGTGTCGCGCCGGCGTGTGTTCCACCTGCAGGACGAAAGTCGTTCGGGGTGAGGTAGAAATGGCGCAGAACTATGCGCTCGAGGAATGGGAAGTCGAGCAAGGCTACGTGCTTGCTTGTCAATCGCGAGTCACGACGCCGGTCCTTGAGCTCGACTACGACGAGAAGTAAGGTCCTGCAGCGGTTCGGCGTCGCGCCGGGCCGCTGCCGGGCACTTCAGCTGAGCCCAAATTCCGGCGCGGAGCAATAAAATGAGCTACCAGCATATTCTTTTCGAAGTCGCGGACGGCATCGCGCGTCTCACGCTCAATCGGCCGGAGCGCCTCAACAGTCTCAACACCGTCATGCACTCGGAAGTCCAGGACGCGCTAGCGGGTATCGAAGACGGCTCCAAGGCGCGAGTTCTCGTCATCACGGGCGCGGGCCGCGGCTTCTGCGCCGGGCAGGATCTCGGCGACCGGGCCGTTGCGCCCGGCGGCACGGCGGTCGATCTTGGCGACTCCATCGCAAAATATTACAAGCCGCTGATCATGACCCTGCGAAATCTGCCGCTGCCGGTCATTGCAGCGGTGAATGGAGTGGCCGCAGGGGCGGGCGCCAATATCGCGCTGGCGTGCGATCTCGTCATTGCCGCGCGCTCGGCAAGCTTCGTGCAGGCATTTTCTAAGCTGGGTCTAGTGCCCGATTCCGGTGGAACGTGGTTTCTGCCGCGACTCGTCGGCACCGCGCGCGCCATGGGACTCGCCTTCCTGGGCGAGAAGCTGAGCGCGGAACAGGCGGCCCAATGGGGGCTGATCTGGCGCTGTGTCGAGGACGCAGAGCTGGCAGGCGTCGTTGATGGGCTGGCGCGGCAGTTAGCGATGGCGCCCACGCGCGGCATAGCCCGCACCAAGCAGGCGCTCTATGAAAGCTGGGGTCGGACGCTCGAACAGCAGATCGATGTCGAACGCGACTACCAGCGAGAGTTGGGCCGGACAGCGGACTACAAGGAGGGCGTAGCGGCCTTCACGGAAAAGCGCACACCGCAATTCAACGGCCGGTAAAGGGTTCAGGTAGCCATGAGCGACGGGACAAAGGCTTCCACGGACGCGCAGCGGCTGGCGGAGCGCGCCGCGCAGGCCCTGGCGGAAAACGACAAGACAGCACTGCACCTTGGCATCCGGCTGGTCGAAATTCGTCCCGGCTACGCGCGTATGGCCATGCGCGTGCGTTCGGACATGGTTAACGGACATCACATCTGCCACGGCGGTATGGTGTTCACGCTTGCGGACACCGCGTTCGCGTACTCCTGCAACTCATACAACGAGAATACCGTCGCAGCCGCCGCTTCGATCGACTTCCTGGCGCCTGCGCATGAGGGCGATGAGCTGACGGCTGTTGCGGTCGAGGTCTGGCGCACACGGCGCAACGGCATTTACGAAATTACAGTTACCAACCAGCGAGACGAGCGGATCGCATTATTTCGCGGCCGTTCCTACCGTATCGACGGCCAGCTGGTGAGCACGGGCTAAGGAAAAAGTCATGCAGCAGCTTCAGAGCTTCGCGTCGGGAAAATGGCAGGCGGGAACGCGCAATTTCGTCACGCTGAGGGATGCGACTACGAATGAGCCCGTCGCCAGCGCCTCCGCCGAGGGTGTCGATTATCGCTCCATGTTGTGGAATGCCCGCAATGTCGGCGGACCTAACCTGCGTGAGCTGACGTTCCACGAGCGTGCGGCGCTACTCAAGTCGGTCGCCAAGAAGCTGATGGAGTACAAGGACGAGTTCTACGGGTTGTCCTATGCGACGGGCGCCACAAAGAACGACTCATGGGTGGATATCGACGGCGGAATCAGCACGCTGTTCGTATACGCCAGCAAGGGCACGCGCGAGCTGCCTAACAGCCGCGTTTACATTGATGGCGCTGTCGAAGCCCTTTCGAAAGGCGGCACCTTCGTCGGCCAGCATATATGCCTGCCCCTGGAAGGCGCCGCCGTTCACATCAATGCATTCAACTTCCCCGTCTGGGGCATGCTGGAGAAGCTGGCACCAACGCTGTTGGCGGGTGTACCAGCCATCGTGAAGCCCGCGACGTCCACGTCCTATCTCACCGAGCAGGTCTTCCGCCGCATCGTCGAGTCCGGGATTCTGCCGGATGGCGCGATACAGCTGATCTGCGGCGGTGTCGGCGACCTGTTCGATCACCTGAACTGCCAGGACGCCGTGTCGTTCACGGGCTCGGCCTCGACGGCGCAGAAACTGCGGCTACACCCGGCCGTCGTAGCCAATGCCGTGCGCTTCACGTCGGAAACGGACTCTCTCAACTCATCGATACTGGGTCCCGACGCCGGGCCCGGTACGCCGGAGCTCGACTTGTTCGTCCGCGAAGTGGTGCGCGAGATGACCTCGAAGGCCGGGCAGAAGTGCACGGCCATCCGCAAGGCGATCGTCCCCGCCGAGCGCGCTTCGGATGTCATAGAAGCATTGCAGGCGGCTCTCGGCAAGATTGCTGTCGGCGACCCGCGTCTCGAAAGCGTTCGAATGGGTCCTGTCGCCTCTGTGGGCCAGCGCCGCGAGGTGCTGGAGCAACTCGCGAAACTCCAACGCGAGGCGGAGCTCGTCTACGGCGATCCGAAGAAGCTCGCTCTCGTGGGAGCGGACCCTGACAAGGGGGCTTTCGTGCCGCCCACGTTGCTCTACTGTCGCGACACCAATGCCGCCGACGCGATTCATTCGGTCGAGGCATTCGGGCCCGTCTGCACTATCGTCCCATACGAAGATCTCGACGGTGCGATCGAACTCGCCCGGCGCGGGGGGGGAAGTCTTGCGGGGTCGGTGTTTACCGCTGACGACAATGTTGCCGCTCGCCTCGTACTCGGTCTTGCCCCGTTTCACGGACGCATTGTCGTGGTCAATCGACAGTGCGCGAAGGAGTCCACCGGACACGGGTCACCGCTGCCGCATCTCGTGCATGGCGGCCCCGGGCGAGCAGGGGGCGGCGAGGAAATGGGTGGAATTCGCGGGGTGATGCATTACATGCAGCGCACTGCCGTGCAGGGAACGCCCGACGTGATCGCCGCAGTGACCGGCCGTTGGGTGAAAGGCGCCCGGCAACTGGATCCCGGCGTGCATCCCTTTCGCAAGCCTTTCGGGGAGCTCGCCATCGGCGACACGTTCACCTCTGGTGAGCGCGAGGTCACTATCGAAGACATCGAGCGATTCGCCGAGCTTTCCGGCGATAAGTTCTACGCGCACATGGACGAAGCCTCGGCACGCCGCAATCCGCTGTTTGGCGGCCGTGTCGCCCACGGATATTTTCTCGTGTCCGCTGCAGCGGGCCTCTTCGTAGATCCTCCCTACGGCCCGGTGCTCGCGAACTACGGTCTCGATAGCCTCCGGTTCACCAAGCCGGTCAAACCGGGCGACCGTATCAAGGTGCGTATCACTTGTAAGGAAAAGTCCTTCCGTCCGAGCGCTGGCCACGGTGAGGTTCGCTGGGACACCGAAATAACCAACCAGGCTGGTGAGACGGTCGCCAGCTACGACGTGTTGACGATAGTCAGCGACAAGGCGATTCCGGACGCTTGAGGCCGAGTATGAACCTCACGCGGCAAGTCGCATGGCCCGGGAACTACATCCGAAAGGCATGACCGCGCGTCGAGACCGCTTTGACCAGCACCCAGACAGCGGTGCCGACGCGGAGGCGCAGTGCCTCGAGTGCGTTCTGTGTGATGCGCGCGAGCACGATCGCGCCGCCGATGTCGACCTTCACCAGGACGGCCTCGTGCTCGTCATCTGAGACCTCCGCGACAACGCCCTGAAGTGTGTTCTGCACACTCAGTCCGCGAGGTGATTCCGTGGCGAGAATGATGTCGCGCGCGAGTAGCTGAACGCGGACTCGCGAGCCGACTGCGACATCTCTGAGGCTCACGTACAGGGTGCCATGTCCCACCTGAAGGTCGGCCATCCCGCGCGCCGGGTCGGTCTTCGTGATCACGCCATCGAGTACGGCTCCAACGGAGTCGGGTCCGACGATGGCCCGCAGCTCCGGGCGCAGGCTCACTTCGCCCAAGGTCCCCTGGGCGACCACCTTTCCGGACTCCATCAGAACCACATGGGTGGCGAGCCGCAGCACTTCATCGAACTGGTGACTCACGTAGACCATCGGAATCGACAGTCGGTCGCGCAGCGCTTCGAGGTAGGGGAGGACCTCTTCCCGCCGGGCTACATCGAGAGAGGCCAGGGGCTCGTCCAGCAGCAGCAGTCCAGGTTGCGACAGAAGGGCGCGGCCGAGCGACACGCGCTGGCGTTCGCCGCCCGAGAGTTGATGGGGCCGACGGTCCAGCAACCCCGTGAGGCCGAGCAGGGAGACGACTTCGTCAAAGCTTATCGAGTGGCGTGCCAGCGTGCGCCTCTGGCCATAGCGAAGGTTGCCCAGGACGCTGAAATGGGGAAACAGCCGCGGATCCTGGAACACGTAGCCAATGCGGCGCTTCTCCACTGGGATGGCGGTTCCCGAGCGTGTGTCCGTCAGCACGGAATCGTTGAGTCGGACACTGCCCTCGTCCGGTGTCAGCAGGCCCGAGATGAGGTTGACCAGCGTCGTCTTGCCGCAGCCCGAGCGGCCGAACAGGGCCACGATGCCCGGTGTGGGAGCGTCGAACTCGGCCCGTAAGGTGAAGCCATCCCGCCGCTTGAGAACCGAGACGCGCAGCATTCTAACGACCCAGGAAGCGCCGCATGCGGCGTGCCAGCAGCTCGGCTGCCAACAGACCGCTCAGCCCCAACACCAACGACAGAATCGCAAGCCTCAGGGCGACAGCCTCACCGCCGGGCGATTGAATTGCCGTATACAGAGCAAGCGGCAGCGTGCGGGTGACTCCCGGAATGTTGGATGTGAAGGTAATCACCGCTCCGAATTCGCCGAGTCCCGCGGCGAACGCGGTGACCGCGCCGGCCAGAATCCCGGGCAGCATGAGGGGCAGCGTGATTGTGAAAAATCGATCCCAGGGTCCAGCCCCCAGCGTGCGTGCCGCCGCCTCCAGCCCGACATCGACGTTTTCCAAGGCAATCCGGATAGCTCGCACCATCAGCGGAAACGTCATCACAGCGGTCGCTAGTGCGGCTCCAGCGGTCGTAAACGCGAGCTGGATACCGAGACGGTCACGCAACCAGCCTCCTACCGCTCCGTTAATGCCGAACACGATGAGCAGCACATATCCCACCGCTACGGGCGGCAGCACTAGCGGCAGGTGAACGAAAGCGTCCAGAACGGAGCGACCCGGGAACCGGGCCCGCGTCAGAAGCCACGCCGCCAGCACGGCCAGCGGGAGGCTGAACCCCACGCTCCGTGCGGCCACCTCGAGACTCAGGCGCAATGCATCGACCTCCGCGGGGGTGGGAAAGTCGTTCATGAGTGCGGGGTGGGGAACGGCAGAGCCTTCTTATTTATGCAGCGGGCGGACTTTCGCACGCCGGCCGCCCGGCCGGCCAGAGCCATTGTCGCGAAACGGCCCGGAGCCAACTAGGGGATGGTCAATCGCGCTCCTGGGCTTGACTTCCCTTGACTCCCGTCGGTTCGCCCGCATGTCGGAGGCACGCCCCTTGCGATGACCGCGGGGGTAAGGCGACAAACGCCGGAGAATGAATGAGTACCGAGCGACATTACGGCTGGATGTGGATCCAGGCGTGCGAGGTTCTGGACCACGCGGAGCGGCTGCAGCGGCAATTCCTGCGCTACACGGGCCCGGGCGTGGACGCGGCTGTGTGGGAGCCACCGGTCGACATACACGAGACGAGCGACGGGCTGTCGCTGCTCTTCGCCTTGCCGGGCGTTGCGCTGGAAGATATCGAGCTCACGCTCGAACCGAATGCCCTGACCGTAAGTGCGATGCGTCCCCTGATGCTTACCAACCGTGACTCTGTCATCAGGCGCCTCGAAATACCTCATGGGCGTTTCTTGCGGCGAATCGCCCTCAAGGGCGCGCGCATGCAAGTTGCAGATACCCGTTACGTGAATGGCTGTCTGGAAGTGCGGCTGACATGGGCCGCTGCGCAGCGAGCACGCGAGTAAGACTATGGACGAAACTGACAAAATGCCTTCGACGCCCCACATTGAACTACCCGCAGACGCGGTTCCGATAGTTGCGATGCGCAACCTGGTGCTGTTCCCGGGCATCGTGTTGCCCGTGACGCTGGGACGCGAGGAAAGCATCGCGGCTGCGCAGGAAGCGGTGCGCAGTGGCCGCAAGATAGGCCTGCTCCTTCAGAAAGATCCGAGTGTGGAAAAGCCGTCAGCAACGGATCTTTACGAAATCGGCGTGCTCGCCTCGGTCGTCCGTTACGTGACGGGGCCCGATGGCACTCATCACCTGGTGTGTCAGGGTGAGAGCCGCTTTCGCCTGCTGCAAGTAGTGCGGGAAACACCTTTCCTGGCCGCGCGTATCGAGCCCATCGCGGACGCCGACAGCACGGGCTCTGAGGTTGAGGCTCGTCTGGACGTCCTCAAACAGCGCGCCATCGAAGCACTGTCACTGTTACCGCAGGTTCCCACCGACCTGGCGCGCACCGTGCAGGCGATCGAGTCCCCAGGACAGCTTGCCGATCTCATCGTGAGCTTCATGGACGTGAAGCCCAGCGAGAAGCAGGAGATGCTCGAGACGATCGACCTGAAGGAACGCCTCGACAAGGTTCTGAGGCTGCTGGCGCATCGGGTGGAGGTGTTGAAGATCACCCGCGACATCAGCCAGCAGACGCAGACCGCCCTGGGCGAGCGTCAGCGGGAAGCGGTGCTGCGTGAGCAGCTGCATCAGCTGCAGAAGCAGTTGGGCGAATCGGATAGCTCCGAGAGCGATACGGCGGAGCTCGAGAAGGCCATCGTCGCGGCCGGGATGCCTGCGGAAGTGGAGGAGCACGCCCGTAAAGAGCTCAAGCGGCTACAGCGCATGAACGAGGCGAGCCCTGAGTACGGCATGACGCGCACGTATCTAGACTGGCTCGTCGCGCTCCCGTGGAGCAAAGTCGACGTCGAGGACATCGACATCGAACGCGCGCGGCGTGTCCTGGATGAGGATCACTACGGTGTTGACAAGGTCAAGCGCCGGATCCTCGAGTTCCTCGCCGTGCGCAAGCTGAATCCGGAAGGACGCAGCCCGATTCTGTGCTTCGTGGGCCCACCCGGCGTGGGCAAGACCTCGCTGGGGCAGAGTATCGCGCGGGCGCTTGGGTTGAAGTTCGTGCGAGCCAGCCTGGGTGGCGTGCATGACGAGGCGGAAATTCGTGGCCATCGACGCACCTACATCGGTGCGCTGCCCGGCAACATCATCCAGAGCCTGCGCAAGGCCGGTACACGCAACCCCGTGTTCATGCTGGACGAGATCGACAAGCTGAGCGCCAGCCACCAGGGCGACCCGTCGTCGGCGCTGCTGGAGGTGCTCGACCCGGAACAGAACGGCACGTTCCGCGACAACTACATCGCGCAGCCGTTCGATCTGAGCCGGGTGCTGTTCGTCGCGACGGCGAACCAGCTCGATACGATTCCCGGGCCGCTGCGTGACCGTATGGAGATCATTCAGCTCACAGGCTACACGCAGGAGGAAAAACTGCAGATCGCAAAGCGCTACCTCGTGCAGCGCCAGCTCAAGGCCAACGGCCTCACCGCCGAGCAGGTCACGATTACGGACGAGGCCTTGAGCCGCGTCATCAGTGACTACACCCGTGAGTCGGGCGTCCGCAATCTCGAGCGCGAGATCGGTGGTCTGCTCAGATACGCAGCCATGCGCATCGCTGAAGGAAAGGAAACAACCGTTCGCTTCGACGCGGATGACGTGCCCACGGTTCTCGGGCCGACGCGATTTGAGAACGAGGTGGCACAGCGTACGGCGGTGCCTGGCGTGGCAACCGGTCTCGCGTGGACACCGGTGGGCGGCGATATCCTGTTCATCGAATCGGCACGGACCCCGGGTTCCGGAAAGGTGATTCTTACGGGGCAACTGGGCGATGTGATGAAGGAGAGTGCGCAGACCGCGCTCAGTCTCGTGAAGTCGCAGACGACGGAGCTCGGCATCGATCCGAAACTCTTCGACAACAGCGATATTCACGTGCACGTCCCCGCGGGAGCGATTCCTAAGGACGGACCTAGCGCAGGCGTTGCGATGTTCATCTCGCTTGCCTCTCTGCTCAAGGGTAAGTCAGTCCGTCCGGACGTGGCCATGACGGGCGAGATCAGCCTGCGCGGACTCGTGCTGCCGGTCGGTGGCATCAAGGAAAAGACGATCGCCGCGGCCCGCGCGGGGATCCGGAAAGTCATTCTGCCCGCGCGCAACCGGCGCGACCTGGAAGACATTCCTCAGAGTACGCGCTCGCTACTCGAGTTCGTATGGGTCGACCGTGTGTCGGAGGCGCTGGAGGTGGCGCTAGGAGAGCCCGCGGCCCAGGGCGCGTCTGACACTGAAAAGTCGCTGCGGCCGAAGACCAGCAAAAGCGATCAGGCGGCGAAATCTGCCGCCTGACCACCGCGGCGCCTGCGGCGCCCTGAAGGCAAACGGCCTTCAGGGGCGTGTCTCTCCCCTGCCATCACGCCGCGACTATGACCTTCTCGAGCGTGATCGGCGGTCGCGAAGGCAGGGAGCTCGCATGGGCCGCAAGCCCCTTTTGCTCCAGCCATTCTCGATTGAACAGGCGCGACTGATACTTCGCTCCGCCGTCGCACAGAACGGTGACGATCGTGTGGCCTCGGCCCAGTTCGAGCGCGACACGTACGGCAGCGGCGACGTTGATGCCGCTGGTGCTGCCGAGAAATAGACCTTCCTCACGCAACAGCCGGTAGACGAAGCGCACCGTGTCGGAATCCTCGACATGCAGAGCATCGTCGATAGGCGCGTCCTTGAGATTTGCGGTCACGCGGCCGATGCCGATGCCCTCCGTGATCGAGCCCGAGCCGGTCGCTTTGAGCGCTCCGCCGCGAACGTACTCGTAGAGGCTGCTGCCGGGCGGGTCGGCGAGCACACAACGGATCGCACGCCGACGCGACTTCAGATATTCCGCCACGCCCGCGAACGTACCGCCGGTGCCGCTCGCGGCGACGAACGCATCGATGCGGCCATTCGTCTGTGTCCAGATCTCAGGGCCGGTGGTCTGCAGGTGCGCCAGCCGATTCTCCACGTTATCGAACTGATTCGACCAGATGGCGTTAGGCAGAGATGCCGCCAGTCGTTGTGCGACTTTCTGATATTGATTCGGGTTGCTGTACGGAACGGTGGGTACCTTGTGCACCTCCGCGCCGAGCGTTTCCAGCAGACGATATTTCTCCGGCGCCTGGTTGTCCGGCATCACGATCACGCACCGATAGCCGCGTGCGTTACAGACATGTGCAAGTCCGATTCCAGTGTTACCCGCCGTGCCTTCGACGACCGTCCCACGCGGCGTCAGCTGCCCGCGACGTTCGGCGGCGGCAACGATGGCGCGCGCCGCACGGTCTTTTACCGAGCCGCCGGGATTCATGAACTCGGCTTTGCCGAGGATCTCGCAGCCCGTCTCCTCGCTGACACCCCGGAGCCTTATGAGGGGCGTATTGCCGACCGAGCCGGCGAATCCGTCAGAGATACTCATACGAAGGCACCGTGTGACATTGATCCGTCCTTGCGAGCGTCGGTGGTAAAGAGTGCATCGGTAGAGGCGAATGCCGTTACTTCCCCAACTATCAACAAAGCAGGGGCGGTTACGTTCGCCTTACGGGCGATCTCGGCGATCGTTTCGAGCGTTCCGCGCAAAGTCCGCTGCTCCGGGTGAGTGGCGCGCTCGACGATCGCAGCTGGATGAGCGGCTGGTGCTCCGGCCTCACGAAGCTTCGCGACGATGCGGTCAAGGTGCGACACGCCCATGTAGAAAACAACCGTCTGCCGTGGTCCCGCTAGTGCGCGCCAGTCGAGCGAGTCACCCTCGAGCACGTGGCCGGCCACGAACGTCACGCTTTGCGCGAGTCGCCGGTGTGTGAGCGGTATTCCTGCATACGACGCAGCACCAAGCGCCGCCGTAATGCCCGGGACGCTGATGTAGGGAATACCGTGCCTCGTCAACACTTCGATCTCTTCGCCGCCGCGGCCGAAGACGAACGGATCTCCGCCTTTGAGGCGGGCCACGCGCAGACCCTTGCGAGCGTAGTACACGAGCAACTCGTGAATGCGATCCTGGACCGTGTGATTGCCGGCCTCTTTACCAACAAAAACACGCTCAGCATCGCGACGCGACCGGTCCAGAACTGCATCGGGGACGAGCCGGTCGTACAGAACCACATCAGCCTGCTGCAGCAGCTGGAGCGCGCGCAGCGTAAGCAAATCCGGATCACCAGGACCCGCACCGATCAGATAGACCTCGCCAAGCCCATTTCCGCCCGTGGCGGGCGAGGTGGTCAGGTGCGACGTTCGCAACTCGCTCTCGAATGCCTTCTCAGCGCCAGCCGCGTCGCCCGCCAATACGCGCGTGCCGACGATGCCACCGACGATGCGCTCCCAAAACGGACGGCGCGCGGCGATGCCCAGCGCGCGCTGTACAGCCTTACGTCGTTCGCCCATGAAGCGGGCGAGGGCGCCGAGCTTTTCAGGAAGGATGGCCTCGATTTGCTCCCGCACGCGACGGGCGAGCACAGGCGACTCTCCGCCAGAGCTCACCGCGACGATGATCGGCGAACGATCGACTATCGCGGGAAAGATGAATGTCGACAGAGCAGGGTCGTCGACGACGTTGACAGGGATTCGCCGCGCCCGAGAAGCGGCGGATACGGCGGCGTTTACGTCGTGATCATTCGTTGCGGCGATGACAATGACGGCGTCGTCTAAATGCGCCGGCTCGAATTTCGCGGGAATGTGCCGCAGCTCGCCCCTCTCTGCGAGCTCATGCAGCTCTTCGCGCAGCTCTGGCGCAATGACGGTGACGTGCGACCCGCTTCTCAACAGCAGGTTCACTTTGCGAACCGCCACCCGCCCGCCGCCCACGATGACGGCAGGCTGCGAGCGCACTTGCAAAAATAGCGGCAGATAATCCATGCGCGCCCATCCGTATTTCAGGCTTGCGCGGCTGCATGGCGAACTCGGGGATGCAGGCCGCATTCACGGGACTCTGGTTGTTCCCACCACCAGCGGCCCGCCCGACGGCTCTCGCCCGGCTGAATCGCGCGCGTGCAAGGAGAGCAGCCGATGCTGGGGTACTGGCGATCGTGCAGTGAATTGTACGGCAGCTTGCGGGTCCGGATGTACTGCCAGACCTGCTCTTCCGTCCAGTCGAGTATCGGGCTGATCTTGTGCAGGCCGTTTTCGGCATCCCATTCCACCGGCTCCGCCATGGCGCGGGTAGCCGATTGTTCGTGACGCACGCCCGTCACCCAGGCCCCATAGCCGGCGATGGCCCGCTTGAACGGCTCCACCTTGCGGATACGGCAGCACGCCTGACGCGCCTCGAGGCTGTGGTAGAAGCCGTTGACACCCTGCGCCGCGACCAGGCCTTCCAGCGCCTCGGCGTCCGGGTACACCACGCGCAGGTTGCGCTTGTAGCGTCTTTGCAGCTTTTCCAGAAGCTCGTAGGTCTCCTCGGGGAGACGGCCCGTGTCGATGCTGAATACGTCTATTTCAGGCACGCTCGACCAGATGATGTCGGTCAGTACCATCGCCTCGGCGCCGAGGCTGTTCGAATAGACGACGCGGCCATACTCGCCGACGGCGGCGGCCAATCGCTCGCGGACCGCGGCGGTCTTCTGTTCGAGCTCGAGGTTCAAAAGTTCTCCCATAGTGGGCGGAACTATAGGCGTGGGTGCCCCATGCGCAGAACGAATGATTGCTTCTGAGAGACTGCGCGCCGGTTATAGACCGGTTACACGCCGATGACGAAAGGGGTTGCGAAAGCGCTCAGGCGGCTCGCCGCCGCGCGCACGGTTGCGCTAGTCTTGCGCACCCCATAATGGCCCCCGGCCCCGCGAAGGCTCTAACGGATGAAGTTGCACCAGTTGCGCTACCTGGCCGCCGTGGCACAAAGCGGTCTCAACATCACGGCCGCCGCCCAGAAGCTGCACACTTCGCAGCCCGGCGTGAGCAAGCAGATCAAGCTGCTCGAGGACGAGCTGGGCTTTCAGATCTTCGTGCGCGAAGGGCGCAATCTCACCCGGATCACTCCCGCAGGACAGCAGGTCATTGACCGTGCGCTGCGGATCCTGCAGGAAGCCCAAAGCATCCGCGACCTGTCGACCGAGCTTCGCGACGAGGGCAGGGGGAGCCTGTCGATCGGCACCACTCACACGCAGGCACGTTACGTATTGCCGGATGTGATCCGGCAGTTCCGCGACCGCTATCCGAACGTACGACTCAATCTGCACCAGGGGACCTCGGAGCAGATCGCCGAAATGGTGGCCCACGATCGCATCGACTGCGCCATCGCCACCGGCTCCGACAACCTCTACTCGGATCTGACCCTGATGCCGTGCTACCGCTGGCACCGGACCGTCATCGTTCCCAGGGACCATCCCCTGGCCAACGGCGGCCGCCTCAGTTTCCGCGCCTTGGCGGCCTACCCCCTGATCACTTACACATTCAGCTTCACAGGCCCGAGCTCATTGCATGACGCCTTCGCCAAAGCCGGTCTGACGCCCAACATAGCCATCACCGCTCGCGACGCAGACGTCATCCAGACCTACGTCCGTCTCGGCCTGGGCGTCGGCATAGTCGCCCACATGGCCGTCGACGAGCACGACCCCGACCTGGTCGCGGTCGACGCGCGCCATCTGTTCGCGGCTCACACCACCTGGATCGGCTTCCGCCGCGGCACGCTGCTGCGCAAATACATGTACGACTTCGCGCAACTGCTCGCCCCGCACCTGGAACGCCGCCTGGTAGACCGCGCCCACCGCGCGACGAACGCGGAAGAAACCGAAAAGTTGTTCGCGGAGATCAAATTACCGGAACGATAATTGGCAGCCGGCGAGCCGGAGACAACCAGTAGTTGGGCGCGCCGAAAGCGCCGCCAGGCTACGCGCCCCGGGCGACTTTCGGCCAATCAACTAGGCGAAAAAACGCTGACGACGAATGCCCTCGATGGGCTCGGCAGGCTGATACACGACGTCATACCGGCGCAACGCTTTGAGCGCCTCGTCGGCATTCTCTTCCGGCGGCAGCTCGAACGATTCAAACCCACACCGCGCCAACAGGAAGATCTTGTCCTGCTTGACGCCTTGTCCGACCGCCCGCAACTCACCCTTGAACTGCAGGCGATCGCGCAGCAACCGCCCGTAGGAGAACCCCCGTCCGTCGCCGACGTTCGGAAATTCCACCGCAACGAGAGCCACATGCGGCAACAGATCCGCAAGACTCTCGACACTCTCGGCAGGCGCTATTCGCAAGCCAAGGCGTCCACTGCGCGCCTGCCATACGGCCGGCTCCTTGCGCAGATCAGCAAGAGGGACAATAAGCGCGTCAGCGTCCGTAGCGTCTTCACCCAAGTGACGCCACTCGTCCGCCACTACCTCATGCCGCTTCAGAATGCGACGCATACGCGCGCTCCTTGAACGGCTTGATGCCAACACGATGGACCATTTCGACGAAGCGCTCGCCGTCTTCGCGCTGGGTACGATAGACCTCGACGATGCGCTCGATAGTTGCGGCAACGTCTTTCTGCGGCACGGAAGGTCCGATGACTTCACCCAGTGCGCTAAAGCCATTCACCGAGCCGCCGAGCGTGATCTGGTACCACTCTTCGCCGTGCTTATCGACCCCCAGGATGCCTATGTGCCCGACGTGGTGATGCCCGCAGGCATTCATGCACCCGGACATCTTGATCTCGATGTCGCCGAGATCGTAGAGATAGTCGAGATCGTCGAAGCGCGCCTGAATCTGCTTCGCGACGTTGATGGTGCCCGCGTTCGCGAGGCTGCAGAAGTCGAGCCCCGGACACACGATCATGTCCGTCAGCGTGCCGATGTTCGGTGTCGCGAGGTGCAGCTGCTTCAGCTCCTGCCAGGCAGCGTACAGATCGATCTGACGCACGTCGGCGAGCAACAGGTTCTGACTGTGCGTGACGCGGATCATGCCGAAGCTCACCCGATCGGCGAGGTCGGCGACCGCCTCCATCTGGTCGGATGTCATGTCGCCAGGGGCCTCGCCGTGCGCCTTCAGTGAGACGAACACCGCGCGATATCCGGAAACCTTGTGCTCCCGGGTGTTGTATCGATACCAGGCCTGAAACTCGGGCTCACGACCGGCCGCGGCATCGAAGTTCTGCAACTCTTCGTAAGCCGGCGGCACGAAGTGCGAGCGCACGCGATCGACTTCCGCGGCTTCGAGCCGGGGCGCGGTCGCGCGCGAGGCCTGCCACTCCGTGTCGACCTGCTCCCGGAAGCGGTCGATACCCAGCGACTTGACGAGCACCTTGATGCGCGCCTTGTGAATATTGTCGCGGCGGCCATAGCGGTTATACACGCGCAGGATGGCTTCGCAATACGACAGCAGGTCCGGTACGGGCAGGAACTCGCGAATGACCTGTCCGATGATGGGCTGACGGCCCAGGCCGCCGCCCACGAGAACCTGGAAGCCAAGATTGCCCTGCTCGTCGCGTTTCAGATGCAGACCGATGTCGTGGACTTCGGAGGCGGCCCGGTCTTCCGGTGACCCCGTGACGGCGAATTTGAACTTGCGCGGCAGGTAGGTGAACTCAGGGTGGTGCGTGGACCACTGGCGGATGATCTCGCAATAGGGGCGGGGATCGTCGACCTCGTCTTTGGCGACGCCCGCCATGTGATCCGCTGTCACATTGCGTATGCAGTTGCCGCTCGTCTGGATCGCGTGCATCTGCACGGTTGCCAGCTGCTCGAGAATGTCGGGCACGTCGGCCAGGTTCGGCCAGTTGAGCTGCAGATTCGTGCGCGTAGTGAAATGACCGAAGCTGCGATCGTAGCGGCGTGCCACTTCGCCTAGCTTGCGCAGCTGGCGCGAGCTGAGGAGCCCGTAGGGGATCGCAATGCGCAGCATTGGCGCGTGCCGCTGGATGTACAGTCCATTGCGCAGGCGCACGGCCTTAAACTCATCCTCGGACAGCTGCCCCGCGAGAAAGCGCCGCGTCTGGTCGCGGAATTCCGCGACACGCTCGTCCACGAACGCCTGGTCTAGGTCATCATATCTGTACATGACCACGGAGTATGAGCGGCCGGCAGCAGGCCTCTAAATACCGTCTGGTTGGGGTGGCTTGCCTCTATGGTTATGAGACGGTTACGGTCCGCTTCGCGGTACTATCTGCACTCAAAGGGGGCAAGGTGGCAGGACTTTATTTCGAGGACTTCGAGGTCGGGCAGCGTTTCGAGCACCTGGTGCGGCGAACGGTGACCGAGACCGACAATCTCCTGTTCAGCGCACTCACCATGAACCCGGCTGCGCTGCATCTCGATGCCGAGTATTCGAAGGGCACACCCTATGGTGAGCGGGTCGTGAATAGCGTGTTCACGCTCGGGCTGCTCGTGGGGCTTTCGGTGTATGACACGACCTATGGCACGACCTTAGGCAATCTCGGCTGGGAAGAGGTGAAGTTTCCGCGTCCGGTGCTGATCGGGGACACGTTGCGCGCCGCGACCACGGTGCTCTCCAAGCGGGAAAGCCAGTCGCGCCCCGATTCCGGGATCGTGGTCTTCGACCAGCGCGCTTACAACCAGCGCGATGAGGAAGTGGCGACTTGCCGCCGGGCGGCTCTCATGATGAAAAGGCCAAAGGCGTGAACCAGTCATCCGCGATGGCGCTTGCGACCTTGGCGCCCCGTAAGGAAGCGCTTCCATGAGCTCACGTCTGAGATCGTTTCTCTTCGTGCCTGGCGACAGCGAGCGCAAACAGACGAAGGCGCTGGCAACTACTGCAGACGCGCTGATCCTCGACTTGGAGGATTCCGTCGACGTCACTCAACTGCCAGCCGCCCGAACGCGCGTGCGGGAATTGCTCCGATCGCGGCCAGACCGCTCACGGCAGCAGCTGTGGGTGCGAGTAAATGCGCTGTCGAGTGGACGGCTGCTCGACGATCTCGCGGCCGTCATGGGTGATGCGGGCCGGACCGCCGCAGGGGCACTTCGCGGCGCGGTCGATGGCGGCGTTCCAGACGGCATCGTCCTGCCGAAAGTATCGGCGCCGCGCGAGGTGGAGGAGGTTGCGCATTATCTGGCCGCACTGGAGGCGAGCGGCGGCAGGGCGGTGGGTGCGACCCGTCTCGTTGTCATTGCCACCGAAACACCCAGGGGGCTGTTGTCGCTGCCGCAGTACCCCGACAGCGTGATGGCCAGCCCTGCGGTCGCGCAGCGGCTGGGCGGCCTGACCTGGGGCTCCGAGGATCTCGGTGCGGCGCTGGGCGTTATGGCAAGAACTGACGCCAGCGGCGTGCCTACATCCGTATTTCAGTTGGCACGTACCTCGTGTTTGCTGACCGCAGTTGCGTTGGGTGTACAGGCCATCGATGGTGTGCACGTTGATTTCCGTGACGGGGCCGGTCTCGCACGCGAGATCGACAATGCCCGCAGAGACGGCTTCACCGCGAAGCTTGCGATTCACCCGGACCAGATAGACGCGATCAACGCCGCCTTCACACCAACAGCTGTCGAGATAGCGAAAGCTCGGCGCATCGTTGCGCTGTTCGCGGCGTCCCCGGGAGCAGGGGTGCTGAGCCTCGACGGACAGATGATCGACCGCCCGCATTTCATCCAGGCGCAGCGTATTCTGGAGGGCATCGATTCAAAGGAGATCCCATCGTGAAGCTGCGCATCAAGGGAAGCTCGCTCCGCCTGCGCCTCACCCAAGGCGAAATTCGCGAGCTGGGCGAAGGCCGCGCCGTCGAAGAGCACGTCCCCTTCGCCGCACAGGCCCTGACCTATCGACTGAAACGCGACCCGGAAATCCTAGAAATTACCGCGTTCTACACGGGAAACATCATCGAGATTCTAGTTCCCGACCGCGCCGCGGTGCAATGGTGTGGCAGCGAACAGGTAGCGCTCGCGCGCTCACAGCCTGTGCCGGGCGGCGAATTGCGCATTGCTCTGGAGAAGGACTTCGCCTGCCTCGCACCCCGCACCGATGAGGACGAGTCCGATAACTTTCCTCACCCGGCGCAGGGGACCAGTAAAGTCTGCTGATGTGCCGCACGAGGTCTGCCGAGGTGTGACGCTTGCTGCTGCGCGGCAGCGAGGTTGGACTCGGCAACCACGATGCAGTCGTGAACGGGTAGCGACAACGCCCTGGTCGACGAATCGCAGAAGCGCATCAACTAGAATCACCGACTCAGTGAACGCGAACTGTCGGCCCTGGTCACGATCGAACACGTCAGCAATCGGCGCGTGCGCCTGCTGCAGCGTCGCAACGACCGACTGCCACGAGAGCCCACGACGGTATTCACGAAGCTCTGACAATCACTCCTTCGCGCCGTTCATGCGGTCGGCTTTCTTCAGGTTCTGCCATAAGCCGCCCCCAAAGGCGCCCACCGTTGCCGAAGTGAAACGCCGCTTCATGTGGCGCTCGCGCTCTTCAACCAACGGCGTGTCGCTTAGTGAGGTTGCGAAAGAGGCAGCGCCGGCGTCATGCCAGCGCCGCCCTGTCGCTCCACCTCAACCACGAGGAGAATGGGTCGTTTGCTGCCATCGGGGCGATAGCAAGACACGTAAGGGCGTGTCGTCGTCGCGTGGGTTTCAGCTCACCGCGCGCCCGGCTTGAACAGTCGGAGCGTAGTCAACTCCTCAAGGAGCCTCGCCCGGTATTCTCGGTTCGCCTTGGCGTGGCATGGGCGACAGCGGCTGTGCCGCTGGGGTTTACCAGGGTAGCGGGCGGGAAGTCCGAGCACGGCTTCCAGTCGTGGCAGACGCTACAGCGGCGTCGCTTGGTCGGGTCGTTCGGGATGGATCTCGTGAGACAACAAAATACCCCGACGCCTTTCAGCCAGTGGACATAATCAGTTTAACGAATAGCTGTCGGCTGGAAACGCCGCGCTGATCCCTTGCAGCCCTCGATTTCGCTGCGTGCCATAAGGCCCCGCTCAGCGCTTGCAATTCAACCCTCATATTTTGGCGCATGTCAAGCGGGCTCAATAGCTACCCTCGTTGGGGGCAATCTACCCTCGTTGCGGGCAATCCAGCGAATCGTTAACCGCGCGCAATTCGCGCAGCATCCTCACGTACCAGGGACCGTGCCTATCCAAAGTGGGCACGGGTAGATCATGAGACTGAGGAGCTCGATATGAGTTTCCGCGCGATTTTGGGATATGCCGGATTTGTGGCGCTGATGCTGGATGCCGGAACGGCTTCCGCTCAGTTACTTAAAGCACAGTGTCCGAGGGCAACGAATCTGCATCCGTTGATTGAGACAACTGATGCACTCGGCGCGACGACCGTGCACGCCAATCCGGATATCAAGTGTCAGGAGATATCGGGCGGCGACGGCTACGCCACGATGGGCGACGGCACCCAGACCTACCTCTTCGGATTTGGCCCGCTGTCGGGGATTGATCTGATTTCGAAGGGCCTCCCGGGTACGCAGTCGGCAGGCGACTTCCTCAACGCCTATCACACGAAATACCTGCCGGGTCTGGATGCCAACAATGGCAATCAGCTGCTGCCCGATCCTACGACGAACCCTGCCAGCGGCTATAGCGGTGTTGACAGCCCCAATGGCGGCGTGCTCGATGCGGCCGAGATGATGAATGTCGGCGTGCTCGCGGCCCAGCAACCGGCTCCGCTGATTGCAATCAACGAAGACGACGAGCTGTACCTGACTCTGTCGAACGTCGGCATGATCATGCGGCCCGATCTCTTCGAGCAGCACACGGTCCACTTCCACGGCTATCCGAACGCATCGTCCTACTTCGACGGCGTTCCGGACGCGTCGGTGGCCATCGCCATCTCAGGCAGCATGACGTACTACTACACGGCTCCGGATGCGGGTACGTACTTCTTCCACTGCCACATCACACCTCCGGAACACCTTCAGATGGGTATGGTGGGACAGCTGTATGTGCGGCCGCGCCAAGACAAGGTCAGTGGCAGCACCCTGTACGCGGCGCTGACTGCAAGCAACACCGCGCACGGGCTGTCCATCGAAGGCAAGCAGTGCGCGGACATACTATGCACCGGCGCCACGCCGGCGCCGGCAGCCGGTGACAACAACATGACCCGCGACACTGCAGGAGCGATAGTCGGTTCGGCGCAGCAGCTCTCTGGTCTGACCCACGCGGTCAACTACGCGTACAACGATGGGGATGGATCCACCGCCTACGATGTCGAATATCCGATCCAGCTGATGGGCTTCGATCCTGCCTTTCACTTCGTTGGCATGACCTTCAACCCGGAAGACTTCTCCGGCATGAAGGATAAATACTTCATGATCAGCGGCCGCAGCTACCCGGACACGATCAGCCCCACCTTGATCCGCACGCAGGCTTCGGACGGCCTGGCGCGGCCGAGCCAGCCGATCCGCTCGAAGATCACGCTGACCTCTTGCACTTCGCCATGCGCAGCGGGCGTCACGCATCGCGCGCTTCTGCGTGTCTCGGACCTGAACGTCACGGAATTCCACACGCTCGCCAGCAATATTCCGATGACGGTGATCGGTTATAACGCGCGGCTGCTGCGCGACATGGCCGGCAACAATCTCTACTACGACACGAACTCGATCACGGTCGGCGGCGGCGAGTCGGCAGACATTCTCATCAAGTCGGACGACGTCCCCCCCGGTACGTATTTCCTTTACACCACCAATCTCGATCACTTGGCGAACGACGCGGAAAATGTCGGCGGCATGATGACCGAGATCGAAGTTAAGTAGGAGAGCGGCAATGACTCACGTAAAGAACCGAGTTCGCCGCGCGCCGGCACTGTTGTCACTGCTCGCCAGTGGTCTGGGCCTGCTTAATGCGGCACCCACGCTGGCTGCAGTGCCGGGCATCACAGGCACCACCTTCAACTTGGTGGCGGCCGATGCTTACACCATCCAACCGGACGGCGCGACCCTGTACTCCTGGGGCTATGGATGCGCCACCCAGCCGGCGCGAACCGAATTCCTGCCGGCTGTCGGCAACGGACCCGCCCCTGTGTGTCCGACCATGCAGTCGCCGGGCCCGACACTGATCGTAACGGAAAACCAGACCGTGAAGGTTGTTCTCAAGAACACCTTGCCGAAGGCGGCCGGCAACACCTCAATCGTGTTTCCGGGATTTAGCGTCTCGGCTTCAGGCGACACGCCCGGGCTGCTCGCGAACGAAGCGGCTCCCGGTGAGACGGTCACCTACACCTTCGTAGCCGAACATCCCGGGACCTACTCCTACTACAGCGGCTCGCAGTCCGAACTGCAGATTGAGATGGGCATGTTTGGCGCGGTCATCGTACTGCCGGCGAACGATCACGTTCCGGCCAAATGTGTCAATCAGGGCACGTATTCACTCGCCAAGGCCGCCTACAACAACCCCGGCGCCTGCTATGACCGCGAGTACCTGTTCCAATTCAGCGAAGCCGATGCGCGCGTGCACCAAGCCGTGGACGACCAGGTGCATACAGCCGGCCCGACCGGTTCCGCTTCCGGTTCGCTCAATGTATCGATGGATCCGTATCAGCCGCAGTATTTCCTGGTGAACGGCCGCTCCATGCCGGATGACATGGACGCCCCGTACGCAACCAGCTACCTACACCAGCCGTACAACGGCAACCCGCACATGCATCCGGGCGAACTGGTGCTGATGCGGATCATCGGCCAGGGCCGCATCCAGCATCCGTTTCACTTCCACGGCAACCATGCGCGTGTGCTGGCCCGTGACGGCAATCTGCTGCTGAGCACCGACGGTACCTCGCTGGCCGGTCCGCTGCTGTTTACGACGCCGACAGTGCCCGGTCAGAGCCAGGATCAAATCTTCGCGTGGACGGGGCAGGGCCTGAACTGGGACGTATACGGACGTACGCAATCGCATACCTGCAACGGCGTGACGATTGCCGCAGCCATAGCAAACCTTGCTACGGCGCCTCACAGCCAGGCCACGGATGCCGATCTGACGTTGGCTGGCAAGTTCGGAATATATACCAGCCCGTTTGACGCCACGACGAAAGAATGGTGTCCGGATCACGGCAAGGACATTCCGGTCGCGCCGCCCGATCCGCAGGCGGTGGCCAACGGTTTGTGGTACGGCGGCACGCCATACCTCGGCATGCAGTCTGCCAACCCGACGCCATTGCCCCCGGGAGCGGTGCGACAGAATTCGGATGCCGGCTATGCCTTCATGTGGCACTCACACAATGAGCGCGAAATCACGACGAACAATGTGTTTCCTGGCGGAATGATGATGATGCTCATCATCGATTCTCCAAATTCGACGTTGTCCATCGACGAGACGAAGTGAGGCCGCCAATGGAAATGTTCGGGAGAAAGTTCATGCCTTACGAATACATTAAGTCACTCCTTCGGACAGTGGCGATCACGGTTCCTGTGATGCTCGCCGGCGGTATCGCCTTGGCGCAGACCACCGCCAATCTGACGGCTGCAAGGATGAGTGCAACGCTTCCCGATGGCGCTGCGGTGCCAATGTGGGGCTACTGCCAAACCGCAACCTCAGGAGATGCTTGCCCATCAACGGCCTGGGCTCCGGGGCCGACCATCGTCGTGCCGACGGATTCCACCGGCTTCGGCAGCCTGACCATCAATCTATCCAATAGTCTGCCGATCAACACCTCGATCGTCATTCTTGGACAGGCCGGTGGCGGCATGGGTGCGTCCTTGCCGCGCGAGGAGAGTCCAACTGGCGGCACACACGCTAGACAGGGCGTAACATGGCCCTCTACAGGCACGCCGTGCCCAGCGAATGCTGCGACGCAGGATCCTCCCTGTACCGACCCCACGTTTGCCCCTTCGGGCCAACAGTCCCGTGCGCTAGCTTTTGGTGTTGAGGCGCCTGCAGGTGGTAACAATGCGTACAGTTGGACGCACCTGCGCCCGGGTACTTATCTCTACGAGACCGGATCGCTGCCCTCGCTGCAGGCTCCGATGGGCCTGTACGGTGTCCTGGTTGTGACTCAGGCGCCGACCGCGACTCTTGCAGGCGATGCATATCCGAATAAGACGGTTGTCGTGAACAAGGTCACGACGCCGGGTGCAGCGTATGACGCTGATGTCACGGTACTCTTAAGCGAAGTCGACCCGCGGCAAAACGCGGCAGTTGATGCCGCAGCGGCCGGTAAAGCTGACCCCCTCAAGCTGTTCAATGATTCATCGTGCACGACGTCGACCCCTTGCTATCCGCCGGTGGTCAACTACGCACCGACCTATTTCCTGATCAATGGTCACGCCTTCAATCCCACTCGCCCGGCAGACTCAGGCTTCGCCTTCTCTGGCAACGCCGCCGTAAGCGGTAACGTGCTGGTACGCTTGGTGAATGCGGGCCTGCGCATGCATGTGCCTTCGATCGTCGGCGTCAAGTCGGTGAACGTGGTTGCCGAAGACGGCAACCTGGCTCCTGGCACACCGAAGAAGCAAAGCCACATCCTCATGGCCGCCGGCAAAACCTACGATGTGACTTTTAAACCGACGCAGACGACGGCAGGACTCTTCGACAATGTTTCGTTGCCGATCTTCGATCGCGCGCTCAACCTGACTAGCGGCAATCTCGATCACCAGTCGGTCGTGGCCAACAGCGGAATGCTCGCCTTCCTGGCTATGCAGCCCGCCAAAGCAACTGTGGGCGATACCGGCTCGGGCGGCGCCGCTGTGCCGGCCGCGCTGCAAGCTGTTGTGGTCCCCGATGTATTCGCAACCCCGGTTGGTACGCCCGTGAACGGTAACGTGCTGACCAATGATATCAACGTCGTTACTGCTGCAGTGACGAGTACGGCGACAAAGATGGGTGGCGTCGTTACGTTGGCTACGGACGGAAGCTTTATATATACACCGCCACCACCAGATTCCAGCGGCAATGCGTTCGTGGGCCAAGATGCATTTACTTATAACGGAAACGGCAGCGCCGCGCTCTCGGCAGTAGTGACCATAACAGTCGGCACCACTGCGCTCCCGATTGCCGTCGCCGATACGGGTGCCGCCGCTTTTACCAGCAACGTCGCCAGCCTGTACAAGTCCGGCGCGCCTGGCGTGTTGGCCAACGACACGGCCTCTGACGGCAAGACCATTGTCGGTCTCAGCGCGGTGCTCGAGGCCAATCAAGATTGCGCTAGCGTCGACTTGCAGCCGGATGGCAGCTTCACGGCCGTACCGAGCACGGCTGGAACACCCTGCAACTTCACGTATCGCGCGAAGAATGAGATGGGCGCTGTCAGCAAGGTGGCGGCCAAGGCGACCGTCAACTTCGCAGCGGGGTCCGGTCTCGCCGTGACGGTGCAAGACACCCAAGATCCTTTACCAACAGGAGCGATTGGTGACTACAGTTGGGTAATCGAGGAAGACACGACGTTCTTCCATGACCCGAAGACCCCGGGCGCCACGAATACGCTGGCCACCAATTTCCACAAGAGCTACATGCCGGTGTTGGCCACCGGCTGCACTGGGCCCTACAGCTGCGGTGACAAGAACACGGTCGGCGGCACAGCGATTGCGCCGCGCACGCGTTCCTTGCCCGCAGATGTGGTGCTCGACCCGAACAAGCGCTACTTCATCTCGATTCTGCCCGGCGATGCCGACCAGGGCAGTGCAGCCTATAACGCCGACGGCTCGGTCGCCGTCACCAGTTTTGGCCACACCATGGGCGGCGTGCCGATTGCGGCCGGTCAGCAGGCGGCGACGGTACTGGTCGCGCGCAACCCGCTGCCGCCGTCGCAGCTCAGCGTCATCGTGTTCGAGGACAACAACCCGACCAACGGCGGCGTCGACGACAACGAGCAGGGGCTCGGCGGGTTCACGATCAATTTGTACGACACTCGCGGCAGCTCCGGCGATCCGGCTGGCCTGATGACCTATGACCTGTCGGCCATGCCATTCACCAATTCGTTGGCGAACCAAACGGACAGCATCACGCATATCAACCTCTGTCCGCTGACCACGCCCTCGGGCACCATCATTACCTGTCCGGAACTCGACAGCAGCGGCCAACCCTCGCCGCTGGCCGGCATGGCTTTGATCAAGAACATCAACCCGGGCCGATATGACGTCTGGGCCACGCCGGGCGCTGATCGCGCCATCAAAGGCGAGCAGTGGGTGCAGGTCTCGACCCTCGAAGGCACGCACGCGAACGACACCTTCATCAAGCCGGGCGAGCCGCCGTACTGGCAGGAGTTCGGCCCGCCGGGCTTCCACTCATTCATCGGCTTCATCAATCCGGCTCACATCAAAGCCGTGACTACGGCGCAGCACGGCACGACGACCGTCACGGGTCGCGTTCCCAGCCTGCACATGGATCGGCCGCGTCCGACCATGGCGAACCTGAACAATAGCTGCGCTACCGCCACGAATGCCGATGGCTCGCCGATCGATCCCACGGATGCGAGCTGCCGCGCGACGCTAAATTCGAGCCCGTGCTACGTGGCCGTGAATTCCAGTTCCGGCACCGGCGCGACGGTGGCACTGAGCACTTGCGACAAGAACGGCAACTTCTCGATCGCCGGGGTTCCGGCCGGCCAGCACGAGTTGGTCATCTGGGACCAATGGCTCGACCAGATCATCGCCTACAAGGCGCTGACGGTTCCCACCGGCGCGTCGACCGTGAGTGCCGGCGACATCCCGGTATTCAGCTGGTTCACGCGCGTCGAGCAGTCGGCGTACCAGGACCTGAACGGCAACGGCATCCGCGATTCCGGTGAGCCGGGAGTGTCGCAGATCCCGATGAACGTCCGCTTCCGCGACGGCAGTATCTCGAATTTCCTGTCGACCGACTCCCAGGGCTCGGTGACGGCCAATGAGCTGTTCCCGCTGTTCAACTGGTACGTGTTGGAATCCGATACCACCCGCTACACGGGCACGGGCGTAATGACCGCCTATGACGCCGGCGGCAAGCCCGACGCGAACACCACGAGCGTGGATGACCTCAACGGCGTGCACCATAACGGGGTCGACTATCGCGGGATTCTCAATTCGAAAGAATCTTATGAGCTGCCGGCGGCACTGCAGGTCCCGAACGCTCAATACACGCCGGGTACGACCCAGCGCATCGACCCGGGCACCACGCTCACCGAGGGCACCCAGGGCTATATCAACCAGACCGCCCATGTGGACTGGGGCAAGCGCCCTTATGTGTCGGGTGAGAACGGCGGCATCACGGGCATGGTGTACTACGCCTCGACCCGCGGTTTCGATGATCCGAGCCTCGAAGTGCAGTTCTCCTGGGAACCGGGCGTTGCCGGGGTGCCTGTGAACCTCTACCAAGAGTTCAAGAACCCCGACGGCAGCGTCACGAAGATCCTGGTCGATCACACCACCACCTCGAGCTGGGACGCCTCGACTGCGCAGATGTACTGCCCGGGTGAGCCCGACTATGACGCAACCCAGGGCACCGGCGATCCGTTCGTCAATGTGACGATGGCACAGGCTCAGGTGGCGAAGGGACAGAGTGCTGCGTCCGCCAAGACCGCCTGCTATGACGGTCAGCACAGCTTCAACCAGATCCAGCCGGCGGTGTACGACGGGCGCTACAAGTTCCCAACGTCCAATTGCGCGGCCACGGTCTGCGTGCAGAACCCGGCGATTGCGACCCTTAAACTCACGGGCAAGGCCGCTGCGGGTACGTCGCCCACCGTGCTGCCCAATGGCAACTACATCGTCGAGCTGGTGGTGCCGCCCGGCTATGAGATCGTCAAGGAAGAGGACAAGAACATCCTCATCGGCGACACCTACATTGCGCCCTATGCGATCACCCAGTTCATGGGCGTCGGCAACATCTTCATCGTTCCCGATCAGGCCACGCTGAATGACGCCAACGTGCCGGGCGGCAACCTGGCCAGCGCGTTTCCGTCCTGCGTCGGTACGCCGCACCTGGTGCCCGACTATCTGACACTGTTCCCGGACAACGCGCAGGACTCGCCGTATGCGGGTCAGATGCGTCCGCTGTGCGATCACAAAGAAGTCGGCGTGACCGATCAAGGCCAGGGCGGCGCGGACTTTCAGCTGTTCACGCAGACCCCCATCGCCGGGCACATCAGCGGCATCATGCTGAATGATGCGGCCGCCGAATTTGATCCCTACAACCCGGCATTCCTGGAAAAAGCGTCGCTGCCGAATGCGCCCATCTCGGTGCGTGACTCCAACGGCGTCGAAATTCAGCGCGTGTACAACGACCGCTACGGCACGTTCAACAACTTGGTGCCCTCGACCTGGGAAGCCAACATCCCGAACCCCAGCGGCTACGCGCCCAACATGCTCACCTATTGCATGAACGATCCGGGTCCGATCGCCGATCCGAGCGGTGCGCTCGATCCCAAGACGCACAAGGTCCGCCTGATCGCCGACCCCATGTACAACCCGATGTTCAGCAACTTCTGCTACAACTGGCCGTCGATGCCGGGCATCACGACGTACCTCGATACGCCGGTGCTGCCGGTCTCGGCCTACGCGTCGGCCTCGAGCTATGAGCCGGTGGACTGCGCGTATCCCGCGAGCACCCCGGCGATATATCGCGTCGATGGCAGCAACGCCTTTACCGGTGCGCCGGCCAACGTCGGTCCGGTAGTCGATCTCGCCACGGGGCGCACGCTGACCATCACGGCCCTGGGCGATGTGCAGGTTCCCAACCCTGCCTATGAAGGTCCCAATGCCGTGTCGATCACCTGCCCGGAAGGCGTGACCTGCAGCCAGCCCAACCAGCCGAAGATCACGCGGCACTACGGGTTCGGCGATACGGCGGGTACCGTGCAAGTTGGCAGCTTGACGTTGAACGTGGCTGCGAGCGACTGGTCGGACAAGACGATCGTCGCGACGGTGCCTGATTCGTTTACGGGGTCCCTGGCCGGTGAATTGGTCGTAACCAACTCCACACGGGTCAAGTCGATCGACACGGTCACCGTGACGATCGGCAGGAACCTCAAGGCCGCCTACGTCGCGCCGCCGGTGCTGGGTACTTCGACCGCCACGTCTCTTGCGCACCCGATCCAGGATGCGATCGACGCGGCGAAGCCGGGTGATCTCATCATCGTCGATGCCGGCAACTATTCTGAATTCGTGATCATGGATCGCCCGGTGCGCCTGCAGGGCGTCGGCGCGGCCGCCACGGTCATCAATGCGACCAAGTATCCGAACCAGAAAGTGGACCACTGGCGCACGCGCATCAATAAGCTGTTTGGTCTCGACAATCAGGGAAATACTCTGACTGGCCCGGCGGGCACCGATCCGGCGGTGGATCCGCTGCCGGGACAGGAGATCACGGGTGGCGTGGTGCTGCTCGAGCCCTCGGTGCTGTCGACTGAAGAAGGCGCGGGCATCACGGTCGTCGCCAAGGGCTACCGGTCCGACGGCACGACACCGCTGGGCAGCGGCAACGTCGATTGCGGCAACATCCACAACTTCCGCTGCAGAACCGCGCGCATCGACGGCCTCGCCGTCACCGGCGGTGACGCCGGCGGTGGCATCTACGTCAACGGCTGGGCGCATGGCCTCGAGATCTCGAACAATCGTGTGTACGGCAATGCCGGACCGTTCGCGGGCGGCGTGCGCATCGGCCAGCCGTACCTTGAGGGTCAGGTGCTCAGCAACAATTTCTCGGGCTTCAAGTACGACGAGAACATCCTGGTGCATCACAACGCGATCACCAATAACGGCACGGTCGAGGGCAATGCGGCGGCGGGCGCCACCGCGGCTGCCGCCGGCGGCGCGGGTGGTGGTCTGTCGATCTGCGCGGGCAGCGACGGCTACAAGGTGACCGGCAACTGGATCTGCGGCAACTACTCGAGCAGCGACGGTGGCGGCATCGGCCACATCGGCCTGAGCACCAAGGGCCTGATCCAAGGCAACAAGATCCTCTTCAACGAGAGCTACAATCAGTCCGGTGCGCAATTTGGCGGCGGCCTGGTGATCGAAGGCGAGGGCGGAACCGGCACCACGCTGACGCTCGGCACGGGCAACGTGGCCGTGGATCAGAACCTGATTCTCGGCAACTTCTCGCGCGCGGGCAGCGGCGGCGGCATTCGCTTGCAGAGCGTCAACGGCGCCGAGCTGCGCATCCGTCAACTCGACCCCTGGCGCGTCACGGTCACGAACAACATGATCGTGAACAACGTCGCGGCGTGGGCCGGAGCGGGCATCTCGCTCGCCGATACGCTCTACAGCAACATCGTCGGCAACACGATCGCTTCCAATGACAGCACCGGAATCGCCGGCAACCTGTTCAATACGCAGATGACCACGGGCAACACAGGTCCGACCACGGCCGTGCCAAACCCGGCCGGTATCAGCTCGGAGCTGACCTCGCAACAGCTGCTGGAGGCGCTGCCGATTGATGAACGTGCCGAGAACCGGATCTCCAATCCGCGTCTGGTCAACGACATCGTCTGGCGCAACCGATCGTTCTTTTTCAACATGGACGGCGGAGCGCCGACGACTCATCTGCCGCAGCTGAGTCCGTCCAATAAGTGGACGGACGCGCTGGCCGCCAGCAAACCCGCGCTCGGTACGCCGGGCGCCGACGGCTGCACGACTGCGGACGTCTACTGGGACCTCGGTGTAGTGGGTGATACTTCGCCCACCATGCCTGTGTCGCGCCCGGCAATCCGGCCAGGCAACACGCTGCTGTCGGGCAAGCCGAACCTGGTGAAGTCCTACTGCAACGCTTCGCGTGCGGTGCCGGGCCTGCAGTTCGAGCCGGGCACGCCGTTCCAGCCCGCCTTCAACATCAGCGTCGCCGCGACCCTGGATGAATCGGGCAACTTCGTCGACCTGCACTTCGGACCGCTCTCGCTGCAGGACCAGGCCTCGGGCACGGTCGTCAACGGTGACTATCACATTGCCGGCCAAAGTGGTGATGCGTTCGACACCGGCGTGGCTCCGAATGTGGGTCAGTACGGGGCGCACGATTACGACGGCGATACCCGTCCGCAGTTCTCGGCCTATGACAAGGGTGCGGATGAGCTGCGCCTGCCGGCGCCGATCGTCACGCTGTCGGCTACGTCGTTGAGTTTCTCCACTGTGCAGGGCACGGCGGCGGCGACGCAGACGATCACAGTGACGAATGTCGGGGACGCGAACCTGACCGGCATCGCGGTGAGCATCACAGGCGCGTTCTCGCAGTCGAACACCTGCACTGACCCGATCGGCTTCGCGCCTGGCAGCAACACGTGCACGATCACGGTCAGCTTCACGGGGACCCCTGTGTCGAACAACTACAACGGCACATTGGCGGTCACGGACAACGCGGTGCCCAGTCCGCAGTCGGTGACCCTCCACGGCGCAGTCGTGGCCCGGTCGGTGCGGGGCGCCTTCACGCCCTCGCCGGCGGCCTGGACGCAGGGCCAAACTGGCGCCCTGAACGACCGGGTGATCACTCTGAGGGCCAATACGGCGAACAATGCGCCGCTGGTCATTCAGAGCATTCCCACCGTGACGTCGCAGGGTGCACGTTTCTCGATCACGTCCACTACCTGTACTGCCAATCTGGCATTGCCGGCGGGTAATGCCTGCACTGTGACCGTGCGCTATGTGACTCGCGGCACCGCCGCGCAGCGTAATGCCGGCGCCTCGCTGAATGTGCAGACCAATGCAACGAATCCGGTGAATGCCACTGGTCTCATCAGCGACAACCTCAACGGTGGTTAATGCGCCGTTGATCACGGACGAGAAAGATGTAGCGCTCTCTAAACTACCCGCAGGTCCGCCTGCGGGTAGCCTTTTAAGCTCATCGGCTGCGAGTTACGAAGTTATCCAGTAATGAAAGCCACAAATAAGATCACCATCACCGCTCTAGGGTGCTTGATGTTCGCAAGTACTTGCGGCATTGCAGGGACGCCGGCGCGCGAATCGACGGCGGCGGTGAAGCCGAACGCCGAGTCGGCGACGCTCTGGCACGCCCGCAACGCCGACCGCTACAAGCGCGAATGGGGTGTGGATATTGTCGGTGTGCGATCAGTGTCCTCGGGGTACATGCTGCGGTTTGCCTACCGGGTGATCGATCCGACCAAAGCGGCGCCTCTCTTAGATGAGCGGACCAAGCCTTATCTCTACGACGCGGCGAGCGGGGCGCGCATGGCGGTGCCGGCGATGGAAAATATCGGCGAGCTGCGCCAGACGCCGAAACCCGTCGCCAACCGCACCTATTTCGTGATCTTCGGGAATCCCGGCCAGCTGGTGAAATCGGGCGGTCACGTGCGCATCGTCATTGGCAAATTCGAGATCGACGATTTGATCGTCGACTAATTCGATCGTCGACTCAGGAGTTCTCATGTTGACAGGAAAATCTATCGTTCTGGCCGGCGCACTGACGCTCGGCTTCTCGTGCATCGCCGGCGCCGTCGCCCCCGATTTGCCGCTGCAGCAGATCATCGACCGGAATATCGCCGCGCGCGGCGGGCTTCCGGCGTGGCACGCAGTCAAAACGCTGTCCATGTCGGGCACCATGGACGCCGGCAGTACGCTGCCAAACCCGGCGAAATACGCCGAGGATGCGCGGCACCCGGCGGGCCCGCGCAAGCGTCTGCACCCCGAGCCGGCCCAGGCGGCCGCGGACGCCGAAGCGGCCAAACCTATCACCTTGCCGTTCCTGATGGACTTCAAGCGCCCGCGCATGACGCGGGTCGAATTGAAGTTCAAGGACCAGACTTCGGTGCAAGTGTATGACGGTAAGAACGGCTGGAAGCTGCGTCCCTATCTGGGTCGCCAAAAGGTCGAGCCGTTCACGCCAGCCGAGCTGAGTATCGCAGCGGGCGAGCAGGAGCTCGACGGGCCACTGATCGATTATTCGGCCAAGGGCACCAAGGTCCAGATGGCCGGCGTCGATCAGGTGGGAGGGCGCGATGCCTACAAGCTCAAGCTCACGCTCAAGGACGGCCAGGTGCGCACCCTGTGGATCGATGCGCAGACCTTCCTCGATCTGCAGATCGAGAGCAGCAACCCCAAGGGCCGAAAGCTGCAGCAGATAGCCACCGTGATGAGCGATTATCGCAACGTCCAGGGTCTGCAGATTCCGTTCCGGCTGGAAAACCATGTCGCGGGTGTGTCGATGCCGCAGCGGCTCTTGATCGACCAGGTGTCGGTCAATCCGGTGCTCGCGGACACGCTCTTCGTGAAACTGCAATAGTCCGCACTGGGCCGCCGAAGCGCCGCGTGCCCCTGCTGCCTCGCCCGTCGCCTGCGCTGATACTCGTACTCCTGGTCCTCGGCGGGGTGTGGGTGACGGCACGCCCGGCGGATCTTGCGGGACGCGGTGAACGAATCTACCGCGAGGGCATCCTGCCGTCGGGCGCAGCGTTGCTCGGCGCGCGCCAGCAGGGCGGCGACGCAGAGGGCGCCATCGTCGCCTGCGTCAACTGCCACCGCCGCAGCGGCCTTGGGAGCGGTGAGGGCAGCATCCGTATCCCGCCGATTACCGGCAAGTACCTGTTTGCGACAGGCGGCGTACCGGCGGGCCGCCCCCAGCTCGATGCGGCCGCCGCCAGCGATGCCAGGCGCGCCCCTTACGACGACGCGAGCCTGGCGGCGGCGATTCGCAGCGGCATCGGCCGCGGCGGGCGCAAGCTCAGTTACCTGATGCCTCGTTATGCGCTCGACGACGCCAGCATGGCCTTGTTGATCGCGCACCTGAAGACCCTGGCCACGCAGCCCTCACCGGGTGTCAGCGACAGCACCATCGATTTCGCCACGATCTTCACGCCTGACGCCGATCCGACGGTGCGCGATGGCGTGCTCGCCGTGCTCAACCAATTCATCGTCGACAAGAACGCCTTTATCCGCGGCGGTTCGAAGCCGCTGCACAGCCAAAGGCAGATCGACTATCGCGTCACGCGCCGCTGGCAGCTGCATGTCTGGACGCTGCAGGGGCCACCCGAGAGCTGGGACTCCCAGCTGCACGCGCATTTGCACGCTGAGCCCGTATTCGCCGTGCTCTCGGGGCTGGCCGGGCGCAGTTGGTCGCCGATCCATCGTTTCTGCGAGTCGGAACGGCTGCCCTGCCTGTTCCCCAATGTTGAGGCGCCGGTCGATGCGGAGCAGGATTTCTATTCGGTCTATTTCTCCAAGGGCCTGCTGCTCGAGGCCGACGTGATCGGCCCGCAATTGCGTGCCGTCTCGTCCGCAGGGGCCGCTCCTCGCCTCGTTCAGGTATACGTCGCGGGTGACAGCGCCGAGGCCGCAGCGCAGCGTCTGACCGCACAGGTGCCGGTAGGCCTCCAACATGTGGAGCGAGCGATAGTGCGGGGCGATGCCGCGGCATTGGCGCAGGCGGTCGCGGAGGCTCAGGCGGGCGATACGCTGGTGCTTTGGCTCCGGCCCGATGAACTGCGTTTGCTGCACGCGCCCCCGCCGACTGCTGCCCAAGTGTTCCTCTCGGGTACCCTGGCCGGGCTCGAACAGGCGCCATTGCCGGCAGCCTGGCGCTCCATGGCGCGCCTGACCTATCCGGTCGATCTGCCGGCGGCGCGTGCGGTGCGGATGAACTATCCGTTACGCTGGTTCCAGATCAGGCAGGTGCCGGTAGTCGCGGAGAGAGTGCAGGCCGATACCTATCTTGCGTGCGGAATCGTCTCAGAAGCGCTGAATGACATGCTCGACAGCTTCATGCGTGACTTCCTCGTCGAGCGCATCGAATCCATGGTGAGTCATCGGCAGTTGACGGGGTATTATCCGCGCCTCGGCTTGGCCCCCGGTCAGCGTTTCGCGTCGAAAGGAAGTTACTTGGTGCGTTTCACGGAACCCAGCGGCGTCGACGTCGTCCCCGTCACTGAATGGATCGTTCCCTGATCCGTTACTGGGATAATTCCGCAGTACGAGCGATCTTCGGACTATCCCTACTGGTCCTATTCCTCGGGGCCACGAACTCTCCCGTGCGTGCAGCGGAATTTACCCCGACAAATTCCGGTGAAAGCATTTATCGCGACGGGCGGCTGGCCTCGGGAGTACCGGTGCGTGCTGAACGTGGCGTCAGCACTCTTCAAGGCGCCGTGGTTGCCTGCGTCAATTGCCACCGCCGCAGTGGTCTCGGGAGCTACGAAGGCAGTGTTCTCATACCACCCATCATCGGGCCCTACCTGTTTCGTGTGCGCGTCGCGAATCTCGAGGACCTGACGCTGCCGCACGTTCCGGGATTCACGCCGAATCGGTATGCCTACACCGAAACGTCGTTGGCGGCCGCGATTCGCACCGGGGTCGCGGCAGACGGACGTGTGATGAATGCATTGATGCCGCGGTACAGCCTCGACGCTGCGCCGCTCGGCGAGTTGATCGGGTATCTCAGAAATCTTTCCGCAGGCCCCTTTCCGGGCGTGAGTGAACAAGAGTTGGGGTTTGCGACGATCGTGACCCCGGATACGGATCCGATCGAGCGTGACGCCATGCTCAAAGTCATCGAACAATACTTCAAGGTTCGTAACGCGGCGGCTGCTTCCCGCATCCAGGGTGGTGGCCCTTCAACCGCAGGCGCAGCAGAGTACCGCGCCGTGCGCAATTGGCGCCTTCAGGTGTGGGAGCTTTCCGGACCCGCCGAGTCCTGGGAGGAACAACTGCAGCGACGGCAGGCCATCGAACCCGTGTTCGCCGTGGTTTCCGGTCTTGGACAAACTACGTGGGCTCCCATGCAGAACTTCTGCGAGAAAAATCGTGTGCCCTGTCTGTTCCCCAATCTCGATCTGCCGCCCGCGACGAAGCAGGATTATTACTCGATCTATTTCTCCCGTGGAGTGCTGCTCGAGGCCGACTTGATCCTCATGCGGGTGTCGGCGCAGGCGCCCGCGGGCTTGCCGCCCGGGCGCGTCGTCCAAGTATTTCGATCCGGCGATGTCGGCGCCGAGGCGGCGGCCGCGCTGACTCGAGCGGCGCAAAGATTGAAAATCACCGTTGCCGAGCGAGTGCTTCCGCCTCGGCAAACCGCTCCGGCGGATCGATCGGCGTCAGGGGAGTCTCAGGCGAGACGCGAGCTGAAAAAAGCCTTGACCGACTTGCGCCCACAGGACACGTTGGCGCTGTGGTTGCGGACCCGGGACATCGCATTGCTCGGAGATGAAGCTCCGTCCTCTCGAATCTACCTGTCGGGAACGATGGCCAACCTGGAGGACGCCCCGTTACCCGCCGCGTGGCGCGACTCCGTCTACATGACTTATCCCTATGACCCGCCGGACCGGCGCCGCGTGCGGGTGAATTTTCCCCACGCATGGTTTCATCAGCACGGCATTGCCATCACGGCGGATCGAGTGCAGTCGAACACGTATCTGGCATGCAGCATCGTCGCCGACGCCTTGGATGCCGTGCTCGATAGTTACGTGCCCGATTTCCTCATCGAGCGATTGGAGACCATGGCGGGCAATCAACTCAGCACCGGGTACTTCCCGCGGTTGAGTTTGGCGTCCGGGCAACGGTTCGCCTCAAAGGGCGGCTACATCGTCAAATTCGACGCGCGTGATCACCGGCGAGTCGCCGCGGACGGTGATTGGTTCGTTCCCTAAGATCATTCTCCTTTAGCGCAAACCTATCGCCGCACTCAACATAACCAATCGAAGACCGATGCCTGGTTCACGAAGCCAGCATAACGGTTGGGATAAGATCGTATTGGGTAGGCGGCACTCGTTTCGAGGCAAAGCACATGGGTATGCAGGTCGATCACCACGGCAGTAAACGGGCTTGGCTGCTGGCCGCGGCAACGCTGGGTGCGATGATGGCCGCGCATGCTGCGACATCGGTCATGGCCTTGAGCGAGGCCGTGCTGCGCAATGGGCCCGACAGCCGGTTGCCGGCACACCTGTCCGTAGTTCTCGGGGTCAGCCGGGTGGAGGAGCCGACGCGCGTGAAGCAAGCCGTGATCCGCGAAGCCGGGACGGTGCGTACCTTCAATGTCTGCGCGGGCAACCATGACGACGTGGTGCTCCTGACATACGACGAACAGAGCCGAACCACCAAGGCATACTTGGTGTCAGGTCGCGGGGTGCTCCGCAAGGCAGTCGATTACCAGTCGGGCGGCGCCGCGCGCGAGCGTGCGTTGATCGAGGCGCGCAGCGACTTCCGTCGTGAACTCAAATTTTGGACGGAGTTCTCGGGTCAATGGCGGCCCAGATAACTGGCATCCAGTGTTCTACCCATGTCTGCGCCGCAGCCTGGGGTGGAGAATATGCCGGCCGACATTGCGACCTTGAGTGCTACGCGAGGAGAATTGCCGATGGAGTCAGTGGTCACCCGCCGGTTAGCCGCCGGGTTTTTGGGTTTTTCCTTGCTGGGTTCCGTTGCGTGGGCGGAGGGCGAAGTGATGGATGCTCAAATGCGGCACTCCAGCGCCAGCGATTCCGATGTGCGCCGCTCGCAAGCGCAGTACGTCATTCCGCACGTGACGCTGGTGCGGGAGGACGGCAAGTCGGTGGATCTGGCCACGGAATTGAACGACGGGCGCCCCGTAGTGGTGAATTTCGTCTACACCAGTTGCACCACGATTTGTCCGATGAGCAGCCAAGTCTTCGAGCAGTTCCAGAAAGACCTCGGAACCGCGCGGGGTGGGGTGCATCTGGTGTCGATTTCCATTGATCCCGAACAGGATACGCCTGCGCGCCTGCGAGCTTATGCAGCGCAATTTCATGCGGCAAAAGGCTGGAATCACTATTCGGGGACGGTCGCCGCCAGCGTTGCGGTGCAGCGTGCCTTCGACGCCTACCGCGGCGACAAGATGAGTCATATCCCCTTGACGCTCGTCCGATCCGCCCCGGGCAAGCCGTGGGTGCGCTTCGACGGCTTGGCCCGGGCGGATGACCTTATGGCCGAGCACAAGAACTCCTTGTCCGGTCAGTAACATTGCCCAGGGTGAGTTTTTTTCTTACCAGCGCATACCCTGAATCCGCTTGTCCCGATGCGCGAGAATCCATGAGGCGCTCTTGAGCTCGGAGGCGCGTACCGCGCGCGCAGGGGCGTAGGGCGTCGCGGCTGTAGTCGTCTACTGTGACGGCGGGTCGAGAGCCAGGAGGTCCTCGGGCGTGTCGATATCGAGCGCCGCGCTTTCCATTGGCACTCGCACAACGCGATCCGGGTTTCGGCGTAGTAGGGCGCGCGCACCGACATCGCCGCGGAGTTCCGTGAGGTCTGTGAAGCGGGAGCGAGGAAAGATCGCCGGTACCCCCATCCCGCCGGCGTAGAGCGCAGCCGCGACGTAGTCCGGCTGTCTGCGCCAGGCACCGAGCAACCGCTTCAGATCTTCAGCCGTGACGGCGGCCTGATCGGCTAACACCAGCATCACGCCGCTGCAGGCTGCGGGCAGCCGTGCAACTCCGGCGCGAATGGAGCTTGCGATTCCCTCGGTCCATTCGCGGTTGATGATAACGGACGCTGGGGAATGCTTTAGCAAGGGTGCGAGTTCGGCCGCGCGCGCGCCTAAGATAACAAACACAGCGGACCCGGCGACCTCCACAGCCCGCGAGACTGTCGTGTGCAGCAGCGGGCGTCCGGCGACGCGAACCAACTGTTTGGCCGAGCCGAAACGAGTGGACGCACCGGCGGCCAGCACGATCGCATAGAGTCCGTCGCCGCTGTCATCGGACCCAGACATGGCTACACGCCGGGGATGATGGGCATTTCGACGCCGGCCGGTAGGGTCGCCCGCACGCGCGCGTAGCGACTCCGCTCTTCGAAAATCGAATCCGCATCGATGGCGGCGACCGTGCGCCAGTCCGCGACCGTTGCCTGGCGCTCGAGCAACGAATCGAGCTGATCGCGGCGCGCGCTCCACGCGCCGCTGAAGAACTGCAGAAACTCATCCCAATGTGGGTCCGTACCGGCGCTCGAGGCGGCAGGCGACCCTGTAGTTGAAGCGAGGGCAGCCTCGAACTTCGCGAGGACATCCCGGCTGCTACCCGCAAGCGAGAGAGTCTTGTCTACCGTCTGGCGCGTCGGGTCGTCCACACCGAAACGGGAATGAACGAGGTCGCGGAAGACCTGGTCTCGCTCTTCGAAGCGGGCCAGCACCCAGACGAAATACTCCACACTGGCCTGCCGGAAAGGCTGCAGTTCCGCGAGGCTCTCGCCTCTCGTCGAAATGGCCGCCCACAGCGCGCTCACGCACGCCTGCGAAACCTCCGCCGCGTGCTGCCGTTCGACAGACAGCTGCGCTCGAATCAGCTCGACTTCATTCATGGCTGCAAGGTCTTTCCGTTATCCGAAGGTCTGCCGTCGGCACCGTGCACGAACGCGTGGATCTCGGCCACGATCGCCAAAGCGATCGACTCAGGAGTCCGCCCTCCGAGCGCAAGGCCCACAGGTGCATGCAGGCGCGCACGCAACCGTTCCGCCCCTTCTCCAAGATCGGCGAGCAATTTCTCGCGCCGTGGAGCGGGGCCGAGCAGGCCCACATAGGGGATCTCGCTCTCGGCCAGCATACGCAGATAGCCGAGATCGGACTGCAGATGATGACTCATCACGACGGCAGCCGAAAAACGGTTGAGGTCGATGGCGTGCGTCACCTCTTCAGGGCGTGCGAGCACGACGCGTTCGGCGGACGGAAAATGCGAAGCGTCCGCGTAGGCGGGTCGATGGTCGACGAGCGTGACCTTCCAGTTCACGCGTGCCGCAAAATCGACGATCGGTGCCGCATCGGGTCCCGCCCCCAGCAGCAGCAGCTTTGGCGGCAGTGCAAGGGGTAACGTGAACAGTTTCCAGCCCGGCGAACGGCCCTCGTACCAGCCCACGCGGCCACTGCGAGCCGCTTCCTGGAGGGCCGCCCGAACCGGTTCCGCGCGCAGCGTCGACTGGGCCAGCGGCGACAGGGTGCTGGGAATAGGGCTGGCCGACGCACCCTCAGGAAGCGCGACCGCGCCTATAGGCAGGTCCGGCCATGTCGACTCGAGAACGATGCCGACGGCGGTCTTCTCATGACCGGCCAACGCCCGCGCGAGGTGCGTCAGCGGCTGCCAGTCGCGATCCGGCCCCGCGCGGAGCAGGAGAATCTGCATCGCGCCTTCGCAGCCCAGGCCAAGGCCCCACAGCAGATCGTCGGGGCCGAACATGTCGTAACTCACTATTCGCGGCTCGCCCGTCTCTATTACAGAGAGTGCGTGCTGCCGCAGGTCGCCCTCGAGGCAACCTCCCGAGAGCAGCCCCGAGTACTCACCGTTTGCGGCGATGAGCATCAGCGCGCCGGGCTTGCGGTAAGTCGACCCTGCTGTGTGCACGAGCACGCCCACGGCGAGGGCGTTGCCGGCGGCGCGTTCACGATCGAACAGGGGAAGGAGAGGGCCTAATGATGATTCCACGCGGTTGCGATTATGCCAGCGTCTCGCCCGGAGCAGGGGCGAACGCTCTCGTTCGCTCCCACGCGCCGCGAATTCACCCTGCAGCGGCCCTTGCACGGGGTCGGCACTCAGCCGCTTAATTACACAAATGGCTAATAAACTGGGAGCGGTTTCCGGAAGCGCGGCTGTGTTGCCTCGCAAGCGCCGCGGCCGCGGTCGGCCGAGAGCCGCCAATGCGGAGGACGTGCGGGAGAAGCTTCTGAGCGCAGCCCGCGAGCTGTTTCCCCGCTATGGCTATCGCGCCGTGTCGAGCCGCCAGATCGGCGCTGCCGCCGGCGTGAACTTCGCCATGATCCGGTATTACTTCGGCGGCAAGCCCGGCTTGTATCGCGAGATGCTGCAGGGAGTGCTGCAGCCTGCGCGGGACTCGCTCGACGCAATGAGTGCTTCCCGGATTCCCATCCAGCTGGGGGACGTGCTCGCGAGCATCACGCGCAGCTGGGCCGCCAACCCGTGGATCGCGGGCTTCGTCGTGCGCGAAGTGCTCGCTCCGGACGGTCCGATGCGAACCATGTTCCTGCGAGAGTTTCCGGAGCGGCTGGCGCCTATTGTCGAACGCCTCGTGCAAGGCGAGATCGAGGCGGGGAAGCTGCGCGCTGATGTCGATGCACGGCTGCTGGTGCTTTCGTTGGTCAGTCTCGCGATATTTCCGTTCCTGGCGCTTCCGCTCACGACGCGGGTGTTCGGGGTGCGTAGTGACGCTGAATTCGTCGAACGCTTCCTGCGCCATACCGGTGAGCTCCTCGCGCGGGGCGTGGGTCCGGAGGCCTTCGCCACGTCGCAGCCGTAGTCCTTCCGAAAATGCGGGCGGCGGACGCGAACGCCGTCATTGCGTGCACTCGAGCTCGTCAGTACAGTCGCACGGCCTTTTTTTCGGAAATTTTCACTTCGATGGCCAATATCGATCCCTGGGTCGTCCACAAGTTCGGGGGGTCGAGCGTCGCCGACGCCGACTGCTTCCGCCGTGTCGCGGCTATTCTCGATTCCCTCCCGGCACCGCGCCTGGGCGTCGTCCTTTCCGCCTGCAAGGGCGTCACGGATGCGCTGCTGCGGCTGGTTGCGCTTGCCGAGCGGCAGGATGACGGCTATCGCGCGGAAATCGCCGCGTTGCGTGCTCGTCACGCCATCATCGCCGAGACGCTGCTGACTCCGGAGTCCGCCCGTCTGTATCTTGCGGGCTTCGACCGTGACTGCCACGATCTGGAGGGAATTCTCCACACGGTGAAGCTCACGCGCCAGGCCGCGCACAATGTCACCGACCTCATTGCCGGTTATGGCGAGATCTGGTCGACGAAGCTCTTCCATCGTTTTCTGGAGGAGCGCGGCGGCCGGCGGGGCCCGGTGCAATGGGTCGATGCCCGCCGCGTCGTCGTCGTCGAGTGGGCGCAGCTCGGTCCCGGCATCCAGTGGGGCGAGTCCCGCTCCAACCTGGGAGACCTCGTCGACCGGGATTTCAAGGGCACACTGGTCATTACCGGTTTCATCGCCTCGAAAAAGAACGGCGTGCAGACGACGCTCGGCCGTAACGGCAGCGATTTCTCCGCATCGATCTTTGGCGCGCTGCTGGACGCTGCCGAAATCGTCATCTGGACGGATGTCGACGGTGTGCTGTCGGCCGATCCCCGGCGCGTGCCGGATGCGACTGTCATCGACTCGCTTTCCTACAACGAAGCGATGGAGCTCGCGTACTTCGGTGCGAAGGTGATTCATCCGCAGACGATGGCTCCGGCGATCGGCGGCAGTATTCCCATCTGGATCCGCAACACCTTCGCGCCGGAAAAGATCGGTACGCTGATCTGCGCGAATCCCAAGTCGGCGCTACCGGTGAAAGGCATCACCAGCATCGACCGGGTGGCGCTCATCAACCTCGAGGGCGCCGGCATGATCGGCGTCCCGGGCACCGCGCATCGCCTGTTCGGCGCTCTGCGCGAAGAGAACATCTCGGTCATCCTCATTTCACAGGGCAGCTCCGAGCACTCGATCTGCTGTGCGATTCCACAGGACCAGGCGGAGCGGGCCGCTGCGATCGTGCGCCATGCCTTCGAGCGCGAATTGCAGGAGGGCCAGATCCAGAGCGTCGATATCGATCCGGATATGGCCATTCTCGCCACTGTTGGCGATGGCATGGCAGGAACTCCGGGCGTCGCCGGCAAGGTGTTTGATGCGCTGGGCACTTCGAGCGTCAACGTACGCGCGATCGCCCAGGGCGCCTCGGAGCGCAACATCTCGGTGGTGATCGAGGGACGCCATGCCACGCGCGCCCTGCGAGCAGTGCATGCCGGCCTGTATCTGTCGCCGCATACGATCTCGATCGGCCTGATCGGACCGGGGACCGTGGGCCGGGTGATGCTCGACCAGATAGCTTCCCAGAGTGCGCGCCTGCGCGAGCAGTTTAAGCTCGATCTGCGCGTGCGGGGCCTGCTGGGCTCGAAGCGCATGCTGCTGTCGGACTCCGGAGTGGACCTGCACAACTGGAAGGATCAATACGAACGGACTGCAAAGGCAGCCGATCTCGCTGCGTTCGTGGATCACGTCCGGGTCGACTATCTCCCGCACACGGTGCTGCTCGACTGCACGGCGAGCTCGGAAATCGCGAGCCACTATCCCGAGTGGCTCGCGGCGGGCATTCACATAGTGACTCCCAACAAAAAAGCGAACAGCGCGGATCTCGCGTTCTATCGCCGCTTGCGCGAGGCACGCCGCAACGGCTCATCGCACTACCTGTATGAGGCTACGGTCGGGGCGGGCTTGCCGGTCGTGCAGACGCTGCGCGATCTGCGCGAGACCGGCGATGACGTCACGAGTGTCGAAGGTATTTTCTCAGGGACACTCGCGTATCTTTTCAACGTGTATGACGGTCGGACGCCGTTCTCTGACATCGTACGCGACGCCCGCCAGCGCGGTTACACCGAGCCGGATCCTCGTGACGATCTGTCCGGCATGGATGTCGCGCGCAAACTGATTATCCTCGGCCGCGAAATGGGTCTGAGTCTCGAGATGTCGGACGTGAAGGTGGAGAGTCTGGTGCCTGCCGGCCTGGAGGCGGGATCGATAGACGACTTCATGACTCGCCTGCCGCAGCATGACGCAGCCATGCGGCAGCGGTTCGAGAGCGCGCGCGCGCGCGGCAGGGTGCTGCGCTATGTTGCAAAGGTAACGGCCGAAGGTGAGGCGACAGTGGGACTGGCGGAGCTGGATGCAAAGCATGCGTTCGCCAACATCGCGTTGACCGACAACGTGGTGCGCTTCGCGACCTCACGCTATTGCGACAACCCACTGATCGTGCAAGGTCCGGGCGCAGGTCCGGAAGTCACCGCGGGTGGCGTGTTCGCCGACCTTCTCCGGCTTTCCGCTTATCTGGGTGCACGCCTGTGAGCCCGGATTCACGTCCGGCTGCGACGGGGCTGCATCGCGCAACGGCCTTTGCGCCAGCCTCCGTTGGCAACGTCGCTATCGGCTTCGACATCCTCGGTTTTGCGGTCGACGCGTTGGGCGATCGTGTCACTGTGAGTCGCCGCGCCGAGCCCGGTGTGGGCATCACCGCGGTCCGCGGAGTCGCGGGCGATCTGCCCCTGGACCCTGAGCGCAACACTGCGGGGCGCGCCCTGTTGGCAATGCAGGAAGCGTTGAATCCGGGCTTCGGCTTCCAGATGGAGATCGACAAGGGGATTCCCCTCGGCTCGGGCCTCGGCGGCTCCGCCGCGTCCGCGGTCGGTGCGGTCGTTGCTGCCAACGCGCTGCTGCCGGAGCCCGTCAGCAAGCTCGAGTTGCTGAAGTTCGCCATGCAAGGCGAGAAGGTCGCCAGCGGGTCGCTGCACGTAGACAACATTGCTCCTTCGCTGTTCGGCGGGCTCGTGCTAACGGTCGGCATCGACCATCCGCGCGTGAAGCAGATTCCCGTACCGCCCGGCGTGAGGGCCGTCATTGTCCATCCACACATGTTTCTGTCGACGAAGCAGGCAAGGGCCATCCTCAAGCGCACGGTCGAGCTATCGGATTTCGTGTGGCAGACGGCGAACCTCGCGGGATTCATCTCCGGGTGCTACACGAACGACCTCGATATGATTCGCGCCTCCTTCCAGGATGTCGTCATCGAGCCGCAGCGCCAGGCGTTGATACCCGGATTTCACGATGTACGTCGTGCCGCGATGGATGCGGGTGCGCTAGGGTGCTCCATCTCCGGCGCCGGACCTACGATGTTCGCCTGGGCGCTCGCGGGGCACGCCGACGCGGTCCTGGAGACGATGCGGCGCGAGTTCGGGCGACATTCGATTGCACTCGATGAATGGATCGTCGACGCGCAGTCCGTCGGCGCATATCTGATCGACAAGTGAGCCTGCCGATGACCGCGATGGAATTTACGAGCACCCGCGATTCCGCGCACTCCGCGGGATTTGCTGCCGCACTACTGCAGGGCTTGGCGCCCGATGGCGGACTGTACGTTCCCCGTGCCTGGCCGGTGGTGCCAGCGGCGAGTTTCACGGGTCAGAGCGCACTGCCGGACGTGGCGACGCGCCTGCTGACGCCTTTCGCGGAAGGCGATCCACTCGATGCGTTTCTGCCCGCGATCACCAGCGACGCGTTCAATTTTTCCGCACCCCTCGTGCCGCTCGGAACGGACGGTCGCCTCTCCGTGCTGGAGCTGTTTCACGGCCCGACCGCGGCCTTCAAGGATTTCGGGGCGCGTTTTCTGGCGGCATGCCTGTCACGGCTGCGTAAGCCGGGGCAGCGGCCGCTCACGATTCTCGTGGCCACGTCCGGGGATACGGGCGGCGCGGTCGCTGCGGCTTTCCATGGCCGGCCCGGAATCGAGGTGGCGGTGCTGTTTCCCAAAGGACTCGTGTCGCCGACGCAAGAGCGTCAGCTCACCTGCTGGGGCGGCAACGTGCAGTCGTTCGCCGTGCGCGGCACGTTTGACGACTGCCAGCGCCTGGTGAAGCAGGCATTTGTCGATCCGGAACTGCGTGCTCACAGCGAGCTTTCCTCGGCCAACAGCATCAATCTCGGGCGCCTGCTGCCGCAAGCTGTCTACTACGCCGCCACGAGTCTGGCGATCTGGCGGCAGTACGGCGAGAAGGCGTCGTTCGTCATACCGAGCGGAAATCTCGGTAACGCCGCCGCGTGTACCTGGGCGCGCAAACTCGGCCTGCCGATTGGTGAGATCGTACTCGCGCACAATGCGAATCGGACCGTGCCCGACTACCTCGACAGCGGCGAATGGCGGCCACGCGCCAGCGTCGCCACACTGGCTTCGGCGATGGACGTCGGCGATCCGAGCAACATGGAGCGTCTGCGCGCGTTGTTTCCTGAAGTTGGCGACCTGCGCGCCGCGGTGAGCGCCTTCACGATCCAGGACCAGGATATCCGCAGCCGCATCCGCGCCGGGTTCGAGCAATTCGGTCAGATCTGGTGCCCCCACACGGCGACTGCCGCGGAAGCTTATGAACGGCTGTCAGCCTCGCGGCACTGGTCGCAAGTCAGTCGGGAAGGCAGGTGGGTGGTGGTAGCGACCGCGCATCCGGCCAAATTCCGGGAGATAGTCGAGCCCCTCATCGGCCGCCCGGTCGCCGTGCCCGAGGCGCTCGCGAAACTGTTTGCGCGGCCCACGGAATGCACCGAAATCGACGCCGATCTGACTGCATTGCGCGCCGCTCTCGGCCGGAGGACGTCATCTTGGAAGAGTTGAGCAATCTTCCGCCCGCCGCGTGGGTATTGATCGGGGGCGCTGCCGCGCTCGGCTTTGGAGTGTCCTGGCTCTGGCGCTGGTACCGGCAGTACAGCAATCGAAAAGCGCTTCGTGCGGCGGTGACGGCGGCAGGCTCGGATCATCTCGTCGACATGCTCGTGCCGGACGGGATGGGCGGCGGCTTCCATGTGGACTTTCTCCTGCTCACGGCCCGCGGCATTCTGGTCATCGACCTGCGTGACGTTCAGGGCAACATTTTCGGTGGCGACCAGATGGCCGACTGGACCGTCATGGACGGCCCGCGACGCTTCACGTTCACGAACCCACAAAGCTCGCTCTACGACCGGATCGCGGCGGTCAAGGCGGTCGCCGGCGAAGTGCCTGTCGAAGGCCGCATCGTATTTACCCGCCGGGGCAAGTTCCCGAAGGGCCTACCCAAGTGGACCCTCATGGTGGACGCGCTGCGCGCTGAGTTCCCTTCCGTCGATTACGACTCGAGCGCGCTGACTCGCTTTACTGAGCCGTGGCAGCGCGTCAAGACCACCGTGAAGCCGAGTTACATGGCGCACATGCGCTAGGCTCCCAGGGGGCTCCCTTGCGTCAGGTCAAGGTCCGCGCGTGATCGGCCAGGACGATCGACACGCAGGCCGTCAACTTCTTCGCATACTCGATATGTAGGAATTCGTTCGGTCCGTGCGCGTTGGCATGCGGCCCCAGTACGCCCGTGATGAAGAATTGCGTGCGCGGAAAACGCTTACCCAACATTCCCATGAACGGGATCGATCCGCCGCAACCGATGTGTACGGCGTCGCGGCCGTAGATCTCTCGCGAGGCGCGCGAGATCGACTCCTCCAGCCAGGGCGCGAAAGCGGGCGCATTCCATCCGCCAGTGGCGCCTTCAGACTCGAATTTAACCTGCGCGCCGTAGGGCGGATCGCGCTCCAGTGTTTCGCGAAGGGCGCTGGCGGCCGGCCCAGGATCGCAGGTGGGCGGCAAGCGCAGCGAGAGTTTGAAAGTGAGCTCCGGCAGCAGCACGTTGCCGGCGGAGAGGACGGGCGGCAGGCCATCGGCACCCGTCACAGCGAGAGTCGCTCGCCACGTGCTGTTGATGATGAGTTCCGCGGGATCGTTGGAGACGGGCTGTACCCCGGGCGCCCACGGTAACTTTCCGGCCACCTCGGCGCCGAGCACTTGCGCAGCCGCGGTGACCTGCGCACGGCGATCCTTGGGCAGGGTCACCTGCAGCTCATCGAGCAGCAGGTCGCCGGTCACGGAATTCTCGATCCGGGCTAGAAGCTGCGCGGCGATCCGAAACGGAGTCGGAGCGATGCCCGTAGCCATGCCCGAGTGCACTCCCTCGGTGAGCACACGCACAGTCAAACGGCCAACGAGATTTCCACGCAGCGAGGTCGTACACCAGACCTGATCGTAGTTGCCGCACTCGGCATCGAGGCAGACGACGAGCGACGGGTCGCCAATGGCGTCGCCGAGCGCTTCGAGGTGCGCGGGCAGATCCACGCTGCCGCTTTCCTCGCACGCTTCGATGAGCAGCACGCAACGCGCCAGCGGTATCTTTTGCGCCTTCAGCGCCGCAATCGCCGTCAGCGAGCTGAACACCGCGTAGCCGTCATCCGCGCCGCCGCGGCCATACAGTTTTCCATCACGCACCACGGGCTCCCAGGGGCCCAGCCCGGGCAGCCACCCGGTGAATTCTGGCTGCTTGTCGAGGTGGCCGTAGAGAAGAACGGAGCCGGGCAGCTCTCCAGGCACGTCCACCAGCAACAGCGGTGTCCTGCCAGGGAGTCGGCGCACCTCCACTCGCATGCCGGGGACCGGCTGCGCGCGACACCAGTCCGCCATGAGTTGCACGGCAGCCTCCATGTGACCGTGGCTTTCCCACTTCGGATCGAACATTGGCGATTTGTTGGGAATGCGGACGTAGGCGCTGAGCCGGTCGAGGATCGAGTCATCCCAGACTTTCCGGACGGATTCGCGCAGCCGTTCAAGATCCATGGGTGTGGCCTCCAGAATCATAGGTAAATCAGTGTAGTAAGAGACAAAGCTAAAGTTAATCCGAGTGGCCGCGCCCCGGGGCCTGCGGCGGCGCGGCGCTCGCGCTGGGGAGTCCGAACAGGTTTCGCGCCGCGGCTGTGCTCGAAAGCGCCAACGCCTCGAGCTGCTCGCCGCGGGCGTCCGCCACGATCCGCGCAATGTGCGGCAGGTATACGGGCTCATTCCTGCGCGAAGGCGGTTTCGGCCGCAGGTCGCGCGGTAGAAGGTAAGGGCCGTCCGTTTCCAGTAACAACCGGTCGGCCGGGATCGCCCGCATCAGCGGCAGAAGATGGGCGCCGCGCCGTTCGTCGCAGATCCAACCCGTGATTCCGATCGCGAGCCCCAGTTCGAGGTAAGCCGCGAGCTCCGGTCCCGAGCCGGTAAAGCAATGGGCCACGCCCGCGGACAGATTTTTGCGATGCTCGCGCAGGATGGCCAGGAAGTCTTCGTGCGCATCCCGCTGATGGAGGAAGACGGGCTTGCGCAGATGTGCCGCGAGCTCGAGTTGCCGATGGAACGCAGCTTGTTGAGCCGCCCGGGGCGAGAAATCCCTGCAGTAGTCGAGGCCGCATTCTCCGACCGCCACCACTTCGGCTTGCCGCGTCAGCTCTGCAAGTTCGCTCAACGCATCGGGTGTCAGCTCCGTCGCGTGATGTGGATGAACGCCTGCGGTCGCGAACAGCTCTCCGGGCCGCGAGCGGGCGAGCTCGATGGCATGCCTCGAACCGGCGGTTGTCGCTCCGGTAACGATCATCTGCACCACCCCGACCGCTTTGGCGCGCGCAATGACGGCGTCGCGATCCACGTCGTAACTGTCGTGGCCGAGGTTGATTCCAATGTCGATGAGGGGGACCACGTCTGGCTGGGCTGAATGCGGCCCTGTCATGGGCGAGGCAGGCGGCGGCGGGGCTGTGGTATCGTTCGTCATGCGCTAGTCGCATTCTACTGAACGCGAACCCTTAAAATGCGTTTGGATAACAACGCGCTCCCGAGTGCACGTCCGAGCGGGCGGTGCCGCCGAAAGTCCGTCCGGCGCCGGGTATTTGCTTTCTTCGGGGCCGTGGTCGCGGTCGCGCGCATGGGTGCCGACGTGCGGGCTGCGGATACGTCCTGGCTCGACATCGAAAGCCGGATCCAATACGCCTATTACACCGAAGACGGTCGCACGCTGCGCAATCTCATGGAGCCGCTGGTGTCCGGCGACCGGAGCGATCGGCTGAAGAGCTATTACGAGGGCCTGCTGGCCTACCGGATGACGCTGCTGTCAGCCGTGGTACAGCCGCCAGCGGGCGGCAAACCTCTGCCGGACGGCACTAAAGGCACCGAGCGACAGATGGCCGAGCGCTGCGTCACGAGCCTGGATCACGCGCTGGAGTTGCAGGGCAATTTCGCGGACGCCCTGGCGCTGCAGTCCGCCTGCCTCGCCAGGCTGTCGGAGGCGCATTCATTGAAGGCGCAACTCGCCGGCTTCAGGAGCGCCACGCAGATGCGTAAGGCGTTGCAGCTCGCACCGAAGAATCCGCGTGTTTTGTTGCTCGACGCCGTCGGCGCCTACGAGCGTTCGAAAATGTTGGGGGGGGAAGTCGCGGATCCCTGCGGCAAGCTCAAGAAGGCGATCGCGGCCTTCGAGGCGGAGCGCACGGAACTCGACCAGGTGCCCGGTTGGGGCGCGGCCGAAGCATACGTCTGGCTGGCGCGGTGTTATCTGGATCGCGAGGACGTTGGCGCAGCGCGCGACGCGTTGGAACGGGCGCTGCTGATCGCGCCCCCATTCGCGGAGGCGCGGCGGTTGCTGGCGGGAATCACTTCGGGTTGAATCGGGTCGACGGCGAGCAGGCAATGCCTGCGCAACAGGGTGCGACGCCTGCGTCGCACGGGGTGGCCCGCGAGGGACACCACCGGATCGACGGTGAGCAGGCAATGTCTGCGCAACAGGAGATCGCAATGAATGTCCCCCAACCGAGCCTCTCGCCGGCCACGCCGGACCTCGGTAGCCGCGTGCTCTACATGGTTCTCTTCGCAGTGGTGTTCTGGCTGCTGTGCTGGACGCTGGCGGTCACTGCCATCGTGCAACTCGTCCTGCGTCTGCTCAACGGGCGTCCGAATCCGGATCTCACCCGCTTCGGCGCGTCCCTGGCGCGCTATGCGCGCCAGGTCATCGAATTTCTGACATTTGTCACCGAGACGACCCCGTTTCCGTTCGCTACGTGGCCAGTGGAAGGTTGAATGCCTTGAATCGTGCGCCGAAGTCGTAAGTTCGGCCGGACATTCCCGCGTCCCGCCGTGGTATGGTTGCGCGCCTAGCGAAAGCGGAAAGGTCCGATGCCTCCCGATACAGACAAACGGATGTTGTTGGAACAGTTGCGGATCGATCCCACGCAGCGGGACGAACATTCCGGCTCCCGGCGCGGCTTGTGGCTCGCCGCGGCTGTCGTCGTTCTGCTGATCGCTGCGGGCGGCGCGCTGTTCGTACTTCGGGGGCAACGATTCGAGGTCGAAGCGGCGGTTGCCGCGGCTCCATCGGCTGCCGCCGGCCCCACAGCAATCCTGCAAGCCACCGGCTACGTGACCGCGCGCCGTCAGGCGACGGTATCCGCGCAGATCACCGGCACCCTCACCCAAGTGTTGATCGAGGAGGGCGAGCACGTCAAAGTCGGCCAGGTACTCGCAAGACTCGACGACACCGCGCAGCGGGCGTCGCTCGCGCAGAGTGCGGCGCAAGTCCAGGCGGCGCAGGCGTTACTCGTGCAGTTCCAGGCCCAACTCGAGCAGGGACGCCGCGACCTGAAGCGCAGTCAGGACCTGATCGAGCGGCAACTCGTGTCGCAGCAGGCGCTCGAAACCGCGCGTACGCAGGTGGAGACTCTGGATGCGCAGGTCGCGTCCCAACGCAAACAGGTCGAGCTATCGCAGGCGGCTGCTCGCGGTGCGCAAGTGCAACTCGACTACACGACGGTGCGGGCTCCGTTCACGGGAGTGGTCATTGCGAAGGCCGCGCAGGCGGGCGAGATCATCTCGCCGATTTCCGCCGGCGGCGGCTTTACGCGCACCGGCGTCGGCACGATCGTCGACATGGACTCGTTGGAAATCGAAGTCGACGTCAACGAGGCGTATATCAACCGAGTGCAGTCGGATCAGCCGGCGCAGGCCGTTCTCGACGCTTATCCCGAATTGACCATCCCGGCGCACGTGATAGCGATCGTGCCAACCGCGGATCGCAGCAAGGCGACCGTTAAAGTTCGCATCGCAATCGACCAGAAGGACCCGCGCATCCTGCCTGACATGGGTGTGCGCGTCTCCTTCCTCGAGCAGACCGCAAAAAAGAACGGCTCGGTGTCCGGTCCAGAAGAGCCGGCAGCCGCTCCAAAGGGATTGCTCGTACCCGCGGGGGCGATAGTCGAGCGTAATGGAAAAAGCGTCGTGTTTACCATTGACGGCGAGCACGCTCGCGCGGCGACGGTGACGGCGGGGCAGGCGTATGGGGATCTGCGCGCCGTTGATGGGATCGTAAACGGAGTGCGCGTAATACGGGCACCGCCGGCTGAAATGACGGATGGCGCGCGCGTAGTCGTTAAAAAACAGTGAGGGGTCTGACGTGGGCGTACTCGTCGAAATTCGCAAGCTGAGCAAAGTCTACGAGCGCGGCAAGGAGAGGCTCGAGGTCCTCCATCATGTCGACCTCGACATCGAACAGGGGGACTTCCTCGCCCTCATGGGGCCCTCCGGCTCGGGCAAGACGACCCTGCTGAATCTGATCGGCGGACTCGATTCGCCGACCGAAGGCAGCCTCACGGTGGCCGGCCAGCGGATCGATAATCTGGGCGAGGGCGCGCTGGCGAAGTGGCGGGCCGGGCATGTCGGCTTCGTGTTTCAATTCTATAATCTGCTGCCGATGTTATCGGCGCGGAAGAATGTCGAGTTGCCCCTGCTGTTGACCCGGCTCTCGGCGGCGCAGCGTAAGCGCAACGCCGGCGTGGCGCTCGACCTGGTCGGGCTCTCCGAGCGCTCTTCCCATAAGCCCGGCGAGCTCTCCGGCGGGCAGCAGCAGCGCGTGGCGATCGCGCGCGCCATCGTGTCTGATCCGACACTGCTCGTGTGCGACGAGCCCACTGGGGATCTCGATCGAAACTCCGCGGAGGAGATCCTGAGACTCCTGCAGCAACTCAACCGCGATCACGGCAAGACCATCATCATGGTGACGCACGATCCGAAAGCAGCGGAGTACGCGCGGCACGTCCTGCATCTGGACAAGGGCACGCTCGTCGAGCAGCCCGAGGCTTTGCAGGTGTGAAGTATTTTCACCTGATCTGGTCAGCGCTGTTCCGGCGCAAGACCCGTACTGTCTTCACGCTGTTGTCGGTGCTCGCGGCTTTCCTGTTGTTCGGGCTGCTCGATTCCGTGCGTACGGCCTTTGCCAATGCCGGCGGCAGCGTCGCGGGAGTGGACCGTCTCATCACGGTCTCGAAGGTCAGTTTCACGATGGCGCTGCCAAAAAGCCTGCTGCCTCGCATCGAGGCGGTGCCGGGTATCGCGCAGGTCTCCTACGCGAACTGGTTCGGCGGCATTTATCAGGACCCGAAGAATTTTTTCCCGAACGAGGCCGTCGCGGAGAACTTTCTCGATCTGTACCCGGAGTGGTCGCTTTCGGATGCGGAGCGCACCGCCTTCAAGGGGACCCGGACGGGCGCGGTGGTCGGCGCGACCCTCGCCCGCAAATTCAACTGGAAGCTGGGCGACAAGATCCCGCTGCAGGCGACCATTTTCCCGCAGAAGGACGGCTCCAACACCTGGACCTTCGATCTCGTTGGCATCTTTCACGCGAAAGACCCGAAGCTGGAAGGCCAGGAGAACGTGCTGTTCTTCAACTGGAGCTACTTCGACGAGGCCAGCCGGTTTCGCAACGGCAGCGTCGGCTGGTACGCCACGAAGCTCAGCGATCGCGGCCGGGCCGACCAGGTGGCGCAGGCCATCGACAGGCTGTCGGCGGACTCCGACCATGAGACCAAGACCCAGAGCGAGCAGGCCTTCACCGCGGCCCTGGTCAGCCAGTTTGCCGACATAGGGCTGATAGTCGGCGCTATCATGGGGGCTGTTTTCTTTACACTGGTGCTCCTGACCGGCAACACGATGGCACAGGCAGTGCGTGAGCGCGTCCCGGAGTTGGCGGTTCTGAAGACGATCGGCTTCTCCAACAAAAGCGTGCTGGGCCTGGTGCTCAGCGAGTCCGTGTTGTTGCTCGTGCTTGGCGGCGTCATTGGCCTCGCTGTCGCCGGAGTGGTCGTGGGTATCGTACGAGTAAAGCTCGGCGCCACGGTCCCGCTGGCTCGCGTCGGCGGACCCATCTGGCTGCGGGGACTCGCGCTGATGGTCGTTATCGGATTCATCGTCGGCGTTCTGCCAGCGATACGCGGCATGCGTCTGCGTATCGTCGACGCGCTGTCGGGTCGCTAGGAAAGCCGGGAAGGGTGAACTGACGTGAGCGGCATACTGCGAAGACTGGGCTCCGGAGTAGTGATGGCGGTTGCGGTGGTCGTGCCGATCGTGCTGCTGACCGCCTCGCCCTGGTGGTTGCTGCTCGCGCTGGTGGGGGTGCTTGCCGCCTGGATGGCGTTTACGCGTATCGGTCGTCAGTCATGGTCGGTCACGCAAGTCGGTATTGCCACCATCCCGCAGAGGCTGGGTTCGTCTTCTGTGGTAGTCGTGGGAATCGCTGGTGTCGTCGGAGTTCTGGTGGCGTTGCTGGCCATGGGCGCGGGATTCGCAGCAACGTTGCAGGAGACCGGTACGGACGATACCGTCATCGTCATGCGCGCGGGCGCGCAGACCGAAATCAACTCGGTAGTCGATCACGACACGGCGGTTCTCGTCACACAGGCGCCGCAGGTATTGAAAAATGCTCAGGGCCGGCCCATCGCTTCCCCGGAGTTGGTCGTCGTCGCGGCACTCGCGAAGAAGAGCACCGGTCTGGATGCCAACGTGGAAGTCCGTGGTGTCGGCGAGCGTGCCTGGGACCTGCGGCCCAACCTCAAGATCATCGCGGGGCGCAAGTTTAAGCCGGGACTGCGCGAGTTGCTTGTCGGCAAAGGGGCGGTCGGGCAGTTCAAGGACCTCGATGTAGGTTCGACGCTCAAGCTGAATGGCCAGGTATGGACGATCGTGGGCGCATTTGACTCGGGCGACGCACACAACTCGGAGCTCTGGGGCGACACTGACGTGGTGGGCTCCACGTACCGCCGGGGAAGCAGCACCACATCGATCATCCTACGACTGACGGAGGCGGGCGCGTTCGACGCGCTCAAAGCGACGCTCGCGAGCGATCCCAGGATCAAGGTCGACGTGAGCACGACGCGCGATTACTACAACAAGCAGTCGGAGAATCTGGCACAGATTATCCGGGTGCTGGGCACGACGGTGGGTACGATCATGGCCATCGGCGCGATCTTCGGAGCGCTGAATACGATGTATGCCGCGGTTGCGGCCCGTGCCAGAGAGATCGCAACCTTGCGCGCCATTGGATTTCGCGGCCTGCCGGTCATCGTCTCGGTGCTCTTGGAGACGATGCTGCTCGCCATTCTGGGAGGGGCGCTGGGCGCAGCGCTCGCCTGGGCGATCTTCGACAACTACACCGCCTCGACTCTCGGCGCGAACTTCAGTCAGGTCGTCTTCGCGTTCAATGTCTCACCGGCGCTGCTGTGGAGCGGGCTCAAATGGGCGCTGGCGATCGGCTTTATCGGTGGCTTGTTTCCGGCGGTCAGGGCTGCGCGTCTGCCGGTGACGGTGGGGCTGCGCGAGCTGTAGATCACTCGCCACCGAGGCTGCGGTACCGCAAGCTGCGACGAAGGGAATGACGCCGTGGGAGGTCGCTGCCGACTACCGCTGCAAATCTCCGAGCGCCGCGCAAAGGGCCACAACGTCTTCTTCGCGCTGGTCCCACGAGACCACGAAGCGAGTTTCGCCGGTGCTGTCCGCACCCCAGTCGTAGAATTCGAATCCCGCTTGCCGTAACCTCTGTTTGCGCGCCGTGCCGAGCCCGAGAAAGAGCTCATTCGCCTCGACGGGATGCATGAGGAAAGGGCCGGCCGCGTGCGCGATTTTCTGCGCGAATGAATTCGAACGCTCCGCGTTGCGTCGCCAGAGGTTCGATTCAACATAAGCCAGCAGTTGCGCGGCGACGTAACGCGATTTCGACAGCAGATGTCCGGACTGCTTGCGCCGGAGCTCGAAGTCGCGCACCAGGGCGTGATCGAAGAACACGACGGCCTCGGCGGCGAGCGCACCGTTCTTCGTCGCTCCGAATGACAAAACGTCCACACCAGCGCGCCAGGTGACATCTCCGGGATGGCAACCGAGAAACGTAACGGCGTTGGCGAATCTCGCGCCGTCCATCTGCACCTTCAGGTCATGGTCGTGCGCGAGCTTGCACAAAGCACTCAGTTCCTCCGGGCGATACACGGTGCCCAACTCGGTTGCCTGGGACAGTGCCAATGCCTTCGGCTGGAGGGTGTGTACCGTAACCGGATGCGCCTCGAGAGCGGCGGAAAGTGCGCCGTGCGTGACCTTGCCGTGCTCGCTCGGGAGCAGGGTGAGCTGCGCCCCGCCGGAGAAGAATCCCGGCGCCCCGCACTCATCGTTTGCGATGTGCGCTTCCACGTCAGCGAAGATGAGACCGTAGGAGGGGCTTATGGTTGCAAGGCTCAGTGAGTTGGCAGCCGTGCCCGTGGCGACCGCGAAGGCTCGTACCTCAGTACCGAAGTAGGTGCTGAAGCACTCATCGAGACGTTTGGTCCAAGGGTCGTTGCCGTAGGCTGTCACGAGCCCGTGGTTCGCCTCCTGGATGGCAGTCAGGATCTCGGGAGATGCCGTACCCGTGTTGTCGCTGAAGAAACGCACAAGGACTCCTTACTCGATGCGCCAGCGGAACGACCAGGCGCCGAAAGCCAGAAAAATGAGAGCGGTTGCCCCGAGATACAACAGGTTCGGCGCGATCTGCGCGATCCCGGCTCCGTCCAGCATGACGGCGCGCGCGCCTTCGAGCAGGTGGGTGAGGGGGAAGACGTGGGCAACCCACTGCACCCAGCGCGGCGAGCCTTCGAGGGAGAACCAGATTCCGGAGACGAGCATCATTGGCCACGTCAGGAGGTTGAGCAGGCCGCCGACGAGTTCCTCGCTGGACACCCGGGCCGCGATCGTAAGACCCAGGGCGATCATCGACAGCGCACCCAGCAGCGCCAGCAGGCCGACCAGCATCAGACTGCCGACCGAATGGAAGTGGATGACCGCGCCGATGCCGATATAGAGCACACCGGTGACGAACACGATGAGGCACAAGCGCGACAGCACCTGCGCGGTCAGAAACTCGAAAGCGGTGAGCGGGGTCGCGTGCAGGCGCTTCAGGAATCCGGTCTTGCGGTAGCGCAGGACGACATAGCCGACGCCGAACAGGCAGCTGAACATCATATTCATTCCCAGGATGCCGGGAAATAGCCAGTCCACGTAGCGCACGGCAGCGCCCGCTACCGGTTGCCTGCGGGCAGCGGGGTCGGCGGCGAGCAGCAGCTTCTCGACGATGTAACCCTTGGGCGCGTCCGTGTTGACCCAGTAACGCGCGCCGCCGCGCAGGTCGACGAGGAGATCGATCTGCTGGTGCGTGGCTTTGCGCAGGCCTTCGCTTTCGGTCGCGATGGGAACGAAGTCGACGTAGCGCTCCCGCAGGAAGGGATCCGACTGCCTGTCGATCTTCGCCGTCAGCACGCCCACCTTGAAGAGCGGCCGCTCCGGCCCGCCGAATACGAAACTCATGCCGACGACCACCATGATCGGCAGCAGCAGCGTGAAAATCAGCGTCGCCCGGTCCCGCAGGAACTCGAGGTTGCGCGCATGCCAGATCGCGAGCAGGCGCTTCATCATGTCCGCAGGTCTTTGCCCGTGAGCTCGAGGAAGAGGTCTTCGAGATTCGGCGGACGAATGCGCAGATTCCGCAAGGGCACCTGCGCGTCCATCAGGCAGCGCAAGGTCGTGTCCAGATCCTGCGTCGCGATCTCAACACGATCGCTGGAGTCGATGATCTTGAGCGCCAGGTGTCGCGCGCCTGCGGGAAAGTCCGCCCGCGGCAGCTCGAGCAGCACTTCCTCGAAATGCTCCTGCAGGAGCCGGCGCGGTCCGCCCTGGGCAATGATCCGGCCCCGGTCCATGATCGCGATCTCGTCGCACAGCAGCTCGGCCTCGTCCATGTAGTGCGTCGTCAGGATGATGGTCTTGTTGCGGGCCTTGATGGACTGGATGAGCTCCCAGAAGTTGCGCCGTGCCTGCGGATCGAGTCCTGTCGTGGGCTCGTCCAGGAACAGCACGGCGGGATCGTTCACGAGCGCGATCGCCAGCAGCAGGCGCTGCTGCTGGCCGCCGGAAAGCTTGCGGTTGTCACGTGTAGCCAGCTTCTCGAGAGCGCAGAGCCGGATGACCTCGTCGACATCCAGTCCGCGATCGTAGAGGCCGCGGAAGAGGGTGAGGCTTTGCCGGACGGTGAGGAAGTCCTGCAGAGCCGTCTTCTGGAACAGAATGCCCGCTTCCTCGCGGAAGCGCGGACCGAGAAGCTCGCCGCGATAGCGGACCTCGCCGGAGCTCGACGTGAGAATGCCTTCCATGATCTCAATCGTCGTCGTCTTGCCCGCGCCGTTCGGGCCCAGCAGGCCGAAGCAGATGCCCTCGGAGACGCTGAACGAAACCCCATCCACGGCGGTGACGGAGGGGTATTGTTTAACGAGATTGCGGACTTCGAGAATCGGGTCGCTCACGGGGCTGTCGGTCGGTCCTTGTGACTGGCGCGCGCGATCCTAGCGGATCGGCGCCGCTACGTCTGCTTAGGCGCCTGCGGGAGTGTCTGCGGCTGGTATCATGAGGTGTGAGCTTTTCGGATATGGTAACGCCACAGTTGCCGTTGTGGTCTGACAAAGACGCCGCCGAGGGGTGGGTCGTTCGAGAAAGTGCTCGCGCCCGCCGCCTCACCGTGCGCGTGTTCCATACAGGTCGCGTCGAAGTCGTGGTGCCGGCGAGAACGTCGCCGCGCGCGGTCGAACATTTTCTCGAGCGCCACCGCGATTGGATCGAGCGCAAACGGGACGAGGCGCGGCAGAAGGCAGTGCCGCTCGCGCCATTCCCGCCACCGCAGATCGATTTCGCGGCCTGCGAAGAAAGCTGGCGCGTGTATCTGGCCGGCGGCGAGGGCCGGGTGAACGTGAGCGCCATCGGTCCCGACCTGCTGGCGTTGGGCGGAGACGCCCGGAACAGGCCTGCCGTGCGCAAGCTGCTGCGGCGGTGGTTGACCGAGCGGGCGCGCGACGTCCTCACTCCTGCGCTGGATCAATGTGCCCGCGAGCTGGGTTTCGGCTACCAGCGCATTCTCATCAGGCGGCAGCGCACCCGCTGGGGGAGCTGCTCGACTCGCGGGACCATCAGCCTCAACTGCTGCTTGCTGTTTCAGCGTCCGCCAGTCGTGCGCTACCTGCTGATCCACGAGCTGGTGCATACCCTGCACATGAACCACTCGCGCCGGTTCTGGCAGCGTGTCGCCCGGCACTGTCCCGAATACGAGAGCCTCGATCGGGAATTACTGGACGGCTGGCGACGTGTACCATCATGGGTGTTTGGCGATGAGTAGGTGGTTATGACTGAGCGCATCGATCTCTCGGACGAACCCATCCACTGGGAGCTCGGCTCGTCGCTTTCGTATGGCGAGTACCTGCAGCTGGACAAGGTGCTCGATGCGCAGAAGCCGCTTTCCTACGAGCACGACGAGACGATGTTCATCATCGTCCACCAGACGTCCGAGCTATGGATGCGCCTGATGCTGCACGAGCTGTCCGCGGCGCTCGCGTGCATCCGGCGTGACGACCTGGATCCCTCGTTCAAGATGTTCGGGCGCATTTCGCGCGTGCAGACGCAACTCATTTCGACCTGGGACGTGCTGTCCACGATGACACCGTTCGAGTACTCCGCGTTTCGCAATGCACTCGGGCGCTCCTCCGGCTTTCAGTCCTTCCAGTACCGGATGTTGGAATTCCTGCTCGGCAACAAGCACGCGGACATGCTTGCCGTGCACAAGCGCGATCCGAAAGCGTACGCAGCTCTCGAGCGCGCGCTCGAAGCGCCCTCGCTGTATGACGAAGTCCTGCGCCTGCTCAGCCGCCGCGGTTATGGCATTCCCGAGGATTACCTATCGCGTGACTTCCGCGAGCCCTATCACGCGAGCAAGCAGGTCGCGGGCGCCTGGCTCGGCGTGTATCACAACGCGGAAAAAGACTGGGACCTCTATGAGCTTGCCGAGCGGCTGGTCGATCTCGATCACAACTTCCAGCTCTGGCGCTGCCACCATCTGAAGACCGTGGAGCGGATCATCGGCTACAAGCCGGGCACGGGTGGCACCGGCGGCGTGTCCTACCTGGCGAAGGCTCTCGAGCTCAAGTTCTTTCCGGAACTGTGGCAGATACGGACTTCGATGTAGCCCTGGCCCTGGCGCGGAACCAGCGGTAGCCCAGCAGCACCGCGAGAATCGCCGCGTAGATCAGCGGCTCGCGAACATCGCGCTTCACCTGCCAGTAGAAGTGCCACACGCCCAGTACGGCGATGACGTAAATCAAGCGGTGCAGCTTCTGCCAGCGGCGCCCGAGGCGGCGCATCATGCGATTCGTCGAGGTCACCCCGAGCGGAATCAACAACAGCAGCGCCGCGAAGCCGATCGTGATGTAGGGACGCTTCGCGATGTCGGCGAACAGGGTGCGGAAATTGAGTTCGAGGTCGAGGACCAGGTAGACGGTGAAATGCAGCACGACGTAGAAGAACGCAAACAACCCTAACATCCGCCGCAGTCGCGGCACGTGCGGCAGGCCGGCCAGATTTTTCACCGGCGTGACCAGCAGGGTCAGCAGCAGAAAGTTCAGGGCCGTCTTGCCGAACTCGTGCTCGAGTTTTTTGACCGGATCGGCGCCGAGGCTTGCCCCGAACAGGTTGAAGGCGCCACACAGGAGCCACGCGAGCGGGACGAGGCTGGCCACGAAGACCAGGGGCTTGTAGACGAGGCGGTAGCGCTGCTCGACGTTCAATGCTCCTCACCTTCGACGGCCAGCTTCAGGCGGCCGAGAGCATCGTCCCACTGACTACAGATGCGATCGAGACAGCGGCGCGCTTCCTCGATCTGCCGGGTCTCGACCTCCCACAGGCGCTCGCGTCCCACGCGGATGTCGCGAACGAGACCAGCACCGGCGAGGATGTTCAGGTGCTTGGTGATCGCCTGCCGCGTGACGTCGGCACCGTCGGTGAGCCGGGCGATGGAGAGTGGCCCACCTGCGCACAGGCGGGCCACCAGATCGAGCCGGGTTTTGTCGCCGAGGGCCGCGAAGACCAGCGCCGGGTTACGTAATTCCCTGGCGTGCGGCGCGACGCTAGGTCGTCTTACTGACATGTTGCTCGATGTTGACCATCTGCTGTTCCCAGCCGCCCTCGTTGCCCCGGTAGGCTTGCTCGCGGCGTTCGGCCGGCAGCTTGTCGAAGCCGGATTCCGTGAGCTTGACCAGCGTGCCGCCGGGCGCCTCCTGGAGCTCGAACACTACGAGCGTCGTGGGTTCGGCGGAGTAGTCCTTGTTGGGGTCGATGGCGTTCGGACGCCAGCGCCAGGAAAACAACCGCTCGGGCACGATCTTCTCGATCGTGATGTACATGGTGAGATGCTCGTAGCCGGGATACGTGATCGGCCCGCTTATCTCGGCGCCGGGAGCAAATGAGCCGGTGAGCTTGACGCCGAACCAACTTCCGAACTCTTCTGCGTCGGTCAGGGCGCGCCACACGCGCTTGACCGGAGCTTTCAACAAAACCTGCTTCTCGATGCGATCGGTACTGTGTGTGTTCATATGCAACCTCCGGGTTGCATATTAGACAGGCCCTTTGTGAAATGCAACCGTATGGTTGCTCATGGCGCTGCGGCCGCGGTCAGCCCTCCGGCCGCCATCAATAATAGCGCCGCAGATCCATTCCCTTGTACAAACCGGCGACCTGCTCGGCGTAGCCGTTGAACGGCAGCGTCGGTCTGCGAGCCGCCAGGAACGCTCCGCCGATGTGGCGCTC
>JAQGOG010000024.1 GCA_028293765.1 Gammaproteobacteria bacterium
TCGTGCCCCTTCCCCAGCAGCAGGTGCGAAACATGCGAGCCGATGAAACCCGCCGCGCCGGTGACCAGAATCTTCACAGGCGGCCGTCCACCTGCGCGGCCGGGAAGACCTGCTTGATGTCGTAGAGCACGTGGCTCTTCTTGCAGAGCTTGCGCACGCCTTCAGCTCCCATCTCGCGGAATTCCTTGTGTGCTACAGCGATCACGGCGACATCATAGCGCTTCGAGTCGAGAGTGCGGATCGGACGCAGGCCGTACTCGTGCTTGAGCTCCGCCCCATCGGCCCAGGGATCGTAAATGTCGACGGTCGCGCCGGCCTTCTGCAGCTCGCGTATGACGTCAACCACCTTGGAATTGCGGATGTCGGGGCAATTTTCCTTGAACGTGACGCCGAGCACGAGCGCGCGCGAGCCATTCACGTGGATGCGCTTGCTCGCCATGAGCTTGGTGATCTCACCGGCAACATAGTTCGCCATGTTGTCGTTCAGGCGCCGTCCCGCGAGGATCATCTCCGGGTGATAGCCGATCTCCTGCGCCTTGTGCGTCAGGTAATACGGGTCTACGCCGATGCAATGGCCGCCGACCAGGCCGGGACGGAAAGGTAGGAAGTTCCACTTGCTGCCGGCCGCGAGCAGCACCTCCTCGGTATCGATGCCGAGGCGGTTGAAGATGAGGGCCAGCTCATTGATCAGTGCAATATTCACATCGCGCTGGGTGTTCTCGATGACCTTGGCGGCTTCCGCCACCTTGATGCTCGACGCTTTATGAGTGCCGGCCGTAATGATCGACGAATACAGCTTGTTGACGAAGTCGGCGACTTCGGGTGTCGAGCCGGAAGTCACCTTCTTGATGGTCGGGAGCCGGTGCTCCTTGTCACCCGGGTTGATGCGCTCGGGGCTGTAGCCGGCGAAGAAATCCTTGTTGAACGCCAGGCCCGACTCGCGCTCGAGGATGGGGACGCAGATCTCCTCGGTGCAACCGGGATAGACGGTGGATTCATACACCACCACGTCGCCCTTCTTGAGCACCTTGCCGACGGTCTCGCTCGCCTTCACCAGCGGCGTGAGATCCGGCCGCTTGTATTCGTCGATGGGCGTCGGCACGGTCACGATGTATACCTGGCAACGCTTGAGCGCGGCCAGATCCATCGTGAACGACAGGTGGGTTGCACCTTTGAGCTCCGCTTTCGAGACCTCGAGGGTGCTGTCCTTGCCGGCTTTGAGCTCGGCAATGCGGGGGGCTTTCACGTCGAAGCCCGTCGTGTCGAAATGTTTGCCGAACTCCACCGCCAGCGGCAGGCCGACATAACCGAGACCGATGACGCCAATTCGGCATTTACGCAGATTGAGCACTTTTTGTTTCCAGTACGTGGCGCCGAGCCGCGGCGCGGAATGGGTGTCAGGCACTTGAGCGATTCTTTTCGGGTGCGGTCACGGGTGCAGCAGCCGGTTGCCACAGGCACCGCCCGCCGCTCGCCTTCGCGATGATAGTTAACATGCTCTCATGCGCTCGCATCTCTTCTTCTGTTGCCGTCACTACGCGCAGCGGTACGGAGGTCCGCACGAGAAACCGCAAAGGCTGCCCGCCGTTGGCGGCATGCGCCGAAGCGGCAGTCTCGCTCAAGGCCAGCGCGCCTTGTCCGCCCGTCATCGCAAGATAGACGTCGGCCAGAATCTGCGCATCGAGGAGCGCCCCGTGCAGGTCGCGGCGCGAGTTATCGACGCTGTACCGTTTGCAGAGGGCGTCGAGGTTGTTTCGCTGCCCCGGGTGCATCGAGCGCGCCAGCGCCAGTGTGTCCAACACACGGCATAACCTGGCCACGACACGCACCTCGCCCGCCAGCCGAGCCAGCTCAGCATCGAGAAAAGCCGTGTCAAATGCCGCGTTGTGGATCACAAGTTCGGCATCCGCGACGAACGCGATGAGTTCTTCGGCGATCTCGGCAAACTTCGGTTTGTCGTCGAGATCGGCGCGCTTGATGCCGTGGACCGCCATCGCGCCTTCGTCGATGGCGCGCTCGGGATTCAGGTAGCGGTGGAAGGTACGTCCCGTCGCCCGCCGGTTCAAGAGCTCGACGCAGCCTATTTCGATGATTCGGTGACCGAGCTCGGGTTCGAGGCCCGTGGTTTCTGTATCGAGGACGATCTGACGCATGGGGCGCGAGTTTACATTATGCAGTCGTGTTGCAAGCGGCTGCCGTGTCCCTTAAGCCCGCATGGCGTCGATCGCCTCGTTGGCGAGCCGGTCGACGCGCTCATTCCCCGGCACTCCGGAATGGCCCTTGACCCACTGCCATTGGATCTGGTGGCCCGCCGCGAGCTCGTCGAGCCTTTCCCACAGATCCCGATTCTTCACCGGCTTGCGGTCCGATGTTTTCCAGTCGCGCGCCTTCCATCCCTTCACCCACTCCGTGATGCCCTTGCGGACGTATTCGGAATCGGTGAGGACTCGCACTGCCGATGGTTTTTTGAGAGCTTCGAGCGCGCGGATCACCGCGGTCAGCTCCATGCGATTGTTGGTCGTCAGGACCTCGGCTCCAGCGAGCTCTTTCTCGATCTCCCCAAAGCTTAGCAATGCGGCCCAGCCGCCGGGCCCGGGGTTGCCGCGGCAGGCCCCATCCGTGTAGATCTCAACGATGCTCATGCCGGTCCAAACACTGAAAATAGGCTCATAACTGCGTGCGTGTAGTGGGTTTGACGAGGCCGCCGAGGACGGCTGGTTTTTCGCGGAAACGCGGGCGAATCGGCGTGAGGGTGTAGATGCGCTTGCGCGCCTTGAGGAGGTAGGCGCTCGCTGGCAAGGGATGAGTGAGACCGCGGCGCAAAATCCGTCCCGTTCCTTCGCCTTTCGAGAGGCCTTTGCTCCAGGGGCTGCAGTATAGATAACTATGTTCCGCGACAACTTCGTACCCAAGTAGCACCAACCATTCCCGCAGTCGTCTCTCGGACAGCACACGGCGCATGCCCGGTGGAAAACCACTGCGGCTCCAGCGAGCACGCATGCCCCACAGACTCCAGGGATGAAAGCCCAGTACGATCAATTGCCCCTCGCCCACCAGGACGCGGTCCACTTCACGGACAATCGCGTACGGGTCTGCGGCGAATTCAAGCGTGTGCGGTAATAGAGCGGCGTCGACCGAGTCGCTGATGACTGGTAATTGCGACGGCCTGGCAATTATGTCAGCCCCGGCTGGGAACCCCGGTGTGGCCACCACTGTCTGACGGCGGGTGCGGCAGCACGACAATAGATCGCGCGAGCTGCCCCATGCGCCGACCTGCAGGAATTCCCAGCCGAAAACGTCTTCGAGGGCTTCGCCGAGCAATTCGGATTCGGCCGCAAGCAACGCTCGTCCGAGCGGCGTTTGCCACCAGGTGCTGAGCGCGGCGTCGCGATCGAGAATGCGTGAAGTGCGAACTGGCACGAATGTAGTGCTGGCAAAAGTGTGAAGTTACCGGTTAAATTCGGCGCATAGATTCAGTAGCGTCCTAAGCCGGTAACCCGTGGTCCGGCGCGGGGAAGTTAGCACGTCGACTTGGGGGACGGAAATTGGTGACGGAAGCGATTCGACGTACGCGTCATGCAATCCTGACCTCTGTAATTCTAGCGGTTTCCGCTTGCGCGCACGCGCCTGCCCAGCGGCCCCTCACGCAGCCCGTGGTCCAGCCGGTCGGCGCCGTGCTCCCCGAGGGACCCAGCAGCACGTATCCACAGGCCCCCATCCCCCCTTCCGCCCAGTCGCCGCTCGCGCTCGAGCCGCGGGCTCCTGAAGAGCAGGAGCCCACCCAGGTCGCAGGGCTCACTCCGGCGCAATACGCCGACCTGTTCGATCGCATGCGTGGCGGGTTCAAGCTGGACGATTCACCAGCACAGCGGGGCATCGATCAGCAGCTCGACTGGTACGCCTCCAATCCCGACTATCTCGAGCGCTCTTTTGGACGCGCGGAGCATTATCTCTATCACATCGTCACGCAGCTCGAGGCCCGCGGCATGCCGCTCGAGATCGCGCTGCTGCCGGTCGTCGAGAGCGCATTCGAGCCCTACGCCTATTCACGCGCTCGCGCGTCGGGATTGTGGCAGTTCATCCCGGACACCGGCTCGCGCTTCGGCCTGAAGCAGGACTGGTGGTATGACGGGCGCCGCGACATCGTGGAATCCACACGAGCGGCCCTCGATTATCTGCAGTCCCTGCATGATGAGTTCAACGGTGACTGGCTGTTGGCCATTGCCGCTTACAACTGTGGCGAGGCCGCGGTCGAACGTGCCGTGGAATACAACCGCTCGAAAGGCTTCCCGATCGACTTCTGGAATCTGCGGCTGCCGGCGGAAACGCGTGCCTACGTACCAAAACTTCTCGCGATGAAGCGCCTCGTCGCCGACCCCGAAACCTATGGCCTCGCGTTCAGCCCGATTCCCAACCAACCCTACTTCGCACGCGTCGAGACTCAGGGACAGATCAACCTGAAGCTTGCCGCGGAAATTGCCGGTGTGACGTCCGAGGAGCTCTATGAGCTCAACCCCGCATTTCACCGCTGGGCGACCGATCCGGCCGGCCCGCATTTTCTGCTGTTACCTGTCGATGGAGCGCAGGTGTTCACGCAGAACCTCGCGCAGTTGACCGAAGAGCAACGCATGGGCCTCGGGCACTATACCGTCCGCAAGGGCGACTCGGTTGCTTCCGTCGCAAAGCACTTCAGCACGAGTCCGAACGTCGTTCGCGATCTGAACGGAGTGCCGGAAGGCCGTCTGACAGTGGGTACTGACTTGCGGGTGCCGTCGGCAGCCGTGGCGCTTCCGCCCAAAGTCATGCTCGCCGCCCAGCGAGTCGACCGTCCGGGGCGCCTGAGCCGATTTGAACGCCGTGTGCATGTGCAGATGGTGCGCGCGGGAGAGACACTGTGGGCCATTGCGCGACGCCACGGGATGAACGTGAACGCCCTAGCTTCGATGAACGGCATGCATCCTGGTGACCCGCTGCGCGCCGGACAGAGAATCAAGCTGTCCACCACCACGCACTCCCGGTCGTCGGG
>JAQGOG010000032.1 GCA_028293765.1 Gammaproteobacteria bacterium
GCAGTCCCTGCAGCCAGCGCACGTTCGTCGGCGTATCGCCAACGCGATCGGGCCACGCGAGCAGCGCTCGCCGCCACAGTCCCTGGAGTCCGGATATATCCGAGAGCATCATGTGAACAGTAACGCATCCAGCGGTCGTGGCGAAACAAATGAAACTGGCTTTATGGCAGACGGGCGGGTTCCCCGCGGATGTGGCCGCTAACCTTGCGGCGTTGGAAACGACGGCACAGGCCGCTGCCGCCGAGGGCGCTACGCTGGTGTTATGTCCGGAATGCTGGCTCTGCGGTTACAACATCGGCGCTGCCGTGACGGCGCTGGCGGAGTCTAGCGATGGCGCCTCGGCGCGGCACGTTGCCGACGTTGCACGCCGCAATGACATCGCGATCGCATATGGTTACGCCGAACGGGACGCGCAAAACGGCCGCATTTACAATGCGGTACAGGTCATCGGCCCCGATGGGTCGGTGCTGTCCCATTACCGCAAGACCCACCTGTTCGGCCCTGAGGAGCGCGCTGTTTACCATCCCGGCGGCCGTTTCGAGCCGCCTTTTCAGTTCGGCGGGCTCAAGTTCGGCCTGCTGATCTGCTATGACGTCGAATATCCCGAAGCCGCGCGCAGCGTGGCTCTGCTCGGGGCTGACGTCCTTCTGGTGCCGACCGCGCTGAGCGAGGAGTATGCGGCGGTCCCGGATTTCATCGTGCCGGCGCGCTCGGTCGAAAATCAGATCTTCGTGGCCTATTGCAATCGTGTCGGCGTGGAAAACGGCATGCGGTTCCTCGGCCGCTCCTGCCTCACCGGCCCGGATGGCAAAGCATTGGCCGCGGCCGGTGCTGGGGACGCTCTGATCGTAAGCGAAATCAGCAAACACGCCGGGCCGCCGGCAGCGCGAGGTTTCCCTTACCTATGCGACAGAAGGCCCGAGCTGTACGCTCTTTTGACATCCAACTCCGACGTACGGTGTTAGGGCAGACAGCCTCCGGCCTGCTCCGCTCTGGTGCGCGCTCGGCTGGCCGGCGTGAGTCGTACGGCCGCGCACCTCACTCGTAAGCCACTATTTTCTAAGGTGAATGTCCGGTCCCGAGGCCTGCGCCCGAGAGGCCGGCACGAGCTTTGCAACCGCTCTTCGCAAAATGTGCGTCTAGGGTTCCGGCCCGTCTTCAGCGGCGGGCGGCTGGTCCGAGAGAGGCAGTCCACGCGCAGGCGAAGCGTGCGTGGATACACGGCGGGATAAAAGCCCGGGAGATCTGATTGCGGGGAGACTGTCGTGTCCCCGGGACGATCTCCCATACAGGGGAAAATCCCGGTAGTGCGCGTAGTCGCCCCGCAAATGCGATAGCTGCATCTTGCTCGAGGAGACCGCGCGCCGTGCAAAAAAACAAAATCGTTCAGCCCTCCGCCTATCTGAAAGCGACCTCGGTGACGGCCGCCGTCCTGACGGCTTTGTACGGCCCGCCTGCTCATGCGGACGAAAACGGCCTGACCGAAGTCACCGTGACGGCAACCCGCCGCGCGAACTCCGTTCAGAACGTTCCAATCAGTATTACGGCGGTCACCGGCGAGCAGCTCGAGCAGGCCGGAATCCAGGACATCTCGGGGCTCGCGCACTCGATGGCGGGCGTCAACTTTACGGACAAAGGTCCGTTTGGCGGCGTCAACGGCGCCACGCTCATCATTCGAGGCTTGAATAGTGAAGCAACGGCAGGGCAGCTGGCTCTCGCGACCCCGATCGAGCCACCCGTCGCCACGTATGTCGACGATACGCCGTTGTTCGTCAACCTCCGGCTGCAGGATCTCGACCATGTCGAAATCCTGCGGGGTCCACAGGGCACGTTGTATGGCTCTGGCTCGCTCGGCGGCACGATCCGGTTCGTGCAGAATGCACCGGATCCGCGTGCCTTCGACGCCAAGGTCGAGGTGGGCGTGAGCGACACGGCACACACCCACGCACCCAACGAAGACGTAAACGGCATGGTCAACTTGCCTGTGTCCGATACATTCGCGGTGCGCCTGAATGCCGGCTTGACGGACGAGGCCGGGTTCATCGACACACCGAATCTCTACAAGCTCGACGCGGCGGGAGCGCCGGTTCTGGCGCAGCCGGGAAACTTCCAGAGCCCACCCGCAATGACTTCCGCAAAAGGGACCAATTCCTACGGCTACAGGAATGCGCGCGTTGCCGCTCTGTGGAAGCCGAACGACGACTTCCACGCGCAGCTGTCCTATTACCATCAGCTGTCGACGGCCAGCGGCTTTCCGCAAGCAGCGCCTCTTTTGGGTCTCCATTCACTGCAATCGACAGATCACACGCGCGGCTCCACCCGTGACAAGGTCGACGTGGCGGCGCTCACGCTGGAATACGACTTGGGCTTCGCGACGCTCACTTCGAACAGCTCGTGGTCGAACCACGATAACCATACGGACAGCGATCTCACGGGGCTGTATTCCTCCTTCCCATTCTATCCGTCGCTATACGGAGCGAATCCGCGCGTGCTGGTCACCGGCCACGACAAGCTCAGCGACAAACCCTGGTCGCAGGAGATCCGCCTCGCCTCGGCCACCGGCGGTAAATTCGAATGGGTGGCCGGAGTGTATTTCAAGGACCAGAAGACCAACATCACGGAGCACGAGTTCTACCCTGGGTATCTCGACTACTTCAACGCCTGCGTTCCCGTGTACGGGGTCAGCGCCGGGGATGGTGTCACACCTTCAGAGTGCGGGATCGGACAGACGGCGTACACCGAAAACCCGCCGACCTACATCAACGGTATCCCGATCGTCAAAGACCAGGCCTACATCGGCGACTTCCAGACGCATTTCAAGGACCTGGCAACCTTTGGCGAAATCACCTGGCATGCCACTTCCGCGTGGAGCCTCACCGGCGGGGCGCGTCTCTTCAAGCAATCACTGTCGCAAGCGCAGCAGACAGGTCTGCTGTTCGATGGCGCGGCATCCATCGACAGTCATTCGCTGAGCGACTCGTGGCGACGTGTGCTGTGGAAGGTCAATACGGCCTATCAGCTCGACCCCACTAACCTCGTCTATGCGACCTGGTCGCAGGGGTTCCGGCGCGGTAGCGTGAACGCCCTGCCCTCGAGCGAGACGGCCGTCGGATACGTAACGGACCCGGGCCTGTACAAAGTAACGCCCGATACCGCCGACAACTACGAAATAGGCGTGAAGGGGACCTTGCTGAATCGCATCCGTTATTCCGCGGCCGTCTTCGACATTCAATGGCACAACGTCGAGGAGGGGGCGCAGCTAACGCCGCTCGTGCTGCCCGGAGCGGTCAACGTTGGTAATGCGTACAGCCGCGGCGTCGAGGCGGAGGTGTTCGTCAGTTTCAACAGTCATCTCAGCGCCCAGCTCGACTATACCTACGATCAGACGAAGCTGACGTCATACAACGCGTTAGCCTTGGCTGGATTGTCCGTCCCGCCGCCCCCGGTTGGCGCGCCGCTCCCGGGCACGCCGAAGAACAGTCTGGCGATCGGGCTGACGTACGGCAACGTCATGATGGGGAATGGAGAGCTTCGTTACGCAGTCAACGCGCATTACCAGAGCTCGGTCGTGCCCGCGCTCTCGGCCACGATTCCCGTCGTAGGGGGGTATACGATGGTGGACACCCGCGTGAGCTATACGTTGCCTCATTGGGTAGTGACGGTGTACTGCAACAATCTGACCAACAACCTCGGCGTCAGCTCGTACTCGGATCCGTTCAACTATGCGCAGTTCTACCAGGCGATCGTCTCCCAGCCCCGTACGATCGGTGTGACGGTAGGCTATTCATTTAAAGAGCACTGAAGAGGCGCGCGGCGGCCGTGACGGTCGAAAGCAAGTCGATCGACTACGTCGCCGAGCACGAGCGTCACGGTCGCGTGATCGATCAGGCTACCTTCTGGTTCCTGGGGAATTTCCACTTCTTCACGATCGCGATCGGCTTCGTGGGCCCGAGCATGGGCCTGAGTCTCGGCTACACGACGCTCGCCGGGGCGCTGGGCATCCTTTTCGGAACGCTGTTCGCAGCCTTTCATGCGTCACAGGGGGCGGAGCTCGGCCTGCCGCAGATGATTCAATCGCGCGCGCAGTTTGGCTTTCGAGGCGTAGTCGTGGTTCTGGCCGGAACGTTGCTCACATTCGTCGGCTTCAATGTCGCCGACAGCGTGCTGACGGCCCATGGGCTCAACGGGATTCTCGGCTGGGACGGCAAGCCAGTCACGCTGGTCATTTCGGCCGCCGCGGCGCTGCTCGCTATTTATGGCCACGACTGGCTGCATCGCATCTTTCGCTGGTGCTTCCTGTTATGTCTGCCGCTGTATGGCCTGCTCACCCTGGCGATCGTGGCCGGCAGGATTCCCGCGCCGCATCCCACCGGAGGCGGCTTTTCTGCTACCGCGTTTTTTGCGCAGTTTGCCGCGAGTGCCAGCTACAATATTGCCTACGCGCCTTCCGTCTCCGACTATTCTCGATACCTTCCGCGCGGTACGAATCGGCGCGCGATCATCGCGGCCGTATATGCCGGTGCCTCATCTTCAGCGATCTGGCTGATTGCCGTTGGCGCCTGGCTGGCGACGCGCCTCGGAGCCTCCGACGGTCTCGTGGCATTGAACGACGCTGGTAACATCGTGTTCCCGGGTTTCGGTGTGTTGCTGTCACTTGCCTCGGTCGCGGCGCTGACGGCGGCCATGGGTCTCAATGCGTATAGTGGCATGTTGACGGTCGTCACTGCATTGAGCTCACTCTTCGAGATGCGACCGACCGGTCGGCTTCGAACGATTACGATTGTCGCGCTGGCTCTGGTCTGGGTGGCGCTTGCGTTCGCGAGCAGCGCGAATTCGATCGAGCTGTTGTTCGCGGTGCTCACGATGATGCTGTATCTGCTGATTCCCTGGACCGCGATCAATCTGATCGATTACTTCTTTGTCCGTCGCGGACGCTACGCCATTACGCAGTTATTCGTGCCCGACGGCATCTATGGCGCCTGGGGCGCGCGAGGTCTGGTCGCTTACGCCACAGGCTTTGCCGCCACACTGCCATTTCTAGTATTGCCCGCCGTCTACATGGGACCTGCGGCCCGGGCGCTGGGCGGGCTGGATCTCGGCTGGCTGGTCGGGCTGTTGGTTTCCGGCGCGGTTTATTTGGGGCTCGCGCGCTCGTTCGACGCGACGAGCGAAGCCGCGGCCATCCGCGAAAGCGAAATTGCGCTCGACCGCGTCCCGTCCGTGACACAGGTTGCCTGCCCCGCCATCGCGGTTTTGTAGGCGAGCTCTGACAAGCGCGCGCGGCCAACGCACGACAGACTTCGTTCGACCGTCCCGCTAGCTTCGGGAAAGTGACGCCCAGCGCGTGAGCCATCGACGGAGATTTCACATGCCAGAACAGCAGACAATCGCGAGAGCCCGCAAGGACAAACGTCAGGGCAAGTCCGCGAGTACTCAGGCCGGCGAATTCGTGCGTCAGGAAATGGAGCATATCCGTGAAGGCAAGCATGGCGCGCGCTCGACGAAGCAGGCTATCGCAATAGGTCTTTCGGAGGCACGGCGTGCGGGTGTCGACTTAAAGCCGCCAAAAAAGGGGACGACGTCCGAAAAGACTCGTAAGAGCGCGACTCGGGCCTATGCCCGTGGTCACGGTGCTCCGGCGCGCGCGAAGTCCACTGCCAAGCGATCCCGTGCAACCTCACAGGCGTTGAAGCGCGAAGGGCGCAGCGCGGCTTCACCGCGTGCGCTTGCACGGCAGGCAAAATCGAGCGCACGCCGTCGGACGAGCGCCGAACGTTCGGGGGCGGCCCGTAAAGCATCACGCACCAAGGGTCCTTCAGAGCGTTCGGCTGCCGCTCGGAAGGCTGCACGGACGCGCGAGACGCGCGCTCATGCGTGATCGAACCACCCTGGACTACGTTAAGCCGAGTGCCGAGGAGCGAGGACGGTTACGCGAGGATTTCGATTTCAACGACCTCAACCACGACGGGCGCTTGACGCTTGGGGAATTCATTCGCTTCATGCGCAGCTTGGACGAGGACCTGACCGCGGAGCAATGCCAGATTGGCTTCGATGAGATCGACACCAATCGCGACGGCGTCATCGAATTCGAGGAATTCGTGGCGTGGTCGCTGGGAAAATAATCCTGACGAAGCGGAGGTAATCTTAGTGGCAGCCAAGCGCGCGAAACGAGTTGCCAAGACAGGTAAGCGAGCAGCCGGCCGGAGTCAGGTAAAATCCGCCAGGAAATGGTCCGCAGGGGTCATGCAGCGCAGCGATGCGCTCGACCTCGAAAGTGGCGTGTTCAAGGCGCGCAGCGCCAAGCAGGTCGCGCTGTCGTTGAAGCGGTCGGCTGAGGCGAGCGGGCGGCGCAAGTCGACGCCCTTCAGGTCCGCGATGTCCATGCTCAATTTCGAGATCAACCGGGGCGGCAAAAATCTGTCCGCCGAGCGCAAACGGGTGCTGAACCAGGCCAAGGTGGAACTTCGCAAGGTATTTCATCGGGAGCCGGCTCGCCCGTGACGCGCGGGCGCGCGACCTACTTCTATCAGGGAGCATTGGGCCCATGGTGCGAACATCGACCCTGAGCGACGCGATGAGGGATTGCGTCGAGGACTGTCAGCGTTGCCACGCGGAGTGCCTCGAAGCCGCGATGAACCTGTGTCTCGACATGGGCGGGTCGCATACGGAACCGGAGCACTTCCGCCTGATGATCAGTTCCGCGACGCTCTGCCAGAGCGCCGCGGATCTGTTGTTGAGTGGCTCCGCGTTTCATGAGCGGCAATGCGCGCTGTGTGCCGTCGCATGCGAGGCGTGCGCGCAAAGCTGCGAAGAAATCGGTGGAATGGAGCAGTGCGTAGAGCTGTGCCGTCGATGCGCGCAGAGTTGCAGAGATATGAGCGGCGACACGCCACGCGACCGCTCGGCCGCTAAGCACCGACCCACCGCTTCGTAGGTACCTCTAAGAACGTCAGGTATCCCTTGAACGCCGGGTGCGGAACTCCTAGGCCGCGACGCGTGCGTTGCGCCGGATGACTTGGGGTGGCTGGCCGAACGCCCGTAAAAATGCGCGGCGCATGCGTTCGCGATCGGCGAATCCGGTCTCCCGCGCCACCACATCGATCGGCAATTGACCCTGCTCCATGAGCAGACGAGCTGACTCGACACGCAGGTTCTCGATCGCTTTCGCAGGCGACTGACCGGTCTCCGCGCGGAATGCGCGGCTGAATTGGCGCGGGCTGAGATGTGCGGTCTCGGCGAGCTGCTCGACTGACAGTGGGGTGTGCAGGTTGCGTCTCGCGTAGGCGAGGGCATTCTGAATCCGGTCCGACTTCGGTTCCAACTCCAGCAGGGCCGAGAACTGCGATTGGCCGCCGGCGCGCCGATGATAGACGACCATCTTCTTCGCCACGGCGCGGGCTATCTCCACGCCCAAGTCCTTCTCGACCATCGCCAACGCGAGGTCGATACCGGCCGACATGCCGGCGGACGTCCAGACTGGGCCGTCAACGATGAATATACGATCCTCTTCCACCCTGATCCGTGGAAACTGAGCCTGCAACCCACGCGCGTAGGCCCAGTGCGTCGTGGCGCGCCGACCGTCCAGAACGCCCGCCTGCGCGAGAGTGAAAGCGCCCGTGCACGGCGCGGTGACCCGTCTCGACACCTCGAGTGATTTACGTATGAAGGCCAACAGCTTGGGACTCGCTTCCGCGATCTCGGTGGAGGCCCCGACGATGAGCGTGTCGAAATCGGGCTCGGCGAACGCCTCGGTGCCGATGGTGATGCCCATGGACGTCCGCACGGGCCCGCCAAATTCCGAAAGAACGCGCGCCTCATAAACGGACTTGCCGGACGCGACGTTCGCCATCTCGAAAACCGAGATAGGCGCCAAGCTCATGGACTGGACGTCCGGGAAGATCACCAAGCCAATACGGTGCACGGTCTGCTCCTGAGAATGCGTCCTAAAAGGTGGTATATACGACATTTGGGTCGTTGTCCAGGGGCGTAGCTTATCTCCCCGCCGGCAATTCGCCGGCCTGAACGGAGACTGATGACATGGCTACCCCAACGAACCCCGGAACGGCCTTTATCACGGGCGCGTCCGCCGGCATCGGCGCTCTGTACGCCGATCGCCTGGCCCGACGCGGTTACGACCTCGTCCTGGTCGCCCGCAATCGCGAACGACTCGATGCCCTCGCCCGGCGGATCACCGATGAGACCCATCGCTCGGTCGAAGTCGTCGCCGCCGATCTGAATGACAAGGCGGATCTGGCGCGAGTCGAGGCCAACCTCCGCGCGGACAGCAGTATCACGATGCTAGTCAACAACGCCGGCGTCGGTGCGACCGCACCGCTGTTGAGCGCGGATGTCGCCAAGATGGACGACCTGATTGGCCTCAATGTCACCGCGCTCATGCGGCTGACGTACGCGGCGGCGCCTGGCTTCGTTGCCCGTGGCGGCGGCGCGATCATCAACATCGCCTCGATCGTCGCGGTGGCGCCCGAAATGCTGAACGGCGTCTACGGTGGCGCGAAGGCATTCGTGCTCGCCTTCAGTCAGTCGCTCAAACACGAGCTCGCCGATAAGGGAGTGCGTGTGCAGGTGGTGCTCCCGGGCGCCACAGCGACGGAATTCTGGGGTATCGCGGGCATGCCCGTCGAACACCTTCCCGCGCAGATCGTGATGTCGGGAGAAGATCTCGTCGACGCCGCGCTCGCCGGGTTCGATCTCGGTGAGTTCGTTACCGTGCCTTCCCTGCCCGACGTGGCGGACTGGAACAACTTCGAAGCTGCCCGTCAGCTTCTGCGGCCGAAGCTTTCTGCCACGAAGCCGGCACCGCGTTACGGCGAGAGTCTCAAATCGTGAAGAGCTCGCGGCCCCCTCCCTCGCTCAATTCCTGGCCCTCGAGGCGACCTTATCTGCGCCGAACGTGTCGCACGAGTTGAGTTCCCCTGACTCGATGCCGCGCTTGAACCAGCTTACGCGTTGCGCGCTCGTGCCGTGAGTGAAAGATTCGGGGACGACGACGCCGCGCTGGCGGCGCTGCAGAGTGTCATCGCCAATTTGCGATGCCGCGCTCAGGGCGGTCTCGACATCTCCCTGCTCCAGCCGCCAGCCGTGCTCTTGTTGTGAGCGGTTGGCCCAGACGCCCGCCAGGCAATCCGCCTGCAGCTCCAGCTTTACGCTCAGCGCGTTGGAGTCGGCATCGCTGCTACGACCGCGGACCGCGTTGATCTTGTCGAGAATGCCCAACAGGTTTTGTACATGGTGACCCACTTCATGGCCGATCACGTAGGCGTGGGCGAATTGGCCGGGCGCGCCGAGCTGCTGGGTCATGAGATCGAAGAAGCTCAGGTCCAGGTAGATGTAGCGGTCCTCGGGGCAATAGAACGGACCGGTGGCGGCCACGCCCTGGCCGCAGGCGGTCGGAAAGCTATCGCGAAATAAACGCAGCCTGGGGTACTCGTAAGTGCGTCCCATTGACTGAAAGACGTCGGTCCACACTACCTCAGTGCTGCGCAGGACCTGCGAGACGAATTTGACCTGGGGGTCGTTGTCGGCTGGCTGTACGGCCTGTGACGGTACGGTCTGCACGCTCGACACGTTGCCGCCGCTGAGCAGTCCGAGTATCTGCAGCGGGTTGATGCCAAAGATCCAACCGCCGAGCAGCGCGATGACGATGGTGCCGAGACCTATGCCGTGCCCGGGCCTGAATTGAAAACCGCCGCCACCTGAACCCCGCACGTCCTCGACGTTGCGGCTCTCATCTTGATCGTTCATGTCCACGGTAGTTCTCCTGGCAGAGGCGGCGCGCACTCGCTACATCTCGAGTTTACTGGTTCAGATGCCGCAGTAGAGGGGCTTCCTCACCTGCATCAGCAGTATCCGCGCCCGGCTGCGGCGGCTTGAACCGAAGTTTATAGGGATAACTCTCCGGCTCGCCGATCTGCACGCCGCGAATGACCTGTGCATGGTAAGCGAGCGCCTGCTCCACCGACCTGTCGCCCTTTACGATGTCGTCGGCAATGTTGAGGATGAGCGTATTGGACTCCTCGTTGTTGCAGTGGATGGTGAGCTCGCCGCGAGTGCGGTCGACGACCAGACTGCCGTCGTATTTCACGAGATCGGCGATCTTCTCGAGCGGCACGCGGTAGTTGACCGTTTGCTCCAGGATGTCCTTATGCGGGTAAGGAAAGTTGTGCTGCAGCTCCTCTTTGTAGAGGACCGTGCGCTTCCAGGGGCCGTTGTTGTACCACGTCAGTTCGCCAGCGTTGCTCGCGTTAGGTTGTCCGTACTTCGTGACGAGGTCCGTCGCGACCGCCACCGTGATCTTCGGCCAGCTTTCCAGATTCTTCTGCACCCACGCTGCGGCTTCGGCACTCACGGGCGGCGGCGCCGGCGGCTGAGGTCTCGCCGTATGAGTCGCCTGGCTCAGAGCCAGGGGAGCCGGCAGGAGCGCCACGATCGCGACTAGCGCGGGTACCTTCATTAGAACTACCTTTTTCGATGTTGAGCGCCGGTACTTTAGCGCATGGCCCAGCCGGCTCCGTCCGCGCAGCGAACGCGGAATCAGTCACTGCCCGGCAGCGTTCCTCAATGCCGAAGCCGCCGTATTCGTCGGCCAGGCGCGCCTAGTTCCGGGGTAGAGTCACGCAGCATGCGAGTGAGAGGTGATCTCTATGCACATCGATCTCAAAGGGTTTCGTGCCCTGGTGACCGGCTCGTCGGCCGGAATTGGCGCGGCAATCGCGGAGCGTCTCGCCCTGAGTGGGGCCGAGGTCGTCGTCAACGGACGCACGGCCGGGCGCGTTGCCAAAGCAATTGCGTCGCTGCAGGCCAAGGCCCCGGGCGCGCGCTTCCACGCTGCGCCGGGCGATATCGCGACGGAAGAGGGTGCCGCCGCCATCCTGGCAGCCGCGGGCGACGTCGACATTCTGATCAACAATGCCGGGTGGTTCGAGCCGAAGGATGCGTTCGAAATCACCGACGAAGAGTGGCGCAAGGCGTTCGACACCAACGTGCTGGGGGCGGTGCGGCTTACCCGGGTGCTCGGACCCCGCATGCGCGAAAAGGGCTACGGACGGATCGTCTTCATTTCGTCCGAGTCCGCGGTCCAGATTCCGACGGAGATGATCCATTACGGCATGAGCAAGACGGCCATGCTGTCCCTGACGCGCGGATTCGCTCAGGCGCTCAAGCAAACGGGTGTGACGGTGAACGCGGTGCTGCCGGGCCCGACTTTGTCGGAAGGAGTGGGTGGCTTCCTGAGCGACCTGGCCCGCGACCAGGGGAAAACCGTCGCACAGATCGAGCAGGGCTTCTTCGAGCACGCGCGGCCGACCTCGCTGCTGAAGCGCTTCATCGATCCGATGGAGGTGGCTAACGTCGTCGCATTCGTATGCTCGAGGGAGGCGTCCGCGATTACCGGTGCGCCGATCCGCGCCGACGGCGGCGTCATTCTGTCGATCACCTGAGTCATCGCGCCGTTACGTGCCTCTCGGGACGAAGCGCCCCGCATCGCGGTCCTTGCGGACCTCGTCGGCTCGAAAAACGCGGCCGTTCATCGTTATGTAGACGCCGGGGCCCGCGACCTGCGCCGTTGCAAAGGCCATACCGAGGTTGAATGCCGCGTCGCTTTCCGTGAACCGGGCCGGTGACAGGGCCCCGGTGAACACTATCGTCTTTTCGAGAACGCTCGCGACTACGTGGGCGGTTTCCGTCATCGTATCGGTGCCGTGAGTAATCACAACGCGCGTCTCCGTGAGCTCGGCAACCTTTGCCCTCAGGATTTCGCGGTCATCCGGGGTGAGGTCCAGGCTGTCCTTGCGGAGCGCTTCGACGATGCGGAAGGGATACGAGACGCGGGCGATTTCCAGCAGTCGCTGTACTACCGATTCGCCGATCTGGTATTGGCTCAGGGAGTCGAAATAAGTCTTGTCTATCGTGCCGCCGGTCGTCAGTACAACAAGCGGCGCGACGGGATCGCGTGGATCAGCAGTGGCGGTCACGGGTTGTGCGGTTCCTGGGGTAATTTGCCTCGAGTCTGCGAGGATGAAGTTTTGCCGGAGCGCATTCAAGACCCGCGGGGGATTTCAGGGCGCAGGGAACCTTACGCGGCCGGGGCCCCTTTGGCCGCGAGGGGCGCTACAATGCTTGAGGTCCAAAGTAATATTGCGATGGACGGAACTCGAGGGATGGGTATGAGGAAGAGAGCGGAAGCGTTCGATCGCTGGATTCGCACGTCATTCGTCGAGCTGAACACCGAGCTCGAAAACCTCTATTTCTCGCGGCAGGACCGCGCAGGGGTGCTGGGCGTCGGCGACTCGCTGAAGGAGCGGCTACGCGCTGAGGGGCGGGCGCACATCGTCGAGCTGCTGGAGGAAGGCAACACGGGCGACGGTTTCGCAAGCGCTTTCGGCGTGCTCGGCAATGTCGGCTTATATCTGGGAGCGTTGCGGAGACACGAGTTGACCAATCCGGCGCGTGAGGAGAAGTCTCCGTTTCCTGAGGCATCCTCACTGGCGATGCACGTTGGGGCGTCGCTCGGTATGGTGCCGCGGTTTGCGACTGCGCATCTGACAACTCACAACATGGCGTTGGCCGGGCTTCGCAAGAGCTTCACCTCGCTCGGGGACGAATTTCTTTTCATCGACGAGAACACCCGGGGGATTCTCGCCTTCCAGCGGGCCGCGGATGCGTTGATGCGCATCGTGCCGCTCGGTGTGTCGAGTCCCGTGACCGACGTGCTTTTCGACGCCGCGAAGCTTGCTCTCAACGATGCCATTCGCATCAACGACAGGCTGTTTTCCAAGCTCGATGTGGATCGGTTCTTCTACAGCGTGCGGCCTTACTACAAGCCCTACCGTATCGGCCGGCAGGAATATCGGGGCGCCAACGCAGGCGATTTCTCCGGCATCAACGAGATCGATCTGCTGCTCGGACTGTGCCGCGCCAACGATCCGTATTACGCGCAGTTGCTGGTCGACAAAATGCTCTTCATGCTCCCCCAGGATCAGGCGCGGCTGCGCGAGTGTATGAGCTACAAGAGTCTCCTCGATGAGTTCCTGGCCGTCGCGGATCGGTATCCGCAGAGCGACTGGTTCCAGCACAACGCACGCGCGTTTCTCGAGGTGTGCGCTGTTTTTGCGCAGACGGCCGCGCAGCATCACAACCTGTTGGTGCGGCGGTTTATCGAAGAGCCGGCCGCGAACCTCGTCGAGAATCGCCTCGAGGGCATTACTGCGAGCGGACCGCCGTTGCCGGTGCTGATCCGCTCGCTCGAAACGCTCCGCGATCTGCGTGTTGCCGCGAAACGCAGCGACCTCGTCACCCGACACGCCGACCTGGAAAAACTGAGGAGCCTGCTGCGGGCAGCTTAGACGGCCCTGTCACGCCTCGGGGCTCACCTCGATAACGTCGACGCGGTTGGGATAGAAGGCCACGTGCCCCTCTATCGCGGCGACCGAAGGGTAGGCCGCCTCGTAGGTCCAAACGGCGTTCACCGACTTCACCCCACCAACGGGAATGCTGTAGTACGAGCAGTCTCCTTTATACGGACAGTAGGTGCTGTGCTCGGTGCGCTCCAGCAGCGACATGTCGACGTCCTTGCGGGGAATGTACTGGACCGCCGGGTAGGCGGCCTCACGCAGCGTCAGCGCATCGCGAGTGTCCGCGATGACGTGTCCGGCGACGGAGACGACGATGTGCCCTGCGTTTCTTTCAATAGCGATGGGGTGATCCGGGCCTGGAAGTCTGATCTGCTTGTCTGGCATGATTTTTCGCTCTTGGGTGGGAGCGGGCTCGTTGTGGCCAACGAGCCTGCCCGGTTACAGGAAAATCACTGGGCCGCTTTGCCGCCGTCGACGGGAATCGACGTCCCGGTGATGAAAGATGCCTTGTCGGATGCGAGAAAGACGACAGCCTGCGCAATCTCCTCGGGTCTGCCGACCCGTTTGAGTGGCACTCCGGCGACCAAGCCCGCTTTGACCTCGTCAGAGCCCGTAAATCGGGCCAGCATCCCGGTGTCGATCGGACCAGGGGCCACCAGGTTGATCCTTACGCCGGAGCCTGCTACCTCGAGCGCCGCTGACTTCGTCAGCCCTTCGACGGCGTGCTTGCTCGCGACGTAGACGGATGCCCCGGCACCACCGATCGTCCCGAAGATGGAGGATACGTTGATGATGCTGCCGTGGCGTTGAGGCAGCATAACCCGCAGCTCATGCTTCATGCTCAGCAGCGTGCCCAGAACGTTGGTATCGAAGGTGGCCGCATAGCTCTCATCCGTTTGCTCCGTTACCGGTCCCGGTTTGCCTTCGGTGCCGGCGTTGTTGAAAGCGACGTCCAGGCGTCCAAAGCGGGTTACAGCTTTGTCGACGAGATTGCGTACGTCTTCTTCATGGCGCACGTCCGCGCGAATGAACTCAGCCTCTGCCCCTAGCTCGCGGAGCTCGGCAGCCAAGTCCTCACCCGCTGAGCTGCTGCGGCCCGAAACGACGACTCGCGCGCCTTCGCGGGCGAAGGCCAGGGCGGTGGCGCGGCCGATGCCCGTAAGAGCGCCAGTGATCAGAACGACGGGGGTGGTCATGGAAATCTCCCTTGGAAGCGATAGTCACTCGATGTGATGGGCAGTACAATACGCACGTACATATTATTTACAAGGAATAAACTACGGGCGTCCATATTTGTTTGGAACTTATTCATTCCATTAGGTTTCGGCCCGCCTTGGCGAGACCGCATTGCTTGCTGAACTAATATGGACGACTCTATTTGTGCTATGCCCAAGTCATCCAACCGAGACAAGATCCTTACAGAGGGCCTCCGCGTCGTTCACGAGCGCGGCTTCGCAGGCGCGAGCGTCCGTGACATCGTGCAGGCCGCCGGCGTGCCGCAGGGTTCGTTCACGAACCACTTTGCGTCTAAGGAGGCTTTCGGCCTCGAGATCATCGATCTGTATTTCGCCGCTAGTTGGGCGCTGATCCAGAAGACGTTGCGCAATGATGAGCTGCCGCCGCTGCAGCGGCTCGGCGCGTACCTGGATGCCAATACCGAGCGCCTCAGTCCGGCCGGCATGCGCCATGGTTGTCTGTTCGGCAACTTCAGCGCGGAAGCCAGCGAGCATAGCGAGGCCATCCGGCGCCGGATCGTGGAGATATTCGCGCAGGTACAGCAGTCCATCGCCTATTGTCTGGAAGCGGCCGTGAGAGCCGGCGAGTTGCCCGCGGGCTTCGAGTGCGGGGAGGCTGCCGATTTCGTGTTGACGTCCCTGCAGGGCGCGCTCCTGCTGGCAAAGGCCCAGCGCAGCTCTGCTCCCGTGGAGCGCTTGAAGCGCGTCCTGTTTTCGAAGGTGCTGAATTGAATATGCCCAGACTATTCGCTGCGATCACTCAGCGCGGCGTCACTCTTCCCAACACGGTCGTGGTATCGCAACGGGACCACAACTTGCGACGTTAGCGCGCTGCGTCGACCGTCCAACCAGGAGTAGAACCATGCCCGCGAGCCGTGAAGGCACCGCCGTACCCAACGTTACGTTCAAGGTCCTGCAGAACGGCCAGCTCACGAACGTCAGCTCGGATGAGATTTTCAAAGGGCGCCGGGTCTGTCTGTTTGCGCTGCCGGGCGCCTACACTCCTACGTGTTCGACAGGGCACGTGCCGCGTTTCGTCGAGCTCGCCCCGGAGCTGCACAAGCACGGCGTGGATGAGATCGTCTGCCTGTCGGTGAACGATCCGTTCGTAATGGCTGCGTGGCAGCGGGAGCAGAATGCGGGCGAGCTGACGTTCCTGGCGGATGCCGCCGGCACGTTCACTTCCGGAATGGGAATGCTGGTCGACAAGAGCGAGGCGGGCCTGGGCAAACGTTCCTGGCGTTACTCGATGCTCGTAAATGATGGCCGCATCGAAAAGATGTTCGTCGAGCCGGACAAGCCTGGCGATCCGTTCGAGGTGTCCGATGCAGACACGACGCTCACGTTCCTCGATCCATCGCGACACTTCGGCTCCGTGACGATGTTTGCGCGGCACGGCTGTCCGTTTTGCGCGCGTGCGCACAAGCTGTTGGAAGACCGGGGCATACCGCACGAGCGAATCTATCTGGGCGAAGGCATCACGATGAGCTCAGTGCGCGCCGCGACCGGCGCTGCGAAAGTGCCGCAGGTGTTCATCGGGGGAAACTTGATCGGCGGCGCGGACGCGCTGCAGGAATTTATCGACAAGCTGCCTGCTGAGAAGGTGTAACCCCCAGGCGGCGACTTCAGCGCATGACTGTTCGCCAGCCACGAGCCGCCGCCGATAGAAGCCGCGACCTGCGGCCGATCGGCACTGTCACCGTCTCGTCTCGTCGAGGAGCGCGCTCGACAGTCAGGCTCTTCCAGCGCTCGCTCTTGCGAGCGCTGCTCGAGACCGCGATCAATCCGCCGGATGCGTCAGGGCAGCAGCGTGGCGTCGAGAGTAATTTCGGCCTTGAGAAGCTTCGAGACCGGGCAACCCACTTTGGCCATACCGACCAGCTTGTCGAACGTGGCCTGGTCCGCGCCCGGAATCTTCGCCTTCAGGGTGAGGTGCGAGGCTGTGATTGCGAAGCCGCCTTCCACCTGCTCGAGCGCGACCTCCGCGGAGGTTTCCATCTGTTCGGCCACGAGCTTGGCCTCACCCAGGATGAGGGAGAGCGCCATCGTGAAGCAGCTTGCGTGGGCCGCACCGATCAATTCCTCCGGATTGCTGCCGCGCTTGCCTTCGAAGCGGCTTGCGAAGCCGTAGGGGTAGGCCTGCAGAGCTCCGCTCTCGGTGGAGATGCTGCCAACGCCATCCTTGAGTCCGCCTTTCCACGTGGCTGAGCCGCGTCGCTTGATTTTCATTGCCGATTCTCCTCGCTTGAACTGTGATTTGCCGCGCTAGCCTATGGTACGGACCTTCAGGCAAACGGGCTACGCTTCGACGCCCTTGGGAATCACATGACCCGTACGCGGCAGTAGCACTCTCAACAACGGCCCGGTCATGACCGTCGTGACGACTGCCATGATCACGAGCATGGTGAACACCTTCTGTGGAATGAAGCCGAGATCGAAGCCGATGTTGAGAACGATGAGCTCCATGAGCCCGCGGGTGTTCATCAAAGTTCCCAATACCCAGGACTGCTGGCGGTCGAAACCCGAGAGGCGGCTCGCGATGTACACGGGGATGATCTTGCCCACGGTTGCGGCGCTCACCACGATTACGAGCCATTGCAGATCTGTCAGAGTTGCCAGGCCCAGCACGTTCGCGCGCAGGCCGGTGAATGTGAAGAACACCGGCAGAAAGAACACCATCACGAAGCGGCCGACCTGCCGTTGCCAGGCGGTCACGAACCCGGCGTGACGATGGAACAGCAGACCTGCCGCGAAGCCGCCGAAGATCGCAAAAATGCCGAGTTTGTAGGTGCAGATGCTCAGCGCCAGCATCACGCAGAGGACCGCGGCCATCAAATTGGGAGGGATATCGCCTTCCCGTAACGGATTGCCTGCGACGAGCCGATCCACCAGGGGCCGCAGCACAAACCACAGGGCGCCGAGAAACAGTAGCAGGCCGCCTATCTGCCAGGCCATGTGAGTGCCTGAGAACTGTGCGGACGCATAAGCGGACACTCCCGCCAACAGCACCCAGCCAGTCACGTCATTAACCGCCGCGGCGGAGATGGCGACGACGCCCACGTCAGTACGCGTCAACCCGAATTCACGCAGGATGCGTCCGAGAACCGGCACCGCGGTGATCGCAAGGCCGACACCGCAAAAAAGGCTGTACACGAGGGGATCGATGCCGGGCGCCAGCACCGGGGCCGACCAATGTCCGATCGCCAGACCCAGACAGAACGGTACCCCGATCGAGGCCAGCGTGACACCTAGCACCCCGCCGGCGTTGCGACGGCTCTTCAGGTGGGTGAACTCGAAGTCCATCCCGATCTGAAACATGAGGAGAATGAGGCCGATCTGGCTCATGATCACGATCGGCGCCGAGGCCTTGTCCCCGAAAACGGCGTGCGAGAATTGCGGGAAAAAGTGGCCGACGAGCGACGGCCCGAGGAGCAGACCCGCGATGATTTCGCCGATGACGCCCGGCTGGCCGAACTTGCGCAGCACGGTGTTCATGAGCCGTGCCGCGCCGATCATCACGATCAGCTGCACTATGATCGAAAACAGCAGATCTTCGGTCTGGTGAACGGAGGCAGTCATTGTCGGGCTCGCCAGCGATTATGCAGCAGGGCGCACAGGTTGCACGTGCTCGAGTCGAAAGCCCAGCCCGACGACGCGCGCCGCGAGGCTCCTCAGCCATGCTGAATGAGTCATCAGCCGCAACGCAAGCGGGGGCCGCATGACCTCGTGGTTGCCCGTGAGCACCGGTGTCAGTATGGAATCCTGAGCCTTGACCTGGAACGCCTGGGTCATCTTCGCGGGCCAGGCGCGCCGACGCTGGACGGCGGGGAGGTCGGCGTCGGCCAAGCGCCGGCTGCGAAGTTTTTCACCGAGGAGGTTCGACGTCGCGATCGCGTCCTGGATGGCCAGATTGATGCCTACGCCTCCAACGGGTGACATGGCATGCGCGGCATCGCCTATGCAAAGCAGGCCCGGCGCGCTCCAGCGTTTGAGCCGGTTGATGGCCACAGTTAGCAGCTTCACGTCGTCCCAGCTCTTTACGTCGGAGAGGTGCGGCTTCAGGCTGGGTGCCGTGCGGCCTACGTCGTCAAGAAATGCGCTCAGCCCTCGTGCCTTTACCGACTCCGCGGCCCCCTTGCGGATGACGCATGCGCACTGCCAGTAGTCGCCGCGATCAAGAGTAATGAGGACCTTGCCGGGCGTTATGTGAGTAAAGGCCCGGTCGAGGGCGGCTGCTTCTCGCCTGACGCGGAACCAGAGGACATCGATCGGCGCACCGATATCCTCTAGCTCGAGCCCGGCCTGCTGCCGTACGGTGGAATGACGTCCGTCCGCTCCGATGGTCAGGGTCGCACGGATCTCAGCGGGCCCGTGCAGTGTATTCGCGCGAACACCAGTTACCCGGCCGTTCGTTCTCAGCACGTCGGTCACTTCCGCGCACATCATGACCGTCAGATCGGGCAAGCCGCGTCCTTCCACCGCGAGGAAATTCAGGAAATCCCATTGCGGCATGAGGACAATATAGGGACAGCGCGTCCGCAGCCGGTGGAAGTCGGCTACCTTGATCCTATAGGCTCCGAACCAGCCTTCGATGTGGTCGAGCTTCTGATGGGGAAGTTTCAGGAATCGGTCGAGGAGGCCGAGCTCGTCCATAATGGCCAATGTAGACGGGTGGATGGTGTCACCGCGGAAATCTCGCAGGAAATCGCGGTGCTTCTCCAGCACCACCGTGGGAACGCCCGCGCGCGCGAGCAGAAACCCGAGCATCATGCCTGCCGGCCCGCCGCCGGCAATGCAGCACTGCGTCTGCCTCGAGCGAGCGTCGTTTGCCGGGCTGTCCATCATCGCCATCTTCTTATCAGGCGCGGCTGTCAACCCGCAAGGGGCGATGTTAGGGAGGGGTGCCCGGCACGGGTTGTCTTCAGGCGGCGGAGCTTGGCCTGAACGGACAAGCAGCCGCTGCGGCTCTCAAAGCCGGTACAATCCATCACAACCATGATTTCCTTTCAGCACGTTTCGAAGTCGTTTGACGGAGGCCGGGATTTCGCCGTGCGCGACGTCACTTTCAGCGTTGCGCCCAAGGCGTTCGTGGTGCTCGTGGGGGACTCGGGATCGGGTAAGACGACGCTCCTGAAGATGATCAACAGGCTCATCGAGCCGGACCAGGGCGCCGTCAGCGTGGCGGGCGAGCCGGTGCAGTCGGTTGCGGCGTTCAGCCTGCGCAGGCGGATCGGTTATGTGTTCCAGGGCATCGGGCTGTTCCCGCATATGAGCGTTGCGGAAAACATCGGGATCACGCCGTTACTGCTGGGCTGGCCGAAGCCCGAGATTGCGGCGCGCGCCGCGGAGTTGATCGACCTCGTGGAATTGCCGCGCAGTTATCTGACTCGCATGCCGTCTGAGCTTTCCGGGGGGCAGCAACAACGCGTTGGCGTGGCGCGCGCGCTTGCTGCGCGTCCGTCAATCATGCTGATGGATGAGCCGTTTGGCGCGCTCGATCCGGTGACACGCGACACTCTCGGATCCGAGTACCGGCGCCTCCATGAGTCGATGGAGCTCACTACTGTGATGGTCACGCACGACGTGATGGAAGCCGTCATTCTCGGGGATCGGATCATTGTCGTGCGTCAAGGTGAGATCGTTGCCGATGGAGAGCCGAATGAGCTGCTCGTCGAGCATCCGGACGCCGGTGTGCGCGCGTTGATGGATATGCCCCGTCGCCAAGCGGAACGTGTTCGCATCCTCATGCAGGAACGAACGCAGCGTGAATGAACGTTTCGCCGCGTCCGCGCGCCTGCTGCCGGACTATCTAAGCCAGCATGTCCTGCTGAGTGCGGCTGCGCTGGTTCTGGGGTTTCTCGTCAGCGTCCCCCTCGTGGTGGCGGCGAGTCACAATGCCAGGGTCCGCTGGCCGGTACTCGGATTCGCGAGCGTCGTACAGACGGTGCCGAGCCTCGCTCTGCTCGCATTGTTCTATCCACTGCTGCTGGCTCTTTCCTCCGCTTCGAAACACGTGTTCGGTCACGGCTTCTCCGCGTTGGGTTTCCTCCCATCCCTTCTGGCTCTCACCCTGTACTCGATGCTGCCGATCCTGCGTAACGGGGTCACCGGGTTGACGACTCTCGATCCGGCCGTCATCGAAGCGGCGCGTGGCGTCGGTATGACGAACAGACAACGGCTGTTACGCATAGAGTTGCCGCTGGCCGCGCCGGTCCTGATGGCCGGAGTGCGCACCGCTGCTGTGTGGGTCATCGGGGGTGCGACCCTGTCGACACCGGTTGGTCAGACGAGTCTCGGGAACTACATCTTCTCCGGGCTGCAGGTCGAGGACTGGGTTTCGGTTCTGTTCGGATGCATCGCCGCCGTGGCTTTGGCGCTTGTGGCAGACCAGCTTCTGGGGCTGATCGAAGTGGGTGTCGCGAGGCGCCGGCCAGTCAAGATCTGGTTCGGTGTCGGGCTGTTGGTTGCTGGAGTCGCCGCCGCGGGCGCTGCCTCGCTCGCCTCGGGCAGCAGATCAAGCTACGTCATCGGCGCGAAGAACTTCGCCGAGCAGTACATCCTCGCGGCCGTCATGACGGACCGAATCAAAAAGGAGGGCTATTCCTCCACGGCGCGCGTAGACCTCGGCTCGGTCATAGCCTTCCGCGCGCTGGCGAGCAACGGAATCGACGCCTATGTCGATTATTCCGGCACCGTCTGGTCGACTGTCATGAACCGCCACGACTCGCTGCCACGGCTGCAAATGCTGGACGAGATGCGCGTTCAACTTCGCCGGGACCATGGTGTACTGCTGCTCGGAGCGCTCGGGTTCGAGAATGCTTATGCCCTTGCAATGCGGCGCGATCGTGCGGAGGCGTTAGGTATCCGGACCATTGCGGACCTTGCGCAGCATTCACCGGATCTGCGCATCGGCGGCGACTTCGAATTCTTCGCACGCCCCGAGTGGCGGGCGCTGCGCGACCGGTATGGTTTGCGTTTTCGGCAGCAGCGGCAGTTCCAACCGACCTTCCTGTATCGGGCCGCCACGTCCGACGAGGTCGACGTGATTTCCGCGGCCTCGAGCGATGGCCGCATAAAGGCATACGACCTGGTCGTCCTGGAAGATCCGCAGCAGGTGATTCCGCCCTACGACGCGATCGTGCTCGTCTCACCGGCGCGCGCGGGCGATCCGGTATTGCGCCGGGCGCTCGAGCCGCTGGTGAGTGCGATCCCCATCGACCTGATGCGCGAAGCCAATTACATGGTGGATCGGGACACCAACCGGACGCAGCCCGGCAAGGCCGCTCAGTGGCTCGAGAGCGCGATCCACCTGAACTGAGCGCGGCTAGCCGGGCCAGCCGCGACAAAACGAGGCGTTTCCGGGGGCAATGCCCCGTTTTTTAAAACGCCCTGAGCATCGTGAAGCCGATCCAGCGCCCGCAGGCCACTACTCCAATCCACAGGAGAAGCGACAGCGCGCCGGCTAAGCGCGCGCGCAGCGGGGTGCTCGGAAGGGCGTCCCAACGCTCGATGCCGCGGCTGCCGACGAAGTGGAAAATCAACATGTTGATGCCGGCGGCGAGCATCAGAAGAAGTTTCGACTGGAAATAGAAATTATGGCCGTAGGCGGCGGCGTTGGAAGCGAACAGCAGGCTGCCGGTCGTGGCCGCGATGGCGAACGCCAGCCAGGTCCAGGGCAGCAGTCCCGCCGTGAGCCGCGTCACGCGACTCTCCAGAGACGCCATGCACAGCAGCCGCAGATCGACGACCGCGATCGTACCGAAGACCAGTGTGATTGCCACGACGTGCAGGGATTCGATCAGCGGGAACAAGTGGGCGTTTTCCCGGATCGCCGTCGCGGGGCCCGTTGCCTCCAGCCACTGGTAAAATGAGTCCGGCGACATGCAACTATTTCCCTGACGCGTAGGCGATCCAGCGGCCCGCGAAAATGATGCCGATCCACAGCAGCAGCGCGGCAACAGTGAGAACCCGGCTGCTCCCGGGGGCTGCGTCGGCGCGCGTCGCCGCCGGCGCAGTGCGCGCGAGCCTGCTCTGGTAGACCAACAGGATGATCGAGACGCAGACGAGCATCGCCATCTTCAGCTGAAAGGCGGGGCTGCCCAGCGAACGCAACGGCTCGGCAGTGATGAGCAGGGAGCCCGTCACGAGAAGGACCGGCAGCGTGCACCAGATCACGCGCAGGTAGCGCGCCGACACGCGCGCCAGCGGCTGGTCCGTGGCAAGAATTCCGAACAGCCGCAGATTGATGACGAGGGCCGAGGAGATGACAGCCCCGATCGCGAGGATGTGAATCGTCTGGACCGCCGGCACGATCCACTCAACATTCTGTAGCGTCTGGCTGAACGCAGTCTGTTGCAGCCAGGAACAAAAATCGGTCAACCACTGAGGCATTACTGGCGCCTGCGCAAGTCGTTTGAGGACGTCCTGTCGGAAGGGGAAGGTCGCGGGTAGTGAGCGCGGATCAGTAAATCACCTTACCCACCACACGCGCAACATACGATGCAACACCGTTGGTCCTGGAGTGCTCCGTGAGCCGGCGACGCCCGCAAGGCCTGCGGGACGGCAAATGCAGGCGCGGGATATCTTCGTGCGGTGGGCGGATAGGCCGCGACTGCGGCAGCGAGTAAAACAGTCTTACATCGTCAGGGGAGCTTCATGGAAAACGTCACCAGACGCACTTTTGTAGAAACCGCGGTCAAGGGGTCGGTGCTGGCACTGACGTTCACGTTGCCGACCGGCACCTTGCTGCTGACGCCCGGGGAGGCACGCGCCAAAGAGGTGCCGTTGCGCAAGCTGAGTGCCGAAACGGCGCAGATTCTCGAAAAACTCGGCGAGACGATTCTGCCCGGTGCCACGGCGGCGGGGCTCACCCATTTCCTCGATCACCAGTTGGCTGGCGATCCGAACGACGCGCTGTTGATCGCACGGTATTTTCAGGTCGCGCTGCCGTACAGCGATTTCTATACCGCCGGCGCGAAGATGAGTGAGGCGATTGCGCAGAAGTCCGCGGGCAAGGGCATTGCAGCCATGAGCACGGCCGAGTTGCACACCCTCGTCAAATCGATGTCGGCGCCCGGTGGAGTGGTGGCAGGCTTCCCGATTTTTCTCTTCTACATGTGCCTCAGATCCGACGCCGTGGACGTCGTCTACGGAACTCCCGCAGGCTTCAAGAAGCTGAACATTCCATACATGCAACACATCATGCCGCCGGAGCAATGGAATGGATAAGGTGATGGAAGCGGTCGACGTCGTCATCGTCGGCGCCGGCGCTGCCGGCAGTGTCTATGCCGCGGTGCTGGCGGAAGCGGGGAAGAGCGTGCTGGTGCTGGAGCGCGGACCGGCCCGGAAGCTGTCCGATCTTTACAGCTCCCAGATCTGGGCCCGGCGGCTCAAGTGGTCCTCGCCCGAAGTGGTCGAGACCGGTCCGGACACCATCTGGTTCAATTTCAACGCGGGTCGCGGATATGGCGGCGCTGCCATCCATCATTACGCGGTCTGGCCGCGGATGCACGCCGAGGACTTCCGCGAGAAGTCCCTCTATGGCAAGGGTCTGGACTGGCCATTCGAATACGGGGAGCTGCGCCCGCATTATGACAAGGTACAGCGCGACGTAGGCATGTCGGGCGACGCCACGAAGGAGATCTGGCGCCCGCCGGGCGACCCGTATCCGCTGCCGCCGGTGTTGGTCACGAACCACGGCAAGGTGCTGGCGCGCGGGTTCGAAGCGCTGAAAATGCATACCGCGCCGATTCCGATGGCGGTGCTGTCGCAGCCGTATAACGGACGTCCGGCGTGCATCTGGGACGGCTGGTGTGACGCGGGGTGCCCGATCGGCGCGCTGGCGAACCCATTGGTCGTGTATTTCGCGCGTGCTCTGAAGGCCGGCGCCCGTATGCAGTCCGATTCTGCCGTGTCGCGCGTTCTGACGGATGCCACGGGGGAGAAGGTTACCGGAGTCGAGTACTACACCAGCACCGGCGACAAGGTCATCCAGCCGGCGTCGGCCGTCGTCCTGTGCGCGTTCACCGTCGAGAATTCCAGAATCCTCCTCAACTCCGCCAATTCGGCGCACCCGCACGGCGTAGGCAACAGCAGCGGGCTCGTCGGTCGTTACCTGATGGTACATCCGGCGGTGTCGATTTCGGGAATGTTCAACGAGGACATGGAGAATTACAGCGGTGCAACGGGCGGACAGCTGTTGTGTCAGGACGTTTATCCCAAGAAGAGCGATCCGGGCGGTGCGTTCGGCAGCCGCCAGTGGGAAATCGGCCTGGCACTGAAACCGAACGACCTGCTCGGGATCGCGATGACCAATCCGACGATCTTCGGCGCCGAGCTGCACAAATTCATGGCTGACGGCGCGCGCTTCATGGGCTCGATGGTTGGTGTCTGCGAGGACCAGCCGGTCCGGGACAACCGCATCGAACCCGACACGAAGCAGGATCGCTTCGGAATGCCGCTCGCACGCATCGTCTACAAGCAGAGCGACGACGGCCGCAAGCTGTGGCAGACGGCAGCGGCGGAGGGAGTGAAGATTTTCAAGGCAGCCGGCGCTCGCGATGCGTGGCCCGGACCTCCGGCCGGACAGCACATCATGGGGGGCACCATTCTCGGCACCGACAGGACGAACTCGGTGTTGAACGCCACGTCGCAGAGCCATGACGTGCAGAACCTGTTCGTCGGCGGGCCCGGGACGTTTCCCACGAGCTCATCGGTGAATTCGACCTTCACGGTCCATGCGGTGGCCATGAAGGGTGCGCACCATCTGGTGGGCAACTGGTCGAGCCTGAAGGGTTGAAGTCGACTTGGAGGGCTAACTGTGCGGCAGGGCACCGCGCACGGTGTCGGATGTTGGCGCGGATGGCGCGGATTCGAAGGACAAACGAAAGGGAGGCGGAGCGGCGGATGGGGGGAGCGGCTCCAGTAATGAACCATAAATTATTTTCGGGGAGATCGCGATGCTTCGGCAGCTCCATCGTTTCTGGATATTCACCTTCGCGCTGAGCGTTCTGGCAGCTGGACCCAATGCACTGGCGGCTGCCGCGGCTGCCGGCGAGGCCGCCGACGCCGACGCGGGCGGTCTTCAAGAGGTCATCGTCAGCGCCACCCGGCGCGAGGAAAACCTGCAGAAGGTGCCGATGTCCATCGAGAGCTTCACCGGCGATCAGATGGAGGCCAGGGGCATCCAGCGCCTGCAGGATGTCATCGCGAGCGTGCCCAACCTGCTCGTCAGCGCCGGCCCCAGCGGCTCTTCCAATCCGGTCTTCGCCATTCGGGGCATTCCCAACGCCGGCGTGTTCGTGGACGGTGTCTTCCAGCAAAGCCCCATCGGCCTCACTTATCGCAGCACGCTCGAGCTCGATCACGTGGAAGTGTTGCGCGGGCCGCAAGGGACACTGTTCGGCCGCGACACCACCGGCGGCGCGATAAGACTCTTTACCAAGGCTCCCGCCGATGAGTTCGGAGTGCGCGCGGAAGCGACGGTCGGCAGTTACAATCGTCACGACGTGGGCCTCAACGCCGATATCCCTATCATCGATCACGTACTGCTGTCGAAGATCAGCGTCGGCGAGTCGGACGTCGGCGGCTATGTGCGCAGCCTCACCGTCGACCGCTCGTTCGGCGACGACAAGCAGCAGGATCTGCGCGTCGATCTTCTCTGGAAGCCGACCGATTCCCTGAAGATCCGTTTGAACGGCGAACGCTTCAACGAGACGGGCACGCAGGCCAACTACACAATGCGCATCATCGATTCGGGTCCGCCGGGCGACAATCCCCCGGGACCGGGCTTCGGCTTTCAGGTGCCGAATCATGAATACTATGAAGTCCTCGGCATCCCGTACAACTGCCACACCGACGTGGCGGGCTGTCCGGGTGGCGAGGTCGGTCGGTGGCAGACGAAGGCCAATTTCACCGCGGGTCCCGGCCTCATCGTCAACCAGCGCGTCGCCAACCTCCACGTCGACTGGAACATCACCGACAACATCAGCCTTGCCTCGATCAGCTCGTACAGCAGCCAGACGAACTGGAACTACGAGAATTTCTCCAATTCCGACGTGCAGTTCTTCTCGCAGGGTACCTACCAGCGCCGCTACGGCTGGTCGGAGGAGCTCCAGCTCACGGGCCACGAAGGCCCGTTCAGCTGGCTGGCAGGCTTCTACGCCTACAACGACACCAACGAGGCGCATTTCATGCGCTGGGCCTTCTGGGAATTCCAGCAGCCGAAGCATCTGAATGCCCCGTTGAATTTCGCGGACGTGCAGGCATCCCCGGCCTGCACCTCGTGGACTCCCGCCAGCGGACTCATCCCCTGCATCATGGTGCCGGCATCGAGCGAGACGCTCACCGGCACCGGCACAGAGGTGAAGTCGTACTTCGGCGAGATCAACTACCAGATCACGCATTCGCTCAAGGCCACTTTTGGTGCCCGCTATCACCGGCAGACCAACAGCAATTGGAACTACGGCTTTGCCGCCAATACGGCGCGCCAGACGAACATCCCGGGCCAGCTTCCCGGCGGCGATATCCTGGCCAGCACCGGGCGTTCGCAGAACGTGAGCCAGGTGTTCACGAAGCCCACGTATCATTTCGCCCTGACCAACGACTTCACCGACCATTTCATGGGTTACCTCAACTTCTCGCAGGGCTACAACGCCGGCGGCAATTCGCGCATCGCCTTGCCGGAAATCGATCCGGTGACCCACGCCCCGATCGAATACGACCAACCCTACAAGCCGGAAACGATCAACAACTACGAAATCGGCGTGAAGACGGACTGGCTGGAGCACCGGCTGCGGGCGAACCTCACGTACTTCCTGATCGATTGGAAGGATATCCAGGTCAGCGGCACGGTGCACGATCCCTTTACGGGCATCGAGCTGCCCACGTTCCTCATCCAGAACGAGGCCGCCGCACGGGCTACCGGCGTAGAGCTGGGCCTCACCGCTGCGCCCGACGAGCACTGGCTGTTCAACTTCGACCTGGGGACGCTGCATACCTACTACACCGACATATTGCCCGGGGCGACGAACGAGATCACCAAGAGCAGCAAGTTCGGCCAGGCGCCCCGGCTGCAGTACTCGATCGGCGCGCAGTACAGCATGACCGTGAAGAACTACGGGATCATGGCCCGTGTCGACGACAACTTCACGTCGGGCTACAACAGGAGCTACGTGCCGGGCGACCAGAGCACCACCTACACGGGCGACACCTGGGAACAGCATGGCTTTGCGCTGCTCGCCGCCCGTCTGACTCTGCGGTCCCCGGACGGCAAGTATGAGTTGTCGGCTTTCGGCACCAACCTCCTGAACAAGATCTACCTCACCGGCGGATTCTTCAGCCCGCTGCTGCAGGTGGATGACGGCACGATCGGGCGCCCCCGCGAGTTCGGCTTGAAGTTGAAGGTATTCCTGCAGTAATTGTCCCTGCCCAAAGGCGGCGGTGCGTGGGACGAAACGCACCGCCGCCGGCGGGTCCTTCAGTCATCGCGAGAGGCAGACAGTCTTGAAAATGTCCCACCTGAACTATGGCCTGCTCACAGTCTGCGCCGCACTGGGTCTGTCGAGCAGCGGCGTCGCTCAGGAGAGCAAGCTCGCCAAGCTCTCACACGTCCACATCGGGGGCGCGCTGTCGTACTCGCCTTACACGTTCACGCACCAGGTGTGGTATCGGGATATCGTTTACGACAAGTTCGCGAAGGACACTCAGTACACGAGCCTCGACGTCTACGTCGCGGATCCTGTGGTTCAGGCCTCACCCGTCATGGTGTGGGTACACGGCGGGGGCTTGCGGATGGGGGATAAGGCGTCGTCAAAGGACCTGGCTTCGAAGCCGGAGTACTTCACGAGCAAGCTCGGCTACATCCTGGTCAGCGTCAATTATCGGCTCCTGCCGGAAGGCCTGTATCCGACGAACGTCCAGGACGTGGCGGATGCGCTCGCCTGGGTTCACAGCAATATCGCCGACTTTGGCGGCGACCCGAACCAGATCTTCCTGCTCGGTCATTCCGCGGGTGCGCAGCTCGTGGCGCAGGTGTCGACGGATGAGGCGTTTTTGCGCAAGGCAGGCAAGGATCTCAACATCCTGAAAGGGGTCATCGGGATCGAGGGCGGCTACGGAGTCATCGGGGCGGATGGCGATACCCAGCGACTGGCAGCGAACTACGGGCCGCGATGGCAGAAGGCGCTCGCCGCCGCAAACGTCAAGGCGGGTAAGGGCATAGCACCGTTCCTGCTGCTACACGTTGCGGGTGGCTCACCGATGGTCGCCGATAGCGAGTACCAGGCGCTGGGGTTCGCTAAAGCGCTTGAGTCCGCGGGAATACGGGCGGATGTCGTGTCGTTGGATCATGTGGAGCATTTCGGGGCCAACGAGCGCCTCGGGCAGTCCGGTGACGTCACGACGGCCTCGCTCGAGAGGTTCCTGGCATCGATCCCCGGCAAGAAGCGGGCGCCGCATTGGACGGCCGGATCGCTGCCTAAATTCTAGCGAGGGGTCGGGTGCACGAGCGGCGAGGTGGGCATGATGACTCAGAAGATCGACAATATTGCGGAGCGCATGGACGACCATGCGCTCGAGCGCGTGCCGGACGCACAGCGCACCGGATGGCTCAAACTGTCCTGGAATACAGCTGGGATTGTCACGACGCTCGTGCAGATGTTTTTCGGGGCTCTCGTATCGTTCGTCGCCGGACTCCATATCGCGATCGTGAGCGGCATCTTCGTGACCCTCGTCGGCGCTGCTCTCGGGTGGGCAGTCGGCAATGTGGGGACGCAGACCGGCTTCTCCTCCACGCTCATCACGCGAGAGTACGGGCTTGGCACGCGCGGTTCGTGTCTGGCGTCGCTGATCCTCGGATTCATGATCATCGGCTTCCTGGCGATCGAAAATGCATTGCTTTACAACGGCATGCTGTTCTTCTTCGACCTGCCCGATACCCTCCTGTGGAAGGTCGTTATATACGGTGTCTTCACGGTTGGCTGGATCGTGCTGACCGCATTCGGATTCGAGCTCGTGGCGAAGGTGTCTTCGATCGCGCTGCTGGCCTTCCTGGCGCTGCTCGCCTGGATGCTGTTGCGGATCGTCGCGCACTCGTCCCAGGCGGCGGGCGCGCTGCTGTCGTTCGGCCCGCAGATGCCAGCGCAAGCGCTCGCTGGCATGGGCATCACATCGACGTGGGATGCCTACGTCTTCTGCATCAACGTTCTGATCGGTTCCGCCGGCGCGCTCGCCCTCGTGGACGCGGATTTCGGGCGTTATGCCCGGACGTCGCGGGACATCGGGCTGGCCGCCCTGACAGGCAACGTGGCCATGTCGATCGTCATGCTTTCCATTGGCGGGATCGTGATGTACGCGGGCTTCGACTCCGTCGTGAATTATTTTACGCACGTGCGCGGCTTGCCGGAGGCCCAGGCGCAAGCCCTGGCGCTCGCAAGCCCCAGCAGCATCGCGTCGACGTTCATCCTATTCGGCGGCGCCGTAGGGGCTGTTCTGATGCTCCTGGCGCAATCGAAGGCGCAGGTGCTCAACACCTACAGCGGCTCGCTCGCGCTGGCGAATTTCTCCGACGCCGTGTTTGGCTGGCGCCCGGGACGGTTCGTGTTCGTGGTAGTGGCGAATGCGATCGGCCTCGTCATGCTGTATGGGAAACTGCTCGCCCTGGTGAACTCCTGGATCACGATCCTGGGAGTGCTCACGACGAGTCTCGCGGGTGTGGTGGTCGCAGACTTCTATATTGTCAGGGGCAACAGGCCGCAGTTGGCGGGCGCCGTGCGTCAGCCGGAAGCCTTCAACTGGGCCGGGATCGTCACCATCCTGGTGGGAAGCGGCCTGGCGCACTACGTCATGCAGGGGATCGTAAGGATCGAGTTCTTCACCTCGCTCGTCGTCTCACTCGTTCTCTACCCGGTGTTGCGACTCGCGGTGTTTCGTCGCCCCGCAGCCGCTTCCGCGGCTTAGGAGCCGCAACCCGTACAGGTCCTCTCTTTTCGGTGGTAAAGAGAAATGTTGAGGTATAAAGTAGTTTCGGACCGGGATGGAAGCCAACATCGAGTGGCGGGGCCGGGCCGTCGCGGCCGTGCGCGGACGGGATACTCCTGTGCGGCAGACGGATTGCAGCGCAGCCCGGTAGGGCGACAATGCGTCATGGCGGGAACGCCTCCGGGGGGCGTTTTTTTCGAATGAATCCAAAGAGAGGCGTACCAATGACCGTGTGCAAGTCCACTGTCCGCTCAGCGGCGGTGTTGTTCGTAGCGTCGGTGCTCGGTTCGTCGTTCGCGCTCGCGCAGGCGATTGCGCCCAAGGCGATGCAGAAGGACGTCAGCGCCGGCGCCCTGGCGGCGGAAAAAGCGAAGATGGAAGAGCTCGGGCGCAAGTACAAAAGCGCCACCGAGATGTTCGAGGCCTTGAAGAAGGAGGCCAACGGCGGCAAGCCGATTACGTGGCAGAACGTGCCGGACTGGAGCGGCATCTACGTCAGGACTAAAGGCGGCACCGCGTTCGATCCGGACGGACCGCCGCAGGGGCAGACGCCGCTCGCGAAGTTCACTCCGGAATACAAGGCAAAGCTGGCGAAGACGGTCCTCGACCGCAAGAACGGCATCGAGTACGACCCCTTGAGCCAGTGCAACTCGCCGACTTACCCGCGCTGGCTTGATCTGCCGTTCATGCGGGAGTTCATCGTAACTCCCAACCAGACGACCATGATCGCGGAAGCGTTCAACAGCATACGCAGGGTCTACACCGACGGCCGCGGGCACGTGCCGGTCGAGGATCAGTTTCCGACGGAGACCGGCGATTCCGTCGGCTTCTGGGACGGCAACCGGCTGATCGTCCATACGAACCAGTCGATGGCGCATATGTATGAGCGTGCGCAGGGGTGGTACAGCGACGCGGTCGAGGGTGTCGAGATCTGGCACAAGATCGACGCCAAGACGCTCGTCGCGAACGTCTGGATCTACGATCCGCCGGCCCTGATCGAGCCGTGGTACACCCGCCAGAGCTATTCGAGGCTCGAGAATCCCGACAAGCGCCTGCGCATCAACAACTGGTCCTGCAAAGGCAATCCCAACAACGATGTCTACGAGACGAAGGAAGGCGGGTCCCAGCATGGGGATTTCACCTTCACCAAGAAAGACAAGGCGCAGGAGAAGTCGAAATGAAGAGAGTCGCCGTCATGGCCTGTGTGGCCGCCACGACGATGGCGGTGTCCGCGGCTTTCGCGCACCACTCGGCGAGCATGTTCGAGCCCACGAAGACCGTCACGCTCATGGGCGTCGTGAAGGAGTTCCAGTACACCAATCCGCACTCGTGGCTGATCGTCAACGTGACGGGTACCGATGGCACGGTCACGGCCTGGGGCTTCGAGGCTGAGGGTCCCAGCACGCTGTTGCGCGCCGGAATCCGCAAGAGCGATCTGTCACCCGGGACGAAGCTGACCATCACCGGGCACCCGATGCGCGACGGCCGGTCCGCCGCCACGTGGATCAAGGCGGTGCGGGCGGACGGCAAGGTGTTCGATCCGCACGCTCCCGGCGAGCGATATTAGTGGCGGCAGGAGCGTAAAAGCGCGGGTCGTAAGCGGAGTGCGGGCGCGCGCTGGCGCCCCCCGGCAAACGCATGAAACAATTTCAAGCGCAGGCGCCACTTATCCGCTAACGTATGGCGTGAGGGGGTTGCCGTACTGTTCGCATCAGGAACGCAAGAGTCCGGTGTAGCGGTGACAAACAACGAGGGGCCAACGTCTTTCCGGGGGTGTTGCCATGAACGTTGAACGGTGGAATTCGCTGGCCGCTTTGGGCAGCGAACACGCGTACCGCACGACCGATCTGGATGCCGCGCGCCAGCACATCGGCTCGCTGTTCGTGCCGCATTGTCTCGATGTGGTCGGCGGCGGCCAGACGCTCGATGTCTGCGTCAGCCGGGCGCGGATGGAGGGCGTGTCGCTCGTCTATCACCGC